>NZ_JAIQZN010000246.1 GCF_023333585.1 Argonema antarcticum A004/B2
ACACCGACAAATCGGTAACGCCGTTCCCCCCCTGCTTGCGCGTGCGGTAGGAATGCAGCTAATTGACGCCCTCACCTACACACAAAGTTTTCCAATTAATCAAATCAACTTAACCCACAACAAAGAGAGCATCACCATGCCATCTACCACTACTAACAAACTAGACAGTTACAACTTCCCACCACTCACCAGCAGCAAAACAATCTCACTAGCCAAAGAGATAGTAGAATTCGGGTCTGTCCACGCCGCCGAACTCGGAAAAATCAAAGAAGCTGGCTTAGAACTCGGTTATAAATTACTCGATTTAGAAAACGCAGTCTCCCAAAACGAAGTAAAAGAAATCCTCAAACACTGCTTTCCCAAAGAAATAGTCCGCTACTTGAGAAACCTACTCTGCCAAGCCAAACTCATCGAAAAATGTCCTTCTCTGTACTCACGCATATTATCAATGCCCATCTGCCACACAGCCATACTGCTAGCAGGAACAGAAGAACAAATCGAACAAATTTTAAGTAGCGACATCAAATGGACAGTAGAACTGCTAAAACTTCGCTTAAAAGCCGATAATCATCAATCTCCAACCCTACCAATCCCCCAAATCGCCGTCAACGCCCCAGTCAAAATCATTGCAGACGCCCCAGGAGACTCAGGAGAGATTGCTAGAGTACAAAATATGGACGACAATAATGTCACAGTCACCAAACTGCATTCTGGAGAAGTTGGCAAATTCCATATTACGGAAGTCAAACCATTATGTCTCGATACTTATACCTCACTCACCACCATCCTAGCCACCGCAGCTAGCCTGCACACCGCATTCAAAGCAGCAGCAGACTCCGGTGACGAACGGTTGCAGAACGACATCGAAAACAAACTCAGTAAACTCGACAAATGCCGCCGTCAATTAATAGTCAGACTGGGATTAACAGACAAAGCAGCAAAGAACCTCGCCACTTATGCAACCGCATCTATTAGCGTAGAGGAAATTGCCACCCAAGAAAACTGCAATAGCACCTGGAGAGTCTGGAACATCGTTGAAGATGACCGAGAACCCATCATAGCCAAAGCACAACTACT
>NZ_JAIQZN010000179.1 GCF_023333585.1 Argonema antarcticum A004/B2
AAACGCCATGTACACTGATAAACTCAGCGGCACGCTCTGGACTCATGCCAGTGCTGCGAAGTTCACAAAATTTAACTAAAACCTGAAAAGTCTCAAAGGCGTAGCCTTTCTGACGCGGTTTGTAATCAAAATCGGATCTCAGCTTTTTCTTGAGAGTTTTCACGTAGCGGCGAAGTGTCCGTTCTGACACCCCCAAAGAATCAATTGCAACAGATGCGGGAATAAAGTCAATCGTTGTATCTATAAGGGTTACAGGATTTTCTATTTTGACCGTGTAGAGCCATCGGTGAAGTTTGTCAGGCGAACCGATGGCTTAAATTTTTAACAATGTAATTTACAGTAAGTTACTGCGTTTGCTACTGTAGAACAGAGTAACACAGAATTCACTTTGGAACACAGTACAATGCAGTCATTGATATTAAATGATGATGTTACCACTAGGCGAAAAGCAGAAATTATTACCGCTTACGTAAATCCAGACCTAAAGGCATTTGGTTTTCAAGGGATTCGAGTCCAAATTGACGTTGGCTCGTTCCGAACCTGGGAGGGACTAGAGGTGGGCGAGTTCGAGTTGCTGCCGATCTCTTCCTGACATACTGCGATACGGGTGTAGTCAAAAGGGCTACCAACCAGTCTAATCTAAGGCCATCGCATCGCGCATGGAAGCCAGTATGCGTGCGATCGCAAATCAGGCTGCAAAACCCTTGCCCTCTGAGCGAGCAGTATGATATTTTATATCAATGAATAATTGTTTTAAACTGAACATTTAAACAATTAAAATAACCCCATTATTTTAATAATGAACAACATAGTAAAATTTGTCAAGCGTTGCGATTCTCCTACACAAACGCTATGCGAACGCACCTCTCTTTTTTAGTAAAAATTCTTTTGACTTATCCAGTAGTTAAAAAAGCGATCGATCTTATCCAAAAGGGAGCGAAACTAACAGATTATTTGAAAATGCTTTATCTAGAAAAGTTGCAAGTTTTAGGATAAACTTAGGAATAGTCGAATATTTACTATTTTTTATTGAAAGCATCTACAATGGCTAAAGACGTTTTCCATCAACAGGTTAAAAATGCCTTATTCAAAGGCGGATGGAATATTACTCATGATCCTCTGACTATTCGCATTAGTGAAGCAGTCAAATTACAAATTGATTTAGCAGCAGAAAGTACAATTGCCGCAGAACGGGACACAGAAAAAATTGCCGTAGAAATTAAAAGCTTTATAGGGGACTCAGATATTAGCGCGTTTCATACCGCCTTGGGGCAATATCTTAACTATTGCCAAGCACTTGAAGAGCAAGAGCCAGAGCGAATAGTTTACCTAGCTAGGGCTTGCTGAATAAGTCTGCGATCGCTTTAATCAGAATTAAAGATGGAATCAAGCGGGCTGATAGATAACTTTTTCTCGTCCAATACGTCCCCATAGATAAGTTTTGACAATCAGTGAATCCAAAAAAGGAGTTGGTTTGGGAAATTGACACAAAAAAGCACAAAAAAGCTGTCTGAGCATTGCAGACAGATTGATCACTAAAAAAGTAATCGCAATTGCCGTAAGAGCCGTATTAGCAAGTTTAGCCATGACTCGATTGAGGCTAAATCTGCGTTTTCCCTGACCAAATTTTCCCTCAATAGAGTTACGAATCCTCTCATCAACTCTAGCTTGCTTATGAGTTTCTGGACTCACATTTAATGGCGGTCTACCTAACGGCGGACCACTAATTCTAATCCCTCTTTCCTTACACCAAGCACGATTCTCTCGGGTTCGATAAATTTTGTCTACATGAACCGACTCTGGATAATAACCTGTAAATTCTTTAAATGCTTCTACTTGTGCTTTTAAGTCTCCTGATTCGTTAAAATTATGCCAACTAATTCGGTCGAGAAATACATATCCATCTACACAACTAGCTGACAATTTTGCTCCAAATTCTACGGGGGTTCCCGCTTTCCCTCTCACAATTGGACGGATATGTGGTTGGGTGATACTCACTATTCTGTCTTCAATACTCTGTTTTTTATTTTCAAACATCCATTGCTGTTGACGCTCGACTTCAGTGACTACTAATAAGTTCTTATATTGGCTTTTATTTAAGCTGGACAGGGGGCTACCTGCTTCAATTAGTTGGTCGATATGTCCTAAGTTTCTTTTGATATATTGCAGTTGTTTTTTAATCGCTTTTCGGCTTTGTTTTCGTGATGGTCGCCGTTGTTTCGCTACTGCTAAGTAGTCTTTTTTCGCTATCTCTCTATAGGTTCTGGGTTTTCTATCTGAAGACTCTTGGCGATTTTTATGCAAAATATCAATAATTTTTTCTGTTTGTTTTCTGGCTTGATTTAAGATTTTTAAGTCCGTAGGATAAGTAATATCTGCGGGCACACAGGTCGCATCAGCTATTAACTTGCCTCGATTTTTTTGCTCCCCGATGCCTTCGGCGACTTCTGGCTTTTTTGATGGGGATTGCTCCCCTGTGGTTGACTGCATTTTCTTGACCATCTCTTGATTCACTTTGTTGACTAAGTTCACCGTGATTCTTTGTCGGAAGTGAACTAATAGTGACGCATCAAATGGGGCAGAATTGCTGTACTCTGTCCGACCGATAAAATACTGTAAATAAGGGTTTTCTTTGATTTGTTATACTGTTTCTATATCACTTATTCCTAATTTTTCTTTGATGATTAATGCCCCTAGTGCCATCCTAAATGTTTTAGCTGGTGCGCCCATTTCTGGGTTAAACAATGCTGCATATTCGGCTTCAAACTCTGTCCAGGGTATGAGTTTGGCCATGATTACCCATCGGTTATCTTCTGATAATTTTCCTTCAAACGGTAGTTTAAATTCTGCCGGTGGGGTAGTTGGTGGCTCGACTTGTCGGTACATGGTCTATGGCCCACTCCTTAATAATGATGCAAGGTTTTGGCGCTATTTTACACCTATTTCTTGCCTCTGACTAGATTGCTCTAGCCCTATAATCCTTTCACTGTCAGCTTTTCGCTTTTCTTCAGCAAGCCCTAGCTATTCCTGTGGAAACCTATCAGGATTTTTTTCAGCTTCCCTTCATTCAACGCGCTCTTAAACGTTACCAAGTCAAGCTGATAATTTACGATCCTAAACAGGAGGAGATTAAGCAATGGATAAATTAGAACAGTATCGCCAATTTGTCAAGCAAATTTTGACAGAACACACCCAAATTGCTACCACCAGTGATACGGTGAAAGCAGAACTCATATTCGATTCCGAACGCGACCATTATCAACTGGCTTATGTAGGTTGGCAAGGAGATAAGCGGGTATTTGGTCTAGTCATGCACTTTGACATTCAAGATGGCAAAATTTGGATTCAATATAACGGTACAGAAGACTCTATTGCTGAAAGGCTGGTTGAAATGGGCGTACATACTTCAGATATCGTCCTCGGTTTTCATTCCTCTTTCAAACGCCAATTTAGCGGTTATGCAGTCGGTTAAAGATGTGGAAAGGTAGATTTTAAGAGTTGGCATCCTCAAATTGTTGCTGATACCAAATAAGTTCGGATTCAGCCCGTTCCAACTCAAAAGAATAAACTTCATCATCAAGGGCATCCCAACCGTAACAATCATCAGAATCTAAATCCTCATAACTCGATGAAACCACCTGGGGAACAACAGATGTAGAATAATACGTCCGTGAGAAAAAATCTGGAGAACCAAAATATTTATCATCCGGGTATAGTTCTCGCCATTTATGATAAACCCATCCTCGCTTATAACCTAGCAAGCGAGCGCATTCACTTAATTCCTCAAACCTTGGTTGAGGGTTGTATTCAATAAGTTTATAATACAACCAAATTGGTTTATGACTTTGACTCAATTGAATTAATCGCCAATAATATAACTTCTCAAACCGAAAGCCAAAATTCTGTCTAGGTAATGCTTGATTTTCTTCATCTTCGCTAAACCTTCTGGCTCTACTATCACTAGGAATAGCCAACTCTACCAAACGAGCTTGTTCGCTAAATGGAAGAAAATCTAAAATATCTGCCAAGAGAAATCCGCCTTTTTTGAGAGCAAGTGTTACCGCATCCCAAGAAAGTGACGATACTACAGCAGCCACAGTTGAGCGCTTTCGTTCTTCTTGTCGCAGTTGAGAAATACGTACTTGTTGCTCCACAGGCAGCCTAGAAATAACTTCTTGAGGATTAAAAATATGGCTGTAAGAGTTTATAGCATTAAAAATTTCTGCCCAAGTAGACGCTTTGCTCACTTCTTGATTCAGGCGTTCCAACTGTGCTTGACGAGCTTTTTGGGCAGCTGCTTCCTTTTGCTCTTGCACTAAATTATCGTAATATTTAGTAGCCCAAGCAACCGCCCATTGAAAATCTTTAGTATAAAATAAAGCACATTCTCGCAATTCTGGAATACCCAAATTAGGGTATTGCTGCACCAAAAAATTAGCTAAATTAGGTAAAATTGGTAAACCCGAGCGTTTGCGCCTAAAAGCACCCACAATCCGATAAAGTTCCCCTAAAAATTGCCAATCGCAATCAGTAGGAATTTCTCGCATCTCCACACCCGGATGATTATAAACTTGTCTGGGGGGCGGCGGTTCCCCACCAGACCACTTTTCCATCTCGATCTCGTCCAAGCAGTTAGGACAAATGTACTTACACCACAATTTAAACTCGCCGTGACCGGGACTCCACTCATACTTGTAGGGTTTTTGTTCGTGGGGCAGCGGCTTAAAGACGTGACAGCATTCGGGACAGCAAACATTCCACCGTTTATCCTTAAGAGAAACAGGGTCTAAACGCCACTCCCAAGGCTGGTCAGGAGCCCCAAACACAGTCCAGTTTTCCGTATGGTCGATAATAATCGCAGCTTCTTTACCAGGATGGGGACGGAGGCTTCTGCCCACCATCTGCAACCAAAGGATGAGAGATTTAGTGGGACGGACAATTTGTACCGCTTCCAAAGAAGGAACATCAAACCCTTCCGAAACAATACCGCAGTTGCACAAAATGAGAGTCTTACCCGAGATGAAACGACCGAGAATGGCTTTGCGTTCTTCCGGCGGCGTATCCCCATCCAAATGTTCCGCAGCGATACCAGCTTCTCGGTAAGCTAGTGCGATCGCTTTAGAATGGTCAACACTGACAGCAAAAACAACCGTCTTGCTAGCTGGCGCAAACTTACGCCAGCTAGAAATTAAATCGCCGTAACTTAAGGAAGTGTTAACAGCAGCAACTAATTCCTTTTGAGTATAATCGCGGCCTGTGAGAGTTTTGGGGCGTCTAATCTTGATTTGTTGCGGGGCGGCAAACAACTTGAAAGAGCATAAATAATTGCGATCGATCAGCCAGCGCACATCAGGGCCGCAAACAAGTTCATCATAGAGGAACTTAAATCCCTGTCCGTCAATACGGGCAGGAGTGGCAGTAACTCCCAAGATGTAACTGTCTTTGTAATGTTCTAACAATCGCGTCCAACTGCGACTGACACTGTGGTGAGCTTCGTCGATAATCAGCAGGTCAGCCTCTGGTAGCTGACGTCGCAGTAAGGATTGAACCGAAGCAATTTGGACAAGGTGACTGCGGTCTTCTCGGTATCCGGCTTTGATTAAACCTACTTTTTCTCCGGTAACGGCACAGAGTTTTTCAAGAGCTTGCAGTAGTAGTTCTTCCCGGTGGACTACGACCAATACTCGCAGTTGCTTAGCAGTGAATTTATGGGTAATGGCGCTGAAAATGACAGTTTTTCCGGCACCAGTGGGTAAAGCCATTAAAACTCGCCGTTTACCTTGCGACCATAAAGATTCGACCTGGCTGAGCAGGTCGAGTTGGTAAGGACGTAATTGGTAGTACACCTGTTGCAGTGGTTGTGGGTTTAACACCTTGCGTCGTTGGCGATCAAAGAAAAACTGGTTTTATCTACCTTAATAAATTATTAAAGAAGTAGCGTTGTAGTGAGAATGGGAAGTAAATTTGTAGTGTCCCAATTGGCCTATAAAGAAGAGAAAGAGCAATCTGTGAGGCCGATCGCTCCGGTTACTGTTGTGTCCCAAATGGCCTATCGTATAAAGAGATTGGGTTGTCGATCGAAAGCCAGGAACGTTGTGTCCCAAATGGGATGTAACCGAGAAAGGAGCGATCAGATACGCAATTTGGTCAGGCGGCTTTTGAGCGGTTCTGACGCAGATTTGGTGAAAGGGGCATTGAGCCAATCATGTCTAGATAGATATCTAGATGGCGTAATCAGGTTTGTGGAGTGTTCTGGAGTCATAGTGCGGTATGCGAAGCGCAAGCGCGACGACAAGTCGTTCGCGATCGCCATTTCTCTGCCCGAACAACGGAGTACTCTAGGTGAAGAGAGTACTTGGTTGATGGCCAATCCTTTTCCTTAAGACGGTCATAAAGAGCCATCCCTTTCATTACCAGAAAAGGCACAATAGAAGCCACCCGTAAAGACGCAGAATCTATTCCCCCTCCAGGCAGCGTTCCAGAAATCCTCACTTCTTTGGTTCTTCCGTACTTAGTGTGCTAAAATGTTATGAAAATGCCATAAGAGTAAAGCCCGTATTTCAAAATTATTAAAATTTCTAAATCCAAATCCACAACGTTTTAACAATTTTAATTTATTATT
>NZ_JAIQZN010000180.1 GCF_023333585.1 Argonema antarcticum A004/B2
GCTCTTTCGGAGTTGCTATGCTTTTGTTCACCTAAGAACATTTTTATTTCTTTTCGCCTCTCCCACTCTGCCACTCTCCCACTCTGCCACTCTGCCACTCTCCCCCTCTCCCACTCTCCCCCTCTCCCACTCTCCCCCTCTCCCCCTCTCCTCAAATAGCATAGTAAGTACGGAAGAGCCCAATTTAGATGCGCGACAGCTTATTAGGCGGGGGATTGATTAAGAGCCGGGTGATGACAACTGGTGCAAGATTTTGGTCTGGAATTGTAAAATGCGATCGCATTTCCCATTTATTCAGAATGCGATCGCCTTTTTCATATCCATTTTTACAATGTTATCCTCATCACCTATACTCCTACAAGTATCCGCTCAATACTAGGAGTATAGAATGTATCCCGAACAAGCTGGTGCTGGTGGAAATTGGCCAGTTATTGATGAAATTTTCGACCCAAACGTTATACAGCAGCAAAACGATTTATCTTGCGGATCTGCTTGTGGTGAAATGTTGCTCAAAGAGCGTGGCATCAACAATATCAGTCAGGCTATGATTGCTAATGAGGCTGGAGTACCAGTAACTTGCCCAAATTTGGCCAATGTGCTTAACACGATCGACCTTCCAGAAGGGATTAAACAATGGGTGGGAGGCCCATTGGGTATCCCAGGTGCAACTGACTCCGAACTCTTTGAAACCTTGAATAACACAGGTTCGTGGGCTGCTGTACTTTGGGAAGTTGGCGCAGGAATAGGACACATGGTACTCGTTGATGGTCTGGATGAGGCAGGATATGTTCTTATTCGTGACCCTTGGGATGGCACAAGGTATAGAATGACAAGAGAAGACTTTCTAAAATACTGGACTACTCAAGCAGTTTTTCGGAGTTAATAATGAACGTAAAAGTGCTTTCGATCGAACCAGCAAAAGAAACAGGAACTTTCGATGTGCTAGTTTTAATTGGTACAGAGGAACACAAATTCACGATGACAGTTGACAGCCATATAGTGGCTGAAAAAGAAATTCAAGTTACCAATGGCGATAAGCATTTCTCGCAAACATTCAAATTTCACCAAATGATCGCTCTTAAAATATCCAAATTAGTCTCAAAAGTATACAACAATCAGGCTGTTGAACTGCCATTAGATGTTGATGAATCTTATTACAAAGAACTCGCAGCTTATGTGTGAGAGTGCGATCGCCTTTTTTGTGAGAATGCGATCGGCACAGAATCACGTTTGCCTCCCCCTCTTACCCCCTCCCCCTCTTACCCCCTCCCCTCTTACCCCCTCCCCTCTTACCCCCTCCCCTCTGCCCTCAAATACCATGTTGACAAGAGCATGGGAATCTGATAATAATAAGAATTTGTGAAAACTTTAGCACTTGTAATAAACCCTTGGCTAACGTAATAGTGATAGGTGCCCAGTGGGGCGATGAAGGAAAAGGTAAAATCACCGATTTACTCAGCAAATCAGCAGATGTAGTTGTACGTTACCAAGGGGGTGTCAACGCCGGACACACCGTCGTGGTGCAAGGGCAGACCTTCAAGCTGCATCTAATTCCATCGGGAATTTTATATCCCGACACCGAGTGCATCATCGGTTGCGGCACCGTCATCGACCCCCAGGTACTCATTGAAGAACTCGACCAGCTAGAAAAGCTGGGCATCTCAACCCGCAATCTGCTGATTTCCCAGACTGCCCACGTCACCATGCCATACCACCGCATGATCGATCGAGCATCCGAAGAACGGCGGGGAAACCACAAAATCGGCACCACAGGTCGCGGCATCGGCCCCACATACGCAGATAAATCCGAGCGTACCGGCATCCGCATCCTAGACTTAATGGACCCAGATGCCCTCCGCAAACAGCTTAACTGGACGATAAATTATAAAAACGTCATCCTAGAAAAGCTTTATAATTTGCCTCCCCTCGATGCAGAAGAGACGATCGAGCATTACTTAAAATATGCAGATCGGTTACGTCCCCATGTAGTAGACACCTCCTTAAAGATTTACGACGCCATCCAGCGGCGGCGCAACATCCTGTTTGAAGGCGCACAAGGAACCCTCCTGGATCTCGATCACGGCACATATCCCTACGTCACCTCCTCCAACCCAGTCGCCGGTGGAGCCTGCGTAGGCACAGGCGTCGGCCCGACAATGATCGATCGCGTCATCGGTGTAGCCAAAGCATACACAACACGAGTGGGAGAAGGGCCATTTCCCACCGAACTCCACGGCGAAGTGGGAGAATTATTGTGCGATCGCGGCGCAGAATTTGGCACCACCACCGGACGCAAAAGACGCTGCGGCTGGTTTGACGCCGTGATCGGTCGATACGCCGTTCGCATCAACGGTTTAGACTGTCTCGCCATCACCAAACTCGACGTACTCGACGAGATGGAAGAAATTCAAGTCTGCGTAGCCTACGAAATCGACGGTCAAAACTGCCAAGACTTTCCCAGCAGTTCCCGCATCTTCGCCCGTTGCAAACCCATCTACAAAACCGTACCCGGTTGGAAACAATCCACAGCTGAATGTCGTAAGCTGGAAGACTTACCAAAACAAGCGCTAGACTATCTCAAGTTCCTAGCCGAATTGATGGAAGTACCGATCGCGATCGTCTCCCTGGGAGCCAGCCGCGACCAAACAATTATTGTAGAAGACCCCATTCACGGCCCCAAACGAGCGCTGCTGCACGCTGATGGCACACCTGTAGCAGTCTGAGGCATAACGCTTTTCGCCATAGAATAGCAGTAGTCGATGGTGCAAACTGATTGCAGATTTAAAATTTCAGATTTCAGATTTGCCTCGCCCACAAGGGGCGAGGCATTAACCAAAAATTTTCAATTTGAAATCTGAAATCTGAAATTCTCGGTAAAGATGAGCTAGAATGCCTAAAAATAACTGGGAAACAGATGAAGATCGAATGAGGTACAAACTACTTGTACATAAAAATTTTATTGGGTGGGTTATTGAAGAATTAAAAAAAGAAGGTATTTCAGCTACAAGAACTACTGGAAATGATTCTAAAGGAGATATATTACTAATAAATCCAGAAGATGCCTCACGAGTACAAGAAATAATTCGCCAAATTCAAAATAAATATAATCGTTAATAGTGCCATGCCACACATTGAGATCAAAACAAAAAAGAATATCTACCCAAGCGAAGCAAAGAAAATTATCGCCAAAGAAACTGTTATTGGAGTTTTAACTACAGGAACAATCTCTCCAGATGGGAAAAAGTTATTTGACGAGGCAAAAATTGCTTGGGCTGAAAATGTTCCCGAAAAAGAGTTTATGGAGTCAAAGGATCAGGAGGAGGGCTAATGTTAGACATCAGCTTTTACACAAACAATGGTCAGCCACCCTATACTGTAGAAATAGCAGAAGCATTCTACGAATGGTTGGCAAAATCAGAGTTCTCGAAAATAGGTAAAACCCGCAAAACAAAAATAAAAATAGAGGGAGAAGAAGAAAATTTAGAGTTGGTTAAGTTGGGGAAAGATAATCGTAAAAAACTGAGGAATTTCTTACTTGAGGCAATTAGTGAGGAGAGTGATTCCGTACTCTCTCAACTTGGAGATTCTCCTTCAAAACCAGAACATCAAGCTGCCACTTATCGTCTTAAAAAGCTCCAAGAATTGCGGAAGTGCTTGGAAAACGCAAAATATCAGTATCTTCAGCGGGTATAATTTAGTAATGCCGTGCTGAAGATTTGATACTATTTGAATACTAAGGAACCAAAATCAGAACATGGAACTCACAGTTGAATGTCAAAAGCGGCTTGAAAACAGCAAACCGAACGCCCTGCGTCGTAACGGCCAAATTCCAGCCGTTTTGTATGGCCACAAAGGTGCTGAATCAATTGCTCTCACACTGAATGCCAAAGTCGCCGAACAGCTGCTTAAAAAAGCATCCATCAACAACACCCTCATTAATCTGAACATTCCTGACATCCCTTGGAACGGTCAAACTCTCCTGCGAGAAGTCCAATCTCATTCCGCAAAGGGATTTATCTATCACCTCAGCTTTTTTGCCGTCTCAGCTCACGACACCCTGGAAGTGGGAGTGCCCCTGCATTTTGTCGGAGAACCAGTCGGTGTTAAGTTAAGCGGTGGAATGTTAGACACCGTGATGACATCAATCCAGGTAAAATGTTTGCCCCAGAGCATCCCAGATAACATTGAAGTTGATGTTTCCGCTATGAACATTGGGGATGCCCTGCATATCCGCGAACTAACTTTGCCCCCCGGCGTTACAGCCATTGCCGAGCCAAATCAAGTGGTTGTCAGCGTCCTCAACACACAAGGTGGAGCTACTGAAGCCGAAGAAACAGCAGCATCTGCATAAACCTTGCTCAGATAGTTAACGTAAGTTGCTAGTTATATGATTGAGCCTGGTTCTAGGTACGTTGTTGCGCTTTAGCGCTCTTAAGCTGTCGCGCATCTAAGTTGTATAAATGGGGCTGGCAAGATGCCCGCTCCACAAGAGTTTCATAAATTGCGATCGTACAAACTCTCCGGCGCGGCAGCTTATCGCCCAACTTACCCATTACCCATTCCAAACGATGGCGATGCCAGTAATTAGCAACTTGAGTTACTTACTTACCTCGCTAACCAGGGACAAAACCCTGGTTTTTTATATTGAGTTAGCCCTAAAATCTGCCATCTGCCATCTGAAATTATAGCAATCGTCAAGGCAGTTAGGACGTACTAAAACGCTAGAATAAATTCACAGAAAGCATTTCACTTTTGACTTTTGACTTTTGACTTTTGACTTTTGCTATACCATGACCCAAACATCTCTCCCTTCTCTAATTCAGCAAATGTTGCAACCGGGTTTCTATCCTCACCCGGTAACAGAACCGATTAAGCTAATTCAGACGCACGTTTCCTATGTATTCCTCACTGGGGATTATGCTTATAAGGTTAAAAAATCGGTAAACTTTGGCTTTTTGAACTACTCGACTTTGGAACTACGGCAACATTTTTGTAATGAAGAGTTCCGCATGAATAAGCGCGGGGCTCCCGAAATTTATTTAGAAGTTTTGCCAATCACTCAGACAGGAGAGCAATTTCAACTGGGTGGCGCTGGTGAAGCGGTGGAATATACGCTGAAAATGTGCCAATTTCCTCAAGATGCGTTATTTCTCACTTTGTTTGAACAGGGTAAACTGACTGAGAAAAATATGGAGGATTTGGGGCGGGTTGTGGCAGAATTCCACGCCCAAGCACCAATCAATGACTATATTCGCACTTTTGGTGAAGTTGACCAGATTCGCCAAGCCATCGACGAAAATTACCAGCAAACTGAGAAATATATTGGTGGGCCTCAAACTCAGTCTCAGTTTGACGAAACTAAGCAGTTTACAGATACTTTCTTTGCAGAACGGCAAGAACTCTTTGCTAGCCGAATTAAAAATAACTGGATTCGGGAATGTCACGGCGATTTACACCTGAGAAATATCTGTTTGTGGAATAACAAAATAATGTTATTCGACTGTATTGAGTTTAATGAGCCGTTCCGCTTTGTTGATGTGATGTTCGACATTGCTTATGCTGTGATGGAATTGGAAGGATTGCAGCGTCCAGACCTCTGCAATGCTTATTTGAATACTTACGTTGAAGAAACTGGCGACTGGGAAGGGTTGCAAGTTTTACCTTTGTATGTAAGCCGTCAATCTTATGTGCGGGGAAAGGTAATTTCCTTTTTATTGGACGATCCTGGTATTCCCGCCGATGAGAAAGAAAAAGCGAAGGAAACTGCTGCTGGCTATTACAAAATGGCGTGGCAATATACAAAACCGCGCCAAGGTAAAGTGATTTTAATGTCGGGGTTATCCGGTTCTGGTAAGAGTACGGTGGCGCGATATTTGGCTCGGAAAATAGGCGCAATTCAGATTCGATCGGATGCGGTGCGGAAACATTTGGCTGGTGTACCTTTGCATGAAAAAGGTGGCGCAGATTTGTACTCGGCCCAAATGACTGAGAAAACTTATGGGCGTCTGTTGGAACTGGGAATTATGCTGGCTTCGGCTGGCTATCCGGTAATTTTGGATGCTAAGTACGATCGCGCGGCGTTGCGTTCTGAAGCGATCGCACAAGCCGAAAAACATCATCTGCCTCTGCAAATATTATTCTGTACGGCACCAGAAGATGTCTTGCGCGATCGCCTCTCCTCCCGTACTGGCGATGTTTCCGATGCCACAGCTAACCTCTTAAGTAGCCAACAAGCCGCTAGCGAACCTTTCACCGAGGCTGAACAATCTTTTGTCAAAACATTAGACACCACTCAGGATTTGGTGTCACAATTAAGTCATTAGTCATTAGTCATTAGTCATTAGTCATAAGTTCTTGGTTACAAACACCCAAAAATGGACAACTAATTATGGACTTTTGGCTATTGGCTATTGGCTTTTGACAACTGACAACTGACAACTGACAACTGACAACTGACCACTGACAACTGACCACTGACAACTGACAACTGACAACTGACAACTGACAACTGACAACTGACAACTGACAACTGACAACTGACAAC
>NZ_JAIQZN010000247.1 GCF_023333585.1 Argonema antarcticum A004/B2
AGTCAAAAACCAACGGTTAAATAAGGCTTTGGCGGTGTTGCAGTCAAAATGTGGTAGATTTTTTAGGTAGTCTTATTCCATATTCAAATCCAAATGTTAGGCTTTTTAGCTATTGAGAACTATCGCACCCATCCGCCATCTGATTAATCCGCATACAGCCAGAATTACTGGTTCATAAGTTGTCGATTTTAACCGGAATCTTTCGGCAGCTACCCGAAAAGTTTTTACTAGTCTAATTAAGTGTTCTACTACCACTCTTTTACGGGCTTTTTTTTGATTATCTTGTTTTTGTTCAACGGTCACACCTTTACTTCTAGTTTTCTTATGAGGGGTGTCAATCGCTGGTTCTCCTACATAAGCTTTATCCCCTTGAAATTTCTGATTATCACTTAACTCTGTCTGGCGTTCTCGCCAGATTTTTATATCGCTGGTTGCCCCAGGTTTTCCTACTACTACATCCACTATTTCTTTGCCTGTAGGCATCACGATGAATTGGTTTTTAAATGTATGCTTTTTCTTCTTTCCTGAATAATACTTTTTTTGTTCTTGGTACTCTGTTGGCCTTTCTCTCGGCTGCTCACCAAATCCACTATTAATTCAAATTGACTTAATATTTCTTCAATCCATGCCCACTCTGAGTCGTTTTTTTTTACTTGTTCCACTAAGGACGCTGGCAGCAGTTCTCTCAATATTTCCAGCCAGTAATGAAATATATAATTGGCGGCTGATTCGCTCACTCCAAACTGAACCCCTAACATCTGGAATGTCGGGAAGTGATGTAGGTATACTAATGTGAGGAGAATCTGCTCTGCTACGTTCAATTTGGCTTGTCTTCCCCCGCCAGCTTTAATTATTCTTGTTTTCTTTTGTTCGATTGCTTTTTGTTTTTGATTATGTAAGCTCTCCGCTTGACTGATTAACTCTATTAACCGTTCATAGTCTAAACCCACTAATCTTTGGGCTGACGATGGATGCTTCTCTATATACTCTCTCAGTTGGCTCATTTTTGGCAAGGTAAAACTCCATTTTACC
>NZ_JAIQZN010000248.1 GCF_023333585.1 Argonema antarcticum A004/B2
GAGGAAAGACGTTGGTTGAATGATGTATCATCTGTGCCATTGCAACAATCTCTTAAACAGTTAGATGTAGCCTATAAAAATTACTTTGACTCTCTCAAGGGGAAGAGGAAAGTCAGGAAATTAGGACAACCTCGGTTCAAGAAAAAAACAAATGGCCAATCTGCAACTTTCACGAAAGCCGCTTTTTCCGTGAAAGATAGAGAGGTATATCTCGCTAAAGTTGGCAATCTAAAGCCTATTTGGTCTAGAGGATTACCGTCTGAACCTAGTTCTGTAACAGTAATCAAGGATTGTGCCAACCGTTACTTTTTGAGTTTTGTTGTAGAAGTTGAGCCTAGATCTATTAATGCTGATAATCAAAGCATTGGTATCGATTTAGGTGTCAAAACTTTTGCTGTAATGAGCAACGGAGAAAAAGCGGTGAGTCCTAATTACAATAAGTCTGACCGCAAGATTCGCCAGCTACAGCGCCAACTGGCTCGTCAACAAAAAGACTCAAAGCGACGAAACAAAACTCGGATTCAAATAGCCAAACTGCACAATCAGATTAGCGATACTCGTAAAGACTTCTTACACAAGCTCTCAACCAAAGTCGTTAGCGAAAACCAAGCTATCATACTGGAAGACTTGAATGTGTCGGGTCTAGTCAAGAATCGTAACCTTGCTAGAGCAATTAGTTTACAAGGTTGGCGGGAATTCAGAACTTTAGTTGAGGCTAAAGCTGAAAAGTTTAGCTCTTATTTCCGAGTAATTAGTAGATGGGAACCTACAAGTCAAAAATGTTCTGATTGTGGCTTCAAATGGGGCAAAGTCGATCTATCTGTTCGCTCGATACTTTGTTTAGGTTGCGGCGTCGAACACGATAGAGATGAGAATGCCTCGAAAAATATAGAAATGGTCGGCATGGGGCATCGGCACGACCTTAAATGTACGTCGAGGGACGGTAAGACTACTCCGGTAGCACGGCCCAATGAAGCGTAAAGAATCCCCACGCCTTCAGGCTGGGGAGTATGTCAA
>NZ_JAIQZN010000249.1 GCF_023333585.1 Argonema antarcticum A004/B2
CTTACTGATTTTGTGATTCACATCAGCGATAAACCGTCTTTCTCTTCCAGACAAAGCAATTAATCTACGCTTTGCCGAACGAGTGCCTTTGCGCTGAAGAGTTTGTCTAGCTTTGTGATAGCGGTTGGCTTTATGTCTAGCTGCCTTGCCTGAATAGAATTTAGACTTATTACTTAAGTCTGTTTCCACCGCAAGGTAACGCATTCCTACATCAACGCCAGATACTCTAGTTATTTTCAATGGCTCGATCTCAGGCGTTTTTACTTCGAGGCTTACCATCAAATAGTAGGTCTTAGAAGAACGCTGATAGACAATTTTAGCCGCTCCAATCTTTGTTCCATTGGTAATTAAATCTAGGTGCTTGTTGTAACCATTGTATGAGACAACTATCCGACCTTGCAAGGTAATAATACTTACCCGTCGCTCAGTTTTAAAGCTATAGTCCCGCTGATAATTTAAGGTACAAGTCCGAGAGATATATTTAGGGGCTTTATCTAACCCTTTGTACCGTCTCTTGGTGTAACCTTTCGCGATAGCATCGTTAGATTGTTTTACCTTAGTCCAGAGGGTTTTGTAAGTAGCAGATACTTGTCTAGGTACATTGCAAGCCATTTGCGCTCCAAGTCCAAATCGAACTCGCAACTCGCCATAGACAGCTTTCTGCAACTTGTCACCATTACTGGTTTTACCCGCATCAAAAGCGATTTGTGAAGTGTAATTCAACGCATCGCGGTAAGCTAAGGCAGTCTGAGATACCAAAGCTTTTTGCTCGGTATTCAGGTTTAGCTTTAACTTGGCGGTGATTGTTTGGGACATTATCTTCACGACCTCTATTATTAGAGTACTCCGTGAAGTTAAATGTGTCAAGGAATTTGTTCATTCATCGACCACCCGAACAAAACAGATATCTGCGATTGTCGGTTTTGTTCGGGGTGGATCTCTTCACTCACTCGCATTCCTCCCGCCGCTCACCTGGGTACAACTAGAGCGGGGGACTCCTGCTGTGCTAGTTGAA
>NZ_JAIQZN010000181.1 GCF_023333585.1 Argonema antarcticum A004/B2
CAGCTAAAAGCTGAGCGATTTTGGATGGCTAGAAGTTTAGACTATCGCACCTGCGGTGCGATAGTCTAAACTCCAGTTATGAGCAACCTCTTCTAAAGTAATTAACCGCTTGATTAGTTCGGGAATACTTAACTCTTCTGTAGGGCTGATAATTGCTTCACCATATTTTCGATAGAATTCTTCTTTCTTAGCTTGGCGAAAATGAGGAAATCTATTTTTGATAAAATCAGCAAAATCATCAAAATCTTTATATCTGCCTTCTAGCTGTTTGTAAATTTCAGTACCAGGTTGTGCTGCGTTAATAAAATTAATAAATTTTTCGCCAACTTTTTGACTTAAAAAGTTATAGAAATCTTTAATTTCATCTCGCTTTGTGTTATAATTCCATTGTTTGTATTGTTCATCTGTCCAATTCTCCTTTTCTGTGCGCTTATTTCGCTTACCATCCCACAGACTCATGCCGGGATAAGCCACACCATCACTACCTGATAAACTCGAACTTTCGCCAATCCAATTGATACCAGTCCAAGCACGCGATCGCTTCTTTTCATTTAACGCTTCTCGCGCCTCCGTAACAGTTTTTCCTGTTTCCCAAAAGAACTCCCAAGCGTGTTCTGTCCAAGAATCCCACTCTCGCGTCCAAGGTAACTCTTTTGTACCGGAGTTATTTTCTTTCCACACTCCTGCTTTAATCCAGTTTGGATACTTTTCCTTAATCCAATCTTGGCAAGCATCTTCTATCCACTCACGGCAAGTTTGGGTGACTTTTCCCCAGGCTTCATTAAAGGCTCTTTTTGCATCTGCGTCTGAAAATTCACCCTCCAATATAATTTGGTTGGGAGTACCTTGGGTGACATTAATTAAAGCAGGCGATATAACCGGATCGTCTCGATCCTTCTCGCTATTCGGTGGGTAATAGAGATCGTTTCTAGCGGCTTTACAAATTGCCTCCGCTAAGTAGGATAGCAAAAATGAACTCCCGTACAAATCCCGAAGTTTCCGAGACTTTTCAATAAAACCTTGCACTGGGGCAAAAGTAATCGCTGTGTAAACTTTTGATTTTTCACTCATCTTAACAATCCTCCATTATTAGTTTAACCACGATAAGTAACTTCATTCATTTTGATTAAATCTTCATATTTTCCCGTTTTAGAATCGTAATTAGTCAACAAAATGTTCCAAAAATGTTGAGTCGCCATCCCAACTGCAACAGCCAAATTCACAGGCATGGAATAAACCAACCTAATCTCCTGATAATTTTGCTGTGCTTTATTTAAAACATTGAAGATTTCACGGCAGTATTGAGTCCAATCTTCTTCATAACCGATGGTATTACCAGTTTTACTTTGCAAAACAATAATGTCCCCATAATCCGTAATACTAGGGTCGCTAAGTTTTACTTTATGCGCTGCCGCATCAATGGCAATTGTCACCCGATCTTTGCCACTATCAATGTTTTGATAGATAACATCAAATTTTTCAAAGATCGGGGCATCTTCTTTTAAGTTTCGGTCTTTAACCTCCATGACGCGCTCATAACTATTGTTA
This sequence comes from Argonema antarcticum A004/B2, assembly GCF_023333585.1. GTDB lineage: Bacteria > Cyanobacteriota > Cyanobacteriia > Cyanobacteriales > Aerosakkonemataceae > Argonema > Argonema antarcticum. Next base: position 1,549 of record NZ_JAIQZN010000181.1, read on the forward strand.
TCCTGGGTTCTTTGAAATAGCAGCATTCCTTCCCGACCTAACATGGAACCTACTAGAAAAGCTACACTAATGGGGCCAATATAAACCAAATAAAAAATGGAATTTTGGGGAGTTTTACGTTTAACTCGTTGCAAATCATGTTTGGTAATTTTCAAGAACTCTTTGAGATATTCAGTGTCAAAAATTTTTCCTTCGTATTTATAAACTAAATCGCCTTCAGTAATTCCTAAGTATTGTTTGATATTTTGGCGATAATTGCGATACTCACGCTTTGCTTGAATTAAATTAAATAAGGAATTGAGTGCATCTAGTGAATCAGCCGGATTAGCAATATTGATAACGACTGGAATTGGCAGCGCATCTTCTTTGTAAATTTTGTATTTGTTGCCTTCTACCACTATCCCTGCTAAGAACATAATCAGAGAAATGATAAAGATAATCCCCACGCCAGAGGGATTGTAAGCTGCAAACCATAGAGATGCGATCGTACCGAAAGAACCGGCAAATGCCGTATAGGGTCAATCACGATGTCTCTGGGATTGGCAAGCGCGATCGCAACTATTTCTTTCACCTCTTGGATAACAGCAAGTGGGTACTGTAACCTCAATCGAACTAGCTTCGACATAGTTTTAAAGGCTCCTATTTACTTGCCTGTATTTTCGCATCGGTCTGGAAAGGGGGTCTTCCATATAGAATTGTGGGAGGAACCTTGTGGATGCGCTGGTGTCTGAGGTCGCTCAGGTGCAAGACCCGCGTTAAGGGTGATAATTGTTACTATCCGTTCAAATCGAGCGGACGAGCGATAATTTCCACTTTTTTTAAGATTGCGAAGTAAAAATTTACCTAAGAAGGGTCTATGGAATAAAGGTGAGGAAACAAAAAGCAAGAAAGCAAAAAAACCACCCTTGTAGGGGTGGGGTCTGAATAAAGGGGTTGGGTTAGGTGAAATCCCGATCGCCTGCACCGCAAAAATAACAATCAGGGGTTGCCAAATAGTCGGTATTGGTGTGATGCCACTTACACTGAGGGAATTGGTAGATCCAGTCCAGACCTTCTTCCAAGTTCAAAAAGCCGGTGACCATGCCCTGAATCACGCCTACTCCGGTGCTGGCACAAATGCCGTTCAGCCAAAATACTGCTGGGTCGTTGATGCCTTCCAGATAACCTGCGCGTGCTGCTAAACTTTCAATTTCGACTGGGGCGGACTCTAAGGCGGCTCTTTGCAAGTTGATGATGTTACCGCACATCAGACACCAGCCACCTCCCAACGGGGGAACGGTGATGCGACAGTACATTCGGGGAGAACCATCGGATTTGATGTCGATGTGAGTGCCAAGACAAACTAGAGGACGTGCATATTGGAGGGCTAATTCTTGGGCGATTTGTCGAGAGCGGTGATTGTCGGTGGCTACGACGATTAGATCGGTGGCAGCAATTTCTTTTTGCACCGTTTCATTTTCGATCGACTCAGGTATAGCTTTCACACAAGAACCTGTCTGGTATATCCTTTTAATCAGTTGCTTGACGTATTCAACCTTGTGCCACCCTTGGTCTGCCATTTTCCAAGTTGCCCCAGGCATTCGGTTGAGGTTGACGGGTTCTAAGCGATCGGGGTCAATTAATAGCCAATTTTTGACACCCAAACGTCCTAGTTGTTCGGCTAAAATTGCACCAATTCCGCCACAGCCGATGAGAGTAACAGTAAGTTGACCGAGTTGCTTTTGAAAAGTTTGTCCAAATCCTTTTTGGCGGGCGAACATCAAGTCTGTCTCAGTCAACGGATTTTGGGTTTCTTCGAGTTCAAACCATGAGCGGTAAAATTTAACTTCCTCACAAGAGTTTCCTTTTTTATTCCAAATTCGGAATTGTGAATGTTGTAGGTATTCGTCAAATACGCCGGAAATTAAGCGTGGTGGTTTGCGAAAGTTAGATGAGAGAAATAGAGCGTATTCTGCTTCGTAACGATCGTCTAGGCCGGAAAAATCAGGACTGTGGTTTCCCGCATGAGTATGAATGTGAACCACATCTAATCCTTGACTGAGATATGTTTCCAGTAAGTAAAGGTGAAATTCTTGTTTGAGGACTAACCCAGTGGCAGATTGATGTTCGTAGCAATCGGGAGCGGGAACTACCCAAGTTTTTGGTAAGTACCTAACTTGACGTTTCGAGATCTGCTGGCGCTGGCAGAATAAAAAACCGATTACTTCTTCATTTGTGCTTCGCGCTTGTAGCATAGATTGACTAAATTGATTCCACATCAAGGGAGGAACTTGTAGTGAAACTTTTGGTAATTTTTGGGAGTCATTCATGTTTTTTTGATTCCTTGAAGTCTAGTTAATCTTTGGGGTTAATTTTTAGGCAAGTTGTGGCGATGAAAGCGCTTCATCGCCACAACGTACCTCAATCATCGTTATTAATGGCGTGACGAGCGGTGATGAATAAGGTAGCGAGATTGTGTCCGTTTTCGGGTTGATTGCTAGGTCGCCAAGCATTGAGCCATTTATCTCGATTGAAGCCGCCACCAAGTCCGACGCAGTACCAATACCAGCCTTCTTCGCTTAAGAAAGGTGCGCCGTAATAACTCTGTCTGGTAAAGTGGTGATCTCCTTGTCCTACGGTATCCCAAGGGTAGTTTAGATAGCAACCGATGGGGGGAAGACGTGGATATTCTGGTGGTAACAAAAACAGTACGTCACTGTTTGATGCTGTAAATTTTTGGGAAGATAAGGGCATTCCTTTGATGAGAATTGCGATGTATTGAATGTCGCCGATCGTTTTACTGCCAACTATTACATTTTTAGCGGGTTTTTCTAGCAGTTTTATTTCGGCACTAATTCGTGCTGTGGGCTGAAATGCTGATTGACTAGAACTAATGGAAATTGCCATGATTTATGCTCCTTTAATTGAATTAAAATTTGTCGTGTGCGTCAGACAGAGGCTCTTTAAATTAGAGAGGTTTTAGCTTTTCTGACGCACCCTACAAAGTGCTAGTAATTAACCTTTGACGATTTTAGGAACTGACCAAACTTTGGAGCCTTCTTTGAGCGCTTCTGTTTCTTTTAATGGTTTTGTTCCTCCAAATCCTTCTTCCATTACGTCGTCGTTACCAATTTCAGGGAGTCTGGCTCTCAGTTCTTCAACGGTTACACCGGTGGGTAAATCTACTAATTTTCCGTTAACGACTGCTCTCATTTTTTCCTCTCGTGTTTGACGAATTACCAATGACTAATGACCGATGACTAATTCTGCAAAGCAATGACTGTAGTATTTATTTGAGATTTGTTGTAGGATGGTTGACGAATTAAACCCATCCAAATCAACAAAGCTGTTAAGACTACAACAGTTACAATGGTTGTGGACAGCAATCGGTTGTACAATTGTTCTAGATTTTGTACTGATGCTTTCAGGAGTTTTAGTTGGTTAATGTATTCTCTCCTATCTTGTTGTTGGGCTGTAACAACTTGGATTTCTATCTGTTCTAGTTGTTGAGCGAGATTTTCCATCTGGGAGTTGATGTACTCGAATTGATTTGGGTCTTGTCCAACCAATTTGCCATTGATTGTTTGCGTCTGTTTGGGAAGTTTTGGTTGAGTTAATGCCAGCATTTTCAGAATGTCGCTAATTGTGAAATTGCGGAAAGTCATCAGTCGAAAATATTGGCGTTACCGATGCGGTAATAGTTTTGATTGTTGTTTTGTTGCTCGAAACTATCGAAGATTTCAATCAAGTCTATGACGTTGCTGGCAGCATTTTTTAGCTCGTTGCCTAGAGATTGTTCGACTGATGCGACTTCTACACGGATTCCTCGTCTTCTGAGTTTTTCTGCTAGATAAGCGAAGTCGGAATCTCCGGTAACTAAAACAACGATGTCGGGACGAACTTCTAGCGCTAATTCAAGGGCGTCCATTGCCATGACGATATCGATGTTGGTTTCGTATTCTTCGCCTTTGGCTTTGCCTTCTTTGCTAACGACTAAAAAACCGTTGCTTTTAGCCCAATAGATGAATTTTTCTTTGGCTTTGCGCTGTTCTTCAAATCGTTCTCTATCTGGTGGTAAGCCAACAAAGATTACCATTTCAATCAGTTCTCTGCCTTCGGCGGGGTCTGCTAGATAGTCGCGGATTTTTTGCCAATCTAACTTTCTGTTAAAGCTTTGGGCAGATAAAAAAGTGTTATCGCTGTCTGCGAATATTATTACTCGGCGTGCTGTTGCCATTGTTTGAGTTGAATCATTGTTTGTGTTTGCTTGTCTATGATTACAACTTATATATGGAAAGGGGGATTTCCTCAATCCAAAAAAACCCGGTTTAAGAAACCGGGTTTGGTTCTTTGAGGTTAAATATGCTGATTTGGGCACTCTGCTTTATCGCATCATCAGGGTAGATATCGTGGATGTCGATTAACCGGATAGCCGTGTCCTCAACTTCTTGCAGCATAATTATCAGGAATTAGAGAGGGGAAAAATGAAAAATTAACCGCCATTTTTTGAAAATAATTAAATTATTTAATCATTAATTAACAGCTGAACAAATCTACTATAATTGAGGAGTAAAAAAATTTAATATGAGTCGAATTATGACATCCAGTTCTCGAAAAAAAGCCTGTAAGCAATTCAATTTAGGAAAACTTAAAGCCAAAGAAATCATCGCTAATTTTTCAGGAGGGAAAATCACCTCAAATGCTGGAATTATCTTAATAGCAGAATTAGATAAAAGATTAAAAATTAGCAAGCAATTTGCTGATTGTTTCCAAGATTATAGAAATTCGTCTTATATAGATTATTCAGTTGAGCAATTAGTCACCCAAAGAATTTAGTCAGTTTTTATCAAAAATTTTTCAAACCCCTATCGAAACGTTGGTTTTTGACTGCCTGCCATGAGGG
>NZ_JAIQZN010000006.1:0-66708 GCF_023333585.1 Argonema antarcticum A004/B2
AAGTGTTAAAGCGTTATATTCAGGAGCAAGAAAAGCCGTGCTAGAAGCACGGGGTTTTAAACCCAAATTTTTGATAAAAAAGGGATCTCGACTTCTCTGCTGACACTACACTTAACGCTTTCGGTGATGACGATCGTAGGTTCCTGGTTGTTGGTACATACCATGTTCGCGCTTCACTATGCACATGGCTATTACCGCGACGATCGGGACACCGCCAGTGAAGGCAAGGCTGGAGGTCTAGATTTTCCCAGCGATAACGATCCAGATTATTGGGATTTTTTATATTTTTCTTTTGTGATTGGTATGACTGGCCAGGTTTCAGATGTTGCTACGACATCGCGATCGATGAGGCGTTTGGCGCTGTTACATGGAGTGTTATCTTTCTTTTTCAATACGGTTATTTTGGCAATGAGCATCAATATTATTGCTGGGTTGATTTGAGCGGTAAAATGTGGGATGAGGAAGGTGCGATCGGGCCTTCGATGTAATAATGTTAAGTAGGTGGGCGTAAATAAACTGAACAGCCAGAAACCCGGTAACTCCTGCGAAACCGGGTTTCTTGGGCGCAGCAGTTTTACGTTTAATTATACCCACCTACTTAGTAAATTCTGCAAAGGAGAATAGATAGCAATGATAACTTCTACAGTTGTACCCCAAATATCAGAAGTTTTTTCACTAGAAGACTGGATGCGAAATCCCCCTGAAGGTACAGAATGGGTGGATGGAAAATTGCTTGAAAAACATCCGATGGAATGGATGGATGAAAAACTGGTGGAGAAAAGTGGTATGACACTCAAGCATAGCCGGATTCAGTCTAGACTAGCTCGTTCCTGGGGAAATTACAAAGACTCCAGCGGACAAGGGGGAGAAGTTTATACAGAGGTTCCCTGTCGCACTAATAAGCAGGGTCGTTATCCTGATGTTGCTTATCTGACCCCAGAATTACTCGCTCAATTTGGCGAATCTGCTGTGCTTCCCCAGAGTTTCCCACTAATCGCTGAGATAGTTTCACCTACAGATTTTGCCGAAGAGGTAATTGCTAAAGCTCAAGAGTATTTACAATCTGGTTGCCAAGAAGTTTGGTTGGTATTTCCTGACAGTCGTTGGATTATTGCGATTACCCAAAATCAGCGACTTGTATTTATTTCTGGTGAGGTAGTTAGCACTCAGGTTGTTCTACAAGGTTTCAGTGTGGCGGTAGATGAGTTATTGGCTTGATGGAAAATGGTGGATAAAATTGGTTAAATATTATCAAAATACGGAAATAAAAACCGCTGATGAACGCAGATACTTATATCTGCGTTCATCAGCGGGAAAAAATTACTCCTCATCCGCATCGTGAGCAAATCGACGGAATAGGTAATCCAAGGCGTAGTTCCGCAAATTATAGTATTCTGGATCTTCCATAATTTGCGATCGATCGCGCGGACGAGGAAACGGAATTTGCATTACTTCCCCAATATTAGCAGCAGGGCCATTGGTCATCATCACCAACTTATCTGCCAAAAACAAAGCTTCATCAATATCGTGAGTGATCATCAAAACAGTACAACGGTGGTCCGTCCAAATTTTCAGCAATTCTTCCTGCAATTCTTCCTTCGTAATTGCATCCAAAGCGCCAAAAGGTTCGTCCAAAACTAACACTTTCGGACGAATTGCCAAAGCGCGGGCGATCGAAACCCGCTGTTTCATCCCGCCGGAAATTTGAGTGGGTTTTTTATCTGCTGCTTCCGTCAATCCTACCATTGCCAAATGTTCGCGAGTAATCGCTCTTTTTTCCGGTTCCGGTTTGTCGGGATAAACCGAATCAATCGCCAAATAAACATTTTCAAATGCGGTTAACCAAGGCAACAAAGCGTAGTTTTGAAATACCACCATTCTATCTGGCCCTGGTTCCCCGATGCGTTGCCCTTCCAGCCGCACTTCTCCGTCAGTAGGCGTGGCAAAACCAGAAACCATGTTCAGCAAAGTGGATTTCCCGCATCCAGAGTGACCGATCACGCAGATAAATTCGCCTTCATTCACCGTCAGGTTGACATCTTTTAATACGGTGTATGGCCCCTGTGCTGTGGGATAAACTTTCGATACGCCCTCGATTGTCAAAAATGCTTCGCGAGATTTCGATCGGGTAGTTTTCTTTTTCGTTTTTTCAGTGTAAGTCATTATAATTCCTGTTGAGAGATTGGTCATTGGTCATTGGTCATTGGTCATTAGTCATTGGTTATTAGTCATTGGTCATTGGTCATTGGTCATTGGTAAGCTAACGCGCATCTAACTTGAATAATCAGCAAGAGAGTGAAATTATTGTGGGGCGGGCTGTCGAGCCTGCCTCCTTTATAAAACTTAGATGAGCGACAGCTTATTATGCGATCGCTCTTTCTCGCTGCTAATTACCCATGACTAATGACTAATTAGGCAGCTTTTATCGTCCTGGAATCGAGGATAATTTCCGCCATCGTGAAATCGCGTTTAATCTTCAAATTGTTGAGATAGGAAATCGGATCTTCGGCATCGAAAGTGCTGCCATCAAAAAGTTGAATATTGCCGCGATTGTATTTCACATCCAGTACGCCCAATTCTCGCGCCGCCGTACTGAAAACACTTACCCGACAACCTCTTTCTAAAATTTCCAACCAATTTCTGGGGAAAGGAACGTCACCCCAACGTGCCATTTGTACGATATGCCAAAGATGTTCCGTGCGACTGGGGCGATTTGCGCCATCGCCAAAGAAAATATGATGGGCATATTCCCGCATCGGTCGATCTAAGTTACAGCTAGCAGATGCGGGATCTCCTAATTGGATATAAGAAATATCGGTACTTAGATATTCCCGACTTTCCAAAATTTGACGTATTTCTAAGGCGTTTTTCGGGTCAGCGCAATATTGTCCCGCTTCTAGCAATGCTTTCACCAAAGCGATGTGCGTGTTGGGATAAGCGTTCGCCCAATCTTCCCGCACGCCGAGAACTTTCCCCGGATGTCCCGGCCAAATTTCCAAGTCGGTGGCGACGGTAAAACCTACTCCTTCCATTGCGGCGCGGTAGTTCCAAGGTTCGCCGACGCAGAAACCGTCGATGCTTCCCGCTTGCAAATCTACGATCATTTGGGCGGGGGGAAGGTTTTGCAAGTTAACATCGCGATCGGGATCTATGCCACCAGCAGCTAACCAGTACCGCAATAGCAGGTTGTGCATGGAAGAGGGATGTACGATACCCATTCTGTGCTGGATGTTGGGAGATTTCAGCAGCATCTTTTTAAAGTCTGCCAAACTATATATCCCTTGGTCGTAAAAGCGTTTGCACAAAGAGATGGCGTTTCCGTTGCGTGTCATGGTGAGGGCTGATACCATTGACAGCGGTCGGTTATCCTTGTCGTGTCCGCCCAAAGTCATCCACAATGGCATCCCGGAGGGCATTTGGGCTGCATCTACGTAGCCGCCCGCGATGCCATCTACGATACCACGCCAACTGGTTTCGCGGACGAGGCTGACTTCATCTAAACCATGTTTTTTGAAGAAACCTTTTTCTTTGGCAATTGCAACTGGGGCGCAAGCGGTGAGGGGAACGAAGCCTATTTCTAGATTAACTTTTTCCAGGCCGTGACGAGCGATCGCAGCCGTCTTCCTAGCCCGAATTTTCTTGATCCGTTTTTGTTGGTTGAGGAAATAAATCATTTCCGATCGCAAACTATAGTAACTCGGATGGCTGACTACTTCCATCCGCTTGCGAGGACGGGGAATATCTACTTCCAGAATTTGACCGATTTTGGATTCTGGGCCATTGGTGAGCATCACGATGCGATCGGATAATAACACCGCTTCATCGACATCGTGCGTTACCATCACTCCCGTAACTTCATGTTCTTGGCAAATTTGCATTAATTTTTCTTGCAAATTGCCCCGTGTCAGCGCATCTAATGCACCAAACGGTTCATCTAATAGTAGCAATTTGGGACGAATTGCTAAAGCGCGTGCAATTGCCACCCGTTGTTTTTGACCCCCAGACAAACGATTTGGTTGTTTATCAGCATGAGGGCGCAAACCAACCATATCGATATGTTCTTCAACTATGCTCTTTTGTTCGCCTTTCGGCAAATAACCCAGCACTTCTTCTACCGCCAAAGCAATATTTTCCCGTACTGTTAACCAAGGCAATAGAGAATAGTTTTGAAACACCACCATTCTTTCTGGGCCAGGGCCATTAACTACTTCTCCTTCTAGCGATACCTCTCCATCCGTAGGCAAATCCAACCCGGCAATCATGTTTAATAGAGTGGATTTACCGCAACCGGAGTGACCGATTAAAGAAATAAACTCGCCTTTTTTAATTTCCAGGTCAATCCCTTTCAAGGCGACGTATTGACCGCCGCCGCTGAGATTAAAGACCTTCTCGATTTGGTCAACTGCAACAAATACGCTCATAGTAATTGGTAGTGGGTATTAGGTACGTAGTTGCGCTTCAGCGCTCTTTTATTCAGGTACGTAGTTGCGCTTCAGCGCTCTTAATTAGGTACAGCGCTTTAGCGCTAAAGCGCAACTACATACAAATTTCCTACTTCTTATCGTTCGGCACAATTCTTTCTTGCAAATATCCCATTGCTTTATCGAGAATCAAACCAACTGCACCGATATAAAACAGAGCCAAAATGATATCGCTGATGTAGTTATTTTGATAGGCATCCCAGATAAAGAAGCCAATGCCAACGATACCGGACATGATGATTTCCGCCGCAATAATTGCTAACCAAGCAAGACCGATCGCAATTCTCAATCCAGTGAAAATGTAAGGTAATGCAGAAGGCAACAAAATCTTGAAGAAAAACTTTTGATTCGACAGACGTAACACCCGGCGAACGTTAATGTAATCCTGTGGAATTTGCTGCACTCCCACTGCCGTATTAATCAAAATCGGCCAAATTGCCGTAATAAAAATCACGAACAATGCAGCGGGTTGGTTTTGTTGCAAAGCAGCCAAAGAAATCGGCACCCAAGCTAGCGGCGGAATCATTCGCAAGAATTGGAAAATGGGGTCTAAAGCTTTATTTAGCATGGCACTCGTGCCCACCAAAATGCCCAAGGCAATTCCGACAATTGCTGCTAGCGAATATCCGATAAATACCCGCTGCAAACTAGCCATCGTCTGCCAAAACAAACCTTTATTTGTACCGCCAAGATCGAAGAATGGATACATCAAATAAATGCGCGTCCGTTGTTCTGTCACCATTGAAGTCGGCCCTGGTATCTTGACAAGTCCGATACTAGAAGCTAGCTGCCAAACTACTAGAAAAATTACGACTGCTATCAGGGGCGGTAGGATATTTTGCGATTGTTTTTTCCACCAAGCACCAATTGCCGATTGCGAATTAGTGCTATTTCTTTTGCTAATATTTGCCGTCATTTTACCAATCTCCTTTTTATCGTGTAAGCTGTAATTAACAGTTCCCTAACTGTTATTAGTTTTAAGTCTTATGTCCTTACCAAATTCCATAGACATAAGACTTTTTACTAATGGCTAAACTTTCTTAATCTCCAGACTCTTTAAGTAAGCTTCTGGATTGGCGGGATCGAATTGTTTGCCATCAAAGAATTTTTCGATCCCTCTCGACGTGCTGCTGGGAATATCGGCAGCAGCAATACCTGCTTCTTTGGCAGCTTCCCGCCATAAATCTTCCCGGTTGACTTTATCGACAATTGCCTTAGCATTTGCCATCGTATCTGGTGGCAAAAAACCCCAGCGAACGCTTTCGGTAATGAACCACAAATCATGACTCTTGTAGGGATAGGAAACGTTGCCTAAGCTGTCTTTCCAATACAAAGTTCCCTGATTTTTGTCGTTAATATCTGGTTTAGAGTCTCCCATTTTGTAGAAACCTTTGTAAGGTTCTGCCAAAACATTTGGCGGCACGTTAAAGTAATTGGCGGTGGCCAGAATTTTGGTTAATTCTGGATGATTTTCGGTTTTATCGCACCACTCTTGTGCTGCCATCAATCCTTTTAATAAAGCTTTAGTTGCTTTGGGATGTTTGTCTACCCAGTCCCCTCTCATGGCAAAATATTCTTCTGGGTGGTCTTTCCAAATTTGGGCAGTTAATGCAGCCATAAAGCCGATATTATCTGCCACAATTCGATAAGGCCAAGGGTCGCCGGTACTGAAGGCATCCATCGACCCGGTTCTCATGTTGGCGACAGTTTGAGCAGCTGGTACGGCAATCAAGTTGACATCTTTATCTGGGTCGATTCCGGCAGCAGCAAACCAATAGCGAATCCAGAAATCTTGGTTAGCTTTGGGGAAAGTGTATGCGGCTTTGAAAGGCGTACCTGTTGATTTCAAACTGAGAATGTAATCTCTGGCTGATTTTAAATCTAAGCCGATATTTTTGCCTTGGTGCTTGTTGGAAACGGCGATACCGTTACCTTGGGTATTCAATTGCGCCAGCACGTACATGGGGATTTTTTGATTTCCCTTGGTAATGATGCCTTCCGATATCAAATGAGGCATAGGCATCTGCCACTGACCGCCATCAATACCACCACCTGCTGCACCAATTTCTACGTTATCCCGTGCGGAACCCCAGTTAGCTTGCTTGGAAACGTCTACATCAGTCATGCCGTATTTGGCAAAGAAGCCTTTTTCTTTGGCAATAATTAGCGGTGCTGCTTCCACAATGGGGATATATCCCAGTTTCGCCTTAGTGGTTTCTGGGGCATCCCCTGCACTTACATTCACTGCCGGAATGGCAGTAGGACTGGATTGGGTTTGCGTACCACCGGTGAGTTCGGGTGGGTTTCCCAAACATCCTTTTAGCAACACCGATCCTGCCGCAGATGCGCCAGCGGTGATCAAAAATTTGCGTCTAGAAACTCTGACTGAAAATTCAGACATAAAACCTCCTTACAGCTATTCCTATTCGCTGTTTATTATGCAAGTTAACTAGAGAACCGACATCCAAAATGGTGGTTCGCAGTGGTATTAATTTGTGAAAGCCAAATTGCCGTAAGCCTTTAAGCGTCAATACCAACCGGATGACGTGAGTTCGCCTGCGACAGAAACTTTCATCCTTGTGAAAACTTCTAGATTGGTTAGGGCGTTAGGGTGTCTCTAACCCACATAACCTGTCTGGAAATTTGCTTTAAACTAAGCTTACAGTCTTTAACTGGTTTTTGGATGCTTTAGTTTCATCAAATTTAAAATAAATTCTAAATCTTGTCTATAAGTAAATATTCTATTTTTATGATTTTTCAACGAACTCGACTAAGCTATAAGTTCTGATTTATCAATACTATTTGGTTAACTCTATAGAATGTTTATCAGGGCAGATAAAGTTATCTCTATAATAGTTATTATAATGACTCTATGAATCGGGAAAAAGAAAATATTTTTCAAAGCAGCTTGACAAAATAACCGAGGCAGGACATAGCAGGTGGGCTGAAGTGGTGAGCCTGCGATCGGGCCAATCTCGGCCTATAACTGTATATATTGAGTTGGCTGACAGATTTCTGGTGAGGATATTTGTTCGCTATTATTCAAATACGCTTTGACAGCACTAGCTAAAACCTTTGCTAAAAGTGGAGAAACCGCATTACCAATTTGATTGAATTGACTATTTTCAGAACCATAAAATTCAAACCAATCTGGGAAACTCTGAAGCCTAGCACCTTCACGAACTGTTAATCTTCTCCTACGTCCATCGGGTAAGCGTATCCGCAGCATATCGCCAGTTGCACCGCATAAATTACGACAGGTAACAGTTCTAGAAGGCGCATCTAAATGTAAATCTCTAGGTCTGATACATTTAGATGCCATTTCATATTTTTTCACATACTCATCCATGCTATGAGTAAGAAATTTTGAGTCGGATGCTGTAGAAAATGCAAGTTCTCCTAGCGCTTCTCCGGCAGTATAAGAGGAATTGAGATGGGTTTTTGGAGGCCACGTCCACCCGCCTTTATGTGCAACGCAAAAAAGGCGTTCTCTTTTCTGCGGAACACCATAATTGGCAGCATTTAAGACTTGCCATTCTACAATATAGCCGAGTGACTGCAAAGCTATAACAATCTCTTCAAGATACGGCTTGTTGCGGAAAAGCATTCCCCGCACATTTTCAAATAAAGCAAGTTTTGGATGATAGCGCTTCACAGCAGAAATAAAAATTGGAAAGCCGTCGCGACTATCTTTTAGTCCTAGTTGATGTCCACCTACACTAAAAGGTTGACATGGAGGGCCACCAATGATTGCTATTGCGCCGTCAACTAAATCAGATAAGGGTGTTAGATTTACTTGGTAACAGGAACTATGCAGATTGTAGCGATAAGTAGCGCAGGCATCTTCTAAGATTTCGTAGCCAACTGTTCTAAAACCGGCGGATTCAAAACCAAGTGCAAGTCCCCCGCAACCAGCAAATAGATCGATTACTAAAGGTTCAGTGGGTTGTTTTGCAGTAAGTTTAAGTTCTTGTTCAAGAAATTCAAGGTAGGGGAGTTTGTTTTTCATCTACCGGAAGTTCAAATTTAGGATAGTGCATGATTGTTACAGAGATGATTGGGACAAGTTTAGAAGCTAATTGAGTTAAGCCAAACTTCGATTTAAGTGATGATGGTAAGTCTTGCCAAGAAACTGCTACGAAACCAAAGCGATGATAAAATTGTACTAACTTTTTACCTAGACATTCTAAATAAAGCGGTTGGGTTGCTTGTTGAATTAAATATTTGACTAAATAGCTACCCAAACCTTTACCTCGCCAAGCAGGCGCAACTACTAAACTACCGAGTTCTTGCGCTTCAGGAAAAGAACGCAATTGTCCGCAAGCTACTAAAGTTTTATCACTTTCAATTACCCAAAATTGTTGCCAGCGTAATTGGGTAGGATCGAGTTTGGCACTCAATACTAATTTCCGAATTGCCCAGATATCGCTGGAACTAGCTGGACGGAGAATACATTCTGGTGGCAGGGAATTAGAAAAGTCTGTCATTGAATCGCATTAATAGTCTATCCGAAAAATCAGGTTTCGATATTTTTAACCACAGACTTCGACGTGACACTTCGGCAAGCGTTCGACTGAGTTTCGACAAAGCTCAGTCGAACGATGAAGACAGATGAACACAGATAAACACAGATGAATAGATATGTTTGGTTACTCATGAAAGGACTTTTTGGATAAAGTCTAAGGAGATTAGGTATTGAGAAAGGATGAATAATGAAAAAACCTTTTCCCAATCCCCAGTCCCCAGTCCCCATTCGCCAACCCCCATTATCGGGATTTCATGTCTGCGATCGCACCTCTAGCCACTCCGGCGATCGCTTGCTCTGTCGCTTTCGGTAAGTGATAATACTTCCCACCGGATGTTTTCGCCATTTCCTTCGCGAAACCAGTGGAAATAAACTTATTTTCCGTATCGATGACTAGCAGTTGAATCCCCAAGCCTCTAATTCTAGCGGTGATTTCCAACAGTTCAGCTTTGATATCCGGTTTTTCCCCTTCTGCCAAGGGTTCGCCCAAAGAACGCGCTAAGGGAATGTTACCACGACCATCGGTAATGGCTACGATTACTACCTGACCGATATCCCCAGACATCTGTGCGTTAATCCCCACTCGCACCGCCTGAGTTAGACCATGTGCTAGCGGGGAACCACCTCCACAAGGTAGCAGTTCCAGACGCCGACGCGCTAATGCGATCGAACGAGTCGGCGGTAACAGCACGTCGGCGCGTTCCCCACGGAAGGGTATCAACGCCACTTGGTCGCGATTTTCATACGCCTCCGTCAGCAGGCGCATCACCGCACCTTTAGCTGATTGCATCCGATTCAGCGCCATCGAGCCAGAAGCATCCACCACAAAGACTACTAGGGAACCAGCTTTGCGTACCAACCTTTTTGACCGAATATCTCCTTGTTCGACAAATACCCGCTTTGTCTGCCTTGGTAAGGGGGTTTCCGGGGATCTTTCTCGTCGCGCCTTCTGGTAAGGTGCAGCTGCTCGTAAAGTGGCATCAATGGCAATTCGTCGCACGCGGCCTTTTGGTATCATGGGCTTGACGTAGCGACCTCTATCTTCGGAGAAGATTTTGCTGCGAGCGCCTGATTTACCGCGCCGTTGTGCCATTTGGGCAAAGCAAAGTACGGTGGGATCGAGGATAACTCCTTCTGGATCGAAAATAAACTCTTCTGGGATACTGGGTTGTTCTTCCTGCGGTTCTTCGGGGTTTTCTTCTTCTTCCTGTTCGTCCTGTTCTTGTTCGGATCGATCTTCTGGCGGCGGTGGCGGTGGCGGTGGTGGCGGCGGTTGATCTTCTGGTGGCGTCTGCAAAATTGTCGCTCTTGGGACTATTACCAGTTCTACTCCACGGCGCAAATCTTCAGCATTTACATCTGTGCGTCCGTCCAAAGCGGCTGCTGCTTTGGCAACTCGGACGGCAAATAATTCGGCTCTATGTCCCTGTACGCCTGCGCGAATTGATTCTTCTACTAAATATGTTATTTGTTCTTGGGTGATGCGGACTTCTTTGAGCCATTCCCGCGCCAGAATTATTTGAGTTTTGAGGTTATCGATGTCTTCGCTGTACTGTGCGAGAAATTCTTGGGGATTTCTGGAGTATTCTAAAGCTTGTTCTACTGCTTGGACTCGATCGTCTAATCCGAGTATGGCGTCAGCTGAGAGGGTGATGGCAATGCGATCGAGCAAATGTTCCCGCAGCGCACCTTCTTCGGGGTTGTAAGTGGCAAGGAACAGCGCTTGGCAAGGATGCACAACACTAATGCCTTCCCGCTCAATTAGGTTGCGTCCTTCAGATAATACTGTGAGCAGTTGGTTGGCAATTTGGTCATCTAGTAAATTAATCTCATCTACATAAAGAACGCCTCGATGTGCTGCTGCGAGCAATCCTGGTTGAAATACCGATTCGCCGCGTTTGACTGATTGTTCGACATCGACTGAACCCAGTAATCTGTCTTCTGTGATTCCCAAGGGAATTTGGATGAAGGGTGCTGGGATAATTTGTGTTTCTATCTCCCCCTCTCCCCCTCTCCCTCTCCCCCCCTCTTCATCATTGGGTTCTTCGTTCCAGAAAGAACCTTTGATGACTTCAATGGGTGGTAGCAGTACGTGCAAAGCGCGTGCCATAACGGATTTGGCTGTGCCACGACGACCTGCTAGAGCAACTCCCCCCAATCCCGGATCTACCGCCGCCAGCAACAATGCTAGTTTGATTGCTTCCTGACCGACGACGGCGGCTAGGGGAAATGTTCTATTTGCCGATGTGCTAATGGCTGGCATAGTATTCTGCGTTTTTAGTCCAGTTTTTCAGCATAACGCAGACTTTGCCTAACCAGAACGGTTTGTAATTCTCTAATACCCCTAACATAAATCTGTGTCAGAGGCAAATATGTGCTAAAGCCGATTCTTTCCCGGATTTTAAAACGCTGTTTTCTTCATTGTTAAGTTATTTTGTTGTGTTAAACACAAGAACGTTTAATGATACGCGCCCAGAAATCGGCAACATGAATCAACTGGAATTCTTCAAGACCCTATCTGCTACCGAAACGCCTACGTCTTAGGAGAGGTTGATTATTCCAAGATCTCATGCTATAATGGTGCAAATTTGAGTAAGTCAGCCTAATCCAGGGTTTCAAAACCTGGAGCGGAGGAACCACCTTTTGGGGCGCATTTCTGCCTTTTTTTGTGAGGAAATAGGCAGAAAAGGACATCTCTCAGTCCTAGCCCGTCAGCTAACTTCGTAGGCATTGAGAGGAGACTGAAGAGTCAGCATTATTCATAATGTTTTGAACTCGTCAGTGTCCCCGGCTGGTACTGCTCAGCGTTCTTGTACCTGCTTCTGACACTATGTATATTCAATTGAATCTGTCTGCGATCGCAATTGCTGGTCAGACAGCTTGGAGACGCGCTAAACCTGTTGTTCTCCGGGATGTCGTCATACTGCCTGCGATCGGTTTCTTGGGGATTATTGTCCTGTGGTGGATTGTTGCCCTTGCCAATCACGAATTGATGCCTACCCCACCAGAGGCGCTAGTTGCTAATCTGGATTACATACTAAACCCGTTTTACGAACGCGGCCCAGGTAATTTGGGGATTGGTTGGTTATTGCTGGCAAGTCTAAGGCGGGTATTGGTAGGATTTCTTTTGGGTGCTGTCGTAGCAATTCCTTTAGGGTTTTTGATTGGAATGTCCAGACCCGCTATGTTAGCGCTTAATCCCATCATTCAGATTTTTAAACCCGTATCGCCGCTAGCTTGGCTTCCCATCGCCTTAGCCATCTTCAACTTGGCAGAACCATCGGCTATTTTTGTTATCTTCATCACATCTTTGTGGCCGACGATTATTAACACCGCTTTGGGCGTTTCTAGCGTTTCCAAGGATTATATAGATGTGGCAAAGGTGCTGGAAATGCCACGTTGGCGACAAATTACCAAGATTATTTGGCCAGCAAGTTTACCCTACATCTTTACAGGTTTGCGAATCAGTTTAGGGATTGCTTGGCTGGTAATTGTTGCGGTAGAAATGCTGACGGGCGGTATTGGTATCGGCTTTTTTGTCTGGGATGAATGGAGCCGTTTAAACCTGAGTTCGGTGTTTTTAGCAGTGCTGGTGATTGGCTTAACTGGGCTACTGCTTGACTGGGCTGTAGGCAAAGTTCAGGAATTGGTAACTCACCGTCCTAGAACTTCAAATTAGTCAGTGGTCAGTGGTCAATGGTCAGTGGTCAGTGGTCAGTTGTCAATGGTCAGTGGTCAGTGGTCAGTTGTCAGTTGTCAATGGTCAGTTGTCATTGAAAAAAGGCCAAATGACTGATGACAAATAACAATTATCAATCGGTGGAGTTGATGTATGAGTAACACCGACAATAACTATTGGAATCGGCGAGATTTTCTGTTGGGAATGGGCGCGGCGGCGGCTGGAATGGCGCTATCGTCCTGTGGAATTTCAGGCGATCGCTCTGCTAAAGGACTCACCCCAGAAGCCTTAGCAGTCAAACCTGTTGTAAATCCGGAGACATTGGAAAAACGAGATCTCACCGTCGGGTACGTTCCCGTCAATGACTGTGCGCCATTTGCGATCGCCTGGAAAAAAGGTTTCTTCCGCAAATACGGTTTAAACGTCACACTCAACCGCGAAGCTAGTTGGGCCACCTCCCGCGACGGCATCATTTTTGGACGCCTCGACGCCTCACCCGTCGTATCCGGTGCCGTCACCAACGCCAGAGTTGGAGCGGAAGGCGCACGCCACGCACCCCTGTGCGCGGCGATGACAATTCACCGCCACGGTAACGCCATGACCATGAATAGGGCAATGTGGGATTTTGGGTTGCGTCCCTGGCGGGAATACAACGGCGATTTGGAAGCGTTTGGAAGAGATTTCCGAAACTACTTTGACAAGCAACCAGCAGAGGGAAAAGTTTGGGCGGTAGTGCTGAGTTCCGCGATTTACGAATACTTTGTCCGCTACTTATCTGCTGCTGCTGGTGTCGATCCTTTCAAAGAGTTTCGCATTATAATCATTCCTCCGCCGCAGATGGTGACTAATGTGCGAATTGGCGCGACGCAAGCTTACATGGTGGCAGAACCTTGGAACACGCGGGCAATTAAAGGTAACGAGGGAGTTGGTTTTACCTTTGCTCAAGGCAGAGAAATTTGGTCAGGACATCCCGATCGACTTTTGGGTGTAATGGAAACTTTCATCAATAATTATCCCAAAACTTATCGTTCTCTGGTGAAAGCAATGATTGAAGCTTGCCAGTATTGCAGCAAACCCGAAAATCGCCAAGAAGTAGCCGAATTAATTACAGAGCGATCTTTTACAGGGGCAAAACCAAAGCAAGGGCCGATCGATAAGTTTACGCGACCGGCAATTGTCGGCGAATACAACTACGGCGGCTTTGATGATAAAAAGCGCATTCTCAATTCATCTGAAACAACTCTTTTCTTTGATTTACCTCCCAATCTTGGCAGAGTGCCGGGAGACCACTCAACATTTATGTGGCAGTCGGAAAGTATTTGGTTAATGACTCAAGCAGCTCGGTGGGGACAAATTAAAGAAATTCCCAAAAATGCGGAAGAACTGGCTCGTAAGGCTTGGAAAACCTCTCTGTATCGCGAGATTGCCACAGAAATGGGCATTCAATGTCCCCAGGAAGATTACAAAGTTGAACCAGCTGAAGTATTCATAGACAAAAAAGCCTTTGACCCCAGCGATCCAGTCGGTTATCTCAACAGTTTTGCAATCAGGGCAAATGCTCCCAATCGCTTTTTCATGTCTTAAGTAGGTGGGCATAATTAAACGTAAAACTGCCAGGCCCCTTAGAAACCCGGTTTCTCCAAGAAACCGGGTTTCTGGCAGAGGTTTCTGGGAATTAAGTTTATTTACGCCCACCTACTTAATAGTTTTTTTGTCTACTAACTCAAAACCATTCTAGGAGTATACAATGACTAAATACACTTCTGTTTCAACCAATACCGATGAGCCTTCCATCCGTCGCCCTGGATTTCTGGAAATTGACAATATAGTCAAGTCTTACCGTACTGCTGATGGGGGTGAGTTTGTCGTTCTCAATGGTATCGATCTTACTGTCGGTGAAGATGAATATATTTCTGTAATCGGTCACTCCGGCTGCGGTAAATCAACCTTGCTCAAAATTGTGGCAGGGTTGGAAAAACCGACTTCTGGGGGGGTTTGGCTGGATGGAAGAGAAGTTCGCAAACCAGGGAGCGATCGCATGATGGTATTTCAACATTATGGACTGCTACCGTGGCTAACCGTGCGCGAAAATATTCGGCTGGCTGTAGATGAAGTGCTAGAAAATGCTAGCCGTGCCGAAAAGATTAGCATTGTTAACGAACACCTGGCAATGGTAAATTTAAATGCGGCTGCTGATAAGTATCCCGATGAAATTTCTGGCGGTATGAAACAGCGAGTTGGCATTGCTAGAGCCTTGGCAATTCGACCGAAAATGTTGTTGATGGATGAACCGTTTGGGGCGCTCGATGCACTGACTCGCGGTAAATTGCAGCGACAGGTACTTGATATTTGGGAAAGTCACAAGCAAGCTGTGATGATGATTACCCACGATGTGGACGAAGCGATTTATATGTCAGATAGAATAGTGCTGATGACTAATGGCCCTGCCGCTACAATAGGAGAGATTTTGGAGGTGCCTTTTGAGCATCCGCGCGATCGGGCCGCCATGCGGGAATCCAAAGAGTATTATGACCTCCGCAACCACGCCCTGAATTTCCTCGATCGCTATTTTACCCAAGACGAGTAGATTACATCATAATTTCATTTAAAAGGGAGAAGCTTGTGAATATCAAGTCAATCTTAGTGCGTCTGCAAAGCTCAATCAATCGAGATGATTTAATTGAACAAATGTTATTGCTTCCCGGTCAAAAAACACAAGTTTCTGGCACAGATGAATCTTCAAAATCGGTCAATTTATTGGTTGGCTATAACGGCTCTCCCGGCAGTCATGCTGCTTTGGATATCGCTCTGTTGATCGCCCATCAAACTCGTTTAGCTACAAGCAAGCAAGTCACAGTGCAAGTTGTCTACGTTATAGAAGAGAATCAAAGCAGCGATCGCGCAGATGCGTTCGGCAATGACACAATAGATTGGATGCCGTTGGAGGTATGCTTAGCATCCGAATTCAGAACCGCAACGCCTGTTTTAACTGAAACCAAGTTTGATGCACCGGTAATGCGATCGCAAATAGCATTGGTAGAACCTTACCCCATAGAAACAACGTTCTCCCGCAATAATTCCTTCGAGCAAGCAGATAGTATTTTATGGCAAGCGCGTTGTCTATTTGAGCAATGGCGTGATTCCTTCGCGGCTCATCTCCGATTTGGTAGCATTGCTACCGAGCTTAAACAAATTGTCGAATCAGAAGCTGCGGATATACTGTTTCTTGGCTGTAACTCCTTCAATCACCCAATTGTTAAAAAATTAGGTGCTAATTTCCCATGTTCGGTATTGGGAATTTCCGATTGTGTTGATGACTAATCGCACAGATGTACAATCGAATCAATTCACTTAGCAAATATCATCCTTACCTGCAAAGTCACCTTTAAGCTAGTGAATTTGCAGGTGGGATTACCAAGTATCTAAATCAGTGGAGAGGAATGTTGTGGAAAATTGGCAAGCTATCATCAGTATTACAATATTTGTCAGTGTGATTGTCTTAATAATGACTGAGTGGATACATCTAACTATCGCTGCCTTTTTGGGCGCTTTGCTACTGGTGTTTGCCCACGTCATGACTTTAACAGAAGCTATAGAATACATCGGTCAAAGTTATGCAACACTCAGTTTATTTTTCGGAGTCATGGTACTCGTGCGAGCCTTTGAACCTACCAAAATCTTTGATTACTTAGGAACTCAGATAGTTTTGTTGGCGAAGGGAAAAGGAAATCGCCTACTTCTGGCTATTGTGGCTATTACAACTCCCATCTGTGCCGTTTTACCAAATGCCACAACGGTGATGTTGCTAGCACCTTTAATTCCACCGATGGCAGCAGAAGTAGGTGTAGATTTTGTGCCGTTGTTAATTTTAATGGTATTTGTGGCTAATAGTGCAGGCTTGCTAACACTTGTTGGAGATCCGGCAACTTTTATTGTGGGCGATGCAGTCAATATCAGCTTTACAGATTACCTAGTTCGCTTGAGTTTGGGGGGTGCGATCGCTATTTTAACTCTACTAGCAACTCTCCCATTTTTATTCCGCAAAATATGGCATAAAAAATTAGACGATCTAGAACACTTGCCACATCCAAAAATTAATCACCCCCGCGTTTTAGCAGTCGGGGGCTTAATTGTCGCTTTCGTATTAATATTCTTCGTAGTCGGAGAAATGCTGCCGATCCCTATTTCTCCGGCTACAGTTGCTTTGTTGGGGGCGGCTCTAGCATTGCTACTTTCCCACCATAGCAAAATAGATTCAGTTAATAACATATTGAGGGATGTTGACTGGAGTACATTGATATTTTTTATGTCTATTTTTGTGCTAATTGGCGGGTTGCAAAAAACAGGTGTGGTTAATAGTTTGTCAGGATTATTGGCAGTTATCTTAGGCAAAAATATTGCCTTTGCTTCGATAATAGTCCTCTTTTTTGTCGGAATTCTATCTAGTGTCGTTCCCAATATTCCGCTTGTGGTGGCGATGGTGCCATTACTCAAACAGTACCTGGTTAACGTAGGATTGGCAGGCTCGGAAGTGCTATCTCCAAACTTTCAGGGGCAATTTCCACCAGAAGTTTTACCGCTGTTTTATGCCATGATGTTCGGTGCAACTTTGGGAGGAAATGGCACTCTGGTAGGAGCATCTTCTAACATCGTAGCGGCAGGAATTTCTGAACTCCACGGACGCCGAATTTCGTTTAAGACTTTTCTGCACTATGGTATACCAGTGATGACGCTGCAACTGATAATGGCAGCAATATATGTTGTATTTCGCTTTTTAATTTAAAAGCAAATTGCCCGCAGCCTCTCATGCTGGGGCTACACAAACAAAGCCTGACGAGAGCAGGCTGTAGAGCGATCGCGCCCCCCATCCTCCCTATCCAGCGTCAGATATGGATTTCAGACTTAGGAGGGATGCTAAAGAGTTTCAGATCCGGCGATTCTAAGCCATAGGACGTTAGTTTTGCCGAAATATAGAATTTATACGCGCATAATCTTTATCTCGGCTGGCAAATAAGAAGGGATGAGGAAAATACTATGTTTCATATTGCCGGAGAAATGTTGGGATGGTACAGCCTGCCATTCTCTCTAGCCCAGGTTCCTCCAGACGATCGCACCGTTACCACGCCAGCACAGGCAGCAGGGCTCTTTTCGGGGCCACAATTTTTTGTGGTCTTGATTGCTGGGGTAGTGCTGGCTTTTGCCTTCCAACTGCTGTTAACCAACCTTTCCGTAGCTGCCGCTATGAAATACTTCGGACACAGCGGGAATGATGATAATGACGATGATGAGAGCGGTAGCTTCGGTGGCACGATTCGTAAAATTGGCTTGGCAGTCGGGCTTTGGACTCTAGTCACCGTCACTATAGCCTTATTCGGTGCCTGCTTTCTAGCAGTGAATCTCAGCCTCCTAAGCCCTGTAGATATGGGTTTGGGTGCTATTCTGGGTTTGGTGATCTGGGGGGCGTATTTCTCCCTATTGGTTTGGGTAAGTTCCACGACGGTGGGTTCCCTGATCGGTTCGGTAGTAAACACGGCAACTTCCGGCTTTCAAGCAATTTTGGGAACGGCAACCGCCGCTTTGGGCGCTAAAGCTGTTAACAGTCAGGTGGTTGCCACTGCCGAAGCTGCTGCCGCCGCAGTGGGTCGGCAACTCGGTTCGGCGATCGATCCTACGAGTATGCGGGAAACTCTTGAGGATTATTTGGAGAGCCTGCGTCCGCCAGAGTTAGATGTGCAAGGGGTACGCCGGGAATTTGAAAAGCTGCTGAATAACTCCGAACTCAAAGCGATCGCACCCGATAACCTCCGCAACATCAATCGTCAGACATTTTTGGACTTGGTGAGCAGCAACACCAATATCTCCAAACGCGATGTAAATCGGATCGCAGACCAGCTGGAAGACGCCTGGAAGCAAGTCACCAGCAAGGGGCCGCAGGGCGACGTGATGGGCGAATTGCTCAACTATCTCAAGTCTGCACAAGCCAAGGAATTGAAGTCGCCTGAGTTAAATACTAAACTCGACCAGCTGATTGCAGAAATGCGCTCGTCGCGTCAGGTAACTCAAGATCAAACAGAGAAAACTCCCGGTTTGATGGATCAAGCACGGCAGATGGCTATGACCGCAATTACGGGCGTAGTTATGGGAAGAGCCGATCTTTCGGATCTCGATGTTCACAGTATCCTGAATCGGCTGCAACAGTTTAGAGAGCAACTGGCATCTGGAACAGATAAACTCACGGCTCAGGTGTCCGATAAAATACCAGCGTTACCGGGTACTCCCAATACCATTCGGCTGGATGTGGAAAATTATCTGCTGAATACTTATCCCTGGCACTTGAACCGGGAAACGATTAAGCAAGAATTCAAACAGGTAATCTACGACCCCGAAGCAGACCCGGTAACTGTTAGCCGACAGTTGGAGCAACTAAAGCGATCGTATTTCGCAGATTTGCTTCAGTCGCGGGGTCTCCTTACCCAAGATAAAATCAACGAAATTGCCGACCAACTAGAAGAAATTCGGCTGGATGTTTTAAACGCGGTTCAATATAGGGAGAAGGAAGAAAAATCGCAGGATCTTCGCACGCGAGTAGAAAATTACCTGCGCGACACGAGAAAAGAAGACCTGAATCCAGAAAGCATTAAGGGCGATTTCAAAGCTCTGTTGTCAGATGCAGATACTGGATATGAAGAATTGCGCGATCGCATCTCCCAATTTGACCGCAACACCTTGGTGCAACTCCTCAGTCAGCGTCAAGACATCACTGCGGAGGAAGCAGATAGAATAGTTGGCAATCTGGAAGAAAACCGCGATCGTATCCTCACCGAAGCTAAAGGACTCCAAGACCGAGCTAAAGCTGAAGTAGAAGCGCTGTGGTTGAATTTAGAGTCTTACTTGCGTAACACTGGCAAGCAAGAACTCAATCCCGAAGGCATCAAGCGGGATATCAGCACCCTGCTGGATAACCCCACGGCGGGAATGCACCTGATTCGCTCGCGGCTGTCTCGCTTCGATCGCGATACGCTGGTTAAACTGCTCAGTCAGCGCCAAGACCTGAACGAGGAACAAGTCAATCAAGTCATCGATCAAGTCCAAAGCGCTTGGACTAACGTTGTCCATGCACCGCAAGCTGTGGTGGATAAAACTAAGGAACAGTACGATCGAGCTACAACCGCTATTACCGATTACCTGCGTAACACAGGCAAGGAAGAACTGAATCCCGAAGGCATCAAGCGGGATTTGGTTAGACTTTTCGATAACCCCAAAGAAGGCGCATTGGCGATACGCGGTCGGCTGTCTCAAGTCGATCGGGACACCCTGGTGAAACTGCTCAGTCAACGCAAAGACTTGAGTGAGGAGCAAGTTAATCAAGTTATCGATCAGGTGCAAGATACGATTCGCAGCATCGTGAAAGCGCCTCGCCGTTTTGCTCAAAGGACTCAAGCTACTGTGCGGGATTTCCAAACTACTTTGGAAGATTATCTGCGTAACACTGGCAAGGACGCTCTCAATCCAGAAGGCATTAAGCGCGATTTGTCTCTCGTGCTGAATGACCCCCGCACGGGCATGGAGAGTTTGGGCGATCGCCTTTCTCGCATAGACCGCGATACATTAATATCACTGCTATCCCAGCGCTCAGATATTTCTGAAGAAGAAGCCGCTCAGACTGTAGATCGAGTCCTCGCCGTCCGCGACCAGTTCGTCGAGCAAGTGCGGAGCATCCAGCGCGGTATCCAAGATGCTGTAGACGGCATTTTTGCCCAAATCCGCAACTACCTCAACTCGCTCGATCGGCCCGAACTTAACTACGATGGCATCAAGCGCGATGTCCGCCAGTTGTTTGATGACCCGCAAGCTGGGTTTGATTCCCTCCGATATCGCCTCGGTCAATTCAACCGCGACACCCTTGTGGCGATTATCAGTTCCCGCGAAGACATCTCAGAAGCTGACGCCAACCGACTGATCGACCAAATTGAAGTCGCACGCAATACTGTACTGCAACGTGCAGAACGCATCCAGCAGGAAGCGCAACGACGCATGGAAGATGTGAAGCGACAAGCAACCAAACAAGCCGAAGAAACTCGCAAAGCAGCAGAAATAGCAGCTTGGTGGCTCTTTGGTACAGCGCTTACTTCTGCCATAGCTTCAGCACTTGCTGGTGCGATCGCTGTAGCCACGTAAAATTGGGTGTGGTCAAAACCCGTTGGTGATGTAGGGGACAAGGAGGACAAGGGAGACAAGGGAGACAAGGGACACAAGGGAGACAAGGGAGACAAGGAGGACAAGGGAGACAAGGGACACAAGGGAGACAAGGGAGACAAGGGAGACAAGGGGGACAAGGAGGACAAGGGAGACAAGGGAGACAAGGGAGACAAGGGAGACAAGGGAGACAAGGGAGACAAGGGAGACAAAGCCCAGAAGAAAAGCTTTTCGTTTCAACCAACCACTTATGACCACACCCCATAAAATGTAACAGATTTCTCCGCTAACCTCAGATGCAAGCCTCTCTAATCACAAAAACGAGAGGCTTTTTTTTTATGTTCCAGGTACGTTGTTGCGCTAAAGCGCTCGGCTCTTTCGGAGTTGCTATGCTTTTGTTCACCTAAGAACATTTTTATTTCTTTTCTCCTCTCCCACTCTCCCCCTCTCCCACTCCCCCACTCTCCCACTCTCCCACTCTCCCACTCTCCCCCTCTACTCAAATAGCATAGTAAGTACGGAAGAGCCTAGCGCTCTTACCCAGGTACGTTGTTGCGCTTTAGCGCTCTTACAGCGGCAGCCGCGTGAGCTACAATAAAATGATTTTCTTCATAGCGTAGGGGCGGGTTTGGCAAATAATTTGTGGCTAACCCACAAGAATCATCACAAAACCCGCCCTTACAACAAATTTGGCAGATAATTTGTGGCTAACCCACAAGAATCCGGGCAAAACCCACCCCTACAATTTACCAGTACCTACCCACTCGCAAGCCGCTGTATTACAACTGGGATAAGAGCGCGGCATCGCAACAACGTACCCAAGAAAGCGATCGCCCTTTCCCTTATCCACTAAAATAAAAATAAGATTAAAATTAGCTATATGATCCAACAACTACCAACTGAAACCAAACCAGCAGTCATCTACCCCGACAGCGACGGTCAACCAATGTCAGACAACACCGAACAATTTCGATGGATTGTTATTATCAAAGAAAACCTAGAAATCTTATTTGCCAATAACCCAGATGTATTTGTTGCAGGCGATCTGCTTTGGTATCCCATCGAAGAAAATAACAAAATTCGCCAAGCACCTGATGCAATGGTTGTTTTTGGCAGACCAAAAGGAAAACGGGGTTCCTACAGACAATGGCAAGAAGATAACATCACTCCCCAGGTAGTGTTTGAAATTTTATCTCCTGGTAACACAGTTAAAGAGATGTCAAGAAAACTTCTGTTTTATCAACGTCACGGAGTCGAAGAATATTATATTTACGACCCGGAAGAAGTGGAATTGACTGGTTTGATACGTTCTGAAAATCGATTAGAAGAGATTGAGGATATCAATGGTTGGATCAGTCCGCGATTGGGGATAAAATTTGAACTTACATCTGATACTCTAGAAATTTACCGTCCCGATGGACAGCGATTTCTTACCTCTGTTGAACTCGATGGATTGAGGGAACAGGAACGCCAACGCGCTGAGGAAGAACGACAACGCGCTGAGGAAGAACGACAACGCGCTGAGGATGCGATCGCACAACTGGAAGAGGAGAGACAGCGATATCAAGCTTTAATAGCGCTGTTACGAGAAAAGGGGATTGACCCAGAACAATTGTAGGCGATTGATGATAGAAATTCGACAGAAACTGGGTTTCTAGCTCAATCGCCTTATCAAGCAGAATATATTTTTTTACGCGCAGGTGCAATGGGAATTTATTTGCCCTTTTCTTGATAATCTTCTTTCACCAATTCCCAAGCTTCTTTCAATTCCTCTAAAGCTTAAGAAACTCCCAAAGCAGCAGAAACAGCAGCTTGGTGGCTCTTTGGTACAGCGCTTACTTCTGCCATAGCTCGCTGTAGCCACATAAAATGTAACAGATTTCTCCGCTAACCTCAGATGCAAGCCTCTCTAATCACAAAAACGAGAGGCTTTTTTATGTTCCAGGTACGTAGTTGCGCTTTAGCGCTCTTACCCAGGTACGTAGTTGCGCTTTAGCGCTCTTACAGCGACTTGCAGCTGCGTGAGTTACAATAACAGGACTTACGCAAAGCCTCTATCTGTAGGGTGTGTTAGCGATAGCGTAACGCACCATCCACCATATTTAGCGTCCCTGCGTAAGTCCTGAATAAAATGAATTTTCTTCATAGCGCGAAAGGTAGGGGCGGGCTTCGCCCCTACAACAAATTTGGCAGATAATTTATGGCTAACCCACAAGAATGATCGCAAAACCCGCCCCTACAACAAATTTGGCAGATATAGCAACCGCCAGGGCGATTAAGCCAACTCCAACTGTTACATGAAGTCCATAATCCCTTACTTCGTCAAGCTTTTTCCTCTTCCCTCTTCCCTAGTCCCTAGCAAGAAAGCCCCTAGTCCCTAGCTATACAACTGGGATAAGAGCGCTAAAGCGCAACAACGTACCTAATAAGAGTCTCAACTAGATAACTAGCAACTTGCGTTAGTAAGGAAAAGGTAAAAAGAAACCAGATTTCTCTTTCGGTATGATATGTATAACCTAATCCCAGGTAGAATCGTCATCGTGAAAACTCCCACCCAGCATCCCACAATTCCCCCTCTCGTAAATGGCGACAAGCTGACACGCGATGAATTCCATCGCCGCTACAACGCCATACCCAACTTGAAAAAAGCTGAATTAATCGAAGGAATTGTCTATATTGGTGGCACTGTCGGTTTTTGCAGCCACAGTCAACCTCATGGTTATATTATCGGTTGCCTGGGAACTTATGCAGCCATAACGCCGAAATTGGGATTGGGTGTTGAGCCTACTGTGCGGCTAGACTTGGATAACGAACTTCAACCAGATGCAGTTCTTCTCGTCACACCAGAAGCAGGCGGTCAAGCAAGGCTCACTGATGACGATTATATCGAAGGTGCTACAGAATTAATCGTGGAAATTGCTGCCAGCAGTGTCGCAATTGACCTTCATGCTAAAAAACAAGCCTATCGCCGGAATGGTGTTAAAGAATATATTGTTTGGCAGGTTTTGGATCGCAAATTGAGTTGGTTCTATTTAGATGAGGGGGAATATGTGGAGTTATCAGCCGATAGGGATGGAATTTTGCGAAGTCAAGTTTTTCCAGGTTTGTGGTTAGCAGTTGCCGAATTATTGGCAGGAGATATGCAGCAGGTATTGACTGTTTTACAAGCTGGGTTGCAATCTCCCGAATGCGCTGCGTTTGTTAAGAAATTAAGCGGTAGCTGTACGGCATAATTAAAATTATTGGATAACGGACATGACATAAGATGCCGTGCGATAAAAAAATGTTCGTAGTGAAGATGAAATTAAGGAGAGTGGGTCAGTGGGTTAACTTTTGTGATGAGTGTAAAAATCTGATGTCTGACGCACGCTACAACTGCTATTTAAAGATATTTAGTAACTGGTAACTGAAAAATGATTAGTGACAAAGTTCGCCAAAGAATTCAACAGGTTAAGGAAGAACGCCTCACTGTATTAACTTTGATGGGTAATTCATTAACCGAAATTCCGACCGAGGTGTTTGAGTTTGAGTGGTTAGAAAAGTTGAATTTACATTGCAACAAACTAACAAGCGTACCAGAAACTATCACCCATCTCACCAATTTATCAGAACTTGATTTAAGTGACAACAAACTAACAAGCCTACCAGAAAGTATCACCCGCCTCACCAATTTATCCGTACTTAATTTAAGTTTCAGCAAACTAACGAGCGTACCAGAAACTATCACCCGTCTCACCAATTTATCCGTACTTAATTTAAGGTACAACAAACTAACAAGCGTACCAGAAGCTATCATCCGTCTCTCCAATTTATCAGAACTTTCTTTACATGGCAACCAACTAACAAGCCTACCAGAAGTTATCACCCGTCTCACCAATTTATCCAAACTTGATTTAAGTTACAACCAACTAATAAGCGTACCAGAAGCTATCACCCGTCTCTCCAAGTTATCCGTACTTAATTTAAGTAACAACCAACTAACGAGCGTACCAGAAGCGATCGCCCGTCTCACCAATTTATCCCTACTTGATTTAAGTGGCAACCAACTAACGAGCGTACCAGAAGCGATTGCCTGTCTCAGCAATTTATCCCTACTTAATTTACGTAACAACCAACTAACGAGCGTACCAGAAGCTATCACCCATCTCAGCAATTTATCCGTACTTAATTTAAGTGACAACCAACTAACAAGCGTGCCAGAAGCCATCGCCCATCTCACCCGTTTATCCGTACTTAATTTACGTGATAACCAACTAACGAGCGTACCAGAAGCGATCGCCTATCTCACCAATTTATCCAAACTTTTTTTAAGTAACAATCAACTAACGAGCGTACCAGAAGCGATCGCCTGTCTCACCAATTTATCCCTACTTGGTTTAAGTGGCAACCAACTAACGAGCGTACCAGAAGCGATCGCCCGTCTCACCAATTTATCCCTACTTGATTTAAGTGGCAACCAACTAACGAGCGTACCAGAAGCGATTGCCCGTCTCACCAATTTATTCAAACTTTCTTTAGGTAACAACCAACTAACGAGCGTACCAGAAGCGATCGCCCGTCTCACCAATTTATCGGAACTTTATTTAAGTAATAACCAACTGACAAGCGTACCAGAAGCGATCGCCCGTCTTATCAATTTATCCAAACTTTATTTAAGTAATAACCCCCTCGAAGACCCCCCACTTGAAATTGCCGAACAAGGTATTGAAGCTATGCGCGAATACTTCCGTCGCAAGCAGGAGAAGACACCCTCTACGAAGCCAAATTAATCGTAATTGGCGAAGGAGGAGCGGGAAAAACCACCCTCGCCAGAAAAATCCAAAATCCTAATTCTCCCTTACCAAAACCAGATGAATCAACCCAAGGCGTTGACGTGCAACAATGGCATTTTCCCCTCGAAAATGGCTCAGATTTTCGCGTAAATATTTGGGACTTTGGCGGACAGGAAATTTACCACGCCACCCACCAATTTTTCCTCACCAAACGTTCCCTCTATCTCTTAGTAGCCGATAGTCGAAAAGAACACCCCCATCTCGACTATTGGTTAAATGTGGTAGAACTATTTAGCGATAGTAGTCCCCTCATAATTATTAAAAACGAAATTAACGATCGGCCCGTCCAAATTGATGAAACCCAACTGCGGGGAAGGTTTGATAATTTCAAAGCTAGCTTTGCTACTAATCTTGGTACTCAGCGAGGAACAGAGGAAGTAGAAAATATTATCAAATCGATTAAGTATCATATCAGCCAACTTCCCCACATTGGCAATAAATTCCCCAAGACTTGGACAAAAATCCGCGCTATCTTAGAACAGGATAATCGCAATTATATTACACTCGATGAATATTTGCATATCTGCTATAATAATGGGGTTACAGTAAGTCGGGAAAACCCTGGGGATGGACACTTAATCCTCAGCCAATTTTTACACGACTTGGGTATAATTCTCCACTTCCAAGACGACAAAAAATCCTTATTATATAAAACGATAATTCTTCAACCCAACTGGGGAACCGATGCGGTTTATAAAGTCCTCGATAGCAATACTGTCAAGCGAAATTTAGGGCAATTTACGGATCGGGATCTCAGCCAAATTTGGCAAGATTCCGAATACAACAATATGCAGGGTGAATTATTAGAGTTGATGATGAAATTCAAACTCTGCTATCCCCTGAATAACAGAAGAGGTGTTTATATTGCTCCCCAATTATTAGATTCCAATCCACGCCAATACGAATGGAATCCCAGCGATAATTTATTTCTGCGTTATGAATATGACTTTATGCCCAAAGGCATTTTAACCCGCTTCATTGTAGAAATGCACCACTATATTGACGAACCGAAAGTCTGGCGCAGTGGCGTAATTTTAAAACGGGATAATACCTTCGCTGAACTTATCGAAACTTACGACAGGCGCGAAATTAAGATTCGCTTATCTGGAACAAACAAACGCGGATTTTTAGAAGTAATTGCCGATAAATTAGACGAAATTCATCGTAGTTACGAACGATTGAAAGTCAAAAAGATGATTCCCTGTAATTGTTCCGCCTGTAAAGATAGCCAAACTCCTCATTTTTACGATTTTGAGAAATTACGCCAACGCCTAGCGAACAACAAACCAAATATTGAATGTGACAAACCACCCTATAACGAAGTTAACGTTCTGAATTTGATTGATGATACAATTGGGAGAGACAAGTTTATCCAAAAACAGACAGAACGGGAACCAAATATTAATTATCATATCCATAATTCACAAGTTCAAATAAATCAAGGATTAGGTGCGATGGAAGAAAATCAAAACAAACCGATTAAAGTTAAAAGTGCGTGGGCGAATGGCTCATTTTATCTCTTCGTTTTTGTGGTTGTAGTAGCAGGAATCGGCTTTTTAGGAAATCAATTAGCATTCCCCGCTTTCTGTGTTGTGGTGATAGGTGGTATTTTATTCGTTCCCATCATTGGTGCATTACAACTTAAGCAGGATGAACGGGTAAAAGATGAGACTTTTTTAGAGTTAATGAAAATGGCGATCGGGCAATTACCGTTAATTGGTAATGTTTTAGGTAAAGTTTTAAATCCTAGTAGTAAATCTGAGGATGAGTAAGGTATGTAGTTGGGCTTTAGCCCTCTTATTAAACCTGGCTTAAGAGGGCTAAAGCCCAACTACATACCTAAGAAGGTTAAACATCAAACGCACCATGCGATCGCACAACTGGAAGCAGAAAGACAGCGATATCAAGCTTTAATAGCACTGTTGCGAGAAAAAGGGATCGATCCAGAACAATTGTAGGCGATTAAAGTCATAAACCCGACAAAAAGATGGTTTTGCTCACAATACCGGCAGATATTAGTGCTGCACCGATCGCTCTAGCCTCGTCTTTCGTTGCAGCTTTATCGTTTTAGGGTTGCTTTTGTGCGGTTACTTCCTCGCCGAACCTCTGGGAGTGCCAGTTTCCTTAAATTGCTGGTTTGGGTGCTTTGGGACTGCTGGCTTTAGCGGGACGCTGGTTCGATCGCCAAACCAACGCGGTGATTCCCATCGGCAAGATTCTGCGGTCAGCGCCTTGGCAGGTGGTTGTGTTCAGTTTGGGGAATCTGGTTGTCACCGGACTGCGGAATGCGGGTTTAACTGCTATTCTGAGTCACAGTTTAGAGCAATTGTCGCACAGAGGATTCTCCCTAGCTGCTCTAGGCATGGGGTTTCTGGCAACTTTACTATCTGCCGTGATGAACAATCTGCCTACAGTGTTGATTAATGCGATCGCAATTCAAGACGCCGCCGGTATTCACCCTCATATTCAACAAGCAATGGTGTACGCCAATGCGATCGGCTGCGATATTGGGGCCAAGATAACGCCCACTGGTAGCCTCTCTACCCTGTTGTGGCTGCACGTTCTCGATCGTAAGGGTATACGTATCCGCTGGAGCCAGTATCTTCGCATCAGCTTTATTCTTACCCTACCTGTTCTTTTTGTAACACTCCTGAGCTTGGTGCTGTGGTTACCTTGGGTACTTGCCTGAAGAAAAGTCAAAAGTAAAAAAAAGAAAAGAATATCTGTTCTTTTTTTTGCCTCTTGTCTAGTTGTGCGATTTAGATAGCAATCAATGAAAGTCAGTTAGGGCGTTCTTAATTGCTGAAACCCTTCGGCTGAGCTATCACGGCGAAGCCCTTGATTCTAGCCCCTCTTCCCCTAGCTCCTCTTCCCCAATCCCTTCTTTACTTTTGAATGAGTGACTTTTGTACGGGCGGGTGCGATCTCACACATCTCATTACCAACAGAATATTTTACAAAACCCGCCCCTACTGACTTTTCTTGCCCCTAGCCCCTAGCTATATATCACAGAATCTGCCAAGTAGGATCGCGGAAAACACTGACTTAGATCACAATTTGGTAACGAACTACATCACAAGATACTAGAGATTGGCATCACTCAAAGGCTCTTGAAAAAATATCATACTAGGTTTTATAAATCAGTAATTTCTCGGATGTGCTATGGAACTGCTGCATGAATGCGGGTTAATAAACGCTGAAAACTGGATGGAGCAACCAGAAGAAGTGCAGGAGAACCTAAATACGCGCACGATAAATCTGGCACCTACCTACCGAAAATCAGAAAAAACAATTCCTCAGCAAGTGCGAATAGAGGAAGTACAGCGTGAAACTATAATGTCTATTTGTCAGGCGTCTGGCAAGCAAGAAGGTAGCAAACCGAGACGCAGTTTGAATTCTACACTGCAAGAATTAACTTTTTACTCCCAAAGCATTGAGTTTAACAGTCCCGCAGAGGAAGCAGCCAAGCTTTTGAAAGGCAACTCTTTGCTTCCTGGCATCATCATCACCGATCGGGGTAAGTTTGCTGGGATGATTTCGCGACGGCGTTTTTTTGAGCAAATGAGCCGTCCTTTTGGCTGGGATTTATTTTCAAAACGACCTGTTCTGGCGCTGTATCGCTTTGTTATGGCAGAAATTTTAATGTTGCCCAGCGATACTTCCATTGTGGCCGCAGCTAGGCAGTCTTTGCAGCGATCGCCAGATTTGCTCTACGAACCGATCGTCGTGCAAAACGAGCTAGGAGTCTACAAAATGTTGGACATCCATCAGTTACTCTTAGCTCAATCGGAAATTCATGACTCGGTAACAGAGGCACTCCAGCAAGCTGAAGCCAAATATCGCAGTATTTTTGAAAATGCCGTGGATGGCATCTTCCAATCAACTCCCGACGGGCGCTACCTCAACGTTAATATAGCGCTCGCAGATCTCTATGGCTATGACTCGCCGGAGGAACTGATACAGAGTTTCACTGACATCGCACGGCAACTTTATGTTGACCCCAACCGGCGGGCCCAGTTTATTGCTACGATCGAAGAATACGAATCCGTATCCAAATTTGAGTCTCAGATTTATCGCAAAGACGGCAGCATTATCTGGATTTCCGAAAATGCCCGCGCCGTCCGAGACGCCGACGGTACTCTAGTTCATTACGAAGGTACTGCGGAAGATATCACCCAGCGCAAACTCTCAGAAGAAGCTTTGCGGGAATCGGAAACGCGATCGCGAAAACAAGCAGATGAACTCGAACAAGCTTTACACGCACTCCAAAAAACTCAAGCTCAACTAATTCAGACCGAAAAAATGTCCAGTTTGGGGCAGTTGGTTGCTGGCGTTGCCCACGAAATTAACAATCCCGTCACCTGCATTTATAGCAACCTTCCTCACGCCAATCAATATATAGAAGATTTACTGAATCTCCTCAAGCTTTATGCTAAGCACTATCCCGAACCCCATGAGGAAATTGAAGATGAAGCGGAAGCGATGGATCTAGAGTTCCTCAGAGAAGATTTGCCCAAAATCATGTCTGCAATGCACCAAGGATCGGAGCGCATTCGCGAAATTATTTTGTCGCTGCGAAACTTCTCCCGTATGGATGAAAAGCAGATGAAGCCAATTGACATTCATCAGGGAATTGATAGCACTCTGCTAATCTTGCACCATCGCATCAAAGGGACGGCAGGACATCCCGAAATTCAGATAATTAAAGAGTACGGCAAACTGCCTCCAGTCAAGTGCTATTTAGGACAAGTCAACCAAGTATTTATGAATCTGCTTAGCAATGCAATTGATGCTCTGGAAATGGGTACAGGGAAAAATAACCAATTCCCAATTCCTACAATTTGGATTAGTACAGAAGTTGTAGATGATTTCGTAAGAATACATATTGCCGACAACGGGCCTGGGATGACTGAGGAAACCCGCAGAAATATGTTTGAACCCTTCTTTACAACGAAACCAGCTGGCAAAGGCACTGGTCTTGGTTTGTCTATCAGTTGTCAGATTGTCGAAGAAAAACACGGAGGGAAATTAGAATGTACTTCCACGCCGGGGCAAGGTACAGAATTTACGATCGAAATTCCGATTCATGGAGCATAGGGCATCGGGAATCGGGCAAAAGTTAGCCTGTGTTTGTCAAGACAATCTATCTGGAAAAAATAACCCCGTTTGTTACACCGGGGTTGTCTCATCAACATCTCACCCGTCAAAGATTCGATCGGGAACTTAGTCACCAAAACGTTTGCGATCAATCAACCGAAATGCAGAATAGATCTACCATTTAGCCTGATTCCTGCAAGAAATTTTTCTCACCCACTCCCGTGCTACTCTGGATTCGACTCCAGGGCACTCGAATCGGTTCGATCGTTTTTGTGGCTGTGCTTACCGCCTTCACGACCAATTTCAGCCATGTGTTCCCGATCTTTGCTCACCGTTTGACCGCCCTTGCGACCAGCTTCTCTAGCCTCTTCAGGCGTGAACTCGTGGGCGGTTCCCTTTTGGTGTGCCGCTTGTCCTCCCTTACTAGCGATTTCCCGTTGCTTCTCTTTGTCCATAGAAGCAAATCCACGCTTGCTTTTCTCTGCCATGATATTTCTCCTTGTGTGGCCAGCTTTTTTTACTATGCTCCTACAAGCTAAACCTACTAAGTTTGCTTAATCTTCTGTCTGTGGAAAGAAGGCGTTCTAAAAGAGCAGAAGAAGCCTAGAAGCGCCGGATTTTCCAATAATTTCACCTTCTTGGAATTTGTCTGTTTCGCCCTGTCAGTGCTGTAAGGAAAGCACCCGATGGAATTAGATTGGCATATAGCGCCGCAAACCAACCCCAATCCTAACAGAAACCGGGTTTCTTTGAGAAGCGTTGCGTAAGCGCTGAGCCTGGTTTTGTCCTAAGTGTTTTTACGCAAATTTATCCATAACTACGGTTAAATATATTACAATTATCTTGAATGCTCAAAGCAAGGCCGGGACTATGTTTCCATTCAGCACGGCTTCCGTTGCACTCAGAACTTTGCTATAATACTAATGCTCGTCCTCCTAAAAAGCCGTTGCCTGCAAAAACAGTATGTAGATCGACAATATATAAGCTAAAACATCATCAGTGCTATAACTTTTATTAATAAATATTGCTAAATAAAAAAATAAATATTAAAATAAATAAAGTATAAACTAGCTATAAAGATACAACTTTTTTTGAGAGGACTTACGCATTGAGGCAGGGGTGCAGGGGTGTAAGGTTGCAGGAGAGAAGCTTTTCTGCCATCGATCCACCATTGAAATACGTAAATCCTGTTAAAACACTCTTTCGGTTTTTCTCGGATTCTAGAAAAACCTGAAAAAGTGGATTCAAGCAAACCAGGTAGGTAAAAAATGGCCCAGGAAGCTAAAGGAACTCTCATTATCGAAACCCCCGCCGAAAAAATAGAGCAAAGCTCACCTTACAGTGGGATTGAAATTTTTTTCAATCTCTCGGTGGATATGTTGTTTATTTTGGGTTTGGACGGCTATATTAAGCAACTAAACCCAATGTGCGAAAAAACTCTTTCTTTCACAACGCAAGAATTTATTTCCCGACCTTTACTCGAATTTGTTCATCCCCAAGACCGCGAATTCACTTTTGCACAATTAGAGAAACTTGGCAATATAGGAAATCCTATTTCTTTTGATAATCGCTTTCTCTGCAAAAACGGTGCCTACAAATGGCTATTGTGGAACGCCACTCTATCCCAGGAGGAGCAATTAATTTATGTTGTTGCTCGCGACATCACGGCAAGCAAACAGGAAAAGGAAGCTTTGCAAGAAAGCGAAGAGCGCTACCGCTTGTTAGTTGAAAGTGTAAAGGATTATGCCATTTATATGCTAGACCCCGACGGGCACGTAATCAGCTGGAATCCAGGAGCCCAACGGCTGAAACAGTATCGGGCAGACGAAATTATCGGGAAGCATTTCTCTTGCTTTTACCCCAGCGAAGAAGTACAACGGGGTAAGCCAGAAGAAGAACTAAGAGTGGCGGCAACTGAAGGTAGATTTGAAGATGAGGGTTTACGCCTGCGTAAGGACGGGTCGAGATTTTGGGTTAATGCGATCGTCACAGCTTTGCGAGACAAAAACGGACAGCTACGCGGTTTCACGAAGGTGACGCGAGACATCACCGATCGCAAGCTGGCACAAGAAGCATTGCAAAAGGCGCATGACGAGTTAGAAAAACGGGTGCAAGAACGAACCGCTGAGCTAACTGAGTCTAATGCCCTTCTGATAGAGGAAATCGGCGTTCGCAACCGTACCGAGATGGCATTGCGACAATCAAAGTCGCGATTGAAAGACCAAACAAAGCAGCTAGAGGAGGCTTTGCACGAACTTCATAGCACCCAAGCTCAATTAATTCAACGTGAAAAAATGTCTAGCTTGGGGCAATTGGTAGCCGGTATTGCCCACGAAATTAACAATCCTGTCAGTTTCATTTACTGCAATCTCGATCATGCGAGTCGCTATGTGCAAGACTTGCTGCACTTGTTACGGCTTTACCAGCAAAACTATCCGCAAAGTACGCCAGAAATTGAGGAAGCAGTTGAGGCTATAGACTTGGATTTTCTCATAGGAGATATTGCCAAACTGCTGTCTTCGATGAAGCTGGGAGCTAAGCGCATTGAGCAGATTGTTTTATCTTTGCGGAATTTTGCGCGTCACGATGAATCCGAGATGAAGTTTGTCAATATTCACGAAGGTATCGATAGTACCGTGAGTTTGCTGCAAAACCGCTTGAAGACAACAAATGGGTATCCGGGAATTCAGGTGATTCAAGCTTATGGGGATCTGCCGCTGGTTGAATGCTATCCCGGACTGCTTAATCAAGTATTTATGAATCTGCTGACTAATGCAATTGATGTTTTGGAAACCCATCAAGATGCTCGTGCGATCGCTATCAGCACCGAAGTTAGGCATGGGACGGGCATGGGGGATCGAGCTTCCCAATCAACAATTAACAGTGAACGATCGCCAATGAACCAATTTGTTGTCATCCGTATTGCTGACAATGGCCCCGGCATGACCGAAGAAGTCCGCAGTAAGCTATTTGACCCATTTTTTACCACGAAATCGGTTGGTCGGGGGATGGGCCTTGGCTTGTCGATTTCCTACCAAATTGTGGTTGAAAAGCACGGTGGTAAATTGACTTGTATATCCGAACCCGGTAAGGGGGCGGAGTTCTCGATCGAAATTCCGATTTATCAGTGCGATCGCCAGCCAGCCAAGTTGCAGTCGAAGCCAGAACCATCTACTCAGCAAAAATTAGCGCTAAGTTAAATAGGATCGCACAAGATACTATAATATTGGTTTTTGAGGATGCTTTCATGACACGATCGTCAAATGATAACGATTTCTCACAAACCCCGCAACCTAATCGTTCATCAAACGTTTGGATTTGGATTGCGGCTGGTACAGGTTGCGGCTGTTTGGGTCTATTTGTTTTAACGATTATTGCTGCCATTGCCTTGCCGACTTTCCTCAACCAAGCCAATAAAGGTCGGCAAGCGGAAGCCAAACAATATGTCAGTTCTATGCTCAAAGCCCAGCAAGCTTACAGAATCGAAAAACCTACTTTCACTAATTCATTGCCGGAATTAGATTTGGGAATCCAACCAGAAACAATGAATTATATATACAAGATTGTACCTCAGCCGGATAAGAGTAAGAGCGTAATGGTAACGGCTCAATCGAAAATCACTGGTTTGAAGAGTTATACTGGTGCCGTGTTTGCTATTAAAAAGGGTGCAGATGTTACTACTGTTACAGCTATTTGTGAAAGCAATCTCTCCACCAGTAGACCCCCGGCAATGCCAGCACCGCCCAAGGACGAAAAAAGTTTAGTTCAATGTCCTTCAGGTTCCCAAAAATTATGAAAATTACCGAGATAATTACTTGGTTTGAAAATTGGGCTCCTCCAGCTTGGCAAGAAAACTGGGATAATTGTGGCTGGCAAATTGAGCCCGGTGTGTTGGATGAACCAGCGCGGGTGTTAATTTGTTTGACGCCGACTTTGGCGGTGATGCAGGAAGCCATTTTACTGCGGGATAATGGTATTGCAGTTAATTTGATTTTTGCCCATCATCCGCTAATTTTTAGTCCGCTGAAATCGCTACGCACTGGGAATCCTATTGCCGAAATGGTTAAACTCGCCTATACCCACAAAATCGGTGTCTACACTGCCCATACTAATTTTGACCAGGTTAATGATGGTACGGCTGATGTGTTAGCTCAACTGTTGCAATTAAAGCAAGTTACGCCGCTAACGCCAACGCAAGATGGATTGGGATATGGGCGGGTTGGATATTTGGAACCATCTCTTACTTTGCAGGAGTTACTAACTAAAATACAAACTCAGTTGTCTCCTCCCGATTTGATTTTTTCCCCGACAGAAGATTTAGAAAAAACTATTGACAAAGTAGCGGTTTTGGGCGGTTCGGGAGCTAGTTTTATTTCGGCTGTCGTGAAGACGGGGGCGCAAGCTTATCTAACTTCTGATTGTAAGTTTCACCAATTTCAAGAAGCACGCGATCGCAATCTTATTCTGATCGATGCTGGACATTATGCCACAGAAAGACCGGCGTGCGATCGGCTCGTGGAAAAGTTCAAAAATTTAGGCGTAGAATGGGTGAAATTAAGCGACAAAGATGAAGATTTCCGACGATTTTACGGTGTATAAAACAGCCATGTTCGCACGCGATCGATTACAATCTCGTCCACGCAAATCCATCCCCATTCTGGCTTTAGCTGAGGACGCTTGTGAGGTGTAATAATTACCATTGTATTGGCAATCAAACTCAATTGATAAACCAAAAAAGGTAGCCGCGACTCTTCCACCAAATGCAAAGCAAAGCTGCAAACTATTAAACTATAATACCTATTGCCAATAATTCCCGATGCAATCTCTTCAAATGTATATCTTTCCGCTAATTGACCAGTGCGTTTTAAATAAGCATTGTATGTATATGGATCGATACCATCAATATCGGTAGCGCCCAACTTTTTCAGTGTTAAAGTAACTTCGCCACTACCGCAAGCCAAGTCTAACACCTTGTGCAAATCTAGCTGCCATTTTTTAACAACCACTTCAATAATTTGCTGGATTATTAACTCGTGAGGATTTTTATACTCATTGCCAAATTTATTATAAAAACCTTCGACACTGTATCGTTCGTAACCCTTTCTGATCGATTTGCTATCAGGTTGATAATTTGCTTCACCTAAACTTTGCTTGCCCATAGTTTAAATCAATGTTACAAGAGAAAATAGAAGAGTCTTTCGGAATTATTATGCTAATGTTCACGATCAACATCTTGTAGTAGCACAGCATCATTAAAATCTTGGTACGAGCCACATATTAGACATCTCCAAAAATTCAAGGTGCGTTAGCTGAAACCCTTGTAGAGACGTTTCATGAAACGTCTCTACATTCTTTTTTGGAGAGATCTATTGATGATGCTGTGCTACTACTACAGCATATTTGAACCGAAAGAACCACTTGTACAGATGATTTAGACTTGCTATAGCTAGGGACTAGGGGCTTTCTTGCTAGGGACTAGGGAAAGAAGTGTTTATAATCAAGGGTTTCAGGAATTCAGAATGCCTTAAGCGCCTTGGCGGTTGCTATATATAAAATTTTATATAAAGTTTATATTATTTTGGATAAAAATTAGAGAAAATTGAGTCTGTAATATCTAGCCCACTGAACCTAGTGGCGATCGAAGTTGGAGCAAACTGCGAAAGTCTCCTTTATTACATCTCAAACCCTCGGTAATTCCCAAGTTTGTATTGCCGTACTTGATGGGTTGGTTGATTTAAAACATCCATGTTTCCAAGACGCTGACCTGACTCAACTACCGACGCTGGTGACTGGAACAGTGAAACCGGATGGTGGGATGTCTCTTCACGGCACTCATGTTACTAGCGTCATCTTTGGGCAACCGGGTAGCCCAGTTATGGGGATTGCTCCTCAATGCAAAGGGCTGCTCGTTCCTGTGTTTCACGACGATCGCCTAAACCTATCCCAACTCGATTTAGCTCGTGCGATCGAGCAAGCGGTGAATGCAGGAGCGCACATCATCAATATTAGCGGTGGGCAACTCACCGATGAAGGCGAAGCAGAAGGGTGGCTCAAACGCTCGGTTCAGCTTTGTCAGGACAATAATGTGCTAATTGTGGCGGCAGCAGGCAATGATGGCTGTGCTTGTTTACACGTTCCAGCAGCTTTACCCACTGTGTTAGCGGTTGGGGCGATGGACGACAAAGGTCAGCCACTCGCTTTTAGCAACTGGGGCGAAACTTACCAGCAGCAAGGTATACTCGCACCTGGTAAAGACATTTTAGGCGCACAGCCAGGAGGCGGAACAACCCGGTTAAGCGGTACCAGTTTTGCTGCGCCTGTCATCACGGGAGTGGCAGCACTCTTATTAAGTTTGCAGATTCAGCGGGGAGAAACGCCCGATCCCCAAAAAGTGAAGGAGGCAATCTTAAAAAGTGCGTTGCCCTGTACAACTGCTGATGGCTCTGCTCAACAACAGTGTTTAGCTGGCAAGCTCAATATTCCTGGTGCTATTGAATACTTATTTGGAGGAACTGTGTCAGACTCTTCGGAAACGGTTGCGGCTTCTGGTTGCGGCTGCGGTGGGACAGAACAAAGCGAGGTGAAATCATCCGATCATCGCTCTCTTGGTGAGGCGGAGGATTTCATGAATGCTCAACCCCTAATCCCAAGTGTTGCATCTGTGCAACCTGCTGAAGTTGTTGCCACTGCACCTATTAATCAATCTCAGGTGGTTACAAGTTCAGTTGCTCCCTCAACTCCCGCCTCTTCGATAGCTACGCCATCCACTCACTCTATAACTTCTCAAATACCCGCTATGACTCAATCTGCATCAAACTTTGTCACCGCCAGTCAAGCTCCCAGCGAACTCGCTGACAGTCAGCTTGTCTATGCTTTGGGCACATTAGGCTACGATTTTGGGACGGAGGCAAGGCGAGATACCTTCAAACAACTGATGCCTGCTTATAGTATTGGTGGGGTGACCGTGCCAGCAAACCCTTATGATGCTCGGCAGATGGTAGATTACCTGGCGGCTGCTCCTTCGGAATCGCGATCGCTAATTTGGACATTGAACATTGAATTAACTCCAATTTATGCGATCGAGCCACAGGGGGCTTTTGCACGAGAGACCTACGCAGTTTTGCAAGAGCTGCTGGCGGGGCAAATTCAGGCAGAAAGCAGCGAAGAATTTGTCGAGCGGGTAAGTATTCCGGGACTATTGACCGGGCGTACTGTGAAGCTATTCTCTGGGCAAGTAGTGCCGTTGCTGGCACCGCAAAACCCACGCGGAATGTATGGCTGGAAGATTAATACACTGGTAGCTGCTGCGATTGAAACGGTGCAAACCACTGTCGGAGATGCCCAAGAAGACGCAATTCGGCGGACGTTGGGCAGTTTCCTCAACCGGATTTACTACGATTTACGAAATCTCGGCACTACGTCTCAAGATCGGGCGCTCAACTTTGCGGCGACGAATGCGTTCCAGGCGGCTTCTACGTTTGCTGAAGCGGTAGCAACGGGGATGGAACTGGACAGCATCACGGTGGAGAAAAGCCCCTTCTGTCGGTTGGATAGCGATTGTTGGGATGTGAAGCTCAAGTTCTTTGACCCAGAAAACAGCCGCCGTGCCAAGAAGGTGTTCCGGTTCACGATTGATGTCAGCGACTTGATTCCGGTGACGCTGGGCGATGTGAGAACTTGGTCTACGCCGTATTAGGTAGTGCTGCGCGAACAGTCTTCTTTCCAATAGAAGCGGTCAGACCCACCGACTGAGCTATGCCTCGACAACGGGATCAAACACAAACTACAAAAATGGAGAAAAACTCTCATGGATCACAAAAACTTGATGCCCCAAGTGGCACAACCCGTCAACCGCATCAGCAGTGGACAATTGCCTGCCGAACTCGCTGAACTGTCGGAAGAAGCCCTGTCCCAACTGGGTGAAGATGCCTCCAGTAGTTCATCAGTACTAGCCTCAGAACGATAGAGTGGGGATTGGGGATGTTCTTATGACGGAGACGACGCGGAGTAAGTTCCTGGGCTACCCCAGACTTCTTTTCCCCTCAAATCTGCCTCCTTTCCTGTCTAGGAGCCTGGTTAGCCCGGATGAATTGAGTCGCAATTGCCCTCACATCGGGGGTTTGGGATACCTGGCACCTGGCAGGAGGAGGAGATGAGGGAGCAGGGAGAGATGAAGGTGGGCTTGAATTCACTGACTTGTTGGTTCGATTCTTTTCACTCCTTCCATCTTTCCCGCTTCTTGTATTTCCCTTGAAGTCTAAGCCTTGTTTTAGGCAATAGAGAAACACCTCCCGGCATTCCCACCGTTGCAGCTTAAATTCTCGGTTGTTACATCGAGTTGTGATGTGGTAAGCATACCCAGCCTGAAAGTGACGACGTTTTCTCGGCATAAGATTAAGAATATTCACGAGACGTTTTGGATCGTCCCAGCCATAACACACCCCAATTCACTTAAAGGAACCAAACCATGAAACTTCCCAAACAATCTCCTCCGGTCAAACGTCCCGATTTAATCCAACCCCATGAAGCCGTCGATGTGGTTCACGGCACTGT
The DNA here is from genome assembly GCF_023333585.1 of Argonema antarcticum A004/B2. Classification (GTDB taxonomy): domain Bacteria; phylum Cyanobacteriota; class Cyanobacteriia; order Cyanobacteriales; family Aerosakkonemataceae; genus Argonema; species Argonema antarcticum. The sequence continues at coordinate 39,364 of NZ_JAIQZN010000006.1, forward strand.
AGAACAATTGGTTAATATTCGGATGAAATTACTGCATGGGGCGAACTTCAACGATCCAGCAGCCTTTGAGTACCGCAGCTACAATCAACTCAAAACTTCTGGGGGCTGCGGTTGCTTTCGCGGTTTCGCTGGTTCTGCGTTTTTCTAGTTCAGTTCCCTGAATTTTCATGTTCACCAGATGAGGGAGATGTATAGCAGCTATGGCTAAATCAAAAAAACGTCAAGAAGCTACGCCTGAATACTTGTTGGAGTTTGATGGCAGCACAACTTGTATAAAAATTTCCGATCGTAGCAGCCTGGACGTGCTGAATAATTTTACGCTCGAAGCTTGGGTGAAACCGAAGCGGTTGAGTGGGGTACAACGAATTGTCTCCAAACCCTCCGCCTATGGGTTTGGCTTAAATGGTGACCAAATTCGTTTCACCATTTACGGTAAGCAAGATTACGACATGACTCAAGCTCCTCTGTCTGTCGATACTTGGGTTCATTTAGCGGTCGTGGTTGATACCGATAATCAAGCATATTTTTATGTGAATGGGGTGATGGTGCAAGCGGTGCCTGGAACTCAGCCCGCGAACAAAAGTAGCGCCTCCTGTATGATAGGCAACCAGGGAATTGGCAAAGGCGAGTATTTTGCAGGTCAAATAGCTGATGTGCGAATCTGGAATGTGGCGCGACAGGAACAGATCCAGGCAAATCGCTTGCGCCGTTTGGAAGGTACTGAACCAGGTTTGGTAGGTTACTGGTTGTTGAATGAGGGTTCGGGTACGATCGCCCATGACAAAACCAGTTTTGCCAATCACGGTACAATTACTGGCGGTGCGACTTGGGTGCAATCAGACCTGCCGATCGCGGCAGAAGAATCTGGAGAACTGAGCCAACCTGCAACCGCCTCACCAAATGTCGCACCTAGCCCTTCGCCAGTATCGGATAAACAGTTTATACCAGTCGAAGAATCTCTAGGACTGAGCGAACCGGCAACCGCCCCGCCAAATGTCGCACCCAGCCCACCAGAAACCTCTGTAGCATCTAGCACTCCCCCTACATCAAGCCCTGAGAGCGCTCAACCTATCCCTCCTGTTGCCTTGCAGGGTCGGCAGATGGTGTTGGTGCTGGATGAAAAACACCAGGGTATTTCTGCGGGTAGAGGGGCGCTAAACCTCCAAGGGCGGTTCACAATTGAAGCCTGGGTGTATCCGGCTACTGCGGCTGGCAAGCAAGTGATTTTTGCTGAAGCCGAAACGCTGTTTTATTTGGAAGGCGGCAAACTCAAGTTTCAGACACCACTGGCTAAAGAGGCGATCGCATCCGGCAACGCAATCCAGCCACAAAGCTGGTATCACCTTGCCGTCGTCAGGGCGGGAAGTCGTCCTGGTGCTACCAAGCTCTATATTAACGGCGTACACAACGACAATCAAATTGCAATTAAGGCAGTTGTGTCCTCTGGCAATACCTATCTGGGCGGACATCCCGACGTGCCAGAATCCTGCTTTCAGGGCAAGCTGCTGGAAGTGAGGGTGTGGCGATACGCGCGATCGCTTTCAGAAATTGAGGCAAATTGGCTGTATCCCCTCACAGGTCGGGAACTCGGTTTAATGCGCTGCTGGTCTCTTGATGAGAAATTGGGGACAACCCTTAACGATAAGACAAGCAATCGGGCAGTGGGAACATTCAGCGGTGATGCTGTTTGGGAGGAAGTGGAAATCCCGCTGAAGCTGAAGCTAGACCCACAGGAAGTGCTAGTGCGATCGACTGGATTGGAAGATTACGGCTACTGGTTTAGGGAGATGGCGAAACAACAAAAAACAGAGGCAGAGCCCCCATTTCGTCGCGGTCGAATTTGGGTGTAAGGCTTTGGGAAAGTAGGGGGAGAAGAATCGTCAACAACCCCACCCACTCTTGGGATGGGGCTTAGGACTGGAGTTAAGCTGCTACGCATTTAATTTGTATGTTTAGCGGGAGTGGGAGAGTGGGGGAGTGGGGGAGTGGGAGAGGAATTGAAGGTTTGATTGCCGGATTAGAAATATCCGAATTAGATGCGTGTTAGCTTATAGCAACCTTCTTGGCAGTTAGGACATTCTGAATTCCTGAAGCGTTGGCGGATTCTAAATCCTTCTTCCCCTAGTCCCTAGCAAGAAAGCTCCTAGTCCCTAGCGCAGCGCGGCAGAAATAATCCACCAGTTCAGAAGTAGTTAAATGACTTACGCTCAAAGGATTTTTGACTTTTGACTTTTGACTTTTGACTTCCGCTCTTCGGCACTAGCTATATATGTTGGCCATGACCCGATTCGTCTACGATCAATTTGCTAAACAATACTTGCAAGAACTTCTCTCACCTTTAGGGCTTGTAAAAACGAGTCGGGATATTACTGCTGAAGTCCGAGAAATTGATGTCTTATTTGTGCCTCAAAATCACAACGAGAACGCAATTAAAACATTAGGACTTTTGGGAAAAATAGCAGCAAATTCTGCTATAATTGAACCGTTTAGGAATCCTGTTAATACGGATGATATTTGCAGTTGCATCGGCAAACTTTTCGATTTTCATGCTGAGTGCAACCGACTCGCTAACCGAGAAGAAAAACCACTTCTCCCAGCCGATCGGACTCGGCTTTGGATTTTATCGCCAACTCTTTCTAAACCCATTTTGGACAGTTTTGGTGCTAACTTAGAACTGGAAAGCTTTGGGGAGGGGGTTTATTGTCTACCGCCAGCCTTCCGAACCGCAATCGTTGTCATCCATCAACTTCGTCGAACCCCTGAAACTCTCTGGCTGCGACTGTTGGGAAAAGGAAGCGTTCAAAAAAGCGCGATCGCAGAACTCAAATCCCTACCAGACACAATGCTATTTAAAGATAGCATTCTCGAACTTTTGTCGAGTTTGTTCGCTATTTTAGATGCTCGTCAAGACTTAGATTCAGAAGACCGGGAGTTAATTATGGAACTATCACCATTATACCTAGAACGAATTCAAGATGCGACCAAGCAAGGAATTGAGCAAGGAATTGAGCGAGGAATTGAGCGAGGAATTGAGCGAGGAATTGAGCGAGGAATTGAGCGAGAAGCTGTTTCCTTCATTATGCGATTGCTGAATCGTCGATTTGGGTCGATCGCTCCCGATGTTGAGGAACGAGTCCGCGGTTTACCCGTTGATCGCATTGAAGATTTGGGAGAAGCGCTGCTTGATTTCCAGAACGCAGCAGATTTAACAAACTGGATTGAGAATGCTAATTAAACAAACTCTTCAAGTAGCCTAGTCTACTTTCCGACCCAAAGCGATCGCACCTCTCAATACACAGGCAAGCGATCGCCTTTCACCCTAGCCTTCTCCAGCCACTCTTGATAAGATCGATTCAGTTATCCAGGCTCGATTGCTATGCAACTGACCATTAACCTGCCGGAACCTGCTTTTAAACGTTTGTCTCGCCTTGCGGAGTTGACGAACCAACCCCTGTCAGAGTTGGTGGTTCAGAGTATTGCTGGAAACTTGCCACCTGCGATCGAAACCGCCCCTATTGAAAGTCAGGCTGAATTATTGACCCTGCAAACGCTGAGTATTGAAGCTTTACGGCAAATTGCCCAAGGTCAGATCCCGTCTATCCAGCAAAAACTTCATGTCACACTTCTAGAAGGTAATCAGGAAGGATTGCTGACGGAAGAACAACAGCGAGAATTGCGGGAACTTTCATTGGCAGCAGATCAATTGATGCTCAAGAAAGCTCATGCCTGTGCCATTTTGCGCTGGCGAGGGCAGCCGATCCGTGATTTGAACCAGCTATCTGCCGATTAAGACATGGCTTCAGTTCCTCAGTCAATTCGTCAGCAAGTGATTTCAGAGGCAAACCAATGTTGCGAATATTGTCAAACTCAACAACGTTTAATCGGAATGCCGCTTGTGATTGACCATATTATTCCGCGTTCAATGGGTGGGAGCAGCGATCGCGCTAACTTAGCCGCTTCTTGCTATCGCTGCAATGAGTTTAAGAGTGCCAAAACGGATGCAGTTGATCCCCTGACTGGAGAGCGAGTTTCTCTATTTAATCCCCGTCAAAACCATTGGGCTGAACACTTTGCTTGGGCACAAGAAGGAACACTTATTGCTGGCTTAACCGCAACAGGGAGGGCTTCGGTTGATGCTCTCAAACTTAATAACGAGTATGTTGTGGAATCTCGCAGAATTTGGGTTGCTGAAAATTGGCATCCTCCCAGTTTTTGATGAAGCGATCGCCCTAAATGTATCATAAAGGCGATCGCCTAAATACAGTCTTCTTTCATACAGAAGCGGTCAGACCCACCGACTGAGCAAACCTCGACAACGGGACAAACACAAATTACAAAAGGACAAAAACTCTCATGGATAAACAAAACTTGATGCCAATAGCGGCACAACCCGTCAACCGGATCACCACTGGACAATTGCCTGCTGAGTTGGCGGAACTGTCGGAAGAAGCCCTGTCCCAACTGGGTGAGGATGCCTCAAGTAGTGCCTCTATAGCGGCCAGTTCCGCCGCTTGGCTGGGCCCGGCGTTTTGTTCTTATGACGGAGACGACGCGGAGTAAGTTCCTGCTTTCCCCCGGAATCAATTTCCTCTCAAAACTGCCTTTCTTCCTGTCTAGGAGCCTGGTTAGCTCGGATGAATTGAGTCGCAACGGCTGATACCATCTGGCTTTCCTACCTGGCACCGGGGAGGAGAAGAGGAAGAGGGAGATGAAGGTGGGGTGGGATTGGGTGGACTGACTTCAACTTTGTTGGTTCGATGCCGTTCCCTCCTTCCATCTTCTCTCCTACCTCCTTTGAGGTTTTCCTGGGATAGGATAAAGCGATCGCACTTCTCATTACACAAATAAGCGATCGCACTTCTTAATACACAGATCGCTCTTCCCACTAAACAGATCGCTCTTTTAAATAATCTAATTGAAACATCGGTCAGACCCACCGACTGAGCAATGGCTCGACAACGGGACAAACACACAAAAGACAAAAACGGAGAAAAACTCTCATGGATCACAAAAACTTGATGCCCCAAGTGGCACAACCCGTCAACCGCATCACAACCGGACAATTGCCTGCTGAACTGGCTGAACTGACTGAGGAAGCCTTGCAACTGGATGGCGACTCTGCTAACTCTGCTGCTGTGTCCGCTTGAATTTGGCGTAGATTTTTTGTTCTTATGACGGAGACGACGCGGAGTAAGTTCCTGCACTACCCCGGAATCAATTTCCTCTCAAATCTGCCTTGACTCCCTTCCAGGAGCCTGGTTCGCCCGGATGAATTGAGTCGCAATTGCCGATACCATCTGGCTTTCGGATACCTGGCACCTGGCGGCAGCCCCAGAGGAGGAAGCAAGAGGAGGAAGCAGGGGAAGATGAAGGTTGAGTTGAGTTGACTGACTTGTTGGTTCGATTCTTTTCACTCCTTCGCTCGTCCCTGCTTCTTGTGGTTCTCTTGAGGTCTAAGCCAGCTAGGAATTTATTTCCCCAATGAGATTTTCTGGCTGGCTTACTTTTCGGGTTGTATCGCTGGCAGAATCCTCGGTATTTCCGGGCGCATTCTTCCAAGCTGTTGCCCAATTGCAAAAAAGCCGGATGCCATTGAGTTAAACCATCATTTGTTAGCTGGTCATGGAAAGAGCAGATGCCCAAAAAAGTCAGAGAATTGAAACAAACGTTGCAGAAAGCAGGATTTGTACTTCTGCCTAAACGTGGAAAGGGCAGTCATTCTTACTGGGTTCATCCCCTCCTGTCAAAACCTATCGTAATCTCTGGCAAAGATGGTAAAGATGCTAAACTGTATCAAGAAAAAGATGTTATGGAAGCACTAGCAGAACTGGAGCAATTACAGCAAGGAGAAGAATGATGAAATATAGCATTTTGATTCAGTGGTCTGAAGTTGACCAAGCATATATTGCCAGTTTGCCGGAGTGGGGTCAATACGCTCGTACTCACGGTGAAACCTATGAATCAGCCTTAGAGAATGCCAGAGAAGTTCTAGAAGATTTGGTTTATGGCTACGAGCAGACAGGAAAATCGCTACCAGATCCACAAACTCTTCAAGTAGCCTAGTCTATTTTCTCGCACAAAGCGATCGCACCTCTGACTACACAAATAAGCGATCGCACTTCTCATTACACAGATCGCTCTTCCCACTAAACAGATCGCTCTTTTAAATAATCGCACTTCTCAATACACAGATCGCACTTCTTCCAACTTCCATATATGTCGATTTAATTGATTGAATTGTTAAGATTGAATTTACCGCTTGATTTGAAAGAGTAGGGATGATATAAAATAATTGAAACATCGGTTAGACCCACCGACTGAGCAATGGCTCGATAACGGGACAAACACACCAACTCAAAAATGGAGAAAAACTCTCATGGATCACCAAAACTTGATGCCAATAGCGGCACAACCCGTCAACCGCATTACCACTGGACAACTGCCAAGCGAACTGGCTGAACTGTCGGAAGAAGCACTGTCCCAACTGGGTGAGGATGCCTCTAATAGTGCATCTGTACTAGCGTCCTTGGGGAGTGGGATGTGTGGGTGTGGGATGTGTTCTTATGACGGAGACGACGCGGAGTAAGTTCCTGGGCTACCCCGGAATCAATTTCCCCTTAAAGCTGCCTTTCTTCCCGTCTAGGAGCCTGATTCGCCCGGATGAATTGAGTCGCAATTGCCGTCACATCGGGGGTTTGGGATACCTGGCACCTGCCCCTGCCAGTCGGAGGAGATGAGGGAGCGGGTGGAGATGAAGGTGGGCTTGAATTGACTGACTTGTTGGTTCGATTCTTTTCAGTCTTTCCATCTTTCCCGCTTCTTGTGGTTCTCTTGAGGTCTAAGCCAGCTAGGAGTTTATTTCCCCAATTACATTTTCTAGCTGGCTTACTTTTCGGGTTGTACCGCTTGCAAAATCCTCGGTATTTCCGGGCGCAGTCCTCCAAGTTGTTGCCAAGGGTTAAGAATGCTGGATGCCACTGGGTTAAGCCATCATTTGTTAGCTGGTCATAGCTGCCATAGTTGCTGAACTCATAGAAGAAGCCCGAACGAATTTTCGCAGCTTTGGGGTTCCCGTGAATGTAGCGTAAGGTATTGAGCGCCCGCTCTCGATCCCCAGCCGGAAAGCCATCACAAAAATATCGCCTCTCCCAAAAGTGTCCCGTGCGATTCAGCATCCGGTTAAAGCACATTGCGGTATACCAGTTGAGAAAGTGCATGATTTTGGGCAAATCATCGGTTTGAGTTGGTTCAATCAAATAATGAATGTGGTTTGACATAATGCAAAGCCCATATAGCTTAAACTTGTATTTGTCAAGAGCCTGCTTGATGGCATAGAGAAACACTTCTCGGCATTCCCACCGTTGCAGTTTAAATTCTCGGTTGTTACATCGAGTTGTGATATGGTAACTATATCCAGCCTGAAAATCGCGCTTTTTTCTGGGCATAAGTCTTCAATATAATCTAGGTTTTCAACAGAGTTAAACATCAAAAATCAAGCGATGAAAATTCCCCAAATCAAACCTCATTTTCGCGTCGAAATCGTCGAACCAAAAAATGTCTATTTACTCAGCGAATATGCCACCTACGCGCTGACGGGTGGCCTCTATTGCCAAATTCTTCCTCTGCTCAATGGTGAGCATACGCGAGAAGAAATTATCCAAAAACTTGATGGGCAAGTTCTCCCCGAACACCTAGATTATGTCCTCGATCGCCTCTACGAAAAAGGCTACCTCACTGATGCCGCCCACAGTCTCACCCGCGAAGCTGCCGCATTTTGGAGCCTGCTTGGTGTAGACCCGCAAGCAGTGAGCGATCGCCTATCAGATACTAAAGTGTTCGTGACTGCGATCGGAGGTATCGATCCACAACCTTTAGTTGAATCTTTAGAGGCGATCGGGTTAGCAGTAAAAGAGTGGCAAAAAGACGCGCCCAAACCAGACGGAACTTCCCTACTGGTAGTGCTAACAGATGACTATCTCCAGCCAGAATTGAGTCAAATTAATCAAACTGCACTACAAAATCAGCAACCTTGGCTATTAATTAAACCGATGGGCGGTATGCTCTGGTTTGGTTCCATTTTTCATCCCGGAGAAACGGGTTGCTGGCAATGTCTCGCCCAGCGGCTTAACGGCAATCGAGAAGTAGAAACATCCGTTTTGCGGCAGAAGAAAGCACAGGAAAAAGGATGTTTACCCACAGCTTTTGCGGGATTACCTTCGACAGTGCAAACTGCGATCGCATTAACCACCACCGAAATTGCTAAATGGTTGGTGAAACAGATAATTCCCGAATCAAAAATTCAGACATTAGCCGGAAAAATCATCACTCTCGATCAGACGAATTTCACCCTAAAAACCCACACAGTTTCTCAACGTCCCCAATGTCCCGCTTGTGGCAATCCCGATTTAATTAGTCAACAAGTTAATCAAGCGATCGCCCTCACCAGTCGCAAAAAGCTATTTACTCAAGATGGCGGACATCGCGCTTTTACACCAGAGCAAATTCTGCAACGCTACGAGCATTTGATTAGCCCGATTACCGGAGTCGTCAGCGCCCTAGTACGGGTTTCTGACCCCAACAATCCCTTCGTGCATACCTACAGCGCCACCCATGCTTTCGGTACTTCTACCAGCCTCAGTAAGCTGCGAAAATCATTAGGACATAAAAGCGGCGGTAAAGGGAAAAGCGATCGCCAATCTCAAGCCAGCGGATTTTGTGAAGCGGTCGAACGCTATTCTGGCATCTATCAAGGCGATGAACCGAAAATCAATGCTAAGATTGCCGATTTGGACAATTCAGCCATTCATCCGCAAGAGTGTTTGCTATTTAGTGAGACTCAATATCAAAACCGGGAGGAATTGAATAAAAAGGCGATCGTCGATCACGATTGGATTCCCAAACCCTTTGACGCACAGCAGGCTATTGATTGGACACCCGTATGGTCATTAACTGAGCAACGGCACAAATACCTCCCCACCGCCTTTTGTTACTACGATTACAAACTCCCCAAAGAGCATCGCTTCTGTTCTGCTGATTCCAACGGTAACGCTGCCGGAGGAACCCTAGAAGATGCCATTTTACAGGGATTTTTGGAACTGGTAGAGCGGGATAGCGTCGCCATCTGGTGGTACAACCGCCTCTCTCGTCCCAGTGTAGACTTCGCCAGTTTCAACGAACCTTACTTATTAGATTTGCAGAATTGGTATCGCAGCCAGCAACGCGAACTGTGGGTACTCGATTTAACCACAGACCTGAATATTCCCGCTTTTGCCGCCGTTTCTCGCTATATTGGCGGCGGTGATGAACGCATCATCACCGGATACGGAGCGCATTTCGACCCGAAAATTGCGATTTTGCGAGCTGTCACCGAAGTTAATCAAATTGGATTTGCTGTAGACCAACAGGATTATTCAAAAGCTTCAGACTCCGCCTTGTATTATTGGTTTACCCAGGCAACCTTAGCCAATCAGCCTTATCTCGCACCTAGCACTCAGCAACCAGCGAAACTGTACGCAGATTACCCGCAGCAGTGGAGTGATGATATCGAGCAAGATGTCTTAACCTGCGTGGAAGTCGCCAGAAGTGCAGGACTAGAAATGCTGGTGCTGAACCAAACCCGCCCCGATATTGGTTTACCAGTGGTCAAAGCGATCGTACCTGGTTTGCGCCACTTCTGGTCAAGATTTGGGGCGGGACGGCTGTATGATGTGCCTATAAAACTAGGATGGCTTCCTATGCCCTTGACTGAAGACCAAATGAACCCGATGCCAATGGTATTTTAATAAAATGTCCGATTTATTCACCCTTTCTTTCCGCCCCGATATCGCCCTCACTGTTGAAGGCGAGCGACTGATACTGCAATCGGCTCAACATCGCCTGACGTTACACCCTAAACCGGGATTGCGATCAGCATTAGAACACCTGAAGCATTCAGCTTACACGCTTGCACAACTTACAACGTTAGTAGTGGAAATCGATGGAGTTGAAGATGGCTTAGAATTTGAGTCTGAATTACAAAAGCTAATTAGCCTTGGCTGGATTTGTCATTCTGTTTTACCGTTGGCAACTGCGATCGCGATCGCAGAAAATTATCAATTTGTTGTTCCTGTTTTTGGTTGGCAACAGCCTTGGTTGGTGAGCGAAGCCGAACCGTTGATGCTGTCTCGGTTTGCCTTTCTGCGACAAGAAAAACAACAGTTTGTTTTAGAATCTCCCTTATCCAAAGCCAAAATTATTCTGCTAGATTGGCGGGCGACAGCCTTAATTGGCAAACTGGCTCAAGTTGATGCCTCATTCACATTAGAAACTTTAGCCGATGGGCTGATTGATGTAGAGATAGCAAGAGCGTTTATACAGTTGCTCATAGCAACCAAAATGATCCAGCTAGAACCCGAAAGTAAAGCCTTAGCCGAATGGCAATTTCATAACCTGCTGTTTCACCGCCAAACTCGTTTACAGCGATTAGACGAGCCACCTAAAACGGAAATTCCTCAATTTGAGGATAGCGAGCGATCGGCAGTTTTGAAACCGCCCATGAGCCAGCAGGTAATTTCCTTAGACAAACCTAACCTAGAAGCCTTAGCCAAAACCGATATTTCACTCACCCAGGCGATCGAATCCAGACAATCAATTCGGGAATACGGCGACCAACCCATTACATTATCTCAGTTAGGAGAATTTCTGTATCGCTGTGCGCGAGTCAAAGAGGTTTACACCCCTGAAGATGATCTGATGAACATTGGAGAATGCACAAAACGTCCTTATCCCTGCGGCGGTGCATTATATGAACTGGAAATTTATGCAGTAATTAATCGCTGTCAGGGATTGGATGCAGGATTATACCACTATCAACCCCTCGCCCACAGATTACACCAGCTTACCGAACAAAATCCCGATGTGGAAGCTTTACTCTATGATGCCTGGAAATCAACTGGACAACAGGATATCCCCCAAGTTCTTTTAATTGTGACTGCCAGATTTGGGCGGCTATTTTGGAAATATCATGGCATCGGTTACGGTTTAATTTTGAAACATATTGGTGTTTTGTATCAAACATTTTATCTCGTTGCAACTGCCATGAAATTAGCCCCCACTGCGATCGGCGGCGGTAACTCCGAACTGTTCGGCAAAGCTGCCAACCTTAACGAACATGAAGAGTCGTCAGTTGGAGAATTTATGTTAGGTTCTCTGAAACAATAAAAAGTCTTGTTCATCTTCAATAATTTATTAAATCTCTAAACTTCTATGCCTGACTTAATTACCATTCCTGGCTTTGCTGAACTCCAAGCTCTTACACTCGGCGACTCCCGCATTAAAATTGCCGTTTTGGACGGCCCTGCCGATTTCGATCGCGCTTGCTTTCGCGGTGCAAAATTAAGTAGAGTTAAACCTTTTTGGCAGCAAGATTTAGAGCCAATCGATCCTTTTTATATCCAACAGGAAGTCAAAATTAGATCATTAGGCGATAAAAAGAAAGCTCTCAAGAAAGCTAAGAAAGCCCAGGAAAACAGCAAAGCAGAGACACCAAAGCCATCACTATCCAATGATAATAGTGAGTTAATCGCGGCATCAGTTGCTCAGATTACACCATCAGATTCAGGAAAATTACTGGGTGTCACGACAACCATTTTTAATGCCTCGCTGGAATATACAGATGCACCATCGCGATCGCAATATCGCCAGTTAAGTAACTCGAAGTTATTGGTAAGAGAATCCGAACCGCAGCAAAAACCACTGAAACTAGAAATACCCTCAAATATTGACTATGACTCCGCAATTGAAGCATTAGAGGCAGAGATTCAAGCCTTAGAAGACACCATTCCTAAACCAGTGAAAGAACGTCTAGGAGGTATCTTTCATGCGACTGGTATTTTTGGCACAATGTTTGGGCAACCCGGTTCTCCCGTTGAAGGCGTGGCCCCCTACTGCACCGCCATTAATATTCCCCTATTTGAAACCGCAAGTAGCGATGAATCACTATCTCCCCTGAATATGGCTCATGCCTTTAACCTGGCATTGAAATTGGGAGTAAATATTATTCATTGTGCTGCCTGTCATCCTAATCAAAGTGGTTTTGCTCACGAAATGATTCAGAAAGCAGTGAAGCAATGTCAGGACAATAACATTCTAATTGTGGCTCCCAGTGGCAACAACAAAGGCGAATGGTTTTGCGCTCCAGCGATTTTGCCGAATGTTTTGGCAGTGGGAATGATGAAAGACGATGGACAACCTGCCAACTATAGTAACTGGGGTGGACAATATCAGCAACAGGGCATTTTGGCACCGGGCGAAAACATCCCAGCGGCACTACCGGGCACCGATGAACCTACTCGGCAAGAAGGCACCAGTTTGTCGGCTCCACTGATGACTGGTCTTTCTGCTTTGATGATGAGTCTACAATTGCAACGGGGGGAACAACCAAATGCCGAAGCTGTGCGGATGGCTTTTCTTAATAGTGCGATTCCCTGCGATCCTCAAGAAGTTACAGAACCGGAACGCTGTTTAGTTGGTAAATTGAATATTCCTGGTGCTTATCAATTGTTGACTGGGAAGACTTTATCCAGCATTCAACCATCTGCTGCTGAAGGAATAGGGAATAGTGAAGTAAGTCTACAATCCATAGTTCCAACTAATAGCAATTCTGTACTAGAGAGTTCTGAACCTGCGGTAATAACAGTTTATCAGCCTATTAGTGAGGTTCAGAGTTTTCCTGCTACTGAACTTGTCACGGCTTCAACAACATTTGTAGAGATTGCCTCTGATTCAGGGGCAGGCACGGGGGCCAGCCCATCTGCGATCGCCTCCTCTGATGGAAGAACAAACCCCTCTAACATAACCCCTAGCGCTGTCTCCAAAAAAGTTTACGCCCTCGGTACCATTGGCTACGATTTCGGCTCTGAAGCCCGCCGCGACACCTTTAAACAATTGATGCCTGCGATTAACGTTAATGGCGTATTAGTTCCCGCCAATCCCTACGATGCTAGTCAGATGGTTAATCATCTGGAGTTAAACCCTGCGGAGGGTAAATCTCTAATCTGGACGTTGAATCAGGAACTCACCCCCATTTACGCGCTAGAACCGCAAAAGGCATTTGCTAACGAAATCTATGCTGTCTTTCAAATGCTGCTGGCTGGACAAATTCAGTCTGCATCTAGCGACGATCGCATTGAGCGAGTCAGCATTCCCGGTACTCTGACCGATCGCACAGTCGAACTCTTTTCTGGTCAAATTGTCCCTGTCCTCGCCCTACCAAATATACGAGGAATGTATGGTTGGCAAGTCAACGCCCTCGTCGATGCAGTAGTGAACACCATCAGTCCCGAAGCTACCGAACCGGATATTGTGAGTATGCGACGTTCTCTCAAGAGTTTTCTGCATCGTATTTATTATGACTTGAAAAACTTGGGACAATTGGATCGCGATCGCGCTCTTAACTTCGCCGCCACTAACGCCTTTCAAGCTGCTACTACTTTCTCTGAAGCGCTGGCGAGTGGAATGGGACTAGATAGCATTGAAGTTGAGAAAAGTCCCTTCTGTCGCCTAAATAGCAACTGCTGGGATATAAAGCTGAAGTTTTTCGATTCGGAAGATAGCAAACGATCCAAAAAGGTGTATCGATTCACGATCGATGTTGCCAACATTATGCCAGTTACATTAGGCACAGTGCGATCGTGGTCTGTCCCACGTTAGTGAGTGGAATTATTTTTTAATTGTGGCTGACAAATCCATTTCCACAGAGGATGACTCGCACCCTGTTGGCGAATTCGGTTTACTTGTTTTTCCAGACGGCTCTGTTCTTCTTGTGGCATTCCTATTAAAATATTACGACTTTGCCAGACCAGAACAGAAGCAGTCATACCGATACATAAAGCGAGTCCCAGTGCTGGTAGCCGATTATAAACAAGACCGTACTTAACAGCTACCCAAGTAAAATTTTGCTGCAATAAAGAAATTTCCGAACGCAATCCCCACAGACTTAAGGAACCAACAATCAGCCAAAGCAGTACAACAAACAACCACCTACCCCAGACTGTGAGATTGTATAATTTTTGTACTTCCTGTTGGAACTTTGGGTCAAGTTGGCTAGCTGCTATTTCAGTAGGTTGGTCGGAATTTTCTTCCAGTTTATCCATAAGGACTGTATTCGCAAAGAATTGGCAGTTGAAACCTTCTATCTTTCTAACATTCAAACGCTTCTAATATCGTCAGGACTACCAGAGTCATCAATCTCCTGTGGGCCTTGTGCGGGAACGGGAATAGCGCGACCTGTGCGTTCCCTCCACCAAGCTAACAAAGTACTAGCGATGAAAATACTGGAATAAGCACCTGTGGTAAAGCCAATAATTAGGGCTAGGGCAAAGTATTTCAGGGTTTCTCCGCCAAATACGAAGATAGAAAGCAATGTCAGCAATACAGTGAATGTGGTGTTGATCGATCGCGTTAAAGTTTGATTGACCGCATCATCAACAATATCGGCGATTAAACGATTGCCATCTTTACTGATAATTTCCCGAATGCGATCGTAGATCACCACAGTATCGTTAACCGAGAAGCCGATAATCGTCAGAAGGGCAACAATGAACAAGCTATCGACTTCCAGTCCCATCACCAAGCCCAAGATAGCGAAAATACCAATGGTAAGCCAAATATCGTGGAACAAAGCCACGATCGCAAAAACGGCGTAGTCTAACTGAAACCTAAAACTGAGGTAGACCACAATACCGGCAAAGGAAATCAGCAAAGCCAATAAGCCAGAATTGAGCAGTTGCTTCCCGATCGTAGGGCCAACCGTATCAATTTGAATCTTCTTGGGATCGAAAGTGCCGATTTTTTGACTGATGGCAGTTTGCAACTGAGTGCGTTCCTGCGGTTTGAGGTCTTTTGTACGAATAGAAAGACCTTGCTTACCGACTAATTGGACACTGGTATTAGCTAAACCTTGAGCGTCTATGACTTCGCTGACTGCGGTAAGGTCGATCGGTCGATCGCAATTATTGGGTACTGTACAATCCAATTCAAATTGCAGCCGCGTGCCACCGACAAAATCCAGACCGGGACGCAGGGGGACGCCAATTTGCGACCAAGAAATCAGCATCGCAACGAGACCGCCGATCAGGATAGCGGCAGAACTCATCCACCAAAGCGATCGCTGCTTGTTTACTTGTAATTTCATGACTTTACCTCAACTTTTTTGGGGGCAAATAACTCCGGTTTGCGTAGTTCGGGAATAGCGATCGCAACCATCAACAGCGTCCGGCTACAAGTAATCGCCGTAAACATACTCACCGCCACACCGAGTGCCAGCGTCAAAGCAAACCCCTTTACCAAACCAGTACCCAACCAAAACAAAGCTGCACAAGCAATCCACGTCGTCACGTTACTATCCAAAATACTCGAAAAAGCGCGGTAAAATCCCGACTCAACTGAACGATATAAACTCTTACCCGCACGCAATTCTTCCCGCGTCCGCTCAAAAATCAGCACATTGGCATCAACCGCCATGCCGATACTGAGGATAAAACCCGCAATTCCAGGCAGCGTCAAAGTAACGTTGAGCAAAACGAAGCAGGCTAGCGTCAGCAAGCTGTAAATGATCAAAGCCACATCTGCAATTAAACCGGGTAGTCGATAGTAAACCACCATAAATATTAAGACGAAAGTCAAACCACCCGCACCTGCGTAGATACTGCGTTGGATGCTGTCTCGCCCCAAAGTGGCACCCACCGTGCGGTTTTCTACTATTTCCACTGGAACAGGCAGGGCCCCACCTTTGAGCTGAATCCCCAAGTCCTGCGCTTCTTGTACCGTAAAGTTACCGCTAATCTCAGCACTTCCGCCCGAGATACCAGTTTGAGCATACTGAACATCAACGGTAGCAGCGCTGATCGGTTCGTTATCTAGAAAAATGCCCAGGGTGCGTCCAGTACCGGCAATGTTTTTAGTCAGATTCGCGAACATCTCGCCCCCTACACCATCAAAGCGCAGCGCTACTGCCCAATTATTGCCACCTTGATCGGTCGTAGCGAAGGCATCTTTGAGGTTTTTGCCTGTCAGTGGGGGGTTTGTGCGTTGGTACAAACCTTGGATCGCTTCGTTGCTGCGGTTTATTTTCGCCTGAACTTGTTCGAGGGCAGCTTTATCCCCAGCTTTTTTAAACTTATCCCGATCGGCCAACAATTGCCGTCTTACCTGTTGTTCGGCAAACAGCTGCGCTTCCGTACCGGGCTTTTGTTCGCGAAAATCCAGCTGAGCTGTTCCACCCAGCACTCTTTCCGCCTGTTCCGGGTCACTCACCCCCGGTAACTGCACCACGATCTGATCCTGCCCCACAGTTTGCACCAAAGATTCGGAAACTCCCAGACCGTTAATGCGATTATCGATTACTCTCCTAACCGCTTCCAAAACTTCAGGGGTAATTACCTTGACTTCCGCTGACGGTTTCACCTGAATCGTCAGTTGTGCCCCACCTTGGAGATCCAATCCCAACCGGATTGGCACCAAAGCAATTACTGTGATGGCAGCAATTACCAGGACTAAGATCAAAGCCAATAAGGAACGCTGTTTTTGCATACTGCAACCCGCCGTAAAAAGGCAAAAGGCACTCATTCAAAAGTCAAAAGAGGAAAAATTAATTTCTTTCTTTTGGCCTTTATTTGTGACAAATGCTATGATAATCCTTTTTGAGCGGGTTTATCAGATAGAGCTACACCCGTAGGGCAACCATCTTTTGCACGGCTTCCACGATTTGCTCCGGTTGCACGATCGTCAAGCTTTCCAGTTTACCGTTGTAAGGCGTGGGGATATCCTGGGAAGATAGGCGCAGTACGGGTGCATCGAGTTCGTCAAACAGGCGATCGTTAATCGAAGCAACTAATTCCGCTCCAATCCCGCCAGTTTTCATACACTCTTCCACAATTATCACCCGGTGGGTTTTCCGAATGGAAGCACCGATCGTATCGAAGTCTAAGGGTTTGAGGGAAATCAGGTCGATCGCTTCTGGATCGAAACCTTGTTTTTCCAATCCCTTAACTGCCTGCATGACGTGATGGCGCATCCGCGAATAAGTCAAGATTGTCACATCTTTACCTTGGCGCACCACTTCTGCTTTATCCAGCGGTAGCAGATATTCTTTCTCTGGCAAGTTTTCTTTTAAGTTATAGAGCAAGACGTGCTCAAAGAATAAAACTGGGTTATCGTCGCGGATGGCAGATTTGAGCAGTCCTTTGGCATTGTACGGTGTGGAACAAGCGACAATTTTCAGACCTGGAACTGCTTGGAAGTAAGCTTCCAGTCGCTGGGAGTGTTCTGCACCCAGCTGTCTGCCGACGCCGCCGGGGCCTCTAATCACCATCGGAATTTTGAAGTTACCGCCGGAAGTATAGCGCAGCATCCCGGCGTTGTTGGAGATTTGGTTGAACGCGAGCAGCAAAAAGCCCATGTTCATCCCTTCGATGATAGGCCGCAATCCCGTCATTGCGGCTCCTACTGCCATGCCGGTAAAGCTATTTTCTGCGATCGGCGTGTCAAGTACGCGCAAATCTCCATATTTTTTGCACAAGTCTTTGGTCACTTTGTAGGAACCGCCATAGTGACCTACGTCTTCACCAAGGACAAATACGGACTCGTCGCGTGCCATTTCTTCATCAATGGCTTCCCGCAGTGCGTTGAAAAATAATGTTTCTGCCATCGGTCGCTGATTAGGAGTTTGTCAAACCCTCATATTACCTTTTTGGGGCTGGAAATTGTGCCATTCCGAACACTATTCCGTTTCGAGACAGGCAAGATGCCTATCCCACAAGACTTTTTACAGCCCCAGGCATATCGCTATCCTAAAGATAAGAGCTGATTTCTCTTACACGGTAATATCTTATGGTCTTACAAACATCCCTATCCGCTTCTGCACAGCAACAGGCGGGTAAAGCTACCATACCACCCCTAGAGAATGGCGACAGACTAACGCGGCATGAGTTCGAGAGGCGTTATGAAGCAATGCCGGATATTAAAAAAGCTGAATTAATTGAAGGAGTGGTCTATATGGCATCACCAGTGCGTGCTACAAGTCACGGTGAACCCCACGGTCATATTATAGGCTGGCTATTTGTCTACTCTGCCGCAACACCTGGGGTGATGTTATGTGACAATGCCACAGTTCGTCTTGATTTGGACAACGAACCGCAACCAGATGCACTACTGCGATTAGATCCAAGTGTAGGCGGTCAATCTAGGATCGGCGATGATGATTATATTGAAGGCGCACCTGAATTAATTGTAGAAGTAGCAGCTAGTACCGCTTCTTACGATTTGTATGACAAATTAAGGGTTTATCGTCGTAACGGAGTGCAGGAATATTTAGTCTGGAAAGTTAACGACAAACAATTAAATTGGTTTAGGTTGAGGGAAGGCGAGTATGTGCAACTTGAACCCGATGCGAATGGTGTAGTTCGTAGCGAAATGTTTCCCGGTTTGGATCTGGCTGTATCGGCTTTGCTTGATGGAGATTTAGCTCAAGTTTTAGGTGTAGTGCAATCCGGTTTGGCTACAACAGAACACGCGGATTTTGTTAATCGATTAAGTGGTAGTTAGTTTAAGGTGATGGGTTATGACGACTCAGGAACTCACAAATTTAAGAGCAAGCATCCTGGAAGGACGCTACGCAGATGCTTTGATAATTGTAGATGAATTAGAAGGAATGAGCAGACAAGCCATACTGCGTAACATCCAATCCTTTTTACTTAGGTTGCTGGTGCATTTAATTAAGAACGAAATTGAGCAACGATTAACCAATTCGTGGGCAAATTCTATCTCCGATTCTATTCGTCAGATTAAAAAGCTAAATTTACAAGATAATAAAACATCTTACTACCTTAAGATAGATGAATGGGAGGAAATGCTTGAAGATGAGTTTGAGGCGGCAATTGATGCTGCTAGCGTGGAAGTAAGTGATGGAATATATACGCCATTTGAACTACTAGAGATAGTAGATAAAAACCAGATAATGATGATTGCACAAAAGTTTCTGGATCTGACTTACGATCCTTCAGCAAAAACTTTACCATCGGTTATTAAACAGCATTTAGCTCAGTTACCGGGTGGTGAAAATTGGCAATATGGTAAGCAAAGATAGAGTCAGCATGAGACACAAGGTGAAGAGCGATCGCTATTTTTTGTGTAAACTAGATAAGGGAGAGTTTATAGGGGCATCCACTATTCCTACAGTAGCGCAGGCTTTTCAATGCTTTACTCTTTGTTGCAGACTGACAAAGATGTATATGCCTATTTTTCTGGTACGTTTGGATGAACGCACAGGCAAAGTGTTTATCCTAGCGGGTGAAGAACACGAAATATCGATCGACCAAGATGGTGAATGGAGATACGAAACATGAAACCAAATTTTCAGGAAATGACTCGCAAAGAATTAAGAACTTACGTAATTGCTCATCCAGATGATAATGAAGCTTTCTACGCTTACGTAGACAAAGCAGAAAAAGAGGGAAATTGGGTAACAATGCCGCCTCTAAAATCACCTGAAGATTTGGATAATTATCCTGAGTTTCTGGAGAAGATACGCCGAGATCCTGGTAGGAGAGTGTAGAATTAAATTGAGTGGGCGATCGCGCTTTTTTATCTAATCCGCGTTTCATCCCCCGCTATATTCGGTACTCCGAATTAGCGGCGGGAGGATGTTAATTAAGCAGTAATAGCTAGTTTTTTCTCTAATTCCCCGATCCGGTTTTTTAACTCTTCAATTTCGTCAACTAACTGCAATACTGTAATAGCAACATCTGGTCTAATTTCAGGTTTGGCTGTATTATCAATTTGTGATTGCGCCCATTCTTGCAATTTCTTCATGGTCATCTTCTTATCCTCCAATTAATCCAGCAGTTTGGATCGGGACGGTAGACTGTGATTAGCCGAACTGTTTGAGTTCCCTTTCTATTAAATTACCCAAGAGTACAATTTTATACGAAATCCTAGTATGGTGTCAATGATGTCGTTGATGTTCTTTACATTATTGTTAAAAACTAAATGGAAAGGCGATCGCGCTTTTTATCGAACCACTTTGGCCACCAGAGGGGGAAAGCAGACGCGAAGAACGCGAAGGCAAGAGGGATTAAGACCATGTTTGTAAAGTTATCTAAAGAAAGTGAGTCGCATCCTTACAGGTATATTATGATAGCCTCGTTTGATGGTTAAATCCTGATTTTTACTGTTAGCCCTTGATGAGTTGCGGCTCAAATATGTTATTTAGGATACATATTCACTATAAACAGCGGTATTCAACACATGAGTAAACAATTATACAAAGTTTTTGACGAAGTAGAGTTCAAAGCTCAACTGCTTGCTAAATACTGGAATAATTTTTATACAGAAATTTCCGAGCATTTACCAGATACATATCAGCCAGAAATGCAAGAACTCTCTAGTAAATTAGACGAGGCTTTAAGCAATCTGGTCGATCAACTTCGTAATCCGACTCTGACTCTGGCGACTACAGGAACCACCAGTAGCGGGAAAAGCACTTTGGTAAATTTGTTGTGTGGAGCCGAAATTGTTCCTGTAGCCGTAAGTGAAATGAGCGCCGGGGCAGTCACTATCGAATATAGCAAGGAAAAGTCTCTAATAATCCATGAAACACCAGGTGCATTGTGGGAGTGTGGAGAATGGAGAGGTATCAGAGAGGAGAAAATTTCTCAGCGCTTATATGAAGCAATGATAAGTTATATCGAAAACAGAGAAAAACAACCGAATTTAGCTTGTCCACAATCTACAATCTTTTACCCTTTCCGGCTTGTCAAAGAGTCAAAACTAGAACTGCCAGAAGGAACAAGGGTAAAAATTCTTGATTTACCTGGTTTAGCCTATGTGGGCGATCAAGGTAACGCAAATGTTATTCAACAGTGCCGAGAGGCATTGTGCATAGTAACATACAATAGTGCAGAAACCGATGCACATCCTGAACTTCGGCAACAAGTCTTAGGAGTCACAGGAGTAGCAACACAAATTGCTGGGTATGTTTATCAGGATATAAAGTCGCCCCAAGAATCTGTAGTTTTTGAGGTAGAAAATGATATTAATGCGTTTGAAGAATACCTACGCTATGCAATTTTCAGTGCTGCTGGTTTCGAGTCATACTGTATTCAAGAACTGAAGGGTTTAGTTGATAGTTTCCGAGACAAAGAAGGTACTTGGACTGGCGTTGCTCTCAATGAGTGGTTGCAGGGAAATCCACTTCTGTTTGCTGAAATACCTGATAACTTGAAGTCACAAGAATCGAATTTAGAAGTTAGCGAACGATTGAGGCAATTATCTATTGCTTTAAAAAGAAGTCGTTCGCCGGAGGTACTGTGAGGGACTGAAACTTGAGAAAAATCAATCAAACCTCAAAAAATCTCTTCCATCTACCTACTTTTCCCATCTGCTCTTATCTTAGTATATATAAAAGGTCGCTATGGTCTTGCGTCAGCCTGAATTTTGGTGTATACTTCTTAAGAATGGGATGTTTACAGAAACATTATTTTTGTCAAAATTCCGATTAAAAAAATGATATCATAAATCCAAATAAAAGTCAACAAAAAATAGCGCTTTTACTACATATTACAGCGGCTTACAATAAGAGCGAGTAGACGTCAGAAACCGGGTTTCTCTGTATCTTACTGATTTGAAAAGCGGTATATAGTTCATGGCCATGAGCAATGAGCCATGAACCATGAACATTCAAACAAAAGAGCAGCAGAGTATTTTATTCGTCTTCCGCAAAAATGAAGCGATATAGTTCGCTAGGATCGGGCTCAGGACTCTCCTCCGCAAACTTCACAGCATCATCAATTTCAGCCTGAATCTTCTGCTCGATCGCTTTGAGTTCATCCCCAGAAGCTAGACTTTGCTCAATCAGATAAGCAGCCAACTTCTTAATTGGATCGCGGGTAAACCAGAATTCCTTCTCTTCTTTAGAGCGAAGTTCATCTGGATCGGCCAGAGAGTGACCCCGGAAACGGTAGGTAAGTGCTTCAATTACAGTCGGGCCTTCACCAGCACGAGCGCGAGCGATCGCTTCCTGTGCCACTTGGCGCACCGCCAACACATCCATCCCGTCTACTTCCACACCCGCCATCCCAAACGCAGCAGCTTTCTTGTAGATTTCCGGGACAGAAGTGGCCCGATCGTGAGCCATACCGATCGCCCACTTATTATTTTCCACCACATAGAGAATCGGCAATTTCCAGAGCGCCGCCATATTCAAGCACTCAAAAAACTGACCGTTATTAGCAGCACCGTCCCCAAAAAAGCAAGCCGTCACCTGATCCGCATTGGCATCTCCCAAAGCTTCGCGGCGATACTTAGATTGAAATGCTGCACCAGTAGCAACAGGAATCCCTTCAGCCACAAAAGCATAACCGCCCAGCAGATGATGTTTGCCAGAGAACATATGCATCGAGCCACCGCGACCCTTCGAGCAACCAGTCGCCTTACCAAACAATTCTGCCATCACCTCGCGAGCCGGTACACCAGCACTCAAAGCGTGAACGTGATCCCGATAAGTGCTGGAAACGTAATCCTCGTCTTGGCGTAAAGACTTGATCACGCCCGTGGACACAGCCTCTTGACCGTTGTACAAATGGACAAAACCGAACATTTTGCCCCGGTAGTACATTTCGGCGCACTTATCCTCAAAGAAGCGCCCCAAGGTCATATCTTCGTAGAGCCGCAGCCCTTCTTCTTTGGATATTTGTACTTGTGAAGTTTGAAAAACAGGTAAAGTCCGTTCCTGAACCATTGATTTGTTGTATCCTCGCAGCAAGACCCAAACTTATTATTTTTGCAGTATCGGGGTTTTTGATGACAGAAAATGTATTCTGGAAACGGTTCTTTCGGGTCAAATATGCGGTCGTAGTAGCACAACTAATTAAAATCTTGGTATAACCGACATATTGATGACGCCGTGCCCCTACTACAAAATGTTCATTTTGAACACTAGCATAATAATTCCGAAAGACCCGATCGGCCCCTCGAATCACTAGAAGCCGATCGGTTTGAGAGCTTCTGAAGTAGAATGAGCATGACCCGATGGTCGCTGTTCATCAGGGAAAAGGCAATCAACTCCAACGCCACCAAACAACATTTGACATATTGCACTGTTTTTAGTGGCTTATATTCGATAACATAAGCTAATTTAGTTGTTCGCTGCTGGGGATAGGGGCTCGTGCGTATTCCACTGGATTATTACCGAATTTTGGGTGTGCCGATACAGGCTTCTGGGGAACAGTTAGAGCAGGCTTATGGCGATCGTATCCTGCAACTGCCAAGACGCGAGTATTCGGAAATGGCGATCGCCGCCCGTAAACAACTGCTTGACGAAGCCTACGTCGTCCTCCGAGATCCAGAAGAGCGTAAGGCTTACGATGCTAGTTTTCTCGCTAACACCTACACACAGGGAGGGTTTAGCCCACAGTCTGCCAACACCTCAGACGAGCAAGCAAAAACGACCTCCTTTGAACAGGCAGAGTCAGCAAACTTATCTGGGACTACATCGATCGCAGGCAGCGCTAACCCTGCCCCCAGTATCGAAATTAATGACGAGGAATTCATCGGTGCCTTGCTGATTCTGCAAGAATTGGGGGAATACGAACTGGTATTGAAGTTGGGTCGCTCCTACCTCAGCAATAGCAGTACCTCGATCGAAAAAGGCCGATTTGGAGAACCCAAAATCATCCGACAGGATATTGTATTAACTGTCGCCCTGGCTTGCTTGGAACTCGGCAGAGAGCAATGGCAGCAACGTCGATATGAAGATGCGGCCAATTCCCTCAGCGAAGGGCAAGAATTACTTTTACGCGAAGGTATATTTGCCAGCGTTAGGGGAGAAATCTACGCAGATCTAAACAAGTTGCGCCCCTATCGAGTATTAGAGTTACTAGCACTGCCTGAAGAAAAGGTAGAACAAAGACGATCGGGATTGCAGCTATTGCGCGAAATGCTGCACGAACGCGACGGCATGGATGGCAGTGGCGACGATCGATCGGGACTGAGCATAGATGACTTTCTCCGCTTTATCCAACAAATTCGCGTTTATCTCACCTCATCAGAGCAACAGGTTCTGTTTGAAGAAGAAGCTCGTCGTCCCTCGGCTGTAGCCACTTACCTGGCAGTTTACGCTCTATTGGCACGGGGATTTATTCAACGACAGCCCGCTTTAAGCCGACGTGCGAAGCTGATGCTGATGCGTCTCGGTAAGCGGCAAGATGTGCATCTGGAACAAGCTGTATGCGCCCTCCTACTCGGACAAACCCAGGAAGCTTCTCACGCCTTAGAATTCTCTGGGGAATACGAGTCGCTGGCTTTTATTCGAGAACATTCTCAAGGATCTCCAGATCTTTTGCCGGGACTTTGTTTGTATAGCGAACGCTGGTTGCAAACGGAAGTATTTCCCCATTTCCGAGACTTGGCTAAGGAAAAGGTTTCCCTGAAGGATTACTTCGCTGACGAGCAGTTGCAAACAAGCCTAGAAGCACTGCCAGCAACAGATGCAGCTAATGAATGGGAAGCGATCGGCTCCCAGCGTCCATCAGCAACACCGCGAACCGCCTCAGATCCAGAATCGGAAAGCGAGACAGTACAAGGTCTTAAAAGTCAGATCCAGCGAACTAAAGCTTTAGTAGAATCAAGGTCGGCGGCTCAATCGGCGGCTGGTATAAGTGCTATTCCTCGCAGTACGCCGACTGAAGAAGTGGGAAATGCGATCGAATTCCCCCGCACCACTACCGCTCAAGCATCCGTTCCCACCACCTTACAAAACGCAAGTTCCGGCAGCGTTCAAACCCTCCCCGCCGCTGAGCGCATCGATGCCAAAGCGGGAGATCGCAAATCCGCTTCTTCACAAGAGGCGCAGTCATACACGGCAATGCCTGCTGCTGGGCGTACCTCCAAGGCTCCATCCGTACCGGAGTCGGGCGGAGACGACCCAGGCGAATCGCCGCCCGGACTCAGAGAGTTTCCAAATAGAGCCAACCCGACCAGGCAGGGTCAGGGACCGAAGCGTTCTGGGCGTACCAATCGATGGTCCAAGCTAAATCTCAGAAATTTGTTTTCCGGTCTACGTCAAAGTTCTGAAGAAACTTCGGCTAAGTCAGCAACTACTAAACAGATACCGCCAAAGTGGCTGCTCGTCGCCGGTGCGATCGGGATAGGCGTCTTTCTGCTTTTCGTTGTTTGGGCTCAAAAAAACTTGTTCTCCAAGGCACCACAGCCCGTCACGCAGCCATTGGTGGAGGTTTCGCCTGCCCCCTCACCTACTCCCACAGCTGACGCTTCCTTATTGAGCAGCCCTGGCCCTGTGACAAAAGAAGTTGCCCAGCAAGCGATCGAAACTTGGCTATCCACTAAAGTAAAAGCCTTCGGGCCAGACCACGATGTCGATCGGTTAAACCAAATCTTAGCCAATCCAGCTTTACCTCGATGGCAAAAGTTAGCTCAAACAGCTAAGAGACAAAACTGGTATCGAGAATATAAGCATGACCTTAAGGTTGATTCGATCGAGATCCGTCAGATCAATCCCAATCAAGCCAGAGTGGAAGCACAGGTGAGCGAATCCGCTCAGCACTTTCTACGCAATAAAGTGATTAAGAAAGAATCCTACGACTCTAACCTGCGTGTTCGCTATGACTTGGTGCGCCAAAATGGCCAGTGGCGCATTCAGAATATGAAGGTTTTATAGACTATTGCAGGAAGCTTTCATCCACAACTTAAAGTCAGGCATTCAAAAGCGACGGGCGCTTTTGTCCGCCTGACTTTTGATTTCCTGCTCCATCATTAAGAAAATGTCATGAAACCCTGACATTCAACCGCCACTGAAATCGGAGATATGTCATAACTTCATGACATAATGCTCCCAAGTTGCCTATAAATGCGTAGATATACTCATAATCCCTATCGAAACCTCTTGACTTTCTCTGTAACTGTTCTGCAACATATTGGTAACAGAGCGATCCCCGCGATCCCAAAACAAAGGGTGTGGTCAAAACCCGTTGGTGATGTAGGGGACAAGGAGGACAAGGAAGACAAGGAGGACAAGGCCCAGAAGAAAAGCTTTTCGTTTCAACCAACTACTTATGACCACACCCCAAAACAAACCTAATGCCCAGCCTGTGATTCCAATACTGTTAGTTCTACCCAGTCTCAAATAAAAGAATGTTTCACTTGAGAGTTCTGTTTTTGCAGACCTGTCAAATAGAGCAATGGCAGATATTGCCGCCAATAAAAAGAGATGAAAAAGGCATAAGGAGGATAAAGGGTTCCCAGCTAACTGTGTTTAGACTGCGAACAAATTTAATAAATCAGGAGCAACATTAGAGTCGTTCAAATTACTGGAGACCAGAACCATATGGCAAAAGAACGCCCACCTTTAGAGGAAATGACATTACGGCAACTCCGAAGAGTTGCGAGTGAGTACGGCATTTCTCGCTATAGCCGAATGCGTAAAGAGCAACTGCTGGCGTCGATTTTAGAAGCACAAAGGGCTCAAGGTTCTACCGATCGTCTTACATTGGAGGCACAAGAAGCAGTGGAAGCAGCAAAATTTGAACTAGGTCAGGAAGATCGTACTGGTGGCAATCTGTCCTCTGTAGATGAAGGATTAGCCGATCTTCCCGCTGGCTACGGTTCTAGCCGCATTGTTTTAATGCCTCGCGACCCGCAATGGGCTTACGCCTATTGGGATATTCCCAACGAACGCAAGGAAGAATTGCGCCGCCAAGGGGGACAACAAATCGCTCTGCGGCTTTATGATGTCACCGACCTGAATCTGGAGTTCCAGAGTCCTCACAGCATTCAAGAATACCCTTGCGATGAGTTGGCGCGGGAATGGTATCTGCCCATACCAGTTAGCGATCGCGACTATGTGGTCGATATCGGCTATCGAACAGCCGATGGCCGCTGGCTCGTCCTGGCTCGTTGCGCTACCGTACACATGCCTCCAATCTATCCCAGTGACTGGATTGAAGATCAATTCATCTCCGTTTCTTGGGAAGAAGACCTGCGCGGCAAGAAGTTCCTAGAGCTAGTTCCTCCCAGCAAGCGAGTGGCAGGAGTTGCCGTCGCCCAGAAGATATTTGGTTTGGCTAAAGAAGCCGAAGCGCAGCGGGTAGCCGGTTCTGTATTCGGCTCTATGCAACAGGTACCGGGCTCCTACGGTGTTAGCTCCTACGGTGTTAGCTCCTACGGTGTTAGCTCCTACGGTGTTAGCTCCTACGGCGTTAGCTCCTACGGCGTTAGCTCTTATGTACCGGCTGTCAGTTCCTACGGCGTCAGTTCCTACGCGGTAAGTTCTTACGAACAAGCGCTGAGTTCCTA
>NZ_JAIQZN010000006.1:66808-139497 GCF_023333585.1 Argonema antarcticum A004/B2
GCTGTCAGTTCCTACGGCGTCAGTTCCTACGCGGTAAGTTCTTACGAACAAGCGCTGAGTTCCTACGGTGTCAGTTCCTACGCCCTAAGTTCATACGAACAGGCGGCAAGTTCCTACGCTTTAAGTTCTTACGCAGTGCCGGTAAGTTCCTACGCCCTAAGTTCCTATGCCCTAAGTTCATACGAACAGGCGGCAAGTTCCTACGCTTTAAGTTCTTACGCAGTGCCGGTAAGTTCCTACGCCCTAAGTTCCTATGCCCTAAGTTCATACGAACAGGCGGCAAGTTCCTACGCTTTAAGTTCTTACGCAGTGCCGGTAAGTTCCTACGCCCTAAGTTCCTATGCCCTAAGTTCATACGAACAGGCGGCAAGTTCCTACGCTTTAAGTTCTTACGCAGTGCCGGTAAGTTCCTACGCCCTAAGTTCATACGCCCTAAGTTCATACGAACAGGCGGCAAGTTCCTACGCTTTAAGTTCTTACATCATCCCCTCTGGTGTAGGAATGTGGGCGCTTCCCACTGAGTCTGGGATGGGGATGTCGGGTGTCGGGTTCTCGGCTTCAATACCTCCTATCCGTCCTCGCCAGTTCTGGTTAGTTGCTGATGCTGAGCTAATTGTTTACGGTGCAACTGAGCCGGATGCTACGGTGACGATCGGCGGTCGTCCGATTAAGCTGAATCCAGATGGTACTTTCCGCTTCCAGATCTCATTCCAAGATGGTGTAATTGACTTTCCAGTCCTGGCGGTGGCGGCTGATGGAGAGCAAACGCGATCGATTCACATGGAGTTTACCCGCGAGACGCCATCGCGGCAGACCAACACTAAGGAAGAAGCTGTTCAAGAATGGCTCCCCGCTTAGTACCTTTTGTTAGGCAGGGGTTTTCCCCTGCTTGCAAAGTTACAGCCTTCTTCTTCTTTGTAAGTTTGCTGTTTCTGAAGCCGAAATCATGGCGATGACAGGAGTTCGCAGTGATTCGTAACAAGCCGCTTTCGTTAATATCGCATATTCGGGCCTTGGCGAAAAATCTGGCATTGTGCTTAAGATTTCTTCAGCGACAGCGATCGCTATTATAGAACTGTGTCTGGAGATAACCGGAAAAGGAGATTTATTATGGATATCGTTCGCATTATCATCGCGATTTTCCTACCCCCGCTTGGTGTATTCTTGCAAGTTGGTTTGGGAGGACATTTCTGGCTGAATATTCTGTTAACGCTTCTGGGCTATGTTCCGGGACTGGTTCACGCCATATGGATTATCGCGAAGAAATAAGCAAATTCGATCGCAAAGAAGCCGAAGATAAGTAGGTGGGCCTAATTAAAAATAAAACTGCCGCGCCCTTAGAAACCCGGTAACTCCTGCGAAACCGGGTTTCTGGGTGTTCAGTTTATTTACGCCTACCTACTTAGAACCTTAAGAATACCAATCATCAATCACCAATCACCAATCACTATTATCGCCAATTACCTACCAAAACGTAGGGGGCCCAATAAAAGGGAAGTCTGTAGCGAGAGTCTTGCAAAAGAGTTTGCTGAGCTAGCCGAAGTGCCTCGGATTTAGTAACTCCTGGTTTGCCTAATTCACTGTAGAATTTAGTCATTAAGGTAGCTGTAGATTCATCGCTGACTTGCCACAGAGTTGCTAGGGTGCTGCGTGCGCCTGCTCTCATTGCTACTCCAGCTAATCCCAAAGCGGCTCGATTGTCTCCTGCTGCGGTTTCGCAAGCACTGAAAACGAGTAATTCAATTGGCCGCGACTCGTCTTGTTCTCTCCTACGCAATAAGTTATCTAACTCTTTGACATTAATCTTCTTATCCCAAGTCAGAATAAAAGTTTTTTCAGCTAACGAACTAAATTGACCGTGAGTGGCGATATGCACTACCGGAAAAGGAAATGATTTGAGTGCTGTTTGCAGGTTTATGCTGGTAAATTCTTGATTCAACAACTCTTGATTTGTGGATGGTTGAGTTTTGATTTCTGCCAACTCTCGCGTTACATTCGGAAGCGCAGAAAATCCTTGGCGTGCTTCCGATAAACCCACTGCCAGTGTCCTTAATTGTTCGCGTTTTAAAGGTTGCGGAGGGAGTAACTGCAATCCTGGGGTGAGGGCGATGCTGTATTTTTCTATTAAATATTGTTGTCCGTCGTGCAATGCTGCCATCGGAATATTCCGCAACAAACCATCAAGGACAAATACTAAGGTTTGGACTTTGGCGTTTTTTATATCTGCTTCGGCGGCGCGGATAATCCAATCGTATAATTGTTGGGAAAGACGCAAAACTTGCTGATTATTGCCGGTAAGTCTGCCTATGTCTTGTTGCAGTTGATCGAGTACAGTTACGATCTCTTGTTCGGGTTTAATTATAGCATAGTAGCGCAAGGGAGATTGAGGCAATGCCAAAATTATTGCTAATTTATCTGGTAATATAATTGGGTAAATTACAGCGGCGGTGGAGTCTACTTGGTCGATCTGCACTGGTTTGGCATCGAGACAAGCTTCTTGAAAGAAGTTGTCTAATTCTGCTAACTGGAGAGACTCAATTATAAAACGGGCTTGAAGCAAATTTTCTTGACTGGGTTCTACTTCTGTACTAAGCAATAAATCGACTAATTGTCGATAAACTGGCTCTACACTTTCGCGAAAAGAAAACTGCACATCTGGGTTATCGGGATTGATGGCAACTAAGTCGCTACGCAGGGATTTGAGGGTTTCTACTGCTGTGGTATAAGCTGCGATCGCATCTTTCCTATTCCCCTGATTTTTCGCCAGTCTTCCTAACTGCCATTGCCATAAATAGGCGATATCTGAAGCGTCGATTGATTGAGCGGAAATAAGGGCGTGCTGGGTGAGGTTTTGCGCTTCTTTATATTGTTTATTTAGTTCGTAAAGTCTGCCTAAGCTTCCGACAGCGTATGATTCAGCTTGTGTATCTTTTAAAGTTTTTGCTTGTTGTACAGCTTTTGCTAAAATTTGGGCAATGTCAGTTGTCCGTTTTTCGTCGCCACTCACAATTGACGACTGACGACTGACGACTGACATTTTCATCAAAGTTTGTGCGAGATTAACTTGTGCGTAGATTGCACTGCGACTGGGAGGTAATTGGTTGAATTGAATTTGCGATCGCAATTCTTCAGCTTCTGCGAATTGCTGGTTTTCTACTAACAAACTAAGTAGACTCAGTTGTGCTTGCACCTGCATCTTTGGTGATGTGGATGATTTCGCAGCTTCTTGATAAGCATTGACAGCATTTTGAATTTCAGTTTTGGCTGCTGTATCATCCGATTGTGCTGCTCTTTTGGCTAAGGCGCGGGCAGTATTTCCCAAACTGAATTGGGCGGCGCTGATAGCTGCTGGCGATCGCAATTCTTGGGCTATCTTCAAACTCTGCTGCAACAATAGGCGGGATTTTTCCAATTCGCCGATCGCACGCATGATACTGCCTAAACTGTGCAATCCTGTCGCTTTTATCGAAGAATCGGGTTGATTTTGGAGAGTAGTTTCTAGCTGTTCTAAACTTTTCCTAGCTTGGCGATAAAGCCCCAAATATTGCATTGCTTGGGCTTGATTGATTTGGCTGCCAATTATCCCTTCTGGGTGTTTAATTTGGGAGTAGATGGCAGCAGCTTCTTGCCAAGTAGTTAAAGCGTCTTCCGGTTTCCCCAAGGCTAATTGCAAATGACCTTGGGTATTCAAAGCTTGTGCGAAAATTGATAATTTATTTGTGGAATCGCCGCGATTTTCTGGCGATCGTAATAGTGATAAACTAGAAGCTATAGCCTCTTGAGCTTCTGGCAATTTTCCCAGTTGTTGATAAGCCGCAGAGAGGAGATTATAGGCACGAGCTTGATTTAGTTTATCGCCAGAAACTTGGTATGCTAAAACAGCTTGTTGCCAAACTGTGAGCGCTTCGGAAAATTGTTCGGCTTGGAAGAATTCTTTACCTTGTTGCAGTAATTGTTGGGGATTGGCGATTGGCGATTGGGAAATGGGAATAGGGGATAGATTAGCGGTGATTGTAGATTTGGGAACCGCAGTGGCAATGTTGGTGCTGAAAAATGCTGCCAAAAGTGCAAGTGCGATGCGGGTTAACCACTTTTTAACTTGGGATATATTGCAAAGTGAATAGTGCTTACTCATGGTAATGATGGAATAACGGGTATAAAAGTTCTATATTGGGTTTTTTTTAGGCCAAATATGCTGTAGGGGCACGGCATAATTAAACCTTGGTATAACCAACATATTGATGATGCCGTGCCCTACAATAATGTTCATGGTACACATTAGCATAATAATTCCAAAAAACACGAAAAATTTCCTATTTCTGCTGGTAGCAAATCCCGCTTGGGAATTGAATCCCCTTCGGGTGAAATGGTTAGTGCCAAATATCAGATTAACGCTCATTGCATTCTGGTGATGAAAAGCTGGGACTGTGAAGAGTTGCGGTTGGCGCTTGTGCTACGAGTTCCACTTGTCCAGAAGAGTTAATCGTCCATCCTTGCGCCTCCACAATTTGGGAATTGTTGGCTGTGGATTCCACCCCTATTCTCGTGGGATTCTGCGACCCTGCGACTTTGCTAGAAAGCGAGGCTACTGTTAAATCTATCCAAGTGGCTTCATCGCTAATTCCTTCAATTGGATTAGGCGGTAAACCACCTCTACCCGTGACGATAAATTGGTTTTGTTCTCTTCTTTGGCGGCGACAGCTAGAAGCGACTAACCTGGTGGCATCAACGAGATTATCAGGCAAAGTTAGTAAGCCAGAACTGGGGTCAACATCGGGAGTGTTGACGGTGATAGTGCCTTCAAATTGCGGCCCACCCTGTTGGGAAATGGCAGTGATGTCGCTAGTTTCTAATAGTGTGGGATCTACATCATTAACATCTTCTGTGTTGAGGAGAAGTTGTAGTTCTTGTCCTGTACGCGGAATTGCACCAAAGATAGCTTGAGCGTTAATCGTAATTTCGCCACCTTTGCCTTCTTGTGCGTTGGCGGTGATATCGCTGTTTTCCAGAGCGGCTAATACACCTGTGTTGAGGATGATGTTACCGCCGCCGATATCTTTGCTTCCAGTTGCGTTGGTGGTGATGCGACTGTTTTGACGTAAGATTAGAGAACTAGAATTCAGTTTGATATCGCCTTCACCCGCTACAGTATTGGAGCTTATTAAAGCTTGGTTGTCCAGACGGATGTCCGTAGCATCAACTACTATGTCACCTGCTGCCCCTTTCCCAAAACTGCTGCTACTCAGTGCAGCGCCATTAGTAACGAAAAGGGATTTGGCAGTAATGCTCACCCCCCCCGCATCCCCCACTGCATCTAGTCCCACCGAGCTGAAGGCTATACTGGAGAATTTTCCGTCCTTGCTCAAACCATCAAAGGTAACCGTATCGCTGGCTGTAATCGTGATGCTCCCCGCATTCCCTTGCCCAGAGGTGGTGGCATCTAGTCCAGCGCCATTAGTAACGAAAACGGATTTGGCAGTAATGCTCACCCCCCCCGCATTCCCTACTGCATTCCCTACTCCATTATATGATATCACCGCGCTAGCGGCTCCACTGGGGATTTCATACTTGTTGCTCTCACCATCAAAGGTAACCGTATCGCTGGCTGTAATCGTGATGGTCCCCGCATTCCCTTGCCCAATGGTGTTGGTATCTAGTCTAGCGCCATTAGTAACGAAAACGGATTTGGCAGTAATGCTCACCCCCCCCGCATTCCCTACTGCATTTGGTGCCACCAGGCTTCCGGCTCTGCTCACGAAGCTTCCATCCTTGCTCTCACCATCAAAGGTAACCGTATCGCTGGCTGCAATCGTGACGCTACCCGCTTTCCCTCGCCCAAAGGTGCTGGCACTTATTTGAGCGCCATTAGTAACAAAAAGGGATTTGGCAGTGATGCTCACCCCCCCCGCATCCCCTACTGCATCTCGTTGCACCCCGCTTGCGGCTGCACTGGAGGAGCTTCCATCCTTGCTCTCACCATCAAAGGTAACCGTATCGCTGGCTGCAATCGTGACGCTCCCCGCTTTCCCTCGCCCAAAGGTGTTGGCACTTATTTGAGCGCCATTAGTAACAAAAAGGGATTTGGCAGTGATGCTCACCCCCCCCGCATCCCCTACTGCTTTTGATGCCACCGTGCTGTAGGCTCCGCTCACGAAGCTTCCATCCTCGATCTCACCATCAAAGGTAACCGTATCGCTGGCTGTAATCGTGACGCTCCCCCCTTTCCCTTGCCCAAAGGTGCTGGCATCTAAGTAAGCGCCATTAGTAACGAAAAGGGATTTGGCAGTGATGCTCACCCCCCCCGCATCCCCTACTGCATCTCGTTGCACCGTGCTTGTGGCTCCGCTGGAGAAGCTTCCATCCTTGCTCTCACCATCAAAGGTAACCGTATCGGTGGCTGTAATCGTGACGCTCCCCGCATTCCCTTGCCCAAAGGTGCTGGCATCTAGTTGAGCGCCATTAGTAACGAGAAGGGATTTGGCAGTGATGCTCACCCCCCTCGCATCCCCTACTGCATTTGGTTGCACCGAGCTTCCAGCGGAGCTGGCGAAGTTTCCATCCTTGCGCTCACCATCAAAGGTAGCCGTATCGCTGGCTGTAATCGTGACGCTCCCCGCATTCCCTTGCCCATAGGTGCTGGCATCTAGTTGAGCGCCATTAGTAACGAGAAGGGATTTGGCAGTGCTGCTGATGTTGCCGCTATTTCCCACTGCATCAGGAGTGACGTTGTTTTGTATTAGGCTCTCATCAATTGCGATACCTTCAGTAGCACTTAGCTCGATATCCCCTGCTATACTCTCACGCGACCCCAAACCAGTTGCTATCCCAGCACTCAGCAAACTGTCTCCCGAAATATCTATATTCCTCCCGGTAATGGCAATACTCCCGCCACCACCAGCTAGCACGTTAATTCCCGCTTTATTGATAATGGAAACATCTCCACGCGCCACGCCTTCAGGGAAACTCAAACTACCATCAGCATTGATTCCTACTGTTCCCTCTCCTGCTAATCCGCCCAACTGCAATCGACCGCCAGGAGCCTGTAAAATCCCGCCATCAACGATTACATTGCCACCAACTATAGTTAAATTTTTGCCGGGGGTAACTTCTAAGGGATTTAAGGAAGTATCGAAACTTTCTGTCGCGCCATCAGCACCCAATTCTTGACCTTTCCCCTGTACGCGAATCTCTCCAGGATTGTTTCCATATTGCAATCCCATAGGAACATTAATACTTAACAGGGGTGAAATTTGAGGATTAGTAGCACTAAACTCTATCCCATCCCCAAATTTGATACTATTCGCCGTACTCCCCAAAAACGAACCACCAATATTCAATCTCGCATTTGGCCCGAAAATAATCCCATTCGGATTAATCAAAAATAAGTTAGCCGCGCCGTTTGCTCTTATCAATCCATCTATATTGGATATCGATATACCCGTCACCCGACTAAATATATTCTGAATATCGACAGCGTTATTAAAAAATGCCTCACCGCCAGTGGGAACAGAAAACTCGCGAAAGCTATGGAACAGATTATTTCCGGCTCGGTTGCCGTCATTTATCGTAAAGTTAAGATTATCTGGGGTTGTAACGTTGGTAGATAAAGTGCCGTCTGGGGCAATTTGCGATCGCACTTCCCCTCCCCATCCCAAATAAAACAGCGCCAAACCACTTGCCAACCAAAACTTGACGCTAACTTTAGGACAGGCTTGCAGAGATACTTGTGCGTAGGGCGATCGCTCTTGCATAAATGAACCATGAACGATTTCAGGATTATATCTCGATTCATTAAACATTTACCCAGGCGCAACAAAATGTTACCCAAGTAGGCGCGATCGCTTGTAATATTGACCTAAAACTAATGAGCGCGATCGCAATTAAGCTAACACGCATCTAATTCGGATATTTCTAATCCGGCAATCAAACCTTCAATTCCTCTCCCACTCCCCCACTCCCCCACTCTCCCACTCCCGCTAAACATACAAATTAAATGCGTAGCAGCTTACTATATGGGAAGGTTACGTCTATGCGATCGCTTTACCGTATCATTACAAATACTTCTTAATTAGAACTCTCTTCCATCTTTTGACGCACTTTTTCTAGCCTATTCCTCTTTTGTTCGCGAATATGTTTTTCTAATCCAGCCTCAATCTCCTCCAATTGCAAGCCAAATTCTTGCAATTGGAAGATACTTTTGCGTAGGTTATTTGAGAGGCGTTTTCTCGTTTTTTCATCAGGAATACGCGGTTGTTCGGTCATGGCAAGTTCCACTCCATCTTTATTTCTTGTATGCTGCGCTTCCAAGCTGGAATTCTCAACTCAGTCTCGGTTATAGCTCGCTCCAATAATCTTAGCATATCAGCAGAAGCGGCGGGCTGAGCTTGCCCGATGCGAAGTCGGATGTTGGAAAGTCGAAAATATCTAGCTGCTGCTTCTTCGCCAACTGTTTTAAGATCGGTCAAATTTTCAATTGTGCTGTCTATTTCGCCAAATCGTTCAAACAAAATAAATTCTGCTTCGCTGGCATCTTCTACAATTTCCATTAGTTGTTCTAGCTGGTTCCTAATTGTTTCTCTTGTTTCTGAAGGTAATCTTGCCATACTAAAATTTCTTGCGTACCAGCGATCGCTCTTGCGATGAACACGAACGATGGCAAATATTATATCTCATTCGAGTTAAACATTCACCCAGATGTAACATTTTGTTACCCAAGCAGGTGCGATCGGCAAAGGAGCTACAATTACCATCAGCGATCGATCGGGTAATAAAAGAGCGTCCAGCTCCATTTGGCTCTGGTTTTGGTCGTTTCACCGCCCAAACCAGAGCCGGACTCGATCAAATGTAGGCATGACTTAAGCGATCGCGTTAGGTAATTCAGGTAAAACAGGTAAAAATTGACTTATGAACATATCTTTAACCCCAGAATTAGAGCAACTTGTTTGCGAAAAGGTCAAAAGTGGCAGATATCTGTCTGTTAGTGACGTGGTGTATGAAGCACTACAATTGTTAGAAGAACGCGATCGCCAGCAACAAATGCGTTTGGAAACCTTACGACAGGAAATTGCTATTGGTATCGAACAAACCGATAAGGGAGAAGTATTCGATGGCGAAGAGGTTATCCAAGAATTACTAGATGAAATTGTTCAAGCTCGGCAAGGTAATCAATGACCAAGCGTTACACCCTTAGTAAACAAGCAAAGCTTGACCTTAAGGATATTAAAAACTACATCGTCCGCGACAGTTTAGATAATGCTGAAACATTTGTTAGGGAGATCGCAGAGCGTTTTCAATCACTAGCTGATTTCCCCGGTATGGGTCGAAGTTACGAAACGTTGATGCCTAATTTACGAGGCTTTATTGTGGGAAATTACATTATCTTTTATCGTCCTACAAAGAATGGTATTGCCATTGAACGAATTATCAGTGGTTATCGAGATATTGAAGCAATTTTCTTACAAGACAACGAAGGATGAGTCAAATCAACTTACAAAATAAAAAAATACTCCCCTCTCTGTGCCTCCTCTCTCCGACCTCGGAGAGGGAGGGTAAAGAAATACTCCCCTCCCTGTGGCGGGGAGGGGTTCAAGGGTTCAAGGAGAATGCTTCGTCCCTACCCACTAATTATTCGCCTTCTAACTGAGTCACAGTAAACGGAACATCGCCAATTTCCTTAACTTTCGCTGATTCTAATAACTTTTTCCACTCAGCTGCTAATTCTGAATCGTTAGGAGCTTTGCGGCGTTCCTCAGCTAAGGTTGACACTGCCTCATGCCAGATGCCATTTTGGGCGTAGAGATTGGCCCGATCGCGCTCTGAACTACTCTTTAACTTATCCACCAAGTTAGCAGGCATTTCAACTCGCCGACTCCATCCGTCTACAGTAAGATCTTTTCGGCGATTTCTAGGATTGCAAATTATTGAAAAATACCAATGATAATTTTTGCCCACCTCTAGTTTAACAGTGTTAGTCGGTAAACTCAAGCCCACAATTCCAGCCTTGCCATTTATCGGTAAATTAGCTCTGTAAAGATCCTTCTCCTCTTCGTCTTTTAAAACAAACTCCACACTACCTGCCAAAGTTTGCGGCACATATACAAAAAATTGAGGATTTTCTGATACCGTCAATCCCAAGCCATTTGCTAAACTCGCATCTGGGATTATGGGAGTTAAACCGGGCTGAGAAACATTAGCATCTTGGTCGCATTTTTTTCCACTTCTCGATCCCCCTGGAACCGTAGGAGGTGCCCCTATGCCTTTTGGAGGTTCATATTCTGCAACCACACCAATTTCTCGGCGCATCGCTGCTGTTGCTAGGTGAGCATTGTCAGCCAAATTTGGAATCAAAATTATCGAAGATATCGCTAGATGCAACAGCGAACTTTGCTTGGGTAGAATCATTTTAACAAATTGCTTATCTTGGCGTTATTCTAACCTTGGCAAAGTAAGATCGTCAAGATAATATTCAATATAAACTTGGAGCTTACCCCTGGTAAACACTCTACTTAAGAAAAAGCTTTCATCGTAAATTACGTATTGTTACGTAATTTTATATAAAGCAACCGCCAAGGCGGTTAGGGCATTCTGAATTCCTGAAACGTTGGCGGATTCTAAACCCTTCTTCCCCCAGTCCCTAGCCCCTAGTCCCTTGCTATAATATTTTTACCATTTTACACTCTTTAGTTAGAAATGGGCGAAAATTTATGCTAAGATACATTAGGTGTTAGGTATCGTAACAGCTTTATGGAGGCAAGCAATTTGTATGGCAACTAATCATAATCAAGCCGAAGAATCATTAATAGAATTTAACTCTACTCCTAATGGTTTATCTCAATATCTAAAACATTGGGGGAAAACGGAAGCCGAACAAATTGAGAAAAATCAAGCAGCGATTCGGTTACTCAGGGATTGGCACTTAGAAAAGCTGGAAGCGGAGGAGTTAGAGAAACAGCAAGCGGCATTTGAAGTCTTTAAAAATATTATCGACGATAATCGCACCCCTGAACGCAAATTATATAGCTCTTTATGATTGTTTTGTTAGATACGGGAGTTTTAGGTACGCTGTGTAATCCTAATTTTTCTCAGGAAGTTTATGATTGTCAGAGTTGGTTGGAACAATTACTGGCAAGAGGAGCTTATGTTACCACTTCTGAAATCTGTAATTATGAAGTCAGGCGGGGATTAATTCTGGCTAGAAAAATGGGGCGTGAAAGTTCTGGAATTAGCAAACTCAATGCCCTCAGAAAAGTAATTGACTTTTTGCCAGTTACTACAAATATCATCCAAGAAGCCGCAGAATTTTGGGCAGAAGCACGTTATCAGAGTCAACCCACATCAGAGGATAAAAATATTGATGTTGATATGATTATATCTGCACAGTGGAGACTTTTAATGCGGGAGTTTCCAGGCAGATATATTGTTGTAGCCACGACGAATTTGAAACATTTACAAATATTTACTCAAGCTGAAAATTGGCGAAATATTCGATATTAATTTGTTACGTTATACTGAGTTAATCCGATCGTAAAAATTAAGAAGCGAAAAGTTAGCCACTCGCTGAAATCGATTTGTAAAGAGTATCAAGCTTTACTTTTACATCCGGCGGCAGCGAAGTAAAACCGATGTAAAAATTGCCACTATCCGCAGGTTTTTCCAAAACTTTTGCATAGATATCTTCGCTGACTTCTCCTGGATTATGCGGTGTTAAAAAATTAAGCTTGATATTGTTTATACCTAACACCGCTTCCGCAGCTTCCACCGACTCAGCCCTAACTAAAGCTTGCTTAGCGGAAAGTTTAATTAAACTTCCCTTGTACAGAGTATCGTTAATGTGCTTGCCATCCAAAACCGAGTATTGCAAAGGGATTTCTTCAGGAACGAGAAAGAAAACTTGTTCTTGTTTAGGCAGAAACAGATTATATTCTCCGCCTAGCCCACTAACTTCATATATAGTAATAGGGTGTCTGATTCCTTTTGGTTTTACTTCCCTTTGCGAATCAACGCTTACAATTGAGTTCACCTCATTTAAAGTAGATTGTGAAATAAAAACTTCCCCATCTTTTGTATAAGTTTCGATGCGAAAAGCCAAATTAACTTCGGAGCCAATAGCAGTGTACTTAGTGCGTTTTTCAGAACCGATATTCCCTAACAAAGAAATACCCGTATTAATGCCAATACCCATTTCCAGGTGCTGCAAACTAACCACATCGCTGATCTTTTCGTTCACAGCAGGCATTGCCAATTGCATCGCTACGGCACAAGCAACAGCCCTTTTCGCATCATCTTCTTGGGATGTAGGGATACCAAAAATAACCATAATACCATCGCCAATGAAATCATTAATACTTCCCCGGTACGATGTAATTATCTCCGTCATGGATTCCAAATAAATATTGAGGACTTTAACCCCTTCTTCCGGCGAAAGTCGTTCCGATAAAGCTGTGAATCCTCTCAAATCCGAAACTAACACAGTGATTTTACGCCGTTCGCCTCCCATTTTCAATCCAGAAGGACTTTCCAGCAAAGTTGGCACAATTGCATCGCTCAAATAACGCCCAAAAATCTGGCGAATTACTCCCGCCGTGTGGGCAACATAACCTATAATAACTACAGCCGATCCTGCGAACGCCAAGAAAGGGGGTACAACAGGTATCCACCAACTCCACAAAAAAGCTACATAACTGCTGCCCACCAATACAGTCGCTGCTAAAATTAAAATACCTACTTTTTTTAAAGATAACTTCCTAACTTTATCTGCATATCGCCATTGCCAAGTGAGAGTGGCACCAACGCCAGACCAAAATAAAATCCACAACCACTCGAAGGGATCAGACCAAACTTTAATCAAAGGTCGCTCATTAAGTGCCGCACTGATAAATTGGCTGGTTAAATTCGCGTGAATTTCTACTCCAGAAGTGCGGCTGGGAGAGGCGATCAAACCGTGATCGTAGGGAGTTTGGAAGAAATCTTGCAAACTGGGTGCGGTTGAACCGATTAAAACAATGCGATCGCGAAATAAATCTGCCTTAACTCGGTTTGACAAAACATCTGTCAACGAGACTATTCGGAAACTTTTTCGTGGGTCCCTAAAATTCATTAAAATCTGATATCCTTGAGCGTATGTGCGTACATAACCGCCATCATTCTCACCCAACGGCACAAACACTGCTTGACCTAATTGCATATATTTAGGGTTTACCGCTGCCTTTTGAGGGACAACACCTTTACCCTTCAGATAAATAAAAGCCAGCTTTAGCGCCAAACTCGGTACAACTTTGCCATTTTTAGATTCTAGATACAACAAACCGCGACGGACTTTGCCATCAGCATCCAACACCATATCGGCAGCAGCAATTTGACCGAGTTTCTGCAACTCTGGTGGTGGATTAATGCCAACGCGATCGCTGTTACTACTTACTTTCTCGACACCAATCAAATTAGGCGTTGTCTGAAAGACTTTTACCAAATTTTTATGACCTGGTTCTACTGGTAAATCTCGATAAATATCGATGCCAATGGCTCTAGGCTGCTGCTGTTTTACTTTCTCAAGTAACTGTGCAATAACAGCATCAGGGAAAGGCCATTTTCCCACTTTTTGGAGATCTGATTCAGAAATTCCTATAATAATAATCCGGTGATCGGCAGGTTCTGGCGGACGCCAGTGAAAAAAGCGATCGAGCGCTACCAATTCCAAAAGCTGTAACAATCCGGCTAAACGTAGAACAATTAATAGTCCCGCTATACTCGGAGCTGTAATTAGTACGCCGCGCCATTGCCTAACTAAACTTTTATAGCCTAAATAGCTAAAACCCTTCATAGTTCATTCCTGTTTCGGGCTTGCTTCTTAGCTAGTTTCTCTGCTTTGGTAAAGTTTAACACAGTAGGTATGAGAGCAGCCTAGAGGCATATTACCAAAGCCATTGGCAATACAGAAATGGTAAGGATTCTTCCTCAGTTGGAAATTATTTGCAATAATGTTCTGAGAACTACTGAGAATGAGATGGGTCATCACTTTGTGCCAGAGAAAGGAAAACCTTGGAGCCGACGACAAGTTTTGCAGCTGGGATTGGCAGGCGGTATTGGGATAGCCGGTGCTGGAATAGCACTCCAAACTCTGATATCAAAACGAACATCACAGGTAAAGGTGCCGCCAATACCCAGCGATACACCAAACTTTGGCAATGGTATTAACCCAATGGCGATGCTGCGCGATTTTGACTACGGCACCGTCAAGCGGGAAAACGGGCGTACCATCCGGGAATTTCGGATGGTTGCCAGTACTTCCACGCTTCAGCTCAATAGTGCTGTCACCTTCAATACCTGGAATGTGAACGATCGCGTACCTGGGCCAACGCTGCGGGCGCGTGAGGGCGATCGCATCCGAGTCCTTTTCCACAACAAAGGCGGACATTCCCACTCCCTGCATTTTCATGGCGTCCACCGTTCGGAGATGGATGGCGTAAAACCGATCGCAAATGGTAGCGCCACAATTTATGAGTTTGACGCCGAACCTTATGGCGTCCACCTTTACCACTGCCACGTTGAGCCCGTC
This sequence comes from Argonema antarcticum A004/B2, assembly GCF_023333585.1. Taxonomy (GTDB): domain Bacteria; phylum Cyanobacteriota; class Cyanobacteriia; order Cyanobacteriales; family Aerosakkonemataceae; genus Argonema; species Argonema antarcticum. The sequence continues at coordinate 81,360 of NZ_JAIQZN010000006.1, forward strand.
ACTCGTCATATTGGCAAAGGGCTGTACGGGATGTTCATCATCGATCCACCGGGTGGGCGTCCCCCAGCTGATGAGATGGTGCTGATCATGGCTGGCTATGACATAAATGACGACAAACGCAACGAACTCTATGCCTTTAATGGGTTGCCGCATTACTATATGCACCATCCCATCCCCATTTACAAAGACCAACTAATCCGGCTGTACGTCCTCAACATGATTGAGTTGGAAGCTGCTGTAACCTTTCATCTGCACGCCAACTTTTTTGATGTTTTTCGCACGGGGATGACCTTAACGCCTAGCGAGAAGGCGGATGTAATTACGATGGGCGTAGCTGAACGTCACATTCTAGAGTTTGTCTTCCGTTATCCGGGGAAATATATGTTTCATCCCCATCAAGATGCGATCGCCGAAGCAGGTTGCATGGGCCAGTTTGAAGTGATTAACTAGGTAGCCATAATTAAACGTAAAACTGCCGCGCCCTTAGAAACCCGGTTTCTGGGTGTTCAGTAAAGCACTATAGCCTTACTGCAAGTGATTTTAAATATATTTGATAATTTATCTCATTAAATTTACTTAATAAAAGTACATATTTTAAATAATTTGCCGTTATACAAGGGTTTCAGAGTTAATTTACAAAATTTAATAGAAATTATTTGCAAAAAACTTGCTAGTGATGCTTTACTTTGTACAGAAGCTTATTGACTAATTTTTGCAATAAAAGCTGCCATGACAACCGTAGTGATGTCGCCCGACACCGGGGGCGGACAAGTGGACTTATTGCAATAACTCAAAGTAGAGGATACCTCATGCAAACCTATGACAATCCCAATGTGAAATACGACTGGTGGGCTGGAAACGCCCGCCTCGCAAACCTTTCCGGCACATTCATAGCCGCCCACGTAGCGCAGGCGGCGCTGATCGTTTTTTGGGCTGGAGCCTTTACCCTGTTTGAACTTTCTCAGTATTCGCCCGATCTGCCCATGTACGAACAGGGGCTGATTTTGCTCCCCCATTTAGCCACTTTGGGCTTTGGTGTGGCAAAAGGCGGTCAAATAGTTGACACCTATCCCTATTTCGTTATTGGAGTCTTGCACCTAATTTCATCCACTGTTCTGGGTGCGGGCGCGCTTTTCCATAACTTTAAAGGCGCAGCCGACTTGAAAAAAGAGTCCGGTCGCGCTCGCAAATTTCACTTCGAGTGGAGCGACTCCAAGAAGCTGGGCTTCATCTTGGGACATCACCTGATTTTCCTGGGAGTGGGCGCTATGCTGCTAGCAGCTAAAGCCATGTACTTTGGCGGACTATACGACAGCACAATTCAAGACGTTCGCGTAATTACCGACCCAACTCTTAACCCGTTTGTAATTTACGGCTATCAAACACACTTTGCGAGTGTGAACAACTTAGAAGATTTAGTCGGCGGTCATATCTATGTTGGCTTACTTCTAATTGCAGGCGGTATTTGGCATATCATCATACCGCCGCTTCCCTGGGCGAAGAAGCTTTTGATCTTCTCCGGCGAAGCTATTCTTTCTTACTCTCTTGGCGGTATTGCTTTAGCAGGATTTGTTGCGACTTACTTCTGCGCCGTCAACACCTTAGCCTATCCCGTGGAATTCTACGGGCCAGTGCTGGAAGTAAAACTGGGTATCACCCCATATTTTGCTGACACCATACAGTTGGCGAACGGCGCTCACACGCCTCGTTCTTGGTTGGCAAATGCCCATTTCTTCTTGTCATTCTTCTTCCTACAAGGTCATCTGTGGCACGCACTGCGAGCGATCGGTTTTAACTTTAAGGAAGTTGAAAAGGCATTGGATACTGCTGTAACCGAGGTGTAAAACCTCAGAATTATGTAGGGTGGGCAATCTCCACCCTACTCCTAATCTTCGCATCCAAAATTGATATCGGGATTTAATTAGCTTGAAGGTATGCAAATGCTGACTGTGATTTTTTGTTCTTTCTGTGCTTGGATGTTGCCGGTCTTATTTTTTGTGAGTGTATTTGTTACGCTCAATAAAGGAGTAGCTTATGTGAAACGTCTGCATCAAATTCCCTGCGCGGGTTGTGATTTTTTCACTAATGACTACCGTCTCAAGTGTACGGTGCGACCATCGATTGCTTGTTCGGAAGAAGCGATCGGCTGTCGTGACTTTGAACCGAAAACTTCAGCTTGTAATGCTTGTCAGAAATACGCAGGATCTGATGTAATACGTAAGTTTAAAGCATAAACTTTCAAAATTCAGGAATTATAGCTAGGGATCGGCGGCGTCTGATTGTTTTAAATTAATCAGTTATCCTCGCATGGTGCTACATACACGAAGAGTTCAAAAAAATACCATGAATACTTGTCCTTGTTGTTCTGCCAAGATGCTACGCCACGTTAATCGTAGTGGCGTTTATTGGTTTTGCCCCCATTGTCGTCTGGAAGTAACGGATTTGTCTAATTTGAGTTTAATGGTTGAGCGGAAAATTCCTAATTATTCCCTTACTATCCAAAGAATACCAATGAAGCAGCGGCTGCATCCGACTTTGGAAAAAATACCTGGCGATTTCTAATCGCGGCTACACAAACTCTTGTCCGCAGCACGCACTTTTACAGCGGCTTGCAGCCCTTATGAAGTACACGCCAGAAACCCGGTTTCTATGTACCTCACCGATCCCAAAGGCGCTGTAGGCGAGGCTGAGCCTCCTGTGTCCGCACTAAACTTAGTGCCATTTATATATAGCCTGGGTCGGCAAGCTTTGTTTGTGTAGCCCCAGTATGAGAGGCTAGTGGGCGATTTAGTGAAATTTTACGACATCCGCAAACAGTTGCGACCATCTTGTTTAGCTTTGTACAAGTTGGCGTCAGCTTGAGCGAGTAAAGTTTCACCGTCGAGTTTGTTGGTTTGGGTGGCGAGCGCTCCCCCAATACTAACTGTAATTGATAGCACCAACTCGTCAGAAACCACAATCGGATCGTTAGCAATGTTCCACTGTTCCCAGTTCCGCACCATCAAGCTAGCCGCCACAGTTAGAACAATGCCGATACAAATTGCCAGCTGCACTGGTACGTCCCGATACGCAGCTGGCATACTCTGATAAAGCGATCGATAGCGTCGCATTTATAGTTCAGGCTTTTATTTATAAATTTTATCAATTACTTCCATCCGCAGAACCCTAATATTCAAGAATCTTTTCCGGCGTAACGATCGTCCATTAGAGCCGGAAACCTATGCAGGCTGGTAGATTGGTGACCCAGGCGATCTAGAAAGTCCTTACCAAATAATTGTAAGCTTATTAATAAATTTTATCAATATATTATAATAAAATTTGCCCACTTCAGAAGCGGTGCTGGGTTGCACCGCTTCTGAAGTGCTGAGTGGTGAGTTTAGTGAAAAAGATTTTTAACTGTATTGAAAATCTTTCTCACTAGCTATAAAATAAAAATTTTCAAACTCCCAAGCCCTAACCCCCCGCGCTATAGACCCCCAACCCCTAGAATTAACATGATGTTTACTTTTCGTTCTTTGTCACTAGCCGTTTCGATCGCCAGCCTAGTTGCCCTCACCTCCTGTGGCGGTAGTCAAAATACAGAGAGTACGTCAACCCCAGCCGCCACTTCCAGCCCTGTAGCCGCCACGGAGATGGGAAGTAACAATATGACAAGCACTGGCAAGCCGAAAATCAATATTAATACGGCAATTTTGTCGGAATTAGATAAGTTAGAGGCCAAATTAGGTGTTCCAGCCCTATCCAACAAAATTCAATCCAGTCGTCCCTACGGCAACATCGAGGAACTGGTGTCTAAAAAGGTGATCGACCAGCCGCAATTTGACCAGATTAAAGATATGGTGACGATCGAAGATGTCGTACTCACGGGTGAAGCCAAAGATGTTGACTACATGACCAAACTCGGCTTGATGAAGGGACATCTTCTGGTAGCTAAGGAACTGCTGGATTTGCAACAGCCAAAGCAGGCTGAACCTCACATCGGTCATCCGGTAGAAGAGATTTATGTCGATGTGGAAGATCAGCTTAACGAACGCAAAGTCAAAGAGTTCAAGACGACTTTAGCTGGTCTGCAAGATTTGGTAAAATCTAAGCCGAAGGATGCCAAGGTGGGTACGGAGTTTGCCAATTCCATGCAGGCGGTGGATGGAGCGATCGCATCCCTACCAGACACTCAACGTCAGTCTCCTCAATTTGTATTGAAGGTGATTAATGGGTTGCTGGATACCGCTAACTCCGAATATGGAGCTGCGATCGCAAATGGCAAAGTGGCAGCTGCAATTGAGTATCAAGACTCACGCGGCTTTGTCAACTACGCCAATACCCTTTATAAGACGATCGCCTCTAGCGTAGCTAAGGAAAATCCAGAAGCTCACAAAGCGATCGAAACCACTATGGCTCAGCTGAGCAAAGCTTGGCCCACCGCCACCGCCCCAGCTGCCCCAGTGCTGACCCCAGAGGAAGTGTCACAGCTGATTAAGACAATTGAGCAAAATACCCAAAAGGTAGGAAAATAACATCACGTTTGTGTTGCCAATGTTAGCAGGGAGCGTTTGAGTTTTGGCTTCTAGCTTCCTACTGACACTTTTTTTGGCCCGATCGCAAATAACCTTGAATAGCTGGGACTATACTTTTTTATCATGAGCTTAACCGAGTCTGGAAACTCTAAAATAGATAATATTTACCTTAAAGAAGATTTGATGAAAGCAAATATTTTTCAAATTTTAGAGCAAAATTTATTTTTTTGTGAATATCAGCCAATAGTTTGTCCAACAAATAATATCATTCATGCTTATGAAGCATTGGCCAGATTTAAAATAAATGGCGAATACATTCCACCAGACTTAGTGTTTGGTTCCCTACATCAAGACAAAATGCTATTTTTTAAACTAGAATCTCGAATAAAAAACTTTCAAATCTGCCATAGACCAGCAAATTTTAATCTATTTTTAAACTTAGATCCCCATGTTTGCGAAGAAGATTATCAGTTAGAATATTGGTTATCTACCTTTTCCAACCAAGTAAACCTCGTAGTCGAAATTATTGAAAATACCAGCGTCAGCAATCTTTATAATATTAAAAAATTCATGCAATTATTAGGAAAATGTGGGATAAAAGTTGCTTTAGATGACATCGGAGGGATAAATAACTTATTTTCTTTTGAATTGCTGGAATATGCCAATTACCTTAAATTTGACAGGAGGTGGTTTGAACTAATATATTATAGTGAGTCATACAAAATTATCCTCCAAGGTTTGATTGCCTTTGCCAAATCCAAAGGCAATCTGTGTATATTTGAAGGAGTTGAAACAGAAGAACAATTGAAATTAGCTGGCGAATTAGGTGTAGACTATGTACAGGGGTTTTTGTTCCGAGATCGGTTTATACTAGCTCAAGGGAATGAAAGCCCAAACTTGATGGATGAAAATTCCATTTTCTAATTGTTAACTCATCACTTTATAAGGATGAAAAATCGTGAGAGAACTTGACCACAAAAAGACTGTAGACCTGCTAAATACCATCATGGAATTTGAACTGGCAGGCGTCGTGCGTTATACCCACTACTCCTTGATGGTCACTGGCCCCAACCGAATTCCAATTGTGGAGTTTTTCAAATTGCAGGCAAATGAATCATTAACCCATGCCCAGCAAGCCGGAGAAATTCTCACTGGTTTAGAGGGACATCCTACCCTGCGGATCGCTCCTATGGAAGAAACCTACAAACACACAGTGCGAGATATTTTGGAAGAAAGTTTATCCCACGAAAAAAAGGCGCTCGATCTTTATAAAGCCTTACTAGAGACAGTTGAAGATGCCAGCATTTATCTGGAAGAATTTACCCGTACCATGATTGGTACAGAAGAAATGCACAACATCGAAATCAAAAAGATGTTACGCGATTTTAGCTAATGTTTATTCAGATATTAGCGATCTTTTGACTTTTGACTTTTGAGTTACTATGGATTTTAGTTCTGCTTTACCTACGTTTATCATTACCCTGCGAGAAGGGGTTGAAGCGGCTTTAGTTGTGGGAATTGTGCTAGCTTTGCTCAAAAAAGCCAAGCAAAGCAAACTCAACCCGTGGGTTTATGCCGGGATCGGGGTTGGAATTATAGCCAGTGCTATGGTGGGTGTGCTATTTAGCTGGATAATTCAATGGCTAGGCACATCGAATACCCAGTATGCGCCTGTAATAGAGCCGCTGCTAGAGGCTGTTTTTGGCGTGGCGGCGATCGCAATGCTCAGCTGGATGCTAATCTGGATGACCCAGCAAGCACGTAGCCTGAAAGGTCAAGTCGAAGGAGCCGTAACCGCTGCTCTCAAAGACGATGCGGCAGCCGGTTGGGGCGTTTTTAGCCTCATTTTAATCGCGGTTTTGCGCGAAGGCTTTGAAACCGTTCTGTTCATAGTAGCCAAATTTCAACAAGGATTAATTCCCGCGTTGGGCGCATTAGGCGGTATAACAATGGCAGCTGGGATTGGCGTACTTCTATTTAAATGGGGAGTCAAGATCGACATCCGCCGATTTTTCCAGATAATGGGAGTTTTTTTGCTCCTAATTGTAGCTGGTTTGGTTATTTCGACAATGACAGATTTTGACACTGCTGTTAAAACTCTCTCCCAGATGAATCGCGAGTCAGAATCTCTTTGTTTTTACTATGAAAGGTTTACCAAAAACTCCTCCTGCATTTTGGGGCCGATGGTTTGGAATACTACCCAAGTCCTGCCACAAAATAAGTTTCCCGGCATTATTCTGCATACCCTGTTCGGCTACGCCGATAAGCTGTATATCGTGCAAGCAGTGGGTTATCTAGTGTTTTTATTTACCATCGGCGGTCTTTACTTCCGCAGCTTAAACAGTCGAAATCCTTTGCCTGCGAAAAATGGTAAAAGCAGTTCCACAACTGGTGACAAATCAGTCAGTTCTCGATAGCCATAAAGATAATCGACTTTTCTGGCGCTCTTAATCTCTCATTTTTGTCAATAAGCCCCGTCTAATAGACCTCTCCAAAAAAGATTGTAGAGACGTTTCTATCAACGCTCTCTACAAGGGTTTCAGCTAACGCACCTTTAATTTTTGGAGATGTCCAATACAATTTAAAACTAGCATATTGATAAAAGACGGGACTTATTGACAAGCTGGCGAGGGCTAGGGCAACTCCAACTCTTGCTTCTTTTCCAAATCCCTTACGGAGTAGTAAGCTAACACGCATCTAATTCGGATATTTCTAATCCGGCAATCAAACCTTCAATTCCTCTCCCACTCCCCCACTCCCCCACTCTCCCACTCCCGCTAAACATACAAATTAAATGCGTAGCAGCTTAACCTTTCCCCTCTTCCCTAGCCCCTAGCCCCTAGCCCCTAGCCCCTAGCCCCTAGCTATATATTCAATTTGCGCTTATTCTTCATCAAGGCTGGGGGAAATAGTGCGCCACACTCGATGAACTAAACTTGTAGAAGCAGAAAACAAGGCGAATCCAATTAGCGGGTGAAGTATTCCCAAAGGCAGGGGAAATTTCAGGTGAATTGTCAGGAATTGCAGCCCTAGTAGTACTGGCAGACTTACCGTAAGGCTACGAACTCGGCGCGAAAATGGAACCCAGTATACCCATACCAGCAGAATGAGTGATAGCCCACTGTATCCTCGTACCAGCCAAACATGGGTGTTCCACCACTCAGGGTTGTAAAAGTGTGCCAGTCCGACTGTCAGTACTTGAGCGATCGAGCAGAGGTTGAACAGTACTGCTACGATGTAAAAAAACATTTGACTCTGGCGTTCTGATGCCTGTACGCCATCAGAACTAGAACTTGCAGTCATGCTAAAAATATCCTTTAAGCTGGATTGGTAGAGGATTTACCTCTACTAAAGCTAAGGTAGAATGTGCTACCTAACTCCGCCTAGACCTCGATCGGGTACACTTTGCTGTGTTATGGCTAACTTGCAATCTTTATTTCAAACCGTCACTCAAGCCAAAGACGAACAGGAGTTGCGATCGCACATTTACGCAGAAGTGCGCGAGTATTTCGCCGCCAAACGATCGGGATTATTTTTCTTCGACGCGCCTTACAGCACAATACCCGATCAGGCTCCGCAACGCTGGCGCGATCGCAATCTTCAAAACCTCGTGCAACTGGCGTTATCCACCGAATACAACCCGATTTTGCGCTACCTGGTGGAACGACACGCCCCTGCTCACGAAGCTTTGGTCGGATCGCCGAAAGCATGGCAATTGATTTGTCCGCGTGCCGACCACTGGCACGTCATGGCTGGCCCGATCGTAAACCAAGGACAATTAGTTGGTGCAGTTGGCTTTACTCGCGTGCAAGGAATGCCCTCTTTCGATCCGCAAAATTTGATGGATTTGAGTGCCCTTTGTCTTCACCTCTCGACTTGGGTGGCAACAGTGCGATCGTCACAGCAAATGTTCAAGACAAATCGCCTCACATCCCGCGAACTGCAAATTGCTTCACTCGTAGCGCAAGGGCGAACAAACGCAGAAATTGGTGTTGAACTTTGGATTACTGAAAACTCGGTGAAGCAAGCTTTAAAGAGAATGTTTCGTAAGCTTGAGGTTTCCTCTCGTACCCAGATGGTTACTCAACTTTCTGCCAATACAAAACTTTTCTCAGCTAGCAGCAAACCTGGCTGATTTGCGTTCGATTTATCGAAAAATTTGCATCCCCAACCCACAAATTCATAGACTCAATTTATACACCGCAAGAAACGGGTGGTTTTGGGCTTACACCATCAGTAAAATCAGGGAATAGAAAAACTCTCTTGACTCAGCCTATATGACTTCAATGAAGAGTGTGAGTGTCTATAACAGCAAAGACTACAGCCGAATTGCAGGTGCGATCGCATTCATGCGGAAACATCATCTGACCCAACCCGATTTGGCAACTGTGGCACAGCACATCGGTCTTAGTGAGTATCATTTTCAACGGCTATTTAGCCAATGGGCAGGCATCAGTCCCAAGCGTTTTTTGCAATATCTCACTGTTGAATATGCCAAATCAAAAATCACCCAGACTAAAAGCCTTTTAGACCTGACCCTAGATGTGGGACTCTCAAGTCCAGGACGATTACACGATTTATTTGTGAACATAGAAGCAATGTCTCCTGGTGAGTTCAAGACAGGAGGAGCAGGGAAACAAATTCGTTATGGGATTCATGATAGCCCATTTGACAAATACCTACTTGCCACAACATCTCGTGGTATTTGTAATCTGTATTTCTTAGATTCATCAGATCAGCAGACTGCCGAGCAAATGCTTCGTCAGTCATGGGGAAGTGCTGAAATTATCTACGATCCACAAGCCACTCAACCTCTGCACGATCTGATTTTCAATCCAGATGGCTTTATTGATAAGAAACCATTAACGCTTTTGGTCAAGGGCACCAATTTTCAGATTCAAGTTTGGCGGGCACTTTTGAGAGTACCATTTGCAGGCATCGCAACTTATCAGAATATCGCCTCACTAATTGGTCGTCCAACTGCTGCTAGAGCCGTGGGCAATGCTGTGGGTAATAACCCTCTAGCCTATCTCATTCCCTGTCATCGTGTGATTAGGGAATCTGGGGAACTCGGCGGCTATCACTGGGGCAAGGAACGTAAGGCAGCCATTTTGGGTTGGGAAGCCAGTCGTACTTCAGGGGGCGAATCTTTCAATCAAGTCTGATGTGGCAACGCATTTTCATGCTCAATAGCCTGATGGCTGTAGGAAACCACACATTTAGAGGAAGGACGTATGGGTGTTGCGCGATCGTTAAATTAACCGTTGGTAGCAGTTTTCCAGGTTAGTTTTTTCGAGGCGATCGCATCCAAACACAATATAACATTGTCAGCAGTAACCATCCCGATGCACAGCAAAAACCAGGAAATGCAACGGGAATGGGTAAAAACTGTGCGTTAACTTCAATCAACTGATTAACATAAGGTTGAACAAAATTGTCATAGGCATTTTCTAAGGCTTCCCGTTGTTTGATTTTATTGATAGGCGCTTGGTCGATCCCAAACCCAAGTTTATTTTCAGGTAAAATATCCATATTTGTCTCTCCAGAAGTATTGATGGAATCAAGCTTTTTTGCTTGTTAATTTCACCGTAGGAGAGAAGAAATAGAGATAAAATTAGTAATAAATAGAAATCAAATAGAAAAATTCTATTTGACGCTGGAGGCTTCAGCAGTCCAATTGTTTCTGGAAAAATCCGTCAAATTACAGGACTGACGCATCGCTTAAAAATTATTAATGAAGATAAAAAAAATAATCTCGTTTCCTGGTAAATGTCGTAAAATAAAATATAGTTGAGCGATTGTGGGCTAGATGAGCGATCCAAAGTATCAACGGCAGTTTTTAGAAGACTTGGCAACCCAGTACAAGTTTTATGGAGATACGCGGACGGCTTTTTTGGGTCGCTTCGCCCAAGAGAATGCGGATAAACAAAATAACCAACTGCGCCTGACTTGGACAAAAGACGACCTTTTAAATAAAGAACAGAAGATCCAAGATGAGTTAAAGAAAATTTATCCTGCTTTGCGAGAAAATGGCTGTGACATTCCAGAAACCAAGCAAGGGAGATATAAAAAAGGTGAAAGTCCTTGGGAACTGGCGTATAAGTGGCTATGGGAGGTAAAGTTTCCAGAGTGGAAACAAAAACAACCGGAAACGGATAAACCCACAGAAATCCTCAAGCGTTGCGTATTAGGACTCAAGGGAAACTATCAACAAGCACAACAGAAAATCACCGAAATTACCCAACATCTGCAAACACTCCTCAACGATGACACCCTCTCGATTACCGTAGAAGAAGGCAGTATTATTATCATTGTCGAGAGTTCCCAAAGCGACTACGACCAAATCAAAAAACGCCTCATTGGTCGAGAGATTGCGGGTTTTCCGGTAGAATATGTGATTGATGAGTGGCAAGATGTCTGTCGTCGGATGTTGAAAAGTCAGACTCAGTTAAGCAGTAATAGTGTCTTACGTCGCGCTTATTGTAATCGTAATTTAATTGAAGAAGAGTTATTTGTTGATTTGGCACTGGTGCAACCGAAAAAAGACCGCAATAAAGCACACAAACAGGATATCGAACCTCATCGCGGTTCCGAATATTACACCCGACAAGAAGAAGCAGTAGAGAAACGGTTTGCCTACCCGGAGTTTCTCAAGGAAGTGATTAGCAAACCCACTCAGAAAAATATTGCCATTATTGGGGAACCCGGAGCGGGAAAAACCACTTTATTACAGAAATTGGCGTTTTGGTTATTACAAGAAACCGATGATTTGGTAATTTGGATACCCCTGCGAGATTTAGGCGAGAAACGCTTGGGGGACTATTTACAAAAAATTTGGCTCAAAGATGCTTTGAGGTCTGCTAGAGAGGAAATTAAGGCAGACTGGGAGCAGAAATTTAAGGATGGTAAAGTTTGGTTACTGTTGGATGGTTTGGATGAGATGGGGGATACAGCTAGGAATGCCTTATCGTTCCAAGGTTGGGTGACACAAGCTCAGTTAATTATCTCCTGTCGGTTGAATCTGTGGCAAGCAAACCCCGTGCAGTTACAGGGGTTTCAAACCTATCTCACCCAACCGTTTCAGGATGAACAAATGCAGCAGTTTATCCAAAAGTGGTTTCGGGTTTTGTCAGGGGAAGGACAGGATGTGAGGTTAGCTGAATCCTTGTGGTCAGCACTGCAAACTACAGGTAAGGAACGGATTCAGGATTTATGCCGCAATCCCCTCCGTTTAACGTTATTATGCTCGATTTGGCAAGGGAGAAAGGGAGATTTACCGGATACCACTGCTAAGTTATATCAGAAGTTTGTGGACTATATTTATGAGTGGAAGAAAAAAGAGTTTCCGGTGACAGATGAGGAAAGGCAACGTTTAAATTCAGGTTTAGGAGAGTTGGCGAAAGCATCCCTAGAAAGGGAGGTAACTCGGTTTCGGTTAACCCATCGGTTTGCGTGTAAATATTTGGGAAAACCGGATAATAATTCTCTGTTAGACACGGCGTTAAGGTTGGGTTGGTTGAATGAGGTGGGGGTGGATGCGGATGAACCGGAAGATCCGGTTTATGCGTTTTATCATGCTACTTTTCAGGAGTATTTTGCAGCGTTGGCAGTGGATGATTGGGATTATTTTTTACCTCGGAATCATGTTAATTTTCTGGTTGAGGGGAAGAAATATCGGATTTTTGAAGTGCAGTGGAAGCAAGTGATTTTGTTGTGGTTGGGGCGTGGGGATGTTGCGGATGAGGAGAAAGAGAAGTTTATTCAGACATTAGTTGAGTTTGAAGATGGATGTGGAGAGTGGAATTTTGACAAAGTAGATAAAGGATTTTATGAATATAGAACTTATTTTATAGTAGCAACAGTAGTTGCAGACTTTAAACAATGTACTTTATTTAAAGAAATCATAGACAAAATTGTTCAATATTCTTTTGGTTCTTTTAATGAACAGAAAAAAGATCGTGAAAAATATTTATCGCCGATCTTTTCTGCCTCAAGAAATGTATTACTAGCAGAGATAGATAAAAAAAGCGCGATTGCTGTATTAGAGCAAATGTTAGATCGTTCCGATATTGACGTTCGTCTCCAGTGGCTAGCATCTGACGCTTTAAGAGAAATTGCTCCGTCAAATAACCAAGTCATACTTTTCTCAAAGAAACTTTTATCTAGCTTAGACTCTAACACATTAGTATCCTTAATTTTGGAGGAAGCTGAATCAGTTAATGACCAGACTATTTCTACCTTATTGTCACAGTTAACCAACCCTGATTTTCACACTTGGCGTGAAGTAACCAGCAGTTTAATGCAAGTAGCACTAGGAAATAATCAGCTTATTTCTGCATTAGAACAACTGAGAAATGATGCTAACGTACTAGATACAGTATTTGAAGTTGCAAAGAAAATTTTACCCGAACACTATCAGGTAATTCAAGCATTATTTGGCGTGATAAAAAATACGGAGAATGAAGATAATGATGGCGTTTCTACAGAGAGTTTAGAAAAACTTACTCTGGCAAATAATCAGGAGGATGTGGAATTAGTTCAGGTACTAAAAACTACTGAAGATAAATATAGTCGGAAGGAAGCTGCGGAGAGTTTGAAAGAAATATTAACCACATCCGAACAATATGCAGGTGTCGTCTTAGCCTTAAAAGACTGCCTCAGCGATGAAGTTTACCAAAACAACTTTGACCGATTCAATCAATGCTACAAAGTCCTTTGGGATTGTGCCGCCAACCTGCCCTATCCCGAATTTTATCAAGCATGGCATCATCCCCCCACAACCCCCCATCCAGAAGTCGCAGAACACACCCCAGTGGGGCATAACTCAACCATTGCCAGCCTAGAAACTCAACAGATAGACCTTTTCGGGCAACTGCAAAATCTGCCCATTTTTTGCCTCAAAGCCCACATCCTAGCCACCGAAACCAGAGAAAGCGAAATCGCCAAAACTCTGTGCAGACTGATCTGGAAACAAGCCCTTCCCAATCAACGCTATCCCCAACCCACCACACCCGCCGATCTATGCTATGAACTAGATGAACTCAAACTCACCCTCAACCTATCCAAACTCGCTATTTTACTGACAGAATGCGAAACACCCACCCCAGAATTAATTGCCTTTTGCCACAAACTCACCGACACTGTTGATATTGCTTGGTTAACGGACGAACCCCTAGAAGCGCCGTTAAAAGGCTTTCCCCCTCATCAATCTAACCTGTTATCTGCGATTCAAACCTGGTTAGAGGAGACTTGAGAAACCGGGTGTATAAAAGGTCAAAATCAATTAAAATAAATAGGAGTGTTCACCTTTCATTAAGGTCAAAATCATGCAAGTTGTCATTCAACCTCCCTCCCTCATAGAAACTGGAATTAAAGTCGAAACAGTCAACAATAGATCTCTGTTCAAATTTACCGATCCACTTCAATTACACCTAGAAACCTTGCTAGAAAAAAATAAAGTCAATTCTCTAACTGCTGAAGAACAAGACGAACTCAACGCCATCAACGAACTCGATCGCCTTTTTACTTACCTAAACTCCCTCCTGATTGCTCAAAAATGACCATTACCGAAGCAACCCGCAAATATGTCAGACAACGGGCTAAATATCTTTGCGAATATTGTCATTCTCCAGAAGAAATCAGTACCTCTCGTTTTACCATCGATCATATTAAACCCCGTTCTTTAGATGGTACGGATGAAGTGAATAATTTAGCCCTTGCTTGTAGCCGTTGCAATCAGCGCCGTTACAATTTTATAGCCGGGAACGATCTAGAAACTCAATTAGAAGTAGACCTATTTAACCCTCGAAGTCAGCAATGGCAAGAGCATTTTATATGGACGAGAGATGGGATAAAAATTCTCGTAGTTACACCAATTGGTCGTGCTACTTGCGATCGCCTTGACATAAACGACGAACGATATCAAGGAGAGCGATCGATTCAGGAAGCACGCGCTTTATGGATTAAAGCTGGCTGTCATCCATCACCAGACGATCCCAGAGAAAGACAATAAGCTTTTTAACCTAATAATAAATCAAATATCAGCAAACTAAAAAAAAGCCATGACTAAAATTACCCTAGACGAAACTAAACTCAAAGAATTGATTAAAACAGCTATTTTTGAGTTAGTGCAAGAAGAAAAAGAAGTGTTTTCCGAACTTTTAGCAGAAGTCCTTGAAGATATCGGCATGGAAAATGCAATTAAAGAAGGCGAAAATACTGAAATAGTCAGCCGCGAGGAAATATTCAAAATACTCAATAGACAACCATGAAAATTGAATTTAGAAAGAGTTTTGAAAAAGATTTACTTAAAATCCTTGATGGCAACCTGTTACTAAAGATTCAGGAAGTTATTGAACAGGTTGAGCAAGCCAAAAACTTAACTGAAGTCAGTAATTAATTTAATATCAATAACGTTCATGAATTGATTTGCATTCCCAAAAAAGTCCAGTCCCAACCGTCAAAACTTGCTCAGTTGGCATGAACAATTCCCAATAGGGAAGTCCAGAATCATCTTGGAAATCTGGCTGTAAAATTAGTTGGTAATCACCCTCAAAAACTAGAGTGAGACTAATATTATGAGCATAAATCACAAAATCAATCAATTCTTTATTTTCCAATTGCTGCAAAACTTTTTTGACAGCATCTATTTCTGTCTCATCTATTTCTACATCTATTTCTACTGGCAAAGAAGAAGTTAAAACTTGCTCTCCTTGCTTGAAAACCCAAGGTGTTGCCCTTGTGCCAAATTGCCAACTACCTTTGCGTAGATGTGCTAATTTTGGGTGAGTATAGGCAGACATCTCACCGAAATCTAGCCGTAGTTCATCCCCATAACTAAATATAACCTGATGACAAATTTCTCCGATCATCGGTTTAGTAATGACTGAAATAATTTGCTCGATATCT
This sequence comes from Argonema antarcticum A004/B2, assembly GCF_023333585.1. GTDB lineage: Bacteria > Cyanobacteriota > Cyanobacteriia > Cyanobacteriales > Aerosakkonemataceae > Argonema > Argonema antarcticum. The sequence goes on from NZ_JAIQZN010000006.1 coordinate 96,782, forward strand.
GGCTTCTGATTAGCAATAGATGTTTGAATAGCCATTTAAAGATCCTCTAAAAATTCTTTTGCTTTCTGGCGGAGTTCTTCATAAGTAAAATCGCCTCTACGGTTTAAAGTTCCACCATAACCATTTTTCTTTTCTTCTTCAAGGAATAAACCAAAACCAATCCTTAATTCGCCTCCCATCTTAAACTCCCTAGCGATCGCATCAACCTGTTTAATATCGCGTTTTCTACCCATCAATACATAGAACCCCAATTATTTAAAATTTAGCATATATGGTACATAAATGCGTTATATAAAAGTATTCCCTGCTTTTCTGCCAATTCAATATTTTAGGATTAGCCTCTTCAAACGCTGTTTTAATCTCTTCATCAACTTGAATGATAATGTTTGCCATAGTTTTTATTCCTCAATCAGTTGTCTCAGTTCATTAATATTAGAAGAAAACTTCAGTTCACCTTGTTGTTGTTCCACCTGCGCTAACTTGAAATTCTCATATATCTCATCACGACGTTCTTCAAGGATGTATTGGTTCAACAACAGTTGAATTTCCTCTTTTTCATCCGTAGAAAGACCTTTGATTACCTCAACTACATCATTAAATTTCATCACTAACAAAGCCTCAGTGTAATTTCATCTATTATTCACTGTAATGATAAGCTGCTACGCAGCTAAACCGGACAAACAGCATTACCTTTATTTTTGATTTTCCGCTCCCATTTAATCACAAGTTCTCCTTCATTTAATAATTTATGTAGCAATTCTTCTAATTGTTCTACTGATTCAAATAGCCGATGAGCTATATTGCCACACCAGTTCAATTAAATTATAATCAGGACTGTAAGCTGGCAAGAACTCTAAAATAATGTGAGGCATCTTTTAAACGATAAACTGTTGACATGATTGATACCTATTTTCGATGCTGATATAAAGCACAGTTTAATCCTAGCATAGTGACATCCCAACCCTCAACCAGCCCAAACTCGCCATCCTACTAACAAAATGCGAAACACCTACCCCAGAAGCGATCGGCTTTTGCGGCAAACTCACCGACACCCTAGCTATAGCATGGCTAACGGACGAACCCCTAGACCCCCCATTAAAAGGCTTTCCCCCTCATCAACCCAACCTGTCATCTGCCATTCAAACTTGGTTAGAGGAGACTTGAGAAGGCTTTTAGAAACCCGGTTTCTCCAAGAAACCGGGTTTCTGACCCCCAAAGTCCCAGTGATGCTATAATCAAAGTAGAATATTGGCCAACCTTAACCCTAATTCAATTCGATCCTACTCCGTTGTTTTTTGGGAGAAGTAACTATGAAAAATATCAAAATTATTGTAGAAAAGCACCCTGATGGTTATGTTGCCTATCCTTTAGGTATTCAGGGGGTTGTAGTTGGTGAAGGTGATACCTATGAAGAAGCTCTAAATGATGTGCGATCGGCTATTTTATTTCATATTGAAACTTTTGGAGAATCGGTACTAGAAGCTGAATCCTCAATACTCGAAGCTTTTGTAGCAGAGGCAAGCATATAATGGCAAAGTTTCCTGTTGATGCCCCCAAATCAAAGGTAATTAAGGTGCTTGAGAGTTTTGGATTTTCAATAGTCAGAGAAAAAGAACATATTTCTATGATTAGACAAAATCCTGATAGCACAACTACTCCTTTAACTTTGCCAAATCATAAACTGATTAAAGGTTCTACCCTCAGAAGTATCTGTACTCAATCTGGTATCTCACGAGATGATTTTATTGCTGCTTACGAACAAGTGTAGGAATATATTCGCTTTCCCCCGTATCAACCCAACCTGCCATCTGCCATTCAAACCTGCTTAGACGAGACTTGAGAAACCTTTAAGAAACCTGGTTAGAGGAGACTTGAGAATATTAGTTTCTGAATCCACCGATTTTGGGTTATCTGGTTTACAATTAGCCTTTTCAGCCAAGCTATAATTTCATCAACAGTAGAGAGGTAAAACTTTATATGTCAAACCTAGAACAAATTGAAGCCGCAATTCTCTCACTTCCATCCAATGAGTTTGAGCAGCTAAAACGATGGTTTTTTGACTTGGATTATGAACGCTGGGACGAACAGCTAGAGCAGGATATTGCCGATGGTAAATTAGAGGCATTAGCTCAAGAGGCGATCGCAGAGTTTGAAACTGGACATTGCCGAGAAATCTGATGCACTACACCACTCGACGATTTTGGCAATGCTACAACGCTTTACCTGAAAATGTGCAACAAACGGCTGATGAGTGCTACAAGTTACTCAAGATCGATCCGTCCCATCCGTCCCTACATTTCAAGAAACTGGGCAAAAAGTATTGGTCAGTCCGAGCAGGGTTAAATTACCGTGCTTTGGGTGTTGAAGTAGAGAACGGCATTTCTTGGTTCTGGATTGGGACTCACGCTGAGTATGACCAATTGATTAGCAAATTATAGCCTGACATCACAACTTAAAATTTTGTAATTTCATCTGTTTCGCTATTGATGAGTTTCCATGTAAGATCGCAGTAAGCTATTAATCTGGCTTTGATAACCTTGACCTTGAGATTTAAACCACTCTAAAACATCACTATCAATCGGTAAAGTTACTTCAGTTTTAGCCTTAGAATTAGGCAAGCCTCGCCGAACTACTGCTTTCGCCAACATTTCTGGCGTAATTTCTGGACAATCAGAAAAATCAATCTCTTCATCAGTCATCGCATCTAGGCGTTCCCAGTCAGTTTGAGAGTTGCTCGAAGTAAATTTGTTGTTCATATTTAGTTGCCTTTCTAGCAGAAATAATGCGGATACATTCCTCTCGTTCTGTATGGACAATCGCGACAACTCGCCCTTGCAATAAACCAAAGGTCACAAACCTCAGAGCCCCATAATTGAATCGTTCATCTTCAACCGTTACGATGTCTCCCTCAAAAACAATGGGAACATCAATAAAATCAATTCCATGTTTGCGGAGGTTGGCAAGACGTTTCGCCTCATCCCATTCAAATTCCATACATTGATGTTTAATTCTAGCATAGTGACATCCCAACCCCAACTTATCAGATTTCCCCTGTTTCTGTTCCCAATCTATCTCCTACTCTCTAAATAACAGCGGTTCCCGCTGTTATTTATTGTACCGCCTAACAGCGGGAACCGTTTAGTTCTTGTATATGTCGGGGAACTGTGTTCGGAGTTGATTGAGCTTCGGCAAATCATTCACCACCACGTAGGGATAATTCGGATTGCGATCGATAAAGTTCTGATGGTATTCCTCAGCTGCATAAAAACCGTTCAAGGGAACTATTTGGGTGACTATAGGCTTTGGGAAGGTGTGCGCTTTGTTGAGTCGATCGATATAAGCTTGGGCGACCCGCTTTTGTTCCTCGTTGGCAAAAAATATCGCCGATCGATATTGCGGGCCTCTGTCAGGCCCCTGTTCGTTCAACTGCGTGGGGTCGTGCGCCACCAAAAAATAGATCGAGAGAAGCCGATCGTAGGATATCTGCGACGGATCGTAGGTGATTTTCACAGACTCAGCGTGTTCAGTCCCTCCGGAACTGACCATCCCGTAGTGCGCGGTAGCCTCACTACCACCGGAAAAGCCTGAGACGACATCAGAGACGCCTTTGAGATGCTCAAAAACTGCTTCCATTCCCCAGAAGCATCCTCCAGCGAAAACAGCAGTCTGTGTTCCCTTGACCGTAGAAGTCGGGATATCGGTGGCCCGATCGGGAAGTGTCGCACGGGACACACCGTACAAGAGTGTAACAGCGGCCAACGAAATGATTGACAAGCCCTGTACTAGGTGGCGTTTGTTAGTAAAACTTCTTCTTAGCATAGCGTTGTGAACTCTGAGGGTTATTGAATATTGCTTAGTTCTTTTAACCAACTGATTTATATACGAATAAAAATCTCCACCGGATTGGATAAAACTTTCAAGCACGGCTCTTTCGGAATTATTATGCAAATGTTCTTTATACAGCGGCTTGCAGCTGCATGAAGTATAATGAAATGATTTTCTTTCAGGGCGCGACATTTGGGGCGGGTTTTGCCACGATTATTGTCCGTCAGCCACAAATTATCTGCCAAACCCGCCCCTACAATTTACCTAAGCAACGCTGCACGCATAGTTAAAACCCAAAAGTCGTTAAATCAAGAAATCAAGGCGCAGCTCACTCACTTGAAAATCTCTGTAACCAAACATGATATCAAAGGTTACTTGTCATTACCATAGGCCCAGATGGACTTTGAGGCACGGGTGACACTTCTACAGTTACAACTAACCCTGTTACCTCTAGAGCAGAGGGAGTAGGAAGTTTGACTAAAACTGTTCCCTTCTCACTTGCATTAAACTGCCCCGAAGGTATTTTTTCACCGCGAACGACTGACCAAAGCTGATAGAACTTACCTTCAGGTAAAACAGGAAGATTCTGTAGAATCAAAACCGATTTAGGTTCGCCGGGAGTCATCACAATACGTCCAGTAGCAGCAGATGCCATGTCCATCCCTTTGAGGGAAACTAAATGAGTATCGGGATTTCGGAGCATGGCAATCACATCTTTTTGGCGAGCCACCTCGGTTTGCACAGCAGTTAGATTTTGCCTGAGATTGTAGTTATCCCAACCGAGAGCCACAACTAATACTGCTGCAATACTTCCAGCCATCTGACGCCACGGTAAAGAAAACTGCTTTCGTGGTGACTCTTGTTTGATTTCAACATTGGCTTCTTCAAGAATAGATTGGCGAAGATGTTGTGGCAGAGTTACTTCAGGTAGGGCATAAGGCATAAGTTCCAGCACTTCTTGCAAACTATTTAGTTCCTTAGCTTGTTCAGGATGTTCTGCCAGCAGCCGCTGCAATTGCTCAGCTTCCTCAGAGCTAAGGTTGCCAAGGACATAACCAGCCATCAATTCTTCTAATTTTTCAGGCAGTTCGGGCGAACTCATAGCGTGTTATTCAATAAAGTCTTTTAGGTTTTTTCTTAAGTTCAATAATCCTTGGCGAGACCAAGTTTTAATTGTTCCTAGTGGTGTATCTAACTTTTTGGCAATTTCTGATTGCGAGAGTCCATCATAATAAGCCATCTCCAAGACTTGACGCTGAGAAGAGGGAAGTTGGGCTAAAGCTGAATTGACTTGCTGGGAACGCTGACTTAAGGAAGCTACCTCAAAAGGTGTGGGAGAGGGTGTTTCAGCCGTCATCATTTGACCCCATCGCTGGAGAAATTTCAGCTTTGTGCCACGGGAACGTAGTTTATCAATGGCTCTAGAGCGAGTCATGGTCGTCAAAAAGCTACTGAGAGAACCGCGATCGGGATTGTACTTGCCACTACGCCAGAGATTCAGAAAAATCTCTTGTGTAAGATCTTCTGCCTCTTGGGGATTAGCCAGGATTCTGAGTGCCAATCTGTAAACAAGACTGGCATAGCGATCGTAAAGAATACCCAGAGCCTTAGATTCTCCACCCTTCAAGGCGCGAAACACTTCTGCATCTGTCTGTAGTACCTCGTTAATCGGACTGGAATCAGCAGAGTCAAGATCCATAGGTTTTGAATAATAGGCGATCGCCGTCAACCGATTTTAGATTTTGGATTTTGGATTTTAGATGAAAAAGTCCAAAATCCAAAATTGTTAGTCAAGCTTCAAAATCGATTCCTGTTTAGGAGGCCCAGCCCAGCGTCTTTAACAACAGCATCTCATCTCTTTAAATACGATCGACAGAGCTAATTGGATGTCTTTTAGATTCTGGCAATCCAAAACGGGAGCGGATTCGTATTACTTGAGTAATCACCATGAGGCAATATCCTGGACATGGTGCGACCCGGCTTTATTAAGTACAAACACTCAGAGGGTTGAAAAAAGATATGAATTGGAAAATGCTTGGTTTAATCGCTAGTCTAACCTTAACCGCTGGTCTTAATTTCTCCGCTGCCGCTTTTAGCAACAATCAGATTACTCCCAACAGTACCCAACTGGCTTCAACAGGTAAGCTAGCTAATGCTATGAACAAGCAGCAGTCTGGTGATGCGATGAGTAAACCTGCTGATGCTATGAAGAAGGCTTTTTTGAGTCGGTGTAACAATTGTTTTACAGCGGTAGAGGGGGAAAAAGAGGAGCTAACCAAAGTTGTATCTGGACATCCCAACCCAAAAGAATTGCGATCGCACTCACCACCACAATTACACCCCCAACCTTCTGTAAAACTGCACTCTTTGAGCGTAATTTCCCCAAATATCGGCTCAGATAACGACCTCCGTAAGCTAAAACCAGCAGAGGTATGCCCGCTCCCAAACCATAGAAAACCAGCAAAAAGAATGCTGTTGCTGTATCGTGCTTAACAGCAGCCAGAATCAGAATGCTAGCTAAAACGGAACCTGCACAGGGAGTCCAAAGCAAACCGAGTTGTGTTCCTAGCCAAAATTCGCCCACTAATCCAACTCTTACTGGTTCTTTTAGCCAACTGCCGAAACGCAAACGACTGAACAGTCGATAATTCCATTCAGGAAAAATGGCGCTGAAGCCAGCAAGGAGAAGTAACGCGATCGCTCCATTCCGCAGTAAACTAGCTAATCCGGCAAACCAGCTAGCCGTTACACCCACTAGACTGCCAATTGTAGCAAAACCAGCAATCAATCCAGCGACTAAAGCCAAAGGGCCATAGCGATGAGAAGTTAGCGATCGGCCCACCAAGATTGGCAAAATCGGCAACACACAAGGCGATAAAACTGTCAAAATTCCGGCTAAAACTGCGATCGCAGCAGATAGATTAGAATTCGTCATTTACTTAGCCTAATAATCTGCGAATAACTTGTTCAGTTTCGTCATAAGCACCTTCCCCAATATGGTCATAGCGCTTAAAACCCTGACGATCTGCTAAAAATAGATGAGGCCAGTAACCGTTGTCGTAAGCATTCCAGGTTTTAAACTCATTATCCAAGGCAACCGGATAAGTAATTTGGTGTTGTTTCAAAGCTCTTTTAACATTGTTTACATCCCGTTCAAAAGGAAATTCTGGAGTATGTATCCCAACGACCTTTAGTCCGCTTTTTGCATACTGTCGATGCCAACGAGTAATATAGGGGAGAGTGCGCTGGCAGTTGATGCAAGCAAACGTCCAGAATTGCACCAAAACGACATTGCCTTTGAGGTCAGCAGTTTTGAGAGGATCGGAATTTAGCCACTGGCTAATATTCTCAAACTCTGGTAATAACTCTCCACTTGGTGAGGTAGCAACAGCAATTGAGTTAGAAGTGTCGATAGCAGCAGAAGTTGGATTGACAGTTTTTTTTAATCCAAAGCTGAGGGCTGTTGCACCAATTCCCAACCCTAAATACCAAAATAATTCGCGTCGCCGTAGCAAGTTTTTCTTCATCTCGGTAAGTTCCCACAGCGTTAAGCCCGGTGCCGATACTAACAAAGCCTGTCTACGCAGGCTGAAATCTTAGCCTGCATAGGCAGACTTTGTTTGTGTAGCCGCACCCTTGAGGGTGTCGGCTTATTCAATCTACGGATAACAAAAGCGATCGGATGTTTTAAGTAGGTGGTCGTAAATAAACTGAACATCCAGAAACCCGGTTTCTGGGGCCCGCAGTTTTACGTTTAATTATACCCACCTACTTATTTGGTGAGTTTCTTATAATTACAATCCAAAACCTAGCGGTTATCGTATGATCTTCATAAGACACTAAGACTGAAAACCTATGGTGCGTGACGTTCCTGCTCAAAAATCTAAATCCCCACCTAAACCAAATCAGGCGATCGCCGCCAAAATCTTTCACTGGATTAACCTGATTAGCCTGATTTTGATGATTGGAAGTGGGCTACAAATTTACAACGCAAATCCAGTGTTTGGCGGACGAGGTGGCTGGCACTTTCCATCCATATTTTTGCTAGGAGGTTGGCTTGCTGGAGGTAGACACTGGCATTTTGCTGCTATGTGGCTATTTGCACTTAATCTACTTGGCTATGGCATATACATTTTCATTAGCCGCCGCTGGAAGCATAGGTTTGTGAGTAGCAACGATCTTAAGGCTTTGCAAAAAAGTCAGAACGTAAAACGCAAAACTTATGCTTGGCACCGATTAGCTTTCACAGCGATCATTCCTGTTTTACTGCTTGCCATTCTCACTGGTTTGGGAATGTATAAACCAGCCCAGTTACATTGGATAGTTGATTTATTTGGTAGTTGGCAGGCGTTGCGAGTTGTTCACTTTATTTCAGTGCCAGTTTTTATCACCTTTGCAGTAATTCACTCTTTGTTGGGTCTAAAGGTCGGAGGTTCGCGTTTAATTAAATCCATTTTTTTCTAAAGGTATATCATGCGTCAGATTCAAGTTCCAAAACCCTACTTGCCGCGCCGTCGATTTCTTCAGTTGTCTGGAATCTCCAGTCTAGGTTTAATCTTGGGCGGGTGTGGAGTAAGTTTATTTGATGATGTTGTCCAAAAAGCAACAGAACCTCTCAACGAGAGTGTGGAAACCTTATTATTCAATCCGCAAAAGCCTGTTCCAGAATTTCCGGCAAGTGCAATTGAACCAGATGCCTTGCTAGTTAATACTTTTGATTTTACCCCAGATCTCGATCCCGCAAAGTTTCGTCTGACGGTTGATGGTGAGGTTAATCGTCCGATGAGTCTTAGTCTGGCAGAAGTTGAAAGAATGCCCTTAACTTCAATGACAATTCGCCATGTTTGTGTAGAGGGTTGGGCAGCTATTGTGCAATGGGGCGGAGTGCGATTGCGCGATATCGTAGCACTTGCTCAACCTAAAGTCAATGTACGCTACGTTTACTTTAAATCTGCTGATGGCTATTACGAAAGTTGGGATTTAGCTTCGGCGTTGCATCCTCAAACGCTGTTAGCTTATCAGAAAAATGGACAACCTTTGCCTATTGAAAATGGTGCGCCTCTACGTCTAGCTTCTCCGATTAAACTAGGTTACAAACAAAGCAAGTGGATTACTCAGATTACGCTACTCAGTCAGAAGCCTCCCTCTTTGGGCTATTGGGAAGATCGGGGTTATGAGTGGTTCGCAGGGCTATAGACGTTTTTTATAGCAACCGCTTTCGTCGGTTAGGACATTCTGAATTCCTGAAACGTTGGCGGATTCTAAACTTTTCTTCCCCTAGCCCCTAGCCCCTGGCTATATATTCAACAGAACGGTAAAGCAGCCTAACGTCAACAGTTAAATCCAGCAAACTAGAAGTTCGCTGGATAAAAACAGCAGTAATTTTTGATTTAAAAACTAAGCTCTGTTGATGATTTCTTTGGCCTTATCTTTGAGGTCTTCTACAGCGTGGATTACCGCTGCTTCATCCTGCTTTGCTTGACCTTCTATTTTGTCGTTGGGGTTTCCAGTGATTTCGCTAACGGCTTCCTGGACTTTACCTTCAATATTTTTGGCAACTGCCTTTGCCCGATCTTCAATGCTCATATTAAACTCCTTTGAACCGCTAGGGACTTAAAAATCTGAAACTCGGATGACCATATTATATTATAGGAGTTTATGGTGGTAAATAGGCTCTTCCTCTGGGAAGATATAAATAACAGGGAAAATTACTAGCTTTCCGCTAAAAGAATATCTATAAGGCCGCAGAGGGGAGGGGGTAAGAGGGGAGGGGGTAAGAGGGGAAAAAGAATGATCATAGATAATCTTCTGGCCTGAACGGAGTAATCAGAAAAGCGCCCAAATGTCTAACTAATGACTCATGACTGTTGACTGCAAATAGCCAACAGTCAACAGTAGATTTCCGCTTTTAACCGTCTTTGGTATCAGAGCTTCTATAGGCCCAGCTGATTGCCGCGCTTATACTGCATATAAGCGGCGAAAAACAGCCCAGTGAGGGTAACCAGCACTAAGCCCAGTACGATTCCTGAAAGTAGGGGTTCTACCACGTGAGTTCTCCTTGAATGTTAACGTTTATTTCCTGTATTTCATATTACTACTAGCTATTGCTGCCACGACGAAGCAACTGGGTATGATGCTAAAACTGGCTTAAGTCTAGCAGGTTAGGGCTGGACAGGTTTACAGGGGCGACATATTGGCCGATCGCGCACTTGCCTGAAGTGTCTAGAAATTTTAAGCTATGTATATCAATAAAAATTTACTTGTATTTTCTTACCGTGCTAAGTAACCATGTGGAAAAGCAGCCTAATAAACTAGAAGTCGCGATCGCGCAGCTCACCTTGATGGTTCTAGCACTGGTGCTGGCAATCCTGGTAGTGATGGTGGGCTTTCACCAGTGGCAGATGTCCAACCCTTATGTCAAGAATGTCTTGTCGCTGAATGGCGATCCAGTGCAGGGTCATGCCATTTTTCAAATGAACTGTTCTGGGTGTCACGGTTTGAAGGCGGATGGTCGAGTGGGGCCTAGTCTGCAAGGTGTCTCGAAACATAAGTCGGAAGTCAGCCTGATTCACCAAGTTACGAGTGGCAAAACACCACCTATGCCACAGTTTCAGCCTACACCTGAAGAAATGGCCGACCTGCTGAGTTATTTGAAAAAATTATAGCTGGAGGACACTAAGTGCTGAGTGCTGAGTCAGTACATCAGTGCTATGAGTGTTGTCAGGTTTGAAACTGTTTGGCATAAAATCGGGCATAGCGATCGCCTAATTGCAACAGTTCCTCGTGAGTGCCCGATTCGAGAATTTGCCCCTGTTCCAATACTAAAATGCGATCGGCCCGACGCACAGTAGCAAGTCTGTGGGCGATAATCAACACTGTGCGGTTTTTCATAATTCGTTCCAGCGCCTCCTGTACCAAAGCTTCCGACTCGGAATCTAGGGCGGAGGTGGCTTCGTCAAGGATGAGGATTCTGGGGTTGAGGAGGACGGCGCGTGCGATCGCAATTCTTTGTCTCTGTCCTCCCGATAAGTTTACACCCCTTTCTCCCACCCAAGTTTGATATCCTTGGGAGAATTGAGTAATAAACTGGTGAGCATTAGCAATCTTAGCTGCCGCCTCTACCGCTTCCAAATCGAAATCAGCTTGTCCAAAAGCGATATTCTGAGCAATAGTGCCAGAAAATAAAATCGTTTCCTGGGGAACAATCCCAATTTGTCGCCGCAGACTCCGCAACGTCACATTTTTTATATCAACGCCGTCAATAAAAATCTGCCCAATTTGGGGGTCATAAAATCGGGGTAGCAGATTCGCCAAAGTGGTTTTACCCGCACCGGATGGCCCGACTAAAGCGATCAATTCTCCCGGTGAGACTAATAAATTCATATTTTCCAGTACGGGTTTGGCGTCGTAGGAAAATGAAATATGCCGATATTCTACTTTACCCGTAACTTGTGGAAGTTCTTCTGCATCTGGGTTTTCCAGCACTTTCGGTTGAATTGCCATCAATTCAAAAATGCGATCGACAGACGCCTCACCCTGTTTAAAATCGTTGTAATTGCTAGTAATATGGGCGATGGGGTCAATTAACAACCCCACACCAGCAATATAGCTGACAAATTCTGCGCTAGTCAGGTTACCAATAGAAATTTGCCAACCGCCTAAGAAAAATAGCAGCATGACGCTGATAGCATATAAAAATCCCACGACTGGATTCTGAATTGCCTTGAGCTTTTCAGTTGCATACTTAGCTTGGCGATTAGATTCAGCTTCCTCAGCAAAGCGCTGAATTTGATATTCTTCTGCCGCAAAACCTTGCACCAACCGAATGCCGCTGAATACTTCTGTCAGCAAAGAAGATAAATTCGAGATCTGATTTTGACTGCGGCGGGAAAACTTGAGCATCTGTTCGCCAAACCAACCAATTAAAATGCCCATTAACGGTGCAACTATAAAAGTGGCTAGGGTGAGTTCCCAGTTCAGATAAATCATGTAACCCAGCACTACTATCAGCTGCAATACGCAGGGGGTAAAGTCGTGAAAGATTTTATTGACAACTTCTCCAATGCGATCGATATCTTCGGTGAGTCGATAAGTTAAATCACCTGTCTGTGCTGTTTCAAAATAACTAAGATTGAGACGCAGCAGGTGAGAGTAAATTTTTTTACGCAACTCTAGGGCAACCGAGAGGGCTGCTTTGGCCATAATCGAATCCTGACCGTACTGCATGATTTTCTGGATGAGGAAAACCACGGCAAGGATGCCTGATAACCGCGCCAGCGCTATTATATTGCCCTGTCCGATAAATTCGGCGATTCGCCCTGCCAATGCAGCTTGGATCGGCCAGAATACAGTAAATGCAAGGGTGCAAGTCAGTGCCTGTGCGATCGTTTTCCACTCTTGGCGGATGTAGGGGATGAGTTGGTAGTAACTAGAACGGGTTTTCAAGGCGATATCCAAGATAAGCTATGCTTTGACATAGGCTACCACCACCGCGCCCTTAGAAACCGGGTTTCTTGGAGAAACCCGGTTTCTGCCTTGTACTTCATGCAACTGAAACCCGCTATAGTGTTTCCATTTGAGATGTAAACAATGGTAAGTTGAGTTAGACGCGGTAATTAACTTAATAATGCTCACAGATAAGTCTTTTCCCGCGTCGTAACCCAACATTCACTATTAAATATGCGTTCACGACTCATTTGAAAACGCTATATAGTATTTTTAAATAATTCGTAAACAGCAAAAGTGTTGAAACCCTTATAAAATAATGACTTTTACTTTACATCTCATTTGAAAATGCTATATAAGGGGGGCTAGGGGGATCTAGATTCCAGGCTTTCGGTGCGTAAATACTATTGAAGTTAACGCCAAAAAGTGATATAATAACCAAAAATCTATACAACTAAATTCCTCCTGATGAAAAGCTCTCCTCTCGGATTTTGGGCTGGATTAGGAATTGCATCTGTGTGTCTGTCGGCGCAAAATCCCATATTGGCACAGATTGTACCAGATGCGACACTTCCCAACAATTCAATCGTCACGCCTTCTGGCAACAGCCTCACTATCGAGGGAGGAACGCCAGCGGGTAGCAATTTATTTCACAGCTTTCGAGAATTTTCTGTACCCACGGGGACAGAAGCATTTTTTAATAATAGTTTGAATATTCAGAATATTTTTAGTCGGGTAACGGGTAGTTCAATTTCTCATATAGATGGATTGATTAAAGCTAATGGCACAGCTAACTTATTTTTAATTAATCCAAATGGGATTATTTTTGGGCTAAATTCTAAATTAAATATTGGTGGCTCATTTTTTGGGAGTACGGCGAGTAGCATTAAATTTGGTGATGGAATAGAGTTTAGTGCTATCAATCATCAAAATTCACCATTGCTGAGTATTAATATTCCCATTGGGTTGCAATTTGGCAATAATCCCGGAGAGATTCGCGTACAAGGAAAAGGTCAGGAATTTGGTCTAAATGGCACAACAGAAAGTTTTGATAGCTCGTTAAATCCCTTAGAAGTTAATCCAGGAAATACTTTAGCTCTGATCGGTGGCAATGTAATAATTGATGGCGGTATTTTACAGGCTCCCGGCGGTCTTGTAGAGTTGGGAGGAGTAGCCGGAGGGGGAACAGTAGGATTTAATCCCGATCGTAGTTTGAGTTTACCCGATGACTTGGCGAGAGCAGATATATCAATTATCAACAAAGCTGGAATTAACGTACTTGCTGCTAGTGGCGGTAACATTGACATCACTGGAAGGAATCTAGATATTTCGGGAGACAGCCTCCTGAGTACTGGGATATCAACGGGTAAAGGTTCACCTGAAATAATGGCAGGAGTCATTTCCCTAAATGCCACTGAAGGGATAAAAATTGCATCGAGTCGGATTGGGAACAATGTGAATATTGATGCAACTGGAAATAGCGGCAACATCAACATTACAACCGGACAGCTTTCTATTACCAATGGCGCTCAACTGAATGCCAGTACTTACGGACAGGGGAACGCCGGAACTATGACAATTAATGCCCGCGATACGGTTTCCTTAGATGGGGTGGGTAGCAATGGACTCCCCAGTGCAGCTGGCAGCAGAGTAGAATTGGGAGCCGTAGGCCAGGGTGGAACCGTTAACATCACTACCGGGTCACTTAGGATTACTAATGGGGCTGTATTGGGAGCCAGTACTCTTGCACAGGGGAATGCGGGAACCGTGACAATTAATGCCCGTGATACTATCTCCTTGGATGGGGTGGGTAGCAATGGATTCCCCAGTGCGATCGGCAGCAGTGTAGAATCGGGAGCCGTGGGCAAGGCTGGGGATATCAACATTACCACGGGGTCGCTTTCTTTGACCAATGGCGCTCAACTCAATACCAGCACTCTTGGACAGGGCAATGCGGGAACTGTGACAATTAATGCCCGCGATACGGTTTTCTTGGATGGCGTAGGTAGGGTTGTGAGTTTTGTACAACCGGGAGCCATAGGCAAGGGCGGGAGTATTAACATCATAACTGGATCGCTGTCTCTGACCAATGGCGGTCTACTAGCTGCCAGCACTTTTGGACAGGGAGATGCAGGAACCGTGACAATTAATGCCCGTGATACGGTTTCCTTAGATGGAGTGGGTAGCAATGGACTCCCTAGTGCAGCTGGCAGCCGGGTAGAATTGTCCGGTGTAGGTCAGGGGGGGAGCGTCAACATCATTACTGGGTCACTTAACGTTACTAATGGCGCTGTATTGGGAGCCAGTACTCTTGGACAGGGGGATGGGGGAACGGTGACAATTAATGCCCGCGATCGGGTTTTCTTTGATGGGGTAGGTAGCAATGGATTCCCCAGTGCGGCTGGCAGCCGTGTAGAATCGGGAGCCGTGGGCAAGGCTGGGGATATCAACATTACCACGGGGTCGCTATCGATCGCCAATAGCGCTCAACTGAATGCCAGCACTTTTGGACAGGGGAATGCAGGAAGCGTGACGATTAATGCTCGCGATCGGGTTTCCTTGGATAGCGTGGGTAAGGCTGTGAGTTTTGTGCAACCCGGAGCCTTGGGCAATGGTGGGAGCATCAACATCACAACTGGATCGCTTTCTGTGACCAATGGCGGTCTAGTAGCTGCCAGCACTTTTGGACAGGGGAATGCGGGAACGGTGACTATTAATGCCCGCGATCGGGCCGACTTTGATGGCGTGGGTAGCAATGGACTCCCCAGTGCGGCTGGCAGCAGGGTGGAACCGGGAGCCGTAGGCCAGGGTGGAAGTGTCAATATCACTACCGGGTTCCTTAACGTTACTAATGGTGCTGTATTGGGAGCCAGTACTCTGGGACAGGGGAATGGGGGAAGGGTGATAATTAATGCCCGCGATCGGGTCGCCTTTGATGGTGTGGGTAGCAATGGAATCCCCAGCGCGGCTGGCAGCACTGTGGAATCGGGAGCTGTGGGTAATGGTGGGAACATCAACATCACTACCGGGTCGCTTTCGATCGCCAATGGCGCTGTACTGACGGTGAGCAGTCAAGGAAATGGTTCAGCAGGCAACATCGAGGTTACATCTCGCGACTTTCTATTGAACAATAACGGCAATCTCATTGCTACATCGGTAACAGGTTCAGGGGGAAATATTCAACTGCAAACCAGAAATATCCAATTACGCCATCAAAGTACAATCTCTGCTGTTTCAGCCCCAGGTAGCGCTGAAGGTAATATTGATATCAATACTCAAACCCTAGTTCTCCTAGAAGGTAGCCAAATTAGAACAGATGCTTTTGCTCCCAAAGGCGGTAGTAACATCAGAATCACACCGGCAAATAGTTTTGGTTTGGCGGTATTTCAGTCTCAAGATAGTGTAATCAGTGCCAGTGGCAACACGACTTTAGAAAGAGATATACAACCTCAAACTTCTGACATTCCCAAAGTCGAAGTAGTCGATCCCACTAGGCTAGTTACCCAAAACTGTCGCAGCAGGGGACTAGAGCAAAATCAATTGATTGTTACCGGCAAAGGTGGTTTACCACCTAACCCGAATGAAGCGCTTAATGGTAATGCCTTATGGGTAGATTTAAGAGCAACAGCAGCACAAAGTGCAAAAGGGGGAGAATTATCAATCACCGATCGCACTTCACCTCGTAGCACTCCCCAAATTGTAGAAGCTATTGGTATTGCGATCGCTCCCGATGGTAAAGTTATCCTCACTGCCAATGCTTCCACCGTCACCCCACCTTCTCTAACTCATCCCTCTTGTTATCAGTGAGGAAATAGACGACAAATGAACCCAAAAGTAAAGTTATTGTCGCTGACTGTTTGGATAACTGTCTCCCTCTTGACAATTGGCGCAACGCTAGTCGTTCTGGGAATTTTTAACGCCGCACTGCAATGGGATATTTTCAGTTCCCAAGTTGAAGCCGTCTTGTATGGAATCTTTTTCTCTTGTGTAGCTCTCAGTGCTTTCGGCGTCGCCATGACTTTTGTACTTGGCATTAAAAAAATAGTCGAAGCAGTCGAATCTCTTGAGCAAAATCGACGCTTAGATAGTTCTTTAGTCGTCCCGGAAGCACGACGAATAACATATGCAGGATATATGTTGGGAATCGTCACTGCTATGTCTGCTCTTATAGGTGTGCTTGCGTTAGTAGATTACCAAGTTCAGATTCATCGCAGCCAAGTTTTTAAACGGGTAGCGTCGGAACAAATGGAAACCTTTAGAAATAAATTTTTACAGCAAGTAACCCTCCTGAAGAAACCACCTGCAAATAACATTCCTAAAACTCTTCCGGAACTGGTAGAAAGCATAGGTGGATTGTCATTTGTTCGGAATATTACGCTATATGTGCCAGACTCTCAGGACGAGTCCGCGATGTGGCGTTACACAAGATATCAGAGAAACTCTAAAGGCGAGCCTATTTTTGAAAGGTTTTTTGTAGCCAAAGACTATGAAAAAGCTATAAAACAAGCTTTAAAAAACAATTCTAAATCTCTCAACTCTCTAAATCAAAAAACTGGCTTTCAATGGTATTACGTCCTTAAAGATGCACGGGGTAATTCTATAGCCGTGATTAGAGTAGATGGCAACCCACAAGAAAACTTTAGGGAATACACATTTTAATAATTTAGAGCAAACAAAAAAAAGCAGTAGGACAAAAGCCCTACCGCTATCCAACCCAAAGGAGAAAACTTGCTATAATTAAAAACCAACTAATTCTCGCGCTTCTAAACCAGCGAGTTGTTGTGCTATTGCTAATCGCGCTTCCAGCTTAGCAACGCTAAACTGATTGCGGAGATATTCCAGGTAAGCGATCGCATTCGCTTTTTCCGTATTTAATTGCGTTAAAAGATCCAGCGCCTTTTGATATTCCTGATTGAATTGCAACAATTCAAAACGACGCGCCCTGCGTTGAACTTCATTTCTTAATTGAGAACTAGCCGCCACCATCATATCAGCTCTGCCTTCAAAAGCATTAATTAGCTGCCGCATTGCAGATAATTCGTAGTCCAATTCAGCGATTCTTTGGGCGGCTTGAGAAATAGCAAGGGGATAATCACTGAGTTCGATCATCAAGTTATTTCCTCATAAAAAAAACGGCAGTCAAAAGTCAAAAGTCAAAAGTCAAAAGTCAAAATTTTCTTTTTTTTGCCTTTTGACTTTTTTTAAGCAACAAGTTCCTGCCGTTGAGAATGTACGGAAATCTCAGGAAGATGGAGAGGAAGCTGCTCAAATTGCGATATAGGGGCTTTTTCCAAAACTTCAATTTCGATCCGCACAGAAACGAGGTAAGAACCAGCTTTTTCGCCAACCGCTTCAGAAATCAGCTTGGCGAATTCCGGGCGCTTCGCTGTGAGGGGGTCTCGCAAAGTGCAACGATCCCAGTCGTGCTTGGCATTCGGATTGAGGCTGAGAATGTAGTGCTTAGTCATAGGGCAAAAACCTGAATCCATCCTCTAGAACGTCGCCATTGAACCATTTCCAAGGAAACTGGGCTCGATGACTCTACCTTTATATTATAGTACAGGTGTACTGTTTTAGCAAGAGTGTGCGATCGAGAGACAAAAGGTGGAAAAGGTGGAAAAGGGGGACAAGGGATTTCCGAATCCCCCTACCCAAAGACAGATGGAGTAATCTAGATTAGACCTGAAAGTTTAATGTTTCTCAAACAACCAATTTCATGACTGCAACTTACACACAGCCAAAGCACGAAGTAAAAGACCTGTCCCTCGCGCCGCTAGGAAGGCAGCGGATTGAATGGGCGGGACGGGAAATGCCCGTGTTGCGGCAAATTCGCGATCGCTTCGCCGCTGAGAAGCCCCTCGCCGGTATTCGCCTAGTCGCCTGCTGCCACGTTACCACCGAGACTGCAAATCTCGCCATTGCGCTCAAAGCAGCAGGTGCAGACTCCCTCCTCATCGCCAGCAACCCCCTGAGTACCCAAGATGACGTAGCCGCCTGTCTCGTTGCCGATTATGGCATACCAGTATTTGCCATCAAAGGCGAAGATGCCGAGACTTACAGCCGCCACGTCCGCATTGCCCTGGATCACCGTCCCAACGTGATCATTGATGACGGCAGCGATGTCGTTGCCACCCTCATCCAAGAACGGCAACACCAGATTGCCGATTTGATTGGCACCACCGAAGAAACCACCACAGGCATTGTGCGTCTCCGCGCCATGTTCCGCGATGGCGTTCTCACCTTCCCCGCCATCAACGTCAACGACGCCGACACCAAGCACTTCTTCGACAACCGCTACGGAACTGGGCAATCCACCCTTGATGGCATCATCCGCGCCACCAATATCCTACTAGCAGGTAAAACGATCGTCGTCGCCGGATACGGCTGGTGCGGCAAAGGCGTCGCCCTTCGCGCACGCGGTATGGGCGCTAACGTGATTGTGACAGAAATCGATCCCACTAAAGCGATCGAAGCAATCATGGACGGCTTCCGAGTCATGCCAATGTCAGAAGCCGCAGCCCAAGGCGACTTATTTATCACCGTCACCGGCAATAAGCACGTCATTCGCAACGAACATTTCGATGTCATGAAAGATGGCGCAATTGTTTGCAACTCCGGTCACTTTGATATCGAAATCGACCTCAAAGCACTTGGTGCAAAAGCCACAGAAGTACGAACAGTGCGGAACTTCACCGAAGAATATCGCCTGAAAAATGGTAAATCCATTGTCGTAATAGGTGAAGGGCGTCTCGTTAACCTAGCAGCAGCAGAAGGACACCCCAGCGCCGTCATGGATATGAGCTTTGCTAACCAAGCTTTAGGTTGCGAATATCTAGTTAAAAATAAGGGCAAACTAGAACCAGGTTTACACTCTATTCCTGTTGAAGTTGACAAAGAAATTGCTCGTCTGAAATTGCAAGCAATGGGTGTTAACCTTGATACCCTCACGCCAGATCAAATCGAGTACATGAACTCCTGGACTTCTGGAACATAAAAAAGTAGGGTGGGCATTGCCCACCCTACTTTTTGATCGAGTAAGCGCAAAACTTCTACTAAAAGATACTTACCAATGAGCCAATGGATTAATGCCTGGGTAATCACTACCATGAATTCCCTCGGACATTTGGGAATCGGGCTGCTGATGTTCGCCGAAAATATATTCCCTCCTATTCCCTCAGAGTTAATTATGCCGTTTGCAGGGTACACGGCAAGTCAGCCGAATAGCCAGATACAGCTTTTACCTGCTATTTTGGCGGGAGTGATAGGTACTATGCTGGGGGCGCTACCGTGGTACTACGTGGGCAAACTCGTTGGCGAGGAAAACTTAGCGAGATTAGCCGACAAGTACGGCAAGTGGATTTCGATATCAAGCAGAGATATTGAAAAAGCAGATAATTGGTTCGACAAACACGGCGAGAAAGCTGTATTTTTCTGCCGCTTAGTACCGGGAGTTCGTACTTTGATTTCGCTTCCAGCAGGTATCAGCGGGATGCACTTGGTGCCATTTTTAATTTACTCAACCGTTGGCACTACGCTGTGGGTAAGTTTGTTAACCTACACCGGATACTTTCTGGGAGAAAAATATGAGCTTGTGGATAAGTATGTCGGTCCGGTTTCCAAAATAGTGTTTGTTGGTCTGATTGTGGCGTTTGTTATTTGGATAGTGAGGAAAAGGCAAAATAAAAAAAGAAAACTGCTGTAACATAGGCACAAAAAATTGTTGTAAATCAACCAGGCTTGATGTCCAAAATTATGGTTTTTAAATTACAATTCCGATTTGATGATGTTTGATTAAAAGATGGCGATCGTTCCCCCAGATCTAAGCCGCAAGTTCATTACCACAGAGTCACTTGGTCAAAGCGGACAGAGAGGCGAACGCAAGGTTTGGGATACTGTCAAAACTGATTTTGTAGATAGGCAATGTATTGCTTACTGGCGTTATCCCATTTTTTCTAAAGTTGGAAAAACTCGCAAAGAACCTGATATCTTAATAGCCGATTTTGAACTCGGTCTAATTGTGATTGAAGTAAAGTCGGTCACGATCGATCGGATAGTAGCCATCAACGGTCATCGGTGGGAATTCCGCAATTTTTACATCAGAGATGGGAACCCCTACGAACAAGCAGAGAATCAGTTATTTGCTTTATTGGGATATTGCGATCGCGAACCAATTCTTCGCAGAAAAGTAAATGGTAGAGCCATTGTTGCCTTACCGTTAATTACAGAAAAACAATGGCAGGAAAAAGGCTTTCAGCAACTACCAAGTTGTCCCCCCATCATCTTCCAAGAACATTTGGATCGAAAGTCAGAAGCTAAAGACGAAGAATTTTCTGAAAAAGACTTTGCATCTAACCAACAAATGATCGCGGCAAATGCTGAGCCCCTACTCAAGCTGATTGAACAAATCACCCCCGTCATCAAAGGGGTAAAACTGAATGACGAACAATGGAAATTATTACTATCCGTAATAAGTGGAACGCCAGTTTTTCGCAAACCTCCAAACAATCTGCAATTTAAGTTAGCAGTCAGCGAAATTTCCCCCCCAATTCCTGGAAGTCGCGCCAGCATTTTAGCTAAAGCGCGACAACACTTATCCGAATTTGATTTACAACAAGAACACATTGGCAAACAAATTCCACCTGGTCCCCAGCGAATTCGCGGTATTGCTGGTTCGGGGAAAACGGTACTGTTGTGCCAAAAAGCTGCACATCTGCACTTAAAATACCCAAATTGGGATATTGCTTTAGTGTTTTTCAGTCGCAGTTTGTACGACCCTATCACCAAACAATTAGATAAGTGGTTGCGTCGGTTTAGCAGTGGCGAGGTGGAATATAAGCCAAACAATGAAAAATTGCGCGTATTTCACGCTTGGGGGGCCAAAAATCAACCCGGACTCTACAGTATAATTTGTGAAGCAGCTGGCGTTCAGCGTTTAACTGCTTATGACACCGATCGCAACCAACCCAACGAAGCGTTAGCAGAGGTGTGTAGTCTGCTACTCCGTACAGCAGTAGTTCCCCAAATATTTGATGCCATCCTAATCGATGAAGGTCAAGACTTAATTGTTGATGACGAGTTTAAATTTGAGGACAAGCAACCTTTTTACTGGATGGCTTATCAAGCATTGCGACTTGTTGACCCCCAATATCCAGAACAGCGGCGCTTAATTTGGGCTTATGATGAGGCGCAAAGTTTAGAAAGCTTGAATATGCCAACAGCGGGGGAATTGTTTGGTGATGAATTAGCGCATTTGGTGACTGGGGAATATCCCGACGGCATCAAAAAAACCGAAGTTATGCACCGCTGCTACCGCACTCCCAGCCCCATTTTGACGGCGGCGCACGGTATTGGCATGGGATTGTTGCGATCGGGCCGAATGCTATCGGGAATTACCCGGACTGAGGATTGGAAAGCGATCGGCTACGAAGTGACGGGTCGCTTTACTCGCGGTCAACGAATTACTTTGAAGCGTCTGAGCGACAACTCGCCTAATATTATACCACAACTCTGGGAAAAACCAGTAATAGAGTTTGAAATTTATCGCGATCGCCAATCAGAATTAACCGCTTTAGCACAAAACATTATATATAACCTCAAACACGATAATCTGAACCCAAGTCGCGATATCTTGGTAATAGTTTTAGGCTCCTTTTTCGAGGCAACTATCCTAGAAACTCATGTAGCTGAATTTTTGATATCCCAAGGCATTAATATATTTATTCCTAGTACAACCAACTGCAATATATTGAAACCAGATTCAGAAAACCGCGACCCCAACAAATTCTGGTGTGAAGGTGGCGTCACAGTGTCTCGCATCCACCGCGCCAAAGGCAATGAAGCGGACATGGTTTATTTAGTTGGTTTGGATAATATCGCCAAAGAAGAGAGTAATATTATCTTACGCAATCAGTTATTTATCGCTTTAACCAGAACACGCGGTTGGGTAAAATTGAGTGGAATTGACAACTATCCCATGTATGAGGAAATGCGACGAGTGATTAAGAGTGGCGACACTTTCACCTTTACTTTTAATCAGCGCCCAAAACGGGAGATTAGCCTCACGGATGCCGGAGAATTGCTCAATAAATATGCGGCTGGTACTAGAAATTTTCAAGGTGCAGATTTGCGTTATATTCAATTGCCTGGTGCGGATTTGCGGGATGCCAATTTAATTAGTACGCAATTGACTGGTGCTAATTTGAAAAATGCCCAATTGGATGGCGTAAAATTGGTGATTGCTGATTTGAGTAATGCGGATTTGAGTAATGCCAGTTTGCGGAAAGCGAAGCTGATGGGGGCAATTTTGAGGGAGGCCAATTTGAGTCGCGCTGATTTGAGTCGCGCTGATTTGAGCGATGCAGATTTGCGGAATGCTAAGTTAGTTGGGGCGACGTTGGTGGGTGCTAATTTGAGTGCGGCTGATTTGAGTGGTGCAGATTTGAGTGGTGCGGATATTGCGGGGGCTGAGTTGAGTGATGTAAATTGGGAGGAGGCAATTATGCCGGATAGGAGTTTGAATGAATAAACGAATCACACTTTTAACTCAGTAGCTATAATAGCCGGAAATAATAAGATTGAAGAAACTGTTGCCAAAAGCATCTACTAAAGGAGCCATACATGAGTCCCGCCAAAATACAAGCTACTGAGTATCCCATTTATGACATATTTAGTGCTAAATTTGTCTTCACCATTCCCCTATACCAGCGTCCTTATGCCTGGACTACCGAGCAAGCTGGAGAACTGATTGAAGACCTGATTACATTCTTAGGCGACGGTAACGAGCCGATTGATGACCTCAACCCCTACTTCCTGGGGAGTATTGTACTAATAAAAGGAGATAACCCAGGAGCAGAAATTGTGGATGGTCAGCAGCGGTTGTCTACACTCACAATACTGCTTGCGGTTTTGCGGACATTAGTATCCCCTGATTATGCTACTGGATTAACCAAGTTGCTCTATGAAGAACGCGACCTGCTTCGTGGCACGCCGCCTCGTTACCGTCTGACTTTGGCAAAGCGAGACGCCGACTTCTTTAAGAACAATATTCAGGATGAAGGCGGTATTAGTAAGCTTGAGGCTTTTGACTCTGCTCAACTTTCGGATAGTCGTAAAAACATTAAAGAAAATGCGCTGTTATTTCTAAAGCGTTTAAAAGATATTTCTGATTATCAGCGGGTTCGTCTGCTGCAATTTATTAGTACTCGATGTTTTCTGGTAGTGGTTGCCACACCAGACCTAGACTCTGCCTATCGGATATTTTCTGTACTGAATGACCGGGGATTAGACCTTTCACTTACCGACATTTTAAAAGGTGAAATTATTGGCCCAATTCCCGATATTCAAAAGGAGACCTATACCTCTAAGTGGGAAGCAATTGAATCAGATCTTGGACGCGATGCTTTTAGGGATCTGTTTTCTCACATTAGAATGATTTACCGCAAGGCAAAGCTCGGTGAAAGCGTAATTAAAGAAATTCGTGAGTATGTTAAGCCTTCGGCTAATCCTCAACACTTTGTTGATGCAAAACTATGTCCTTTAAGTGATGCCTTTTACGATATCAAGACGGCAACTTATATAAGTATAAATGCCGAGCGTGCTGCCGAAATAAATACACTATTTAAATGGTTAATCCAGATAGATAATTCTGACTGGATACCGCCAGCCATTCTCTACTTGTCATGCTACAATAACGCTCCTGAAAAATTGGTGAAATTCTTTACTGATTTGGAACGTCTAGCTGCGGGGATGATGATTATGCGGGCTAATATCGGCGAACGCATTGGACGTTACAGCAAATTATTATCGGCAATTGAGGCTGAGGCAGATCTGTACGCACCTAAATCACCACTTCAGCTTACACCTGAAGAACAAACCAATATCGTCAAAATTTTGGACGGCGACCTTTACTCGATGCAGAAAATTCGGCTTTATGTCTTGCTTCGTTTGGATACTGCGCTTGCAGATGGCAGCGCCTCATATAATTTCCCCATTATTACGGTTGAGCACGTGCTACCGCAAAATCCAGCGGATAACAGCCAATGGTTACAGTGGTTTAGTGACGATAAAGAACGCGGGAACTACGTCCATCGTCTAGGAAACTTAGTTTTGCTTTCTCGAAGGAAGAACAGTGAGGCACAAAACTATGATTTTGATGTAAAAAAGAATAAATATTTCAAAACCAGCAGCGGCATTTGTCCCTTTGCCCTAACAACCCAAGTGCTAAACGAAGATAAATGGACACCTCAAAAACTCGAAAAACGGCAGAAAGACTTGCTTGATGTTCTTAAGGAGGTTTGGCGATTAGAGGGGTAGGCTGTTAAGTAGGCGATCGCACTCTCACCAGCCCCATTAATTCAGTAAGGAATGGGAAAGACTGGAGTGCAATCGCTTCCCTTGTCTTCCTTCCCATAACCTCAACAAAACGGAAGTAATATCGCGCCTTCACTAAATTTATAACCTGTTCGGGATGAAGTATCAGCATCAAATGAGAGCATAGGAAAGATCAGTGTCCGATCGTGCTTTATATGACTTCCTTAAACACCAATCTTTACCTCTGCCTCGAAAACCTGCTCTTTTTTGCGATCGCTACCTCTTTTACTGCGATCGCACATTGGGCGTGGAGAGACTTAAAACCTTTCACCCTTCCCGAACCACTGCCAAGCTGGTTTAAAATCTGGTTTGGTACAGTGCAGATAGTGGGAGGGTTAATTCCCCTGCTGGCAATGTTCCTGTGGGGCGTGTGGTGGGGCTACACCAGTGTCTTAACTGTGTTTATTCCCTACTTTGTCATCTTGGGATTGCAAATCATATCTGAGATTTTGACATTAAGGCAGTTTCGATCTGTCGTCTGGGTGATGGTTCCTTATTTATATTTGCCTTATCGCATCTGGCAGTTGTATGAGGGACTGACAATTTTAAGCCCTGAAAGCGAGCTGATTTGGATACGGTATTTGTTAATTGTAGAAATTGTGCTGTGGACTGGAAACTACGCTTTAGATCTGGCTCAGTTGCCAAGGCTTTTTCGCTGGGAATTACAAGAAAAAAAGGACATTTCTTGATAGCTAGCAAAAGTGCGCTCGCTAAACTTATCCTTTAAAAATTGGGAACTCTGCCAAGTTCGGAGTTCCCAATCTATCTAGCTATTTGAAGCAGTTTAGAGGATTTGATATCATGTCCGGTTACATCGGCCTTGTCTGTGGGAATCATTGGTTAAATTTTTACCGCAGATGAAGACAGATAAACGCAGATGAACGCAGATGCTGAAAAGAGATTTTTTAGCGTCCCGATGCTACCGGACATGATCTGACAGAAGAAATAGACAACAGATATATTACAGTCCTAAGTAGTGAATAAACTATTGACCATTTGTCAATTTTCTGGCTTGGATATTCTCTTTGATATCCTGCTCCGAAATCTCCCCAGCAGTCTAATCGATATGGGAAATAATAGCTCGATCGCTACTAAACTCTAGCCACCTCAGCAAACTTAATTTTCAGATAATCATCCTCCATCTTCGCACCAGCAGGTTGTAAAGCTGCCAAAGCTTGAGGCAAAACCAAATTGCGGCGGTGATTGCCAATTCGGATATTCAATTCATCCCCAGTTTTACTCAGTTGGATTTGGTCTTTAGCAATACCGGGCAAATACAGTTCCAAAGTGTACTGATTTTTGTCTTGCACCACCCTAAGCGTAGTTTCTTTGTAATAAACTTGCGCCGGATCTTCATCGGGATATAGCATATCTTTCAACCGCTCCAAAGCCGCCAAACCGCACATTTCTTCTGAAAACAGAGGAACTTCCTTCACGGGAAGAGGCAGAAAATTATCGTGAATTTCCTGGCGATATTGCTGTTGGTTTTCCTTCCAACGCTTGAAGAATGGATCGGTAACTTCTTCTGGAATAATCCGATTCGCTATTATCAGATCTGTGGCAACATTGTACAAACTCAAATAGGCATGGGCGCGTAAAGACTCTTTAATCACCATTTTTTCGGGATTAGTTACCAAACGTACCGAAGTCAGGGCGTTATTAGTTAAGATCTTTTCCAGCGCTTCGATCTGCTCGTAAAATTCGTAGGGAGCGTCCATTACCTCCTTATCAGGCAGAGAAAAACCTGCGATCGGCCTAAAGAATGGTTCCACAAGCGGTCTGAGCGCCACTGATATGCCTTGCAGCGGCTTGTAGAACCTCCGCATATACCACCCGCTGACTTCCGGTAAACTGAGTAGCCGCAGCGCCGTACCAGTAGGCGCTGAGTCAATAATCAGCACATCATACTCGCCCTCATCGTAGTGGCGTTTCATGCGTACCAAGCCAAAAATCTCATCCATGCCCGGTAAAATCGCCAATTCTTCAGCCTGAACGCCTTCTAGCCCCCGCGCCTGCAAAACCTGGGTGATGTAGCGCTTGACTGCGCCCCAGTTCTGTTCCAGTTCCACAAGTGCATCTAGTTCTGCGCCCCACAAGTTTGGACGGATGGGTCGCGGGTCGTGTCCCAGTTCCATGTCAAAACTATCTGCCAAAGAATGAGCGGGATCGGTACTGAGAACGAGGGTTTTATAACCGAGTTCAGCACAGCGGAGTCCAGTCGCAGCGGCGACTGAGGTCTTTCCCACTCCCCCTTTGCCGGTCATGAGGATTAAACGCATATTATGTCCTACCTGAGAATTGTTTACATTTATTTACTGTATCGAGTCTTTACAGGAAACAGGTGCTGCTTGAGAACATCAAGGCGCGAACAGTTCCAGTAGTCGATGTGGGAAACGATCGATCCTCCCGCGTTCAGTCGCATCTCACTCCAGCCAGAGATGACGATGCGGGGTTTCCAGGGTAGCGGTGTATTCCAACTTAACGTCCAGCGAGTTTCGATCGCATCATCCCGACGGCGAATATCGTGTAAATCCAGTTTGGGGTCAATAAACCAGGTGCGGATCGAGCCAATCATCTGTTTATACCGCTCAATCCCCCGAAACTTATTGAGTGGGTCTTGAAAGTAGACATCTTCGGCATAGATGCTATAAGTTTGATCCAATGGAAACCTTTGGTAATCCTCTTTGAGTATTTGAATAATGTCCATTTAATTAATGTAATTCCTCATTTCGACAATAATAGGTAAAGAATCTATTCCCTG
Organism: Argonema antarcticum A004/B2; assembly: GCF_023333585.1. GTDB lineage: Bacteria > Cyanobacteriota > Cyanobacteriia > Cyanobacteriales > Aerosakkonemataceae > Argonema > Argonema antarcticum. The sequence goes on from NZ_JAIQZN010000006.1 coordinate 124,182, forward strand.
ATTTACCACTTCTGGAATTGGAGATAATGATATTTTTGGCATGAGACCGATCGCAACACGGCGATATTTAGGGGTCTTCCGTACTTAGTGTGCCAAATGATTAGTTTTTTTGTATCCTACGCGCAAAGCTTGGTAAGGATTTCAAGGTGATTGCTCTTTACCGCAAGTTGCCATATGCAAGCTTTGGGTGTAAATAATCTCAACGCCTTACTTAGCAAAGCCTTGAGGATAAATTTAAGTTAACTTAGCACACGCTTGTACGGAAGAGCCGGATTGCGGATTTTTTGAAGTTCCCACTACTCCCTCGACTATCTTAATGTTAAGAAATATTTTTTATTCTTGCCATAAGTCCCAAGATATACATATCAAACTGTAGTTAAAAATACTTTTCCAGTCGTCAGGCTATAAGCTCTGACGCATCTAAATTGTAGTTAGGGACGGGCATCTTGCCCGTCCCACAAGAATTTCATTAAATTCACTGTAAAATTTAGGTGCGTAGCAGCTTATGCGATCGGTGCATAGGCGATCGGGCCTTGGAAAAATGAGGCGAGTGAGTCGATCTACTTATAGAGGTTTTCAGTTGCATGAAGTACAGCTATTAAGCTAACACGCATCTAATTCGGATATTTCTAATCCGGCAATCAAACCTTCAATTCCTCTCCCACTCCCCCACTCCCCCACTCTCCCACTCCCGCTAAACATACAAATTAAATGCGTAGCAGCTTAGCTGTCCGGCGTTAGGCAGGCGCAGTGAGCTATCAGTTGACATTAAGAAATATTTGCTTTAGCATCAGTCTAAATAAATATTCTCTACGATAATAAAGTGTTCCTCATCCTTCGGTAGCCTTTAATTGGGGCAGGAAAAATATGAATTTTTTCTCTGATAAACTCATCCATTTTGTAGTAGGGCTAGCCGTTGGAGCAGGTTATTGGTGGCTGTTAGAACGCTACGCTAAAGAAGGGGTGAAGAGGATTAACCCCATTTGGTTTTTGGTAATGCTGATATGGGGCGCTAGTGGGTTATTCTTCTTCCGCAAACTGCATATCCCTGTGTTATCAGACCAGTTTTTCTACATGGCAGTTCCAGACTGGGATATTCCGCTCTACAACTGGACGAGGTTCAGATTTTTAATCCACCGCAGTTGGCTATTTCATTCTACTTTGTTTCCTCTAGGGTTGCTCATCCTTAGCTGGTGGAGTATGAAGCGCGATCGATCTTATTCTGACAGCAGTCACCAATGGTGGTGGTGGTTAAGAGATGCTGCAATTGGTCTAGCCGTTGGTATGTCCGCACACTTAATCTGGGACGCTTTGCTATCCTCTACGAAACACGGATTTACGATCTTTGGCTGGAGTTATTCTGATTCCCTAATTTGGTTGGTATTAAATCTAATTCTGGGGCTTGGTATTCCCTTTTTAATAATTTTGTCTATGGGAAATTCATTTACTGAAAAGTAGTTGGAGAAGAAAATTATGTTATTCACAACTTCAACTTTCTTAGTTTTCTTTTTAATCACATTCTGTATCTACTACTTCCCACTCTGCCGAAAAAATCAAATTGCCATCCTTGTTATTGCTAGCTTTATATTTTATGCTTGGAGTTCGCCTATTCTTCTCATTTTACTGGTAATCTCGATTCTTATAAATGGATTGGCCAGTTTCCAGGTAGGTCAGGCAGAAAAGAAGAATAAGCAATTATTCTGGGCTTTACTTGCGGTAGTTATTAACATATCAATACTGTCAATATTCAAATATGGAGCTTTACTTACCCATCTAGTTGTTGATAGATTTAATCCATCTAATGCACCCACAGAGGGAATGATTGCTTTACTTTTATACTTACCTCTTCCCATAGGAATTTCATTCTACACATTTGAGGGCATTAGCCTTGTAGTGGATGTCCTGCGTCGAAAACAAAAAGACTCCCAAGCAATTTCTATTGTCGATTCAAATTTAATCAATCACTTACTAAACACCTCTTTTTTTGTTGCTTTTTTCCCGCATTTAATTGCAGGCCCTATTCTAAAAGCGCACAACTTTTATCCGCAGATAAGTACTAAGTATTTTAAAGATATACCTTGGGATGTTGTCTTCCACTCGCTGGTTGTTGGTTACTTTCTAAAAATGGTTGTAGCCGATAACTTAAAAGACTACACTTTCTGGCTTGCCTTTCCTTACTATCAAGGGTTGGGAACCGTTACAAATTTATTCTTGCTCTTTGGCTACTCTATGCAGATATTTGCAGATTTTGCCGGATACTCTCTAATAGCCATACGCCAAAAATTTCCCCAACACTGGTAGAAGACTGAGCGATAGAAACAGTCGATCGGCACAGAACGTCACTTCAATATCTCGATCCTAAACAGCGGAAATGAGTAAAGCATCTGCTACAAAAGCTGCAAGTACCCAGGCTAGATCTACCAAAGAGAGCATTTGGAGCCGATTTGATGCGCGGAAGAGGCCCGCAAAGATCCCCCGTGCAAGGCGTTTTCGCTGGGTTGTAGACGCTGCATTGCCATTGGCGCTGACTCTCACAGCTGGCATCGCTGTATTGCTCCCCGCCTCACTGCCTTACTCGGCGCGGATGGCGCTGTTCGCCTTTATACTAGCTGCAATCTTGTGGTCAACCACATCGATTAACGCTGATTATGTTGCTTTGGCGACAACGATGCTGCTGATTCTGGCTGGCGGAACTTCGCAAGAGGCGCTGTTTGACGCGCTGGCATCTGATGTAATTTGGCTGATGATCGGTGCCTTTATACTGGGAGGCGCAGTACAAAAAACAGGTTTGGCAGCGAGACTGACTCAGATAGTTGTAGCGCGATCGCGTAACGTCCGCAGCGTATTCTGGTTGTTGACTACCGTGCTGATTCCCCTCTCATTCTTGATTCCTTCTACCTCCGGTCGAGCCGCAGTCGCAATTCCAGTCTTTCGCAGCATCGCCGACGCCGCAGAAGACCGACGTATCATCCGTGCCTTAGCCATACTGATGCCAACTGTAATCCTGGTGGCGACAATCACCTCGTTGATTGGCGCGGGTTCTCATTTGGTTGCCAACGACTTGCTAAGCCAGATTGCGAAACAACGAATTTCGTTTGCCCAATGGGCTCTTTATGGCTTGCCATTTGGCATTGTGGCTAGTTATGCCTCCTGCTGGGTAATTATGTGGCTATTTTTAGATAAAGGTAGGCTCGATCGCCAGTTGCAAGTGCCGCAACAAAAACAAAAACCACTGTCAAAGGCAGAATGGACGACACTGATAGTAGTGGCGCTGATGATCGTCCTGTGGCTGACAGAAAGTTGGCACAAGCTAGAAATTGCAACGGTAACAATGGTTGGTGCGCTGATGCTGACGCTACCGGGTATTGGGGTTCTCAAGTGGAAAGAAGGACTCAAAGCAGTTTCGTGGAATCTGATTATTTTCGTGGGTGCAGCCTTAGTGTTGGGACGCGCATTGATTGATTCTGGCGCAGCTCAATGGATTATCGATCGCATTTTTGCACTTAGCAGCATCGCGGGTACGGAATCTCGTCCTTTGATTCTGCTGTTACTCGCGTTTATCTCCCTAACTTCTCACTTATATATGACATCGCACACAGCAAGGGCGGCGGCGTTAGTACCCGCTTTGCTATACCTGGCTAGCAGTTTGCAGTTAAATCCAACTGCGGTTTTGTTCATCAGCACAGTTGGGATGGACTACTGCTTGACTTTTCCGGTAAGTTCCAAAGCGTTGTTGATGTTCCAGGAGTTGGAAGGGGAAACTTATCAGCCAGCCGATTTGCTGCGTCTAAGTTCGGTGCTGCTACTTGTTCACCTGGGGCTGATGGTACTGTTTTATTACGGCTACTGGCGCTGGGTTGGCTTACAATTATGAACTTGCGGAAAAAACTGCTGACTGCATTTGGAGGACTGGCGCTGCTGGCGTTGGTAACTGCTGGCGTGACGGTGTGGGCGATCGCTAAATGGCAAGACACCGAGGACAAGCTTCAAAGCCATTATCTGCGAAGTTTGCTGCTTCAGCGAGTACGCGCGGCGGTTTTTCGCGCTGTTAAGGAAGTACCGGATGCTGTCGTCAGGGGCGATAAAAATGCTAAGCAACAATTTGAGAAGTCACTCAAACCAGTAGAACAGGATTTTAAGCGCTGGGCGGATTTAGCCCACGATGAAGAAGAACGAAAACAAGTGCAGCAAGTCCGCAAGGCTTACGAGGATCTTGTGCGAGACTCCCGCCGGATCTTCGATTTGGTCAAGGCTGGGCGCAACAATGAAGCTTTCGAGTTAATGGAAGGTAAATTGGAAAAGGATTTCGTACCCTTTGAGAATTTAACTGAGAAGGCGGTAGCTTCTGACCAAAACTACCGGACGGTTATTCGGGCACAAACTCAGGGTACCAGGCAAACCGCAGATCTGGTGCTGGCGATCGCAGCTTTTGGCATCATCTCTTTAATATTGTTGCTAGCAGCTTATCTGGCATCTGACTTGTTTGCACCGCTGGGCGAAGTTAAGGAAGCATTAGATGATGTCGCGCGGGGCGATTTGCAACGCCGATTGGATGAGGAACGCGACGACGAACTGGGCGCGATTAACCAAGCATTCAATCGTATGATGGAGGCGATCGCTCAGCGCGAACAGGGAATCGGACTGGCAGCAGTTCCTGCTAACAGCGATGGTGCGACAGATAGTTCGACTTTGCAGAATATACCGTCGCGGCTGATGCTGCATCAATTGGTGTGTCAACTGCGATCGCAAGTCAGCCAAATGGGTGCAGATAACTCAGTTAACGGGGATGACGTTATTGCGATCGAAGATAAGCAGGCGTTGGTAGATCGACTGGATCGCCTATTGCAGGTAGTTGCGCGTGTAACTGAGTTTAGTTTTCCCCTAGATTTGAATTTGGCACGCACCGATATCCGGGCGCTAGTTTATGAAGTGCTGCTGCGTTTTCAGGACGAGTTTATTCGCCGGGGTATTAGCTTCGAGTTAGATATTGCGCCGGAAGTCAATTACGCGGTTGTCGATCGACTCAAACTGCGGGAAGCAGTCAGTGAATTGGTGCGTAATGCTCTAGCCGCACTCCCAGAACGCGGCGGTAGATTGGGAATTAGATCTTCAATTATTGGTGATGGAACTCAACTGTCGATCGAAGTAGCAGATAATGGTACGGGCGCAGAGCAACCGTTGATCGATCGAGCTTTTTCAACCATCGAAACCGCAGATCGCAAGCGTCCCAGTGTTGGACTAAAGCTGACGAAGGCGATCGTTGAACAGCACGGCGGTAATCTCGCGATCGAAAGCGAACCCGGTCAGGGTACATACGTTCAGATTCAATTACCTTTACGCGAATGATATCTTGTCCGGTTGCATCGGTAGTGTAAGAGTGATATCGGGAAATTGTCTGTTGTCATCGTTGGTTAAAATTTAACCGCAGATGAATACAGATGTAGGCAAAGCCTTCCCGCAGGGTACACAGATAAACGCAGATGTAGACGCAGCCTTCTCATATAGTACGCAGATGAACTGAGATGTTTAGTGGATTTTTCGGCTCGGCTCTAAGTAAATACAGGGACTCTTTCGGAATTTCTATGCAAATGTGATGAAACCACGAAAATAAATGAACTAAAAGCAATAAAAATCCCTAAGATATGAAAGATCGTACTTCTGGTTACTTCTAAAGGTATACACACTTTAACAAGTGATAATTACACACTTTACTTAATGGTGCAACGGATATCAACGCAAGGAGATCGTCATGAGCCTACGTATTTTGATAGCGCCTTCAGGTTTTAAAGAGAGTTTGGAAGCGGACGAGGTAGCCGATTGCATTGCACAAGGGATTCAGCGAGTCTTACCTGACGCCAAAATTGAAAAAGCACCGCTTGTAGACGGTGGTGAGGGTTTTACCAAAGCGCTTGTGACAGCAACAGGCGGCACTTTGCACCATTTAACTGTAACAGGGCCTGTTGGGGGGCCCGTAAAATCGCACTTTGGATTTCTCGGCGGTACTGGTGCTAAAACAGCTGTGTTGGAGATGGCGGCGGCGGCTGGATTGCGACTGGTTCCACGTAGCGTCCGCGATCCGCTTGTGACAACTACTTACGGCGTTGGCGAACTGATTAAAGCCGCATTAGATGCTGGTGCGGAAGGTATCTTAATTGGTTGTGGGGACTCCGGGACTAATGATGGCGGTGCTGGAATGGCTCAAGCGCTTGGCGTCCATCTACTCGATGCTGATGGTAAGGAGTTGGGACGAGGTGGCGGTGAACTGCTGAAGCTCGATCGCATCGATTTGAGCGATCGCGATCCGCGACTTGAGCAAGTGCAAATTGATGTCGCCTGCAACTGGCACAATGTGCTGTGCGGTCAACATGGCGTGGCGCGAGTCTTTGGCCCCCAAAAAGGTGCTTCACCCGAAACGGTTGAGCGGCTGGAGGCATCTCTGGAAAAATATGCTGGTGCGATCGAACGGGAAATCGGAATAAATGTCCGCGAAATGTCCGGTGGCGGTGCATCTGGTGGTTTAGGCACTGGTTTGCACGCACTTTTAGGTGCTAAGCTGCACTCGCGCTACGACATCGTGATGCAGTACCTGGAAATTGATAGTTTACTCCATAATGTCGATCTAGTTATTACAGGCGAAGGCTGTATTGACTTGCAGACGCCGCGAGGTAAAATTCCCGCAGAAGTGGCGCGACGTGCTAAGAAGCATAATTTGCCCGTTGTTGTCATAGCCGGAACAATTGGTAAAGATGCGGATGTGAATTTGAGGTATGGTATTGACTCGTTTGCAAGTATTTTGGAAGCACCTTGCGAACTTGATGAGGCGATCGCCAATGCACCCGAACTCCTCACCAATGCAGCTGAGCGCGTCATGCGTTTGATCTTGCTAGGTCAGAAACTCAATTTGAGCAGTATAGAACCCAAAAAAGAGCTTTTACCAATTTTCTGAATTAGCCACTTTCTTCGGGTCGGAATCCTAATTGTCGCTCTATTTCAGGTTCTGCACCATTTTCAAGCCAAAGAATAGCTTAGACTTATAGCCACGCACTGAAATGCCATCAATTCCGCGTTCATAAAGAGAGAAAGTGGATTCACTCATAATGCTGTGTTTGCGTTTGGGCTGCTCTATACCATAGTACGATCGAATCCCAATCTCCTGGTAAACTAGCTAAATGACGATCGCAATCGATTTCGGAACTAGCAACACGGTAATCACGCGCTGGAACCCAGTCACCCAGAAGCCAGAAACCTTAAGCTTACCGGGTGTCTCGGTGACGCTTGGGCAAAATCCCCCCCTGATTCCCAGTCTGCTTTATGTTGAGGATGCTTCCTCCGGTAAGGTGGTAGTTGGACAAGCGGTGCTAGACAGGGGTCTTGACCTCAAATCTGACCCCCGATTTTTCCGCAGTTTCAAACGCGGTATTGGCGCTTCTATCCAAGGATTTCTTCCCGAACTGGATGGAAAGATAGTTACTTTTGAGCAGGTTGGACAATGGTTCTTGTCTCATCTGATTGAAAAACTGCAAGCTACTTTGCCAGATGTCGGGCAATCTTTAATATTGACTGTGCCGGTAGATAGTTTTGAAGCTTATCGCCACTGGTTAGGTCAAGTTTGCCAATCCCTGTCTGTTGAACAGGTGCGAATGCTGGATGAGCCTACAGCAGCGGCTTTGGGCTATGGAATGGGCGATCGGCAAGTTATCCTAGTAATAGATTTTGGCGGCGGTACGCTCGATCTTTCCCTGGTGCGTTTGGATAGTTCGGCCAGCAAAAAACCTCTGGGTTTTATTCTCAAATGGGGTGAAAAATCCCTGGCTGAATCTTCAAGCCAAAAGATAAAAACAGCCCGTGTGCTGGCAAAAGCTGGACAAAATTTGGGCGGTTCGGATATTGATAATTGGATAATCGATCATTTCGCAAAAACTCAAGGTTTGGCGTCAACAGCGCTGACAACTCGCTTGGCAGAACGGTTAAAAATTAAGCTTTCTTTGCAAAGACAGGCGAATGAAGTTTATTTTAATGATGAAACTTTTGAAAGCTATGAGCTAGAATTAGACCGCGATCGCTTTGAAACTATCCTCAGAGAACATCAGTTTTTTGAACGACTGGATGAATCAATGAATCAAGTGCTACAGCAAGCACGACGACAAGGTTTAGAAGTTGCCGATATTGATGCTGTTTTGTTAGTTGGCGGTACGGTGCAAATCCCATCTGTGCAAACGTGGGTGCAGCAATACTTCGAGGCGACAAAAATTCGTTGCGATCGACCTTTTGAAGCGATCGCACAAGGTGCTATCCAGCTCACCCAAGGCGTTGAACTCAAAGACTTTCTCTACCACAGTTACGGCATTCGCTACTGGGATAGACGCCACAACCAGCACAACTGGCATCCCTTAATTAAAGCTGGACAGCCTTACCCCATGAGCGATCCGGTAGAATTATTGCTGGGTGCCTCAGTGGAAAACCAACCCAGCATTGAATTAATAGTTGGGGAATTGGGGGCTGAAACTGGCGGCGGTACAGAAGTTTATTTTGATGGCGATCGCCTCATTACTCGCAATCTTACCAACGGTCAGACCCAAGTACAACCTCTCAATGACCGAGAAGGTGCCCGCACGATCGCTCAATTGACACCGCCTGGGTATCCGGGAAGCGATCGCATCAAAGTCCTTTTTCAGGTAGACGACCAACGCTTTCTGCGGATGACCGTTGAAGACCAGCTTACCAACCAAAGGCTCTTAGACGATCGGCCTGTTGTTCAGCTCAGCTAGCAACTAGGGAAGAGGGAAGAGAGAAGAGGGAAGAGAGAAGAGGGAAGAAAGAAGAGGAGGAACGGGAAAGATCTCCACTCTCCCACTCTCCCGCTCCCCCGCTCCCGCTCCCTCTAGCCCCTAGATTAGCGGACTACCACTTTTGTACCCGTGCTAGCCCAGCTATATAGCCTGCGAGCTTGTCCTACCGGCAGATTAACGCACCCGTGGCTAACTGGTGTGCCAAAACGGTTATGCCAGTAAGCACCATGAATGGCATAGCCCCCAGAGTAAAACATTGTATAGGGGACATTAGGAGCTACATATCCTGGCCCACGCATTGTCTTGGCGCGGTACTTGGATTTAATAGTAAAGATTCCCCGGCGAGTGGGGGTGGCACGTTTGCCGCTGGAAATGCGGGTGGAATAAACCACTTTGCCATTTTCCCAGGCAACTAACCGTTGCTTTGCCAGGTTAACTTCAATCCATCGTCCTTTAGCGCGTGCGCGGACGACTTTATTGCTTTTCGATCGCGATTTAGCGACTGTCTTGGTAATTTTATTTTGCTGTAGCTGCGCCTGCCTTGATGACCTTGATGCCGCTTCAGATGGCATTGACCAAGAAAATAAAGTCACCAGTATTAGCGCCATACCTGCCCAGAAACTTCCTGAGCGACGTAACCAACCAGACCGAATGATGGTTTCCATAGTTCACTACCTCCTGGGTCTAGATTACTTCATTTCAGATCCAGCCGGATTCATCTGTGAGGTCAATCCAAAATCCAAAATCCAAAATCCAAAATCCTTTCATCGAATGACTTTTGACTTTCCCTGTTATTCGTGGACAATCACTGGCGTACCAACGTTAGACCATTTGAACAGCCATTCAGCGTGATCGAGGGCTACATTGATACAGCCGTGACTCACCGGAGTGCCAAACCGCTTATGCCAGTAAGCACCGTGAATAGCGTAGCCTCCAGAATAGTACATGGTGTGAGGCACGTTGCTAACATCGTATCCCGGCCCCCTCATGCGAGTAGATAGGTATTTGGTTTGAACTGCAAAGGTGCCGACGCGGGTAGGGGTTGATTGTTTGCCAGTGGAAACAACAACGGCACGAACTGGACTTGTACCCTCCCAGGCAATCAGCTTTTGGTTGGATAGGTCAACTTCAATCCAGCGTTGCTGGGTTTCTTGCATATCCAAGATTTTGTTAGCGATTTTATCTTTTAGTGCAGTTGTTGTCAGAGTGGTTATTGGTCTACGTTTTTGTAAAGTAGTCCTGGAAGCGGTTATTGGTCTACGTTTTTGTAAAGTAGTCCTGGAAGCGGTTATTGGTCTACGTTTTTGTAAAGTAGTCCTGGGAGCGGTTATTGGTCTACGTTTTTGTAAAGTAGTCCTGGGAGCGGTTATTGGGCTACGTTTTTGTAAAGTAGTCCTGGGAGCGGTTATTGACCTACCTCTTTGTGCGGTTGTTCTTTGAGCGGGTATTAACCTACGTTTTTGTACAGTAATCCTCTGAGTGGGTGTTGGCCGACGTTTTTGTGCGGTTGTTCTTTGAGTGGATATTGACCTCTCTCTTTGTACAGTTGTTCTCTGAGTGGGTATTGACCAGGCAGAAAATGCGGTTAGGGTTAATGCAACACCAACCAGTAAAGCTCCTGAACAACGCAACCAGAAAGAAGAAATGATTTTTTTCACGTTGAACTCCTCCTCACGCCGTAAAATTTGAATTTTACCGCTTCAGTCCGCTAACCTCTAGCAGCAACAAGGGCGGGTTTTTTCTGTATGGTATATCAATTAATCGGGTTAGTGGCTAGCTGTTGCATCAGGTTTCGCGCCTGTTGTTCTAGAGCTTCCCAATTTTCGGCTGCGATTAGCTTTTGGGGAAATAGATCCCCTGCAAGTCCAACTGCGATCGCACCTGCGAGCAAAAATTCTCTCGCATTTTCCAGTGTCACCCCACCAGTGGGTATCAGCGGGATATCTCCCAGAGGCCCTTGCAAACTGCGGATGTAGCTCGATCCTCCCACTGCTTGGATGGGAAACACTTTGACACAGCTGGCTCCTGCTTGATGTGCTGTCACAATTTCTGTTGGAGAAAGAGCCCCTGGTATTATAGGCACACCGGCATCGACTGCCGCCCGAATTAGGCTTGGGTCAACGTGGGGGGTGAAGAGGAATTGGGCACCTGATGCGATCGCTTGCTGCATCTGCTCTAAGTTCAGCAGCGTGCCAGTGCCAATAGTACACCCCGGTAATTCCGATCGCAAAAGAGCGATCAGCTCTGGTGCGCGATCGCTATTCCAGGTAATCTCAATCAAGCCCATACCTCCAGCTGCCACCGCCCTTGCCATCTGGCGACCTAGTTCTAGCTGGGGGGCCCTGATGACTGCGATCGATCGTTGCTGCTGCAACAGCTTTAACCAACACTGACTAGACATTCTCCACATCTACTATTAGGCATATTTTGTATAGGAAATACTCCCAACAATCAATTTTAATTCATAACTATATTATTTTTAACAATTAACTCCTTAAATTTAAGCTTATCAGTTTTCTATATCTTTTTATCTAATACATTTTGTACAGATAATTGCCGTGATTATGGGCATGGCAGTCAATCATTCTTAAGTAAGATGTAAATATGAAAGTAAAAATGTTATTTTTATATTTCGCCTAGATGAATCAATTAAGCTCCGATCTACAAGGTAAAATAACTAAATATTGCATATTTTATGCCTAATGACATAGCCCCTAAATCAACAATTTAAAGTCAGGTATCATTCTATAGAAAGAGGCATATAAACATTCAATTATTATAAGATTTATGTGTAGATTTGGAGATAAACATAGAATGACTCTTGTAAAAATAGAAGATTTTTATCCCAATTACCGTGACGAACTTTTTGATGGCGATGATATCAAGGGGACTGATGTCTATGCCGATGGAACCGATGATAAGATTGGCACCGTGACAGATGTTCTGGTCGATGAAGATAGCGGTCGCTTTCGCTATTTCGTCATCGATTCAGGCTTTTGGGTTTTCGGTAAGAAAGTATTGCTACCAGTTGGGCGTTCCCGGATCGACGAGAACGAGGAACGCATCTATGCGACGGGGCTGACAAAAGAGCAGGTGGAAAATTTACCTGAGTTCAACAACCTCGACCGGATTGATTACGATTATGAAGATGAAGTCAGAGGGGTTTATCGTCCTCAAGTTGCCCAGCAGCCGGATTATGCAACTTCCGATCGCGATAGCTACAACTACGAACAAGAACCAAGTTTGTACGGCATCAACGAGCGCGATCATCAGACCATCAGACTGTATGAAGAAAGGCTAGTTGCCAACAAAGAACGTTATAAAACTGGTGAAGTAGCAGTTAGCAAGCGCGTTGAAACCGAAACTGCACGGGTTTCAGTACCGATCGAAAAAGAGCGAGTCGTCGTTGAACGGACTACGCCAGCAGACGCAGGAAGAGCAGTTACTCCCGGTGAGGCTAATTTCCGCGAAGGGGAAATGGCTCGCGTGGAAATCTACGAAGAAACTCCTGACATTCGCAAAGAAACCTTTGTGCGCGAGGAAGTTAATGTCAGGAAGGAAGTCGATCGCGACACCGTGGATGCCGAAGAAACACTGCGTCGCGAAGAGTTAGATCTCAACACCCAGGGTACTTCGGTTGTGGATCGACCCCGGAATATCTAGCTTCTCAATAGAAGACACCCCATAAATCCCCCCAACCGCCCGCCATCTTGCTTCCCTAGTAAACGGGGGTAGATCGAAAAGAATTTTTATTCCCGGGATGCAAGGGGGGGATTTGTGCTGCGGTGCATCAGCGCTTTTAATCTTTAGTGATATAGCAACCGACGAAAGTCGGTTAGGGCAACTCCAACTCTTACTTGTTACCCAAATCCCTTACGGAGTAACCTCTTCCCTCTTCCCTCTTCCCTCTTCCCTCTTCCCTAGCTATAAATACTTACGCTTATTTCACTTCACAAGCCTTAATATAATTTAATATTAATTTGTGCAAATTCCTAGATAAAAGACGCGCTTTCAAAGTTAATACATATCTTTTCATATAAACAAAATAGTTAAGGGTTCTACACCCTTTGGTCAACCAGGAAAGCTAGTAATTCAGTCTATAGAAAGATGAGAAATTAAAAGCAAAAAATTATTGTTAATAGTATCAAATAAAAAACCGAGGTAAATAAGCATGGCTCTAATGAAACTCGAAGAATTCGATCCAAATTACCGCGAGACTTTTGAAGATGATGACATCAAGGGGTTTGGTGTCTATACAGAAGCAGATGAAAAATTTGGCACGATTAGCGATGTTTTAGTGGATGATAATGGTCATTTCCGCTATTTGGTCGTCGATTTAGGTTTTTGGATTTTTGGCAAGAAAGTTTTACTACCTGTTGGGCTGTCGCGGATCGAGTATGAGGCCGAGCGCGTATATGCCATCAATATGACTAGGGAGCAAGCGGAAAACTTACCTGAGTACAGCGATCGCGTTGTACCCGATTACGATTACGAAGAACGAGTGAGAAACGTATATCGCACCCCCTCTATGGGAGCATCACTTTATCCTGAAACCGCTCCGATGCTACCTGTAGAAACTGCCGCACCTGTTGACGCCGATTATGCGATTTCCTCGCCAGCAGCGATAGGCGATCGAGCTAACTACACAACTTTCGATCGCGATACCTACAACTACGAGCGAGAACCCTACCTGTACGGGTTGAACGAAGAAAATCACCAAACATTCAAACTGTACGAAGAACGGCTGATCGCCAACAAAACTCGCGCCAAAACTGGTGAAGTAACAGTTGGCAAGCGCGTTGAAACTGAAACTGCACGGGTTTCCGTTCCGATCGAAAAAGAGCGAATTGTCGTTGAGCGCACTACTCCAACAGACGCTGGAATAGCAGTTGCTCCCGGCGTGGCTAACTTCCGCGAAGGGGAAGTAGCGCGAATCGAAGTTTACGAAGAAACTCCCGACATTCGCAAAGAAGCCTTTGTGCGCGAGGAAGTTGTAGTCAAGAAAGTAATAGATCGGGACACAGTTGACGCCGAAGAAACGATTCGTCGCGAAGAGTTAGATATCGACACCGATGGTAATCCCATTATGGATAGAACATCTAGCGATCGCTTCTAAAACCGGGCTCTCCCGTACAAGCGTGCGATCGATAAACTCGATCGCTCTGCTGAAATCCTTGCTGTATAAAGCATTACCCATGCTCTATGCCCCAAAAATCGGGTTCTCCACAAGCTTGTACGGGAGAGGCGGTTTGCTCTTCCTAAGCGTTAACAAAGATTAAAACTAGCTTAATCATTCGCTAGAAAGATAGAACCATCACCTAGATTTTTATCATTTTTGGTAATACCAATTGACGCATTTGCTAACACAATTTTTCAGCCAGCTAAATGTATTCAGCATTTCAAAATAGTACAGGCAAAGCCCCCCAAAAGCTCTGCCTGTGCTAGAAAAGATTCAATCCCACTTGGACATTAATATACTTTCCCAAAATAGCGAAAGATATGAACAGCGAAACATCTGGAAAAAAGCTTGTAGCCGCAAATAAAAATCTTCGCATCAAGGTGTTGCTGGATAAGCTAAGAAATAAGGTAAAAAACTTTTATGTGTTGGACAGTACAGGCCGTTTGCTGGGCAGAGTAAAGGATGTACATCTTGATAAGTCACGTCAGCTAAACTTAGTGATATCTGATGCCGATCCCCAGATAAATTCCCGACCGTTTTTATTAAGAAGCAGCCACATTCAGCAAGTTAATTATCAAAGCCAATCGCTTTTAGTGGATATTAGTATGACTGAAATACAGCCGATGTCTGAACACACAGGCTCACAGACTCCAGGAATGCAGTCTTCACAAAGGCCAGTCGAAGCGTTTCAGGCAAGGGATACTCAATCGCCCGTGATAGGTAAGGTTAACGTTAGTCCGGCACCAACCCATTATGCTAGCTCTTATGCAGACCAGATGTCTCCCACAGAGGAGTTACAGGAGCATCTAGAATTACCTGAAAATGATGATTCTCTAGATTATGCTGACGCACCAGATATTGTTGAAGAAGAGGTTATTCGGTTACTGGAAGAACGACTGGTCGTTAACCTTAACAAACGAAAAGTAGGCGAAGTAGTTGTTCGCAAAAAAATCGAAACTCGGATGGTACAGGTGCCAGTCCAGTATGAAGTACTGATTGTTGAACAAGTTAGTCCAGAACTAAAGGTATTAGCAGAAATTGATTTAGGACAAGGAGAAATTCCGGCTATTGAAGCGACTGAAACTGTAAGACCGGACACTCAGCCAAATGTCAGCGGTGAATTTACCTCTCTTAAAACTGCAAGCTTGCTTTTAGATGCGATTGCTAAGCAGAAACCTCACGGGTGCAAGCTAGTGCGTGTTGAAGTTGTGCTTGAAGATACCCAACATCAGAAAACTTACCAAGAGTGGTTCGATCGCTGTTCCGAAACCTGATAAGCTAACACGCATCTAATTCGGATATTTCTAATCCGGCAATCAAACCTTCAATTCCTCTCCCACTCCCCCAC
>NZ_JAIQZN010000182.1 GCF_023333585.1 Argonema antarcticum A004/B2
AACAAAAATAGTGAATGAAGAGTTAAATACTGCTAGAATTGACCAAAAGAAAACGGCAGAATCCCTCTCAGCTAAAGCAAGGGCTAAACTATTTAGTAGCTTAAAAGGAAGTAAATATACCTTATTGAAGAATGAAAAAAGCTTATCTAAAAAACAGAAAGAGAAGTTAGAACAAGTTAAACAAGCTTCACCGACAGTAGCAATTATGCACGACTTGAAAGATGAATTTCATCTTTTATTTGAGGAGAGTAAGACTTTAGGGTCAGGAACATTAAGATTGATTGGTTAAAGAAAGCTGAGCCATATTACCGAAATAGTGTTGCCACGATTAAGCGTTGGTTCCCGGAGGTAGTGGGTTACTTTGAAAAGCGAACAACCAATGGAATAGTAGAAGGCATTAATAACAAATTAAAATTATTAAAACGATGTGGTTTTGGCTTTAATAATTTCCATAACTTTGAAATACGGGCTTTACTTTTCTGGCATTATCCTCCTAATTTAGCACACTAAGTACGGAAGAACCACAAGTTAAATAGGCTAAGGTATGCCCGTCTTAGCTCTAGCTGTTTCATGGTCATTGATTTCAGTGATGCTAATCTAGAAGGATTATGAAAAGGAAGAAGATTACTGTAGAACAATTGCTCCAACGGTATGCGGCTGGGGAAAGAAACTTTACTAATGTTGAGGTCGAGTATACCGAAGAGGGGTTAAGTGGCTGTAATCTCAGTGGAGCTAACCTTAGCGGCTCTAAATTTAATTGTACGTACTTGATTGGAACCGACTTTAGTAATGCAGACTTGAGTGGTGTTCAGATGGCTGAAAGATGTCTAAATAAAGCTAATTTAAGTGGCGCCAACTTGAGCGGTGCTAACCTGTGGCAATCTCTCTTTGAGGGTAGCAACCTGAGTGGAGCCAACCTAAGTGGTGCTGATCTAAGGTGGGCTAACTTAGTTCGTTCCAATTTGAGTGGAGCCAACTTGAACGGTGCTAACCTTCACGGGACTAACTTTTATGGTTCTGATCTGAGCGGAGTCAACTTGAGCAATACCTTTCTGGAAGGGACTAGCTTGCCTAAAGTTAACCTGATGGGAGCTAATTTGGAGGGAGCCAAACTTGAGCAAGTCAATTTCGAGGATACTATCATGCCAGATGGAAGTATTCGGAATGATGGGTGCTAATATAAGGCAGAGTAATTAAATGAAAAATTTAATTCAGTATTAGCTAAAAATGTGACTGTATAATCTTCTAAAGACTTCCATGAACCAACATTAATTGCTGGCTGTTGTAGCAAAATCATGGTAAAAAGATGTATTGTTAAGAGTGTAATAAATTGGGAAAACCAGTTATGAGACAAAGGATAAGTGCAGAGGAATTGCTTAGACGGTATGCGGCTGGGGAGAGAAACTTTGCGGGAGTTGAGATTGAGTATAGCGAAGAAGGCTTGAGCGGCTGCAACCTGAGTGGAGTCAACTTGAGCGGAGCTAAATTTAATTTTGCATACTTAATAGGAACCGACTTGAGTGGTGCTGACTTGAGCGGTGCGAAAATGGCTGAAATGTGCCTGGATAGAGCAAACCTGAGCGGAGCCAACTTGAGGACCAGGAGCTAGCTTAAAACCATCAGGTGGTGGTAGTTTAGCTTTTTCACCTGTGTAATCATCGTCTTTTACTTGATACCAACCAGTTCCATTCAGATCCGGATCTTGGGGGACAAGCAGATAGAGGTACTTTCGCGAGTCCTACCCGAATTTAAGTAATTATACTCTAGTCGTTTTAGGGGATAGAGAATTTTGTTCAGTTGACCTAGCGCAATGGCTTCATAAACGACCTTATTATCAACGAGGTCGTCGAGCCCAAATGCTTATCCAGTCTAGCTTTGGGTTATAGTTGTCACCCCTCCAGCTCAAAAGATCTTGCATAAAATTACCTCTCGCGGACAGTTCCAGCGCACTGGCAAAGTATCTCCCATTCCCCGACTAACTATTAAAGTGGCATTATTTAATTCAAACCGCAGTCCATTCCACTGATAAAACCAAGCACCCGGATAAAGCCGACTCTGGTGTTCCCAAAACACCCACTGGCATCCGTGTAAATGCCCTGCCAATACTAAACTATAGCCAGATGCTACTGCTTGGGAAAATACAGCCGGGTTATGGGCACACAAAATTCGCAACGCTTTGGAAGTACGATCGCGATCGACGAATCCGTCTATCCTGATAGTTGATACTTTAAGCGAGCTTTCTTCCAGCCAGAAACCACCGCCTGTTTCTACTGCGCGTCGCACTGCCGTCATCCCTACCCAGACATCGTGATTGCCGGAAATCGCCCATACAGGTGCTTGCGCTACCAACTGAAGAACGCAAGACTCAAGCAAGGGGATTCCCCAACGGAAATCTACCAAATCTCCTCCCAATAATACCAGGTTAGGTTTAGTTTCGGTTACCGCTGTAACAAGTCGATCGATCGCTTGTAGAGAATGCCGTCCTCCCAAATGCAAGTCACTGGCAAACAGCAACTTCAACTCTTCGCCACCCAATCCCAGGTGGACAGACTCTTGACGAATTAATAACGGTGCAGAAGTGCCAATCTCTAGGGGGAAGCGAGTACTTAGTTTGGGTAACTTCATTAGACTTCTCCACAAAAGAATCTCATATTGTGTCCGGTAGCATCGGTAGTAGATGACTGATGCTCTCATATTATCTGTGGGAATCGGGGGTTAAATTTTTACCACAGATGAAGACAGATGAACACAGATGAACACAGATAAGAACGCATTTTTTTATACAACCGATGCTACCGGACATGATATCAAAGGCAGGCAGGATGCCTACTCCACAAGAATTTTTGGAGAGGTCTATTACACGATTGCATCTGCATTACTACATTCTGACACAAGAGTGATTTTGGCGCAATTTTTCGTACCAAAGCACTACCGCCAAACATCCCAAACACCAGGAACGAATAAAACCTTGCCCCAAGAAGCCGCCAAAAATCATTACTGCTGCTAATGGCATTACTACTTTCATCGCACTTAGAGTTCCTCCCTGAAGTACCGTCCATTTTCTACTTTCTCGGAAGGGATGGGTAGAGCCATCCAGAACAATGGGAAATAGAAATACCATCTGCACTTCTAAAGCATAAAAGGCGGGAATGCACAACAGTGCTAGCGGCTCTATCCGGGTCCATAAGGCGATACCTATTACTAGCAGTGCGGCTGCACAAGCAAGGCTATATTTTATGATTCCGAGTGCCTGAAGGTTTGGTGGAGTTAAAACAGGCGGTACTCCCCGCAGTTCTGAAAGTGCCAGCGCCATCCATTCTCCACCGCTGACAAAGCCAGTTCGCCACGCATCCCGTGCTGCTACCGATAAACGAGATTGTTCTGAATCATACATCTGAGCTGCCGATCGAAGCAAGTCAACTGCACGAATAGCTTCAGACATACGCACCGCCGCGCACGAAGCACCAGTGGGCCCAAGCCAGCCAAGCAAATCCATTCCCAAAAACGAGCAATCGGTGCATTGCCGTCTCGAACGGCTTACAGCGACGGTGGAAGAGGAACTCGTCATAACAGATCAGCACTGTCATGTACAGCACTACTATTATTACTGGTATCAGAAAATTTGTCGGTTTTTCCATAAGGGATGCTACAGCCATCAAGATAAATAATGGCACGCCTCCGGCTAGAGCCAGCAGCTCGTACTTACGCTCCAATTCTCCTACGATGCGATGTCCTTTCCGATGGTATAGCCAATCAATAACACCTGCAATTGTTGCGATAGTCCCACAAAAACTGATACCCCAGAATTCCCAAGGGTATGCACCCCAGTCGTGGAGCTAGGTAAATTGAGGGTGATTCCATAGCAGGGAAAGACATATATAAAACGCTACTCCTGGTACAAAGAGTGCTATCAAACTCTTCACAGGTATCTCCCGAATAACTATAAATTGACTTACTGTTGGCTTTCACCCACAAGCTGAGCTTTCCGACTATAGTACACTCCTTTATGAATATTCGCAATTTCATAATTATTACTTTATACCAATTCTAGTTCCCGTTTTTACTTGAACTTCTAAGCCTTGCTCTGAATCGGCAACTAAATCATTATCAAATCGGATAGCTCCGGGTTCAAAAAGCAGTACGCTCGTAGAACCCCCTAACCGGAAGTAGCCTTTTTCTTGTCCCCTGGTTACGTAGCCTGGTATAAAAGTTTGGATAATACTGCCTACACAAAATGCTCCTACTTCTACGTAAGTAATTTTTCCCAATTTTGAGGAAGTAAGTTCGGTGACAGTCCGCTTGTTAAAATAGTACAGTTGGGGTACTTTGTCAAGTGCGATCGGATTCACTGAATGATATTGCCCTTTGATATTCCGAACATTTCCAGCCAATCCATCATCTACAAAGTGAAACCGATGGTAGTCATAAGGTGCTAGGCGCAAAACTAATGCCGAACCCCCAAAGTAGATTTTGGCAGTTGCATTGTCAGATAGCAAATATTCTGGTGAAATTAATCCTCTTTTGACTGGAATTAGGCTTTCTTTTTCTAAAAAGGGATAAACAATAATTTTTCCATCCCCCGCAGAGGTAAGAACATTTTTAGAAGCTACGAAGGGTCGAGCATCTAGTTTTAGCCTTCGCGAAAAGAAATCATTAAAATTGTCATATTTTCCCAGGGGTAATTCGGCTTCTTCAATATTTATATGGTACTTATATATGAATTTTTTAATTCGCTTTTGATTGCACGGTCTATCTTGCCATTTACCTACCATATCAGAAAAAGAGTAATTATTCAAGAGACGCTCGAATATCTCAAAACCTAATGGATTTTCGTATAACCAGCGCAAGGTATCTTCCATAAAAATGGTTTCTGGAATGATTTTTCCTGTTTGTCGATCGCGATAACTTACTTCTGTTTTAGAGTTAGTGGTAGCTATCATTTGGCAACTCCCATTATAAAAATTGTAGTTGGTTGCGAGTATTATTTTGGGAAGGCGATCGCCCAAGCATATACGAGCGTTAAAGCTAATCCACCCAGCAATACTACAATATACCAAATACCCTTAAATTTTATTACCTTGACTGGGGAAACCATCATCACAGTTAAAACTAAATAGAGTCCCATCAGTAATATTTTCATCTTAGATTCAGACAAAACAAAATTAGCCAGAAAAGTAAGAGGAATAAATAAAGCTACATAAGTGACAGGCATTCCGATATAATAATGTTTTTCTGCTTCGCTATATAAGCCTGTACAGTTGAAGAAAGCAAGTCTCAATCCACTAGCTGCTAGGTACATCATTAGCAATACTATAGATAGGATGTCCTGCAACCCAAAGCAATAAGCAAAAATAGCTGGACTAAAGCCAAAGGAACAAATATCAACTAGGCTGTCTAATTCTTTTCCCACCGCAGATTGCCATTTATTTCGTCGGATTCTTTCGGATACAAAGCCGTCAAATACATCGGTTAAACCTGCGTATATCAGGCAAATTAATGCCCCATAAAATTGGTATTTAAAAGAAAATATCGCCGCCAGAAAACTGAGCATCAGCCCAGTCAGAGTTAAAAGATTAGCTAAATCGAGTTGTTGGAGAATTGAAAGGGGTATAGTTTCTGATTTTACAGTTTGAAATAAATTTGTTTGAGGAAGCTTGTCAACCATTACTTTGCCTACAAAAGTAGCTTTTAACCCAAAATAATTACATCATTGCTAGGATTAAAATCAACGGATCGTATCCCCCCGAAGATCGAAAACAGAGTAGACAAACCGATCGTTCCCATCCCCACCCGTCAAACTGTCATACCCTAAATTGCCAGCAAGTACATCGTTACCGACTTCGCAAGAGCAGAACATCATTATTGTTCCCACCTTTTAGATGGTGTAGAAGATTGAGTTTATCTGCTAGCAAAGATTAAATTAATGTAAAAACTCTCAGTTGGCTGCTTTGCGAGTTTTTAACATTTTTTTAACGATCTCTCGCATCTCCTTAAATGTCGAAAATTTTTGCATAGAAACCTTTTTACCATTTTTTTCTATCCACACTTGTCCGCTGGTTAAAGTGGAATTAACTTGAGTGCGGTCAAGTCGAACAAACAGCTTTTCGCTAGTAGGAAGTGTCTGATTATATTCTTCATTGTCACTACCTTGGACAAAGTTGGCAGTCAAACCTCTCGATAAACTATACTCTCTGAATATTGTTCGTAACTCTTCCTCAAAATCGACTATTTTGGTAACCGTTCAGGGGGTGCGCCTGCGGCGCACCACCCCAAGAGGAGTTTGAGGCTAAATGTGTTTGAGATATCGG
>NZ_JAIQZN010000183.1 GCF_023333585.1 Argonema antarcticum A004/B2
AAGTGTTAAAGCGTTATATTCAGGAGCAAGAAAAGCCGTGCTAGAAGCACGGGGTTTTAAACCCAAATTTTTGATAATTTCAACTGAGGGACTCATGACCGCAAAAGATCCTATTTCCTTCCCACCTAAAGAATAGATATAGGGGAGCAGAGGGGAGGGGGTAAGAGGAGCGGAGGAGTAGAATCTTCCCCTTTTTCCTCTTCCCTCTTCCCTCTTCCCTCTTCCCTAGCCCCTAGCCCCTAGCCCCTAGCCCCTAGCCCCTAGCTATACCTGTAACTAATGCAAAAACAGAATGAAATTTTAATTTAGCGTCGGCGGTCTTGCAATTTGCGATAAACTGCTTTCACATCAACGCGATGGTGAGCTAAGGCAACCAAAGTATGATAAAATAGGTCGGCAACTTCGCCTGCGATCGCCTCTTTATCATCATCCTTGCAAGCCATCACCACTTCAGCTGCTTCTTCCCCAATCTTTTTCAAAATTTTGTTATCGCCACCATCTAGCAGCTTGCAGGTATAGGAATTCTCTGTGGGATGGTCGCGACGATCGCAAATTACCTCAAACACTTGCGACAAAGTATCCGGTGGTGGGGCTGCCTTTCCCCCATCTACTTGATGAAAACAACTCCGCTCACCCGTGTGACAGGCAATATCTCCCACCTGTTCAACACCAATCAGCAGCGCATCGCTATCGCAGTCATAGCGAAGACTTTTGACATTCTGGACGTGGCCGGACGTTTCCCCCTTGGGCCACAGTTCGGCACGCGATCGACTCCAAAACCAGGTTCTTCCCGTTGAGAGAGTTTTTTGCAGCGACTCCCGATTCATCCAAGCCATCATCAACACAGTGCCATCCAGATAATCCTGGATAATTGCTGGCACCAATCCGCGTTCGTCGTAGCGGATTTGCTCGATCGGGATAGACTCGGTAAAGGTAGTTGAATCCACAGCAGACATACATTTGGTTGAGGAGCAGTTTTTGTTGGCGATTCGGTTTCACCGGATCTGGGTGGTAGCCCAGCTCGCTCACTCGACCACAATATCATGCTTTGCCCACCTGCTGAGTTGGCATGAGCTAGTGTTTTCCCGCTCTGAGCCAATATTGCCAAAACTTAAGCTAAAAGTGGTTTGGGACTTTCACCCATAATGGTACTGTTAAGACTTACAGCCTGAGTTCTCACAGCGCACCAAGCAACCTGGTGAGCTTTGGACTCTTCGCCATACCAGTGAATGGCGCAGTTAAACGCAGCTCGGTATAATTCTTGGGCCGCCTCAGAAAGGCGATCGCGCACATCGGCAGGTAAATCTTGATTCGTTTTGTATAACATCGTGGTTATCGGTGCTATATAGGATAATTTATGAGCTTAATAGGCTTCTACACTGCTTCCCAACTATCCTTAGATAGACCTTTAAGCATCAAAGCCGGGATAAAACTCAACTAAGGAGATAATTTTGGTGACCACTTCTTTTAAAACCACCAAATCAGAAGAGATTTTTGCAGCCGCCCAAAAGCTGATGCCGGGAGGCGTCAGTTCACCTGTGCGAGCCTTCAAATCAGTGGGAGGACAACCAATAGTATTCGATCGCGTCAAAGGCGCTTACATCTGGGATATCGATGGCAATCAATACATCGACTACGTTGGCACTTGGGGGCCATCAATCTGCGGTCATGCCCATCCTGAAGTGATCGAGGCCCTGCACAACGCCCTCGAAAAAGGCACCAGCTTCGGCGCTCCCTCCGTGCTAGAAAACGTCCTCGCTGAAATGGTCATCGATGCCGTTCCCAGCATTGAAATGGTGCGCTTTGTCAACTCCGGCACAGAAGCCTGCATGGCAGTTTTGCGCCTGATGCGAGCCTTCACAGGACGCGACAAAATGATCAAGTTTGAGGGTTGCTACCACGGTCACGCCGATATGTTTTTGGTCAAAGCGGGTTCCGGCGTCGCTACACTAGGCTTACCGGACTCTCCAGGCGTCCCCAAATCGACAACTGTCAACACCCTGACAGCTCCATTCAACAACCTAGAAGCTGTCAAAGCTTTGTTTGAAGAAAACCCCAACGAGATTGCTGGGGTAATTTTGGAACCAGTAGTGGGCAATGCTGGCTTTATCCCGCCCGATGCAGGGTTTCTGGAAGGCTTGCGCCTGATTACGCGAGAAAATGGCGCTTTGCTTGTATTTGATGAGGTGATGACCGGCTTTCGGATTGCTTATGGCGGTGCCCAAGAAAAATTTGGCATCACCCCGGACTTGACGACTCTAGGTAAAATTATCGGTGGCGGCTTGCCTGTAGGAGCCTATGGCGGACGCAGAGACATCATGTCGATGGTTGCACCATCTGGGCCGATGTATCAAGCTGGGACGCTTTCCGGTAATCCTCTAGCCATGACTGCTGGGATTAAAACGCTGGAATTGCTGCAAAAATCAGGTACTTATGATTATCTAGACCGGATTACTAAAAAGCTCTCTGATGGTTTGCTGCAAATTGCCAAAGAAAAAGGCCATGCAGCCTGCGGCGGTCAAATCAGCGGTATGTTTGGTTTGTTCTTCACATCTGGCCCCGTCCACAATTATGAGGATGCCAAAAAGTCAGAAACAGCGAAGTTTAGCCGTTTCCATCGCGGTATGTTAGAGCGGGGGATCTACCTTGCGCCGTCGCAGTTTGAAGCTGGGTTTACTTCTGTGGCTCATACAGAAGAGGATATCGATCGCACTTTGGCAGCAGCAAGAGAAGTGATGTCTAGTATTTGACGCTTCTAGTCTGTACTGTAAAACTGGTTCTCACAATTGGTTTTTGTCAGTAGTCAGTTGTCGGTTGTTAATAGGATTGACTGCTGACAACAAACTATCGATCCATCTCAAAAGGTATTTTTGCGCTCTATGTTGCGACGCAAACCATAAGATAACGGTCTATTTTCGCGATCGACTGCTGTACTATTGGAAGAAGATGGGTTACTCGGAACAGGTGGCTGTCGCCAAAAAACGAACGGTATGCTGAGGAGTCCCAATATCGTTACCACGATCGCAGTTAACCAAACCATCAAGCGACTCGGCTGATAGTCGCTGCTCTCAATTTGCCGAAAAACTTGGTTATAGTGCCATACAGATAGACCAATAATCACAATGGCAACAATTACCAGACTCAAGCCAAGGTTTTGAGAGTTAATAAAAGAATTGCTAACCCTATTCTTTCCAGTAACGGCAGATTCCAGTTCCCGCAGAAATAAGCCAAAGCGAGCGATCGCAAAGCCAAACCCGATCAGAGCAATGGAAGTACGCAACCAAGCCAGAAAAGTACGTTCGTTAGCTTGATGCTCTCGCTGGCGGTCAATTTTTGGCATTCTGCCCATTTTCCCGAAGTATAGCAATTTGCTATATTAGCGATAGTTTGTGAATTGCAAGTCAACCGGAAAGTCTTCTTGTTTCAATCGCTGAATAACCAATTGCAAGTCATCTTTGGACTTAGCGGAAACTCGCACGGCATCTCCTTGTATCGCGGCTTGTAACTTTTTAAACTCGTCGCGAATCAATTTGGTAATTTGTTTAGCAATTTCCTGACTTATACCCTTTTTGAGTTTTATTTCTTGACGAACGCGATTGCCACTAGCTGGTTCAACTTTGCCGTAGTCAAATATTTTTAGAGAAAGATTGCGCTTAGCTGCTTTTGTTTGCAGAATTGTGTGAATAGCGCTTAAAGTAAATTCGCTGTCGGTGTTAACAGTAATCTCCTCTTTCCCTAATTCCACGGTAGTTTTTGTGTCTTTGAGGTCGTAGCGGCTTTGAATTTCTCTTATGGTTTGGTCTACAGTATTGACCAATTCTTGATAGTCAAAGTCGCTAACAATGTCAAATGAATAGGTAGAAGCCATAACAAGTTGGTGATTGGTAATTGGTAATTGGTAATTGGTAATTTAAAATTTCAGATTTCAGATTTTAGATTTGAAATCTGAAATTTACCATTACCTAATGACTAATTTGTATTAGCTTGCAGCAGACTAAAGATGATTAGAGTAGCGGTGCATAAGCTGCCAATGCCGAACATGAGCGATCGCGCGAGCGGTATGTTCGCAATATAAAAAACCGAGTGTAGCAACCTCGCCACCAGAAATGCTAGAGCAGCTCCCACCGCCAGCGATCGATCCACACCAGTCACGTAAGCCATCAGCGCTGCTGGTGCAAACAGCATAAACGCTTCAAACGCATTTTGATGCGCCCAAGTTGCTCTTTGAGCAGATGGGGGCAGTCGATCGAACACCGCTCTGGGAGCCGCTAAAGCTTCTTTTCCCAAGCCCAGACGGGCATAAGCCACCAGCACAAAGGGGGCATAAACTAGAACAGCGGCTATGGCGATACAGTACAGAAAAATAGTAGGCACCGGAAGTTGCGATAGCGTCATTCGATTTGGGATTTGAGATTTTGGATAATGGAATTAACCCCACAACTCAAGTTTGGAGAGCTACTGAAACCTTTTTGGTTTTCGGTCAAATCGACTAGACAAATTCCAAATTGAAGAATTGCAATTTGCCCACTCTCAAATCTGTTAGCACAGCCACGCATATACTAATCAAAGTAAAACAAAGTCACTAATTTTCGTTGATCTTCGGCATCTTTACAGGTTTGTAGCAGTGTGCGGCTGTCATGAAAAGCAAAGCAAATCAGCTGCTGGCACCTAGATACAATTTCCTGATTGCAGAGGGCGCTAGCTTCACCCAGAGACAGATGATCGTTTTCTGGTTTTTCTACCAAGTGCATCACCTGTTCGAGCTGCTGGCGCGATTCTAGGGGCTGACGCTCTAGACTTTGGGGCAGGATTACCGTTAATAACTTGGCATCAGCCCGCATTGCGCCCCTTATGGCAGCTGCATTAGTACCCGTAGCACCAGAGGTGATCAGCAGATTGCCGGATAACACCAAGGCATAGCTCATCATCTCTATTAAGTGCTGATGGGTAATGGGAACGTGGCGAGATCCCAAAAGAGCAATACGCTTGGAACCCGTTTGCTGGATCGTCGCTAGTTCTTGGACTAATTCATCAACTTTTGGCAACTCTATCGCTTGATTCAAGGACGGTTTAAGACTGAACAACCTTGATATTTTAACAGACTGGTTACGGTAGCGTGACAGCAGGCTGTAGTCCCAGTTTGCCTATTAACCGATCGATGTCAAAGTGTTCTGCCATTAACTGGCGCACGCACTGCACTTTGATCGGTTCTTGCAGGCGCACCTGACCGAAAGCGTGGTTGATAATTTCTACCGTTGTGAGGGTATCCAGGTCAACTGACAAAATCGGAATCTCTAAATCTTCAGCGCGAGTGAGGATAAAGTCGGGCGGAGGTACGTGCCCGGTCAAGATCATACACTGGGTGGAAGTTTCTAGAGCTGCCAACTGGATATCCGCGCGATCGCCACCAGTAACCACGGCCATATTCCTGCCTTTGCGGAAATACTTCAAGGCCGAATTTACATTCATCGCACCAATGGTCAGGCTTTCCACCATCAGATCCAAACGGTCCGATCGGCAGATCACCTCAGCATTCAGTTGGTGTACCAGTTCTCTGACGCTGACACTGCGTAGCAAAGCACTCCGAGGTAGAATTCCCAACAGAGGAATATTTCGCCCCTCCAAAAATGGCTGAATCTCTGTTTGAGCCATTTCCAGCTGTTTAGCGGGAACATCGTTTAGCAAAACGCCCAGCAAGCGATCGCCCAACCGCTGCTTTGCTGACAATATCTTATGCACCGATACCACCGATTCCAAACGGGCCACCAGCAGAATTGAGGCATCAACCACATCTGCTACCTCCAGCAAGGACATTTCAAACAGACTGCCCTCATCCAGAGTACCCGGCCCTTCCAGCAACGCCAGTTCTCCACCCTGAACCTGGCGATATTGCTCCAGTTCAAAGCGATAATCAACCGGATCTTGGCCTCTGATGCGTTTAGAAATCGTTGCTTCATCTAGAAATAAAAGCGTTTTCAGCAGTCGATTCTCTGGCAGGTTGAGATTCTCGGCCAAAAACCTGACATCCTCATCTATACCATCGGTGCGATCGTCACTCCAACAGGTTCCCAGCGGCTTACCGTAGGCAATATCCAGTTTTTTTTCCTTTAACTGGTGGGCTAATCCCAAGATGACCGCTGACTTGCCACAATAAGACTCGGTTGACCCAATCAGCAGATATTTAGCAGATTTCGGCACACCCTCACTCCTAATTTTGATTTGTGTAACCGTTCGATTTTTGCTAACATTCATTAACAAAAACTTCCTGTTTCATCTGGGACTGTCGGCAGCACCCCATCCACAA
>NZ_JAIQZN010000184.1 GCF_023333585.1 Argonema antarcticum A004/B2
GGGGGACAAGGGGGACAAGGGGGACAAGGCCCAGAAGAAAAGCTTTTCGTTTCAACCAACTACTTATGACCACACCCGTAAGGATTGGAGCCAGACTGTCGCGGTAATCTTAGGCTGTGGTGGGGCTGCAAGGGCTGTGGTGGCAGGTTGTGCCGAGTTGGGCGTCCGGGAGATAAAAGTTGTCGGTCGCAGTCCGCAGAGGTTAAACGATTTCTTGGATAGCTGGCTGAATTTGCGTTTACCTGTGAGGCTTAGCGTCCATAATTGGCAAGAATTACCAAATTTGATATCGCAAGCAGATTTATTGGTAAATACGACGCCTGTGGGGATGTATCCTCGCGTTGATGAGTCTCCCTTGAGTGCGGATGAGATGGCGAAATTGCCAAAGGGTGCGATCGTATATGATTTAATCTACACTCCCAACCCAACTTTATTTCTAAAATTAGCTAAAGAACAGGGTGCGGATGCGATCGATGGTTTAGAAATGCTGGTACAACAGGGTGCAGCTGCATTGCAGATTTGGTTGCAGCAGCCTGTACCAGTTGATGTTATGCGTCAATCTTTGCGACAGCATTTAGGTCTTTCGGACTAAAGCTAAAATTAAAGATGGGGCGGTAAAAAAGGAGTAAAAGTGTCAGCAAAAGACTTTTATCATCAAACGGTGAAACAGGCACTTGTGAAAGCTGGCTGGACAATTACTCACGACCCATTCCCATTAAAATGGGCTAAGCGAAATTTATCTGTAGATCTTGGTGCCGAACAGTTAATTGCTGCTGAGCAACAGGAGCGGAAGATAGCAGTCGAAGTTAAAAGTTTTCTTAGGGAGTCTAGAATTGCAGATTTAGAGCAGGCTTTGGGTCAATACATTCTCTATAACGATATTTTACAACGAAACGAACCTGAAAGAGAACTATATCTAGCAATTCCTAAGCTGAAACGCACCTAATTCACATATCCTGGATGGCAGGAATGCCTACCCGACAAGAGATAGGCTTTTTTGAGTTATACAGTTTAAATGCGGAGCAGCTTATCAGTCCTTTTGAGAATCTATTTGAAGGAGATAAGTTTGGCGATATTTTGTTGGAGAATAAGCGTCTTAAACTACTGATTTTTAATCCCCAAGCGGAGGAGATTATCAAATGGATATCATAGAAGATTACCGCAAGCTTGTTAAGCAGCTGCTGAATAAATATGCAAGTTTTTTCAACTCTGACAATGAGGTAAAAACTCAAACAATTTTCGATTTAGAGAACGATCGCTACATACTACTTTCTATAGGGTGGTTGGGGGGACGACGAGTTCACCATTGCATCATGCACATTGATATTATTGACTTTCAGGTATGGATTCAAGAAAATAATACCGATCGCCTGATTGCCGAGGAGTTAGTAGCAGCAGGAATTTCTCCAAAGTCAATTATTCTAGGACTTCAGCCGCCGGAAGTAAGAGCTTATACCAGCTATGGCGTCCCTGATTTGGCGCTATCTCAACCATTTTACAGCAATTTGGCACATCCTTAGTGGTACAGTCGCGATCGCTTTTCCCCTTCTCGTCTACCTGAATAACCTTGCAAGGAAACCATTCCTGGCGAGAAGGGCCATTTTCTTGCACCCATTACCACAAGCTACTTCGACACTTCAATGCGATCGCCTAAGATCGAGGTAAGCTGAGGTTTAAAGTGCCTGTTAATAATTAATTTTTGGTCTAATTTATGCGGTTTCGAGCCTTCAAAGTCTTCCTGATCTCCTGTCTGATCGGCATTCTCAGTTGGGTGCTGACTCCACCCGCTTGGGCATTGACGCAAATTCAACTATCCGACCTTTCCTATAAAGAGTGTCCGGCGGAACTAGGACAAGGATCTGTTGCTAGCGGTACTGCAAAAGCTGCCAATTGCTTTCTGATCATCGGCAAAGCCAACAATACCTCTGGCAAATATGTCTACAACGCCGATATTTTCGGTCGCATCTACGATGCCAATGACAATTCTGTCATGCAAAACCGTACTCGTCTGGGTGCTATTGATGAGGTGCCACCTGGAGTCAGCGATTTTGAACTCAGAATTACTGTATCCGCTAATCAGCCAACGCCTTTGAAGCTAAAACAGTTCAAAGCTGCTGGTTTTACTGGCCTAGTTCGTCGTTGACAAAAAACAAAGTTTGTAGTAAAGACTTTAGTCCTTAGAGAGTGAGGGCTGAAGTTTTTACTACAAAATTGCGATATTTTTTCTGTAAATAGGTATTCCATTTAGACTGAGCAAACTGACTCTCAAGTTTTAATAAGTGATTGACTGTCTCAATAGTAGCGTTATAAGAAAGAGCTGCCAAATCAGCTAGAAATAACTCAAAGCTGGTCAATCCTAATGGGGTTAGCTCGTCTATTGGTGTTGGTAAACCCTTGCAGTAAGTGAGAGTAGTCATAGCTTTAAAGCTACCTCCCGCAGTCCGAGTTGATTTAATTTTACCATCAAGCTGCCATCGGTGTAGCGTTTTGACCGTTACACCTAATAGTAAGGCGGCTTCTTGGGGAGTTAAACTAGACATGATGTCATATTATCACATCTATTGTCTAGTTTGAGGGGGTTTTGTCAAGATTTTGGCGGTCAGCTAACTAACCCCAAATCTACTGCCACGCGATGGGCGCAGGCAAACCCCGAAAACGCCACCGCATTTAAACCCTGACCCGGAAAAGTACTATCCCCCACACAATATAAACCGGGAATAGATGTGCGGTTAAACGGCATCCCCAACAAACCTGGCAACTTGCGGCGAGGAATTGGCCCATAGCTGCCATCATCGCGGCCCAAAAAACGTCGATGCGTCCGAGGCGTCCCCACCTCTATATAATCCAATCCCGCATCTAAACCGGGAAAAATTTTCTCCAACCGCTCAATAATACGTCCAGCTGCCTTTTCCTTTTTTTCCTCGTAATCTTTAGCAGACATTCCTTGCCAATCATCAATCCAGCTTGGGGTGAAGACGTGCATGATGTGATAACCTTCTGGTGCCAAATCTGGGTCAAGCAGCGTCGGAATCGAGACAAAGATAGTGGCTTCTGGTACTTCCATCTTGTCCCATTCTTCCAGCAGAATATGGTGACA
Source organism: Argonema antarcticum A004/B2 (assembly GCF_023333585.1). Lineage (GTDB taxonomy): Bacteria > Cyanobacteriota > Cyanobacteriia > Cyanobacteriales > Aerosakkonemataceae > Argonema > Argonema antarcticum. The sequence goes on from NZ_JAIQZN010000184.1 coordinate 3,098, forward strand.
CTCGGTTCCCCAGGGCAATACATCTGCTTCGACGCCTAAATGCAAGCTCAGAAAACTGGGGGATTTTTGATAACGTTGCTGCCATTTTTTTTCATCAGCGGGCATTTCCTCAGATGGAAGTAATTTTTCAAAGGTATCCCACCGAGTTGCATTGGAAACAATGCGTTTAGCCCGATAAACTTCGCCTGTGGCAAGCTGTACGCCCACGGCTCGTCCATTTTCGGTCAAAATATTGGTTACTTTGGCTTTGTACTGAATTTGACCGCCAGCTTTTTCCAGCCCTTCCACTAGCTTTTGGGCGATTTGACCGACACCGCCTTTGGGGTAGTTGATTCCGCCGTAATGTCGATCGGAAAAAACCATCCCAGCATTAATCATTGGTGTCATATCTGCTGGCACAACCGACCAGCAGTAACATTCGATATCAATAAATTTCAGCAGAATAGGATCTTTGATATATCGGCGGGCTATGTCGCCGACATTTAGGGGCAAGTACTTTACCAAACCCAAACAAGCTAACGGATGCTGGAAAAACACTCTTGTCAGATACCGGAGTTCTTCCAAGGAAAGCAAATCCATCGCGTTCAGGCAGTTGAAGACTTTCCAGCACTCGTCGTAAAATCGGCGAATTCCTTCTCGTTCTTGTGGAAAATATGCGATTAGTTCTTGCAAAAATTTCTCATAGTCTCGATGAACTTTCAGATCTAAACCACCTGGGAGGTGGTAGTGAATCTGCACTGCATCGGGAATGGTTTCTAAGCTGACATTCACCGCTTGGAGGGCGCGGGTGAGGAGATTGGTGGTGCCTTGAGTACCAAACCCAAATATCATCGACGCCCCTACATCGAACCGATAACCCGATCGCTCGAAGTACCCAGCACTTCCTCCAGGTATAACGTAGCTCTCTAGCACCAGCACAGATGCCCGCTTCGCGGCTAACTGGGTGGCGGTCACCAACCCTCCAATACCCGATCCGATGATAATAACGTCAAAATCGGGGGCGGTTGAACTGGCACCAGAGGAGGATAACTGATTAATTATGGAAACAGAAGGCATGGGGTCAGTAATTTAGAGTAATTTCCTGGTTTTACAGTTTACCGCTTCCCCTTGTTTCTAGCTGCTAGCTCAATATAGCAAAGTGCTTCGGCTTTAGTACAAACACATTCCTCGTCTTGCTTTGAGCGTTTAATACTGTCCTAACCGATGTGACTGTGGCTATATACCTAAAAAAAAAGTACGGACTCTATCTGCTGCTGCTGACCGAGCCCGTCTGCCGTTCCTCAAAGAGGAGAACACGAGAGAGGAGAACACTAAAAGCTAATATAGCCTTATTGAAAACTAATGTCAATACAATCAGGAAAAATTATCAACAAGTTTTTTGCCCTCTCTGTAACAAACCAGAAGGCAGTATGATGAATCATGGCTTTTGAACCAGCATCCAAACAGCAATCTAAAATCTAAAATCTAAAATCCGTATGACTCTCCAGTTGCGCGTCTATGTTCCGCCCCACCCTTTAATTCAGCACTGGCTGGGCATTGCCCGCGACGCTCAGACACCATCAGTGCTGTTCAAGACGGCTATGACGGAGCTGGGACGGTGGCTGACTTATGAAGCGGTGCGAGAGTGGTTGCCTACTGTGGAGACAACAGTGCAGACGCCTTTGGCTGAGTGTCCGGCCACCTTCGTCGATCCAGAAGCTCCTCTGGTGGTAGTCCCGATTTTGCGGGCGGGACTGGCGCTGCTGGAAGGGGCGCAGACTGTATTGCCTTTGGCGTCTACTTATCATCTTGGCTTGGTGCGGGATGAAAAGACGTTAGAACCCAGTTGCTATTTGAATAAATTGCCAACACAGTTTAAAGAGCAAACGCGGGTGTTAATCGCCGATCCGATGCTGGCGACTGGTGGATCGATTATGGCTGCGATGGCCGAATTGACTTCTCGCGGTATTGAGCCTGAGTTGGTGCGGATTATTTCGGTAGTGGCGGCTCCCCCAGCGTTGCAAAGATTGAGCGTTACCTATCCGGGATTGAATGTTTACACGGCTACGATAGATGAAGGTTTAAACAGTCTCGGTTACATTGTGCCTGGGTTAGGGGATGCAGGCGATCGCGCTTTTGGCACTTAAACTAGGGGCTAGGGGCTAGGGAGTAAAGATAAATTATTTATTCTCTGCTACACAGGTGCAGGTGCCTTCGTTCCTATTCTCCATCCTTTGTTATAGGCAGTTGAGACCCCCAGCAGGTAAGCTGAAGAAAGTCCTACCAAAGAATTAATCGAAAATCGAAAATCGAAAATTGATATGAGTCAGCGTGACGGTTTTGCAGCAGGATTTTTGGCTGGGTCGTTGGTTGGTGGCCTAGTCGGCGGGGTGCTGGGGGCACTGCTAGCTTCTCGCATTAATAACGAAACCTCGGAGGTAGAAGCACCTCTTGTGAATGCCGATGCCTCAGAACCAAAATTTGAGAAAAGCAAGAAGCGTCAACTGGAAACCGCGTCCGAGCAAAGAATTGAAATTGCTCGCCGGAGTCTGGAAGATAAAATTGCCCAATTGAACCAAACAATTGACGAAGTGCGCCAGCAGCTTGGTAATGTGAATGGGAATGCTTCTACTCTTAGTAGCGATCGGTCTGGAACCAAAGATGCCTAAAACTGGCCACTCCGGGTCTTAATGCTGGATGCTCGAACCCCAAGCACTAAGGAAGCGATCCGAAATGCGCTGATATCAGTTAAATTAAAGTCAAGTCCAAATTACCCTTGAAATTACGCAAAAAGCTTCAAAACTCATGGATTCCTCAGTCGCACTACTTATCCAGACTCTTGCTACGTTTGTAAATATCTATGTTGTTCTGCTGATTATTAGGATTCTGTTGAGCTGGTTTCCTAATATCAACTGGTACGATCCACCTTTTTCTATCCTGAGTCAGCTGACCGATCCTTACCTGAATATCTTCCGTTCTTTCATCCCTCCTCTGGGTGGCATTGACTTTTCCGCTATTTTGGCTATATTTCTACTCCAGTTTATCGGGCAGCTTCTCACTAGCCTAAAAGTATCAGCGATGTATATATATTAAGCCCGATCGGGGTTGTGAGGAAGATTAGTGCAGGATGGCGGAAATAACTCACCACTAAAAATTGCCAATGATTGCTCTGGAAATCTTGATTTTTACCACTGA
>NZ_JAIQZN010000007.1 GCF_023333585.1 Argonema antarcticum A004/B2
CCTTGTCCAGAAATTGATGACTCCTTATCCACCCACCTCCCTCATCAGCCTGCGGCTGATATAGGTCAGTAGGTGTAGGAGTCGCCATCCGGCTTATATCCCGCCGCCGAATCGAAGCGATTATGGCGGGGGACTTACGCCGAAAGAGTTAAATTTTAGATTTGAGATTTTAGATGGCAAATTTATTCAATTTGCAATCTGGAGTTTAAAATCTACAATTCCCTATTACGGCTTTTGTTGAAGTAGCGATCGCCAATCTTTAATCGCCTGTTCTGTCCACAGCCAATTTGTCTTAAGCGTATTAGGCTGAAAATGAACTGAGTCGTCGCGAATCACCTTTTGGCGCAGCTTGAGGGCCTCATTCATCAGACGCGATCGCCGATCGGCTGGTTGATCGAGGGCCGATCGCTTCAGCACTAATGCTAATCCCGCATAAGCTGTGAGGGCATCTGGACTGGCGACTGAGTTGGTTGGTATGGGTGCAAAATTTCCAGCCGTTTCTCTGCTAGCAAGTTCCATTTTGGCAGCTTGTTGTTCTTGCGTTAAATATAGAGCCTCAAACCAAGCCTGGTTAGCACGAGTTAAATTACCTTTTGCGTAGTAAGCAAAGCCGAGAGCGTTGTAGTAAACCGGCGATTTTAACGATCCCGCAGCAGTCTCCCAGTAACGTCGCGCATCATCCACGGTGTAACTTTTGTCTCCCGCCCGAACTGATTGCCAAGCCAAACGTCCGTAGAGAAAGTTAATACCGGGATTATCCTTTTGCTGCTTCGGTACGGCAGTTAAGGCAGCTTTTGCTTGTTCGATCGCACCCCTATCCAGGAGTACTTCGACAGTTTGTTCCCCAGCCGCTAAGTCACCTTGCTTGAAATGTTTAATTGCGATCGCAGTAACGGTTGAAGTGCTGGCTTTTTTAAGAGCGATGGATGGCGCTTTTGCTTGAGGTTGGGCCCCTTTAAGAGCGATGGATGGCGCTTTTGCTTGAGGTTGGGGTGCGGGCGTTGTTGAAGGTGCCTCATGTAACAAATGGGCCGAGCGCAAGCCTACTTGAAACGATCGATTTCGGAAAAACCATAAACTCAAAGAAGTCAAAAGTAAAAAAGTCAAAGGCCAAACCAGCAAAGTTTTGTTTTGTAGGGGCGAGACATTGGCTTTGAAGCGATCGCGTCCCCTGACTTTATCCCATATTTGGACTAAATTTCTAGGCGAATCGATCGCCCTGATTTTTTCTTGGCGATTGGGATTGGTTGTTTTTCCGATTTCTTCAGATAGAATAAGTGGCTTATCCGTATCCACAACAGAATCAAAACGTTGAGTAATAGGTACAGATGTCAACTCCTTGTCTGTTGACTCAACCTTCAGCCTCAAAGTTACATCGGTTAAAGTATTTTTGGGCGACTCTTGGGTAGGATTGGGTTTGGACGGTTGACCGAGAAGACCGGAAATAAAGGCTAAATCTTCTCGATCATCAAAATCATTCATATCTCCATCTTCCAATGCCGTCGGGTTCTGGGCATCGGACTCCTCAAATTCGTCGAACTCCGCAGCTTGTTGTGTAGACATCAAATATCCATCAAATTCCGGGTGAAGATAGAGGATAGGTAAAGCCCAGTAAAAGCGATCGAAACCGTATATCAAAATTAACTTCTGCCGCGCCAAAGTCAAGCTCACATCGACAGGATCGCCTTCACGGATGTTTTCGTAAAACAGATCGGTGAAGGTAGAAGCCACCCGATCCGGCATATACTGAGAAATCGCCAGCACGCTGGAAATACCTGCTTTGACTAGGGCATCTGCCTGATTTTTCTCATCGGCGTCATCCCAGGATATCTCCCTCAAAATTTTCAGTTGTTCTTGATGGTGTCCCTTTAACTCTGACTGAGTGCGAAAAGTCGTCGATTTGCCGACGCAGCGAGAGAAAGCCACATCAGTACTGATGGCAACAAAGCAATCTGGTGAAACATTATCTAGGTTTTCCAAATCGCCACTATAAAGCAATTCCCAAGGAAGATGCGCCAAACGATTATCTTTGAGTTCCAATCGCAGCCGCAATAACTCTCCCCGCGATCGGGCCATTTTTCGAGCCGTCAACCAGCTATTAAGCAGAGTGCCTTGAAACAGCCCCCTGTACAGTTGCTGACCCAGCCCTACCGGGGACTGGGAAGAAGACAGGATGCCATTGTGCCCCTTTGGTTCGCTTGCCTCTGCGGGCAAAATAGCCAGCAACTGTGCAGCTTGGCTTAACCAATCTTCGATTGGCCAAACCACCAGATCTTCCGCCAATGGCACTCCTGGCGCTACTCGTTCTGTTTGCACCAGATATTTATTTTCTCCGACTGGTGTTACGGATACGTGAAATTCCTGAGTCACAGTTGCCCTTCACTCCCGCTCAACTCCTCAATCTCGTTGGCTTTAGCCGCCTTTAAAGCGAGTCCTTCGCCCTTAATATAAGTAGATTCATTTAAGTCGCTAAAGTTTCAATTTTTGTTTCTGAGTCCCTAAAAAGTTGCCGTTGCCATTTTTTTTAAATTTATCCCGATCCCAACGCTTAGGGATCGGACAAAGAGATGGTAGATGCACCCTGATAAGACAACTTCCCCCTGGCCCTCAAGGTCGGGGGTTTTTCTTATTAAAGGTGATTTGCGATCGGGCTAAGAACGGCTCTGAGGCCATATTAGCCTTTCGGATCGTTTTCATTTGCAAAGATATCGTGAAGACGAAGTTACAGGGGCTGCAATCTAATATCTTTGAACGCAACTCGGTATCATTTGTTTGCTTAGATAAGCTTTGTTTGCCTACCCATTCAATCAGGTAACGCTAAATGAAAATTTTTATTGGCTTATTGATAAGTGCATTATTTGCGCTCACCATCTTATTCAGTTCGCCCACTAAGGCTGAAAATCAGGGATTTGGAGAGGGGTCATTTACCGAGTACGAAGCCTATATACATCCTGCCCAAGAACTCGGCCCTGCCACGGGGTCTCAAGCCAAAGGCTATGGTCGAATCCGTTTCGCTCGAAATCTCAGTTCTGGTCATGTTGATGTTCAAATGGCTGGCATCAATCCGGCAAACATGACTGCGTTTCACATCCATTGTGGCACGCCAGATGTCCTCGGCCCGATCGTCGTTAATTTTGGTCAGTTTGGTGATTTTAAGAACACCGTTGTGAATGGTCACTTCTCTGCTTCCATTACTAACGACAAGTTAACCTTTGTCAAACAACCTCTGCCACCGCCTTCTCTTTCTAGTGCGCCTACACTCCCTCTACCTGAAGGTTGCCCCAGCGATCTCAATATTCCCGTTCAAGTCAATACGATCGCAGGCATGGAAGCTTTGGCTAGGAAGGGAGTCCTTTATTTCAACGTTCACACCAAGGGAAACGAATTTTATGGCGAAATGCGAGGTCAGATCTATAAAGTAGAGAAGTATTAAGATTGTCAATGCGTAAGTCATACCAAATTTCTTTCTAAAGCCCGCGCAGACGGGCTTTGTTTGTGTAGCTGCGACTAAAGTCGTCGGGTAACTTTCGCTTTTTTGACAAACAAGGAGAATGGGACAGATGGATAGAACTGTAATCAAATTTTCTTCAGAAGACTGTGGCATTTGCCATAAAATGTCTTTTTATGACCAAAAAGTAGCCGAAGAACTGGGTTTGCAATTTATTAATGTCAAAATGCAGGATACTGCTACCTACCGCAAGTATCGCAAGATTCTGTTAACCCAATATCCCAATAAAGGAGAAATGGGATGGCCGACCTACATAATCTGCGATTCCCCAGAAGGTGAATTTAAGATTTTGGGAGAGGTTAAAGGCGGCCACCCCAAAGGAGAGTTTAGAAGTCGGCTGCAAGAAGTTTTGGATGGAGTAGCAAGTTAGTAAGCTATTACGCATCTAAATCGAATAAAAAGACGGGCAGAATGCCCATCCCACAATAATCTCAGAAAAACTGACTGTGAAATTAGATGCGTAGCAGCTTAGTGTAAGGTGCGTTAGTAACGCACCCTACGCCTTCTAATCCACAACTTTAAAGGATTTGACTTCTAGGACTGGGCCAATCATGGCGAAGGTCATCACATCGTCTCGTACCTCGCCTTTGATTTTGGCTTTCACGCCAGATTTGAGCAGTTCGTCGGGGGCACCTTGGTAGAGTTCGTAGGTTTCCCCTTCCTCCGTGACTATGGCCCAGGTTCCTGGCCCAAGTCCTTTGCGTTCGATCGTGCCGGTAACATTTATACTCATGCGGTTTTTTGTTCTCCCTGCATCGATAACCAAGAGAGTCCGTAACACAGTATGGCGTTGACGATCAGGAAGCTACGAGCCAAAAGCCCTTCTCCCAGCCACATCACATTAGGCATCATCACTGCACTGACTAGCAAGCAGCTGGCGACGCCTATCCCGGAACCAATAGCGAACCATTTCCAGCTACGATTTCCCAGCAGCAGCGCTATTAAGGCTAAGGGAATCAGCACGCTGGCAAAAATGGGGTTTAAGGCGATCGTACCTTGAACGGCGTTGCCGAGTTCGGGAATGGAACTACCCAGGACGCGGAAGGGCCACTGGGGCAGATCGAAGACGTAGAAGCCGCGCAGGAAAAATAACCCAGAACTGCCGAAAATTAGGCCGCCGCTGAGCGACCAACTCCAGCCGGGTAAGTAATTCCGCAAAAACCAAGCCAGGATATAAGAACCCAATACCATCGCAATCTTGGGCAGGAGTGCTACTGCACCGCCATCAAACCAGAAGCGAAGGTTGAGATAGCCGTTTTCGCGCAACCAGCGGAAGAAGTCGCGGAAGGTGATTTGTCCTTTCTGGGCAAATTTGACTGCCGCAGCTGCATCTAGGTGACCAGCACCAAAGTGGTTGAGGGGGTCTTCTGTGACGACTCGTGCCGATTTGGTGAGGACTGTTTCAATTTCATCTGGGTTTTCGACACCGCTGGCTTTCACCAATGCTGCTACTCCGGCAACGTGGGGAGAAGCCATGCTAGTACCTTGGTACTCAGCAAAGACAGGTTCGCCGGTTTGGTAGTCTATGGTTTCTTGCAGAATCTTACCAGTTTCGCTGCCACCGGGTGCGGAGATATCCACACCGGCACCAAAGTTGGAATAGGGTGCTTTTTCACCGGCGGGGCCGGTTGCTGCCACACTGATGACGTGGGGATAACGAGCTGGATAGGAGGAAGAATTTCGATTTTCGTTACCTGCTGCTGCGACTATGACTACGCCTTTACTGTAGGCATAGTCAACGGCTTCTTGCATGAGTTCGCTGGCACCACCGCCACCCAAGCTCATGTTAATCACATCTGCGCCGTTGTCGGCGGCAAATTTGATGGCTTCGGAAATATCGGCAACTGTGCCGCCACCGCTGCCACTCAGCACTTTCAGGGGCATGATGCTGGCTTCGTAGGCGATCCCGGCGACGCCGTAACCGTTGTTGGTTGATTGGGCGATCGTTCCGGCAACGTGGGTGCCGTGTCCGTTGTCGTCATCGGCTTCTTCTTTGTCGTTAACGAAGTCGTAGCCTTTGACAAATTTGGTATCTTTTAAGTCGGGAACGCGACTGACGCCAGTATCGATCACCGCAACTGTCATCCCGCTGCCTTTGGTTTCTTCCCAGGCCGCTTCTACGTTGATGCTCCGCAAGTTCCACTGCTTGGTGTAGTGGGGGTCGTTGGGGACTTCGTAGGCGTTATAGATATAGTTGGGCTCGATAGATTCTGTGGCTTTGGCTATATCTGACTTTTTCAGGGCGTTAAGTAAGTTGGCATCGCCCTTGACAATATAGACATTATCCTTTATGGAGAATTCGCTGTTTAGGAAAGGGTTAACGTGATACTGTTGTGCGATCGCGCTAAGCTTACCAGCGATTTGCGCTGCTGGAACATCTTCCCGGAAGTCCAGCACAATAGAGTCATAGGTGCCACGGGTTGCCAAACCTTTAAAATTAAAGATCGCAAAACCCAGGCCGATTATAAACAAGCACAGAATAAAAACCTTTCTCATCTAAGACCTCACGGGAGAACGGAAACCGCGATGTTTTAACTCGCGGATGAAGTTCGAGTCGGCATTTAAAAATGCCGTCCCCGATTTGGGGAGGATAGAAAGAGGTACAGTTTCTATCCATTCCTGTTAAATAGCCGGAAGCGCCTATCCTGTACGATGTAATGTTAGCTTCGCCAATGTTTAAGGTCGGTAACTATCAAGAAAGCACTGTCTTACCCCTCGTAAAACTGTTTAACCTTCTTGTTCTAGAGCAAGGAACTAGCTACGCATCCCTTGGTAGGTTCTTCAACGCTTACCTTAAACGTAGTCCTTGCGAGACTGAGGCTGGTCAGCTATCTAAAGTTTGAGGCATGACGCCCCGTTTCTTTAGAGCGGGGTGCTGACGTCAACCTGCTAGGGATAGCGCCAGTTTAATCACCACGATAACTCAAGCTCACCCGATTAGAACATTTTGTTGCAGGATATTAAGTAAAAGGGAAAAGGGAAAATTAGGCTTTCTCTATCTGCCTTCACCAATTTACTCGTAGCGAACGCTGGGATAACGAAAAATGGAAAGAGGTCTTTTATGGCTGCCCCTGCTGGCAGCGTTTATTTGGCTAGCTTGGGCTGGCTGGAACGAATTTCAAAAAGTTCAAGCTTATCAGCGCTGGGCATCCCAGTTTGAGCGTGCTAAGTACGATATTTATGCGGTTTTGGGTCAAAATGGCAGCAATTTGACTTGGGGAAAACCTACGCGCAGCGAACCAATCAATCTGCAAACTTTTTCTCTAATAAATATAAAATATATCTATCTAATGGTAGATGACAAAGCAGTAGATTCAAAAAATCCACCTAGCCAAGGTCGTACAGTTGCTTTGGAATTTTTGTTTTCAGAGTCTGGTGCTTCTGTGCGAATTCCCTTCACAGAAATACCCCTGGCAGCTGAGTGGGGAAAATATTTGCAGCAGGAATTGCAACGTTTGCATAATGGGGCATAGAAGATAGGGACTGGGAGAAGATTTTTTATCCACAATTTTCACCAAAATCCCTATTGCTTATCACCAATTCCCGATTTGGCAATTCCTGCTAAATGGGATTTAGTCTTGACCTGTCACTTTTTCAATCAATTGTTTCGCTTCTTTGATTATGCCAGTGTCCGGTTGTGTTTCTTCGTATTCCTCTAAGTTTTTTTCGTAAACCTTTTCTAAACCTTGTTCGTCAACTGCCTTCACGGCTTTTTCGTAAGCCGCTGCTCGATTTACAGTACCTTCGCTAGCTTCGTTGGCGTTGTCGATGCCTTTTTCTATAGTCGGTTGGCTTTGTACGGGAGCTGCTGCTAAACTTGGCCCTGCGGTGAAAAGGAATAAAGCCGACAGGCTAATGAAACTAATCAGACTGAAAGCCACAAGGCTGTTGCGGATTGCTTGCTTTAAGCTTGAAAAAATGCGCTGCATCTAATTTTTCTCCTAACTTTGTTTTTAGTTCAAAAATACGCACAGATACCTTTAAACCCTTAAAGAAAAAAGGGCTAAAAAGCTATCTACAAGGCTGGAATTTTTAAGGGTGCCTAAATGGTGCATAAGTTTGTTGTTCACAAGTATCCTAAGTGTGTAGCTACTACTTTCGCTTCTGCCCAAAGGTACATTCAAAAGGTAATGAAAATCACAAATTATTAATGTTATAGCAACTTTAGGGCGATGAGGGCAACTCCAATTGTTACCTTTAACCTCTTCCCTCTTCCCTCTTCCCTCTTCCCTCTTCCCTAGCCCCTAGCCCCTAGCCCCTAGCCCCTAGCTATAAAGTTAACTGCCTTGCTGTACCATCATCGTGGTAGCGCTGTTCGCCTATACCTACGAGTTGTACGATCGCATCTCGCGCTGGTGGAGAAAATTGTCCCTGACGCGCTCCAATTTCTACTATAGTTTGTTGCCCATCTGGATAAACGCGATAAGTAGTGGTTGCCCAAGCGCCGCTTTTATATTCAAAGCTATGACCGTCATCTTCGTAAAGCGTCCACTCACCTGTACCAGGCCAAATACGCAGCGTTAATTGGTCTAGGGGACGTTCGTCAACGTATTGCATTACTGGTGCCATTGGGATAATTGCGCCAGCACGCACGTAGAGAGGCATCCGTTCTAGTGGAGCCTGTGCCAGGATATGGACAGGCCCTTTGTAGCGATCGCCACTCCACCAGTCATACCAGGTGCCTTCGGGGAGGTATACGGCGCGATGATCGATTCCAGGTCGGTAGATGGGTGCTGCCATCAGGGATGGGCCGAGCAATACTTGGTCGTAGAGGTTGTAGGTTTTGCGATCGTTGGGGAAATGATAAAGTAAGGGACGCAAAATCGGTGCCCCTGTTGTCGCCGCTGACCAGAAAAGTGTGTAAATGTATGGCAATAGCCGATATCGCAAATTGATATATTCGCGGCAGATTTTCTCGACTCGATCGCCAAATACCCACGGTTCGTGACGTGCCGTACTCATTGCCGAGTGACCGCGCATCAAGGGATAAAGCATTCCCACCTGCATCCACCGGGCGAACATTTCGGCAGTCGCGTTGCCAGCAAATCCGCCAATATCACAACCCACAAACTGCACGCCTGATAACCCCATATTGCAAAGCATGGGCAGGGACATTTCTAAATGATCCCATAAGGATTGGTTGTCGCCCATCCACACGGACGACCACTTTTGAATGCCTGCAAAACCCGATCGCGTTAGCACGAAGGATCTCTCTGTAGAACGGTGTCGCTCAAGTCCTTGAAAACAAGCTTTAGCCATTGACAAACCGTACAAATTATGGACTTCCAGATGATTTGTCAGCTCGTCGGGCGGGCCTTGGGGTGCGTCGAAGGGAAACCAGATTTTATTGCCGGGATCGCCAAAAGGCCGATCGTCCAGTGCGGGTTCGTTCATATCGTTCCAGATACCCGCAATGCCAATATCGGTGAGGGTTTTCTGCCAGTCGCCCCACCACTGCTGCACATCCGATCGCAAAAAATCTGGAAATACCGCTTTATCAGGCCAAACATAGCCGTGGAATAGTTGTCCATCCGCTTTACGAACAAAATAATCCTGTTTTATGCCTCGATCGAAAACGGGATAATCTGCTTCTGGTTCGTACTTAACGCCGGGGTCGATAATAGTTACTGTCTTAAAACCATCTTGTTTCAAATCGCTAATTAGTTTGGCAGGATCGGGGAAGCGTTTCGGACTCCAGGTGAAGACGCGATAACCGCGCATATAATCGATATCGAGATGGATGACATCGCAAGGAATGCTGCGATCGCGAAATTCCTGCGCTAGTTCCCGCACCACCGTTTCTGATTCATAACTCCAGCGACATTGATGATAGCCCAACGACCATTTTGGCGGTAGTGGCATTCTACCTGTTAGTTGAGTGTAGGTATCAAGAATTTGAGCGGGTTCATCGCCATAAATAATGTAGTAATCGAGTTCGTCGCCGCGTGTTTCCATCCGTAAAACACCTGGTTTCTCAGCACCAATATCGAATTGACTCCAAAACGTAGTGTTGAAAAAGATGCCGTAACCAACTCCCCCTAATCCCTCTTGTAAACGGGAGTGATTTTCATCGTGACGCAAAGCGATAAAAAATGGAATCGCTTGGTACATTTCGTCAGTAAGCGAACCGTAATCTAGCGCATCAGTTGTCCAATTAGTCTTAACTTCAGATAATTTATCGAGAAATCCAGTCCGTTCGCCAAAGCCATAAAAATGTTCGTCAGCTTCGATGCGTTTCCAAGCTGCAACTGCACCAGTACGCCAACCCATACTCATATCTATATCGTGAGCGAAAGGACGCCCATATTTGTCAAAACATTGGATGCGGCAAGGATGGCGTTGAATGGAAACGCGCATCTTTTCTGTTTCGATTTCTATAGTTTCATTTGTTTCTTGAAATTGGAAATGTACGATATCCCATTCTTCATCATCCAGGGTAACCGCCCAGGAACGGCGCGACATAAATTCGCCGTTTGGTGATAGACGGACGCGGATTAAGTTGGGTGCCAGCACGGTAATTTTCAGACGCGCATCGCCACATTCGCAGGTGACACAGCGTTCCTCGTGTTGGACCGATCGTACCGTTCCAATTGTTGACCAAGGCTGATTTGTTGTGGGTAGTTTTCCGAAGTATTGCGGCATAACTTGACATCCTCCCGGCGCTAATTCGGAGTACCGAATATAGCGCGGGATTCCAAAGATTGCTCTTTGGGCTTCCTCTTTCCACGAGTCGGCTTACTTAATTGAGTTGACCCAACCAAGCAGAGGTCATTCTCTCTAGAGGCGTTAATTTCCGTCTGCCCGACGGTATTTTCTAACATTTTACTTAAGATGGATAGCGCAATATTTAGAATATTAATAGCCGCGTTCCAATCTCGATCTTGAATATGCCCACAGTGATGGCATTGATGAGTTCTATTGCTTAAGGTTTTCTTAACTACCGTACCGCAATTAGAACAATCCTGTGATGTATAGTTCGGAGGAACAGCTACAACTGGTACTGCAAATACTTGACCGAAATATTCAAGCCATTGTCTAAACATCGACCAAGAAGCATCACTAATTGATTTAGCTAAATGATGATTCTTCACCATGTTTTTTACCTGTAAGTCTTCAATGGCTACCAAGTCACTAGACTGGATTACGCACCTTGCTAATTTGACAACAAAGTCTTTACGCTGCCTTTCAACTTTTAGGTGTTTCCTACCTAAGCGATTCTTGGCTTTCTTTCTATTTTTTGACCCAATATTTTTTCGTGAAAGTTGACGAGCAGCTCTCTTGAGCGATTTTTCACCTTGACGTAAAAAGCGAGGATTTTCTATTTGATTGCCTTCTGAATCGGTGTAGAAATGGTTTAAACCAACATCTAGCCCTAACATTCGACCTGTTAATTCATGGGTTTCTTTCCTTTCATGATTAATGCAAAACTGCACGTAATATCCATCAGAGCGACGAACTATCCTAACACGCTTAAGAAGGTCTATTTGGTAAAAATGTAAGTCTCTAGTTCCCCAAAGTCTGAAAGTACCAGCACCAAATTTATCCGTGAAAGTTATATATCTTCTATCGGATGAAAGCTTCCAACCACAGGTTTTATACTCAACTGATGCTCTGGTCAACAGTTTTTTGAACTTCGGATAACCTTTTTTGCCTGCTACTTTCTGTTTGCAGTTATCAAAAAATCGAACTATAGCCAACCAAGCGCGTTCAGCCATTGCCTGTCTTGCCATTGAGTTAAGTTTTTTAACCCAAGGGAATTCAGGATTGTCAGCCAGGACTTTGCAGTATTTGTTCAAGTCCATGCCGTTTACTCCTGGATTATCCATCCAGTATCGCAAAGCTTTATTACGAACAAAAAGCCCAGTCCGCAACATCTCATCGAGGATGCGGTACTGAGCTTCTGTTCCTTTTATTTTTGCTTCGTAAACTAACATTTTATAGAAATGTGCTGTGTAAATATAGTAACATGATTTGTTAAAATTGGGTACATCGAGTACCCAATTTTAACCCGCCTTTCATCCCCACACCAAGCAGAAGCTGCTATGGTGTGGGTCTGACCGGCGGGGTAGATAAAAATGGCCTAACGCACGCAAGTCTATTTAGAAGAGTGGGGAATCGCTGTAGTGTGCCAATATATCGGCGGGGTTGTCATAAATAGCGATCGCATCCTTTAGCTGACTCTCCTCGAAACCACCGCAGCGTACTGCGATCGTGCCGACACCAGCTTTATTGGCAGATTCAATATCGTAGGGAGTGTCAGCAATCATCACAACTTGACTTGGTTCGATCTCAAGTTTACTAAGTGCTGCTTCCACAATATCGGGTGCTGGTTTAGATTCTTCAGCATCGCTTGATGTTGTTGCTTCATCTAGCAAATCATCCACCTGCGCGGCTTTCAGCAAGAAAGAAAGTTCTTCAGTTGTAGCCGAAGTAGCAATAATCAGTCGTAATCCTTCTTTCTGCATCCTCAAGATAAGTTCTCTCGATCCCTTAGTCGGATGTAGTGTTGGTGCAAAGCGTTTGATCATCAGTTCTTTGCGCTTTTCGGAAATAGCTTTTCCATCTCCTTCCTCATCATTAAGTCCAGGCACCATTTTCGGTATAATTTTATCGCCACCCATACCGATCAGCGGTCGAACTTTTTCGTATGGCACCTCATATCCATTAGTTGCAAATGCTTCCACCCAAGCTTGTGCGTGAGCATCATTGCTGAGGACAAGTGTGCCATCTACATCTAGAATTACTGCTTGCAATGCCATTGTTAAATTTTGCGATCGTTCTCTTACCCAAATGAACTTTAAACGTCAAAACGCCTTATATCGTCTGCCTTTGGAGAGAATAATACAGTGTCCGGTTGCATCATTAGTACATGAGTGAGATCGTCAAATTTTCTGTTGTCATCGTTGGTTAAATTTTTACCGCAGATGAAGAGAGATGAACGCAGATAAACGCAGATAAGAATAATCCACGATTTTTTTAGGTAACCAATTCGTAAGGATATGATATAAGTTAATCACGGCACGGCGATAAAAGCTGTGTTAAGCAGCTTATTGCTCAGGCTCCTTGCATCGCTACTTTAGGTAAGCTGCTGAGGCATAAAAAGACTATTCCATTTCCGATGGCGGATTTTTGCCTATTTTCATTGCCTTCTTGCTTTGCTTCAACGGCTTCCACAAAGATTTGATCTGTCGGTAAGCTTCCTGGGGAGTAAGCTTACCTCCAGTTTCTAGTGCCGCTATATATGCAACTTTCTGAGCAAATTCTTGCAAATTGGCGTTAAAAGCTAGGTGTTCGGGTGTAAACGCACCATAGTAGCGGCTCCGTGGGTAGAAAAAGTTGTTTTTGCTCTCTTGGTTGAAGTTTTTGTCCTTAGTTGACATTGATTTTTAATCGTAATAACCTTGGTTATACATATTCTTAACCAATTCTTAACCAAAAGTATACCCTGCTGGGGGATAAACTTTGCAAAGATTAACTTATGTTGTCATTGGTCAGTTGTCAGTTGTCAGTTGTTATTCTCTTTCCTCGCCTCCCCCACTCTCCCACTCCCCCACTCTCCCACTCCCCCACTCTCCCACTCTCCCACTCCCCCACTCTCCCACTCCCCCACTCTCCCGCAACGCTGCACGCATAGTTAAAACCCAAGAGCCGTGTGCGATCGGGTATTTTATAGCAACCGATGAGTCGGTTAAGCCATAAATCTGGGGTAGGGGCGAACGCGAGTGCGTGCCGAGTTCATTAGCATTCGGGCATATAATTTATTGGTTAAAACCGAAGATTTACTACCCGAATGCTTCGCCCCTACTGTCAAGAGTCGCCTTGGTGGTTGCTATACAAGCTAGTCATGATTTGAAATAATTCATTAGACAAATCGTAAGGAGCTTGGCGCTGTTTTTGAAAGAGAACACCTGCTAATAGATAGATGTTTTGTGAATAAAAAGCCATGTTTTTTTCTCGCATCTTGGCAATCGTATTCCTAACTTTTGGCTCAGAACTATAATAGCCAAACTCTAGAGGCGAAACTAAAAACTTGGAGATGTAATAACCTTGTTCGAGGCCATAATCAATCGTCTCTACAGGATTGGAGTAACTAGAAATCATCAGCATCACGTTTTCGTAATCTAATGACAGGAGTTGTTTGGTAATAGTAGATCCGTCGTTGCCTCCACGTAACAAGGGTAGATAGATCTCGTCATCTACTGACGGTAAATATGGCGGGTTTGATACAAGATACCTGGAATCAGGTTTAGCCGAATTAAAAAAGCAGGAATTATGAACTACATATTTATCATTGAGTTCGTAGGCGGCAATTTTTGAATTGGCGATATCGCAAGCTGAACTGTTCAACTCATAACCATGAATTAAGCCATCAAACTGAGTTCTAAGTAATGAATTAAGAACTGGAAGGCCATCGCCAGAACCAAATTCGATCGCAACTTCATTTTCATGACAATTACTTAGAATCATCATGTCTAAGCATTGTGAGTAAAAATTCGATTCTTCTGGGCAAATAAATACTTCTTTTCCAGAAGGGCTCCTCTTAGCAATTTTGGAGGTGGGATTTTGGGTAGAGATTTTGCGAGAGCCCAAAATTGACGTGGCTGTTGGATTTAAGATTGTCTGGTCAAACATTGTATGGCGGTTGGTAGTTGGGAAAAGGTTAGTGTTGGAAAATCAAACTTGTGGCTCATGGCAAAGCTAGCTGGTTGCCAGGATATAGGGCTAAGCATTCAGACAGCAAATGTGGGTTTTGAGTAAGAAATTGTGGCCTGAATGCTTCGCCTCTACTCACTCACGATTGTGATGGCTCAGCTTGGTAAGAAGAATGTTCGGTTCGACGGATACAATAGGTTTTTAAAGTGATGCTTCTACTTCGCGGATCGATCGCACTACAGCAGCGCCAGCGCGATCGCCCATACATTTCCCTTGGTCGTACCCCAGGACGATTTCCCAGGCGCTTGAGGCGTACATATCCGCCAATGGCAAAGCCGCATCATCTAACATCCAGCGACCGTGCAGCTCGTCTACTTTAATGTGCAGATCCCAATAGGCTGTTGCATCTGCTTGAAGTCCCAATCGGTCAGCTGCGGCGCGGTAGTTTTTGAACGGGGCCGGTACGGAAAGTTCTCCGTAGAGCAGTCCGCCGATGTAGCGTAGGAAACAGCGCTTGCGTTCGGTGAGCAAGAAGCTATGGTTGATGAGTGCGAGAATTTCCCAAGGCACTAAATCAAAATATGCCTCTGGTTCGGTGTGCATTTTGAATTCGGCAAGCATGGTGATGAAATGGGATGAGTGCTTGCGGCCAAGACGACCGCCGCCGTACTCTTCCAGCAGCAAGCGCGTCAGCACCGAATGCACCTCATTACTGACACCACCCAGGGTGCGGGACAGTTGACTTGCTTCGACTAATCCATCCAGGGATGCGATCGCAAGCAGATGGCGATATCCCGCCTCAGTCATCTCTTCTCGTATGTAATGACTGTCCTGTGTTAGAGGTGGATCGAGGTCGCTTTTTACCCGCTCAATTAATGCCTGCTTGACATCAAGTTTTTGCAGGCTTTCTACATCTAAGTGCGACAACTCCCACTGCTGCCAAACTTCCTCGATTCGATCGCGTATCTTTCGCAAGTAATAAGAACGCTCGTTGGTGTAATGACGCAAATCGTCATACCAAAAAAGCTTTAATCGGTTGATGCGATAAAGCACGCGCTGTAAAAAAAGATGTGCCGCGTTGCTAGAGCCTGATGCTCCTGCGTAAGCAACTGGGATTGCGCGTGCGATCGCGCTTTCAAAATCAACAGCAATTTCAGGTTGTGCAGCTAGTTTTTTGTCTAAATCTTCCAGTTCCAACAGCGCGATGAATTGCTGCTCAGCCTCATCATATTTGAAAACTTCCGTTTGTAGCTCAGCCTTACTATTCACCTTAAAGTTGGTTAGCGGCAAGCTAACTACATTGCTCGGCATCTCATCTTCCTTATTCTCGTACAACTTATTTTTGTTTATTATTTTGTTGTCCGCACAATTTAACAATAACTTCGTTATAGGCATTATTAAATCTTTCTTAAGTAGGAACGATTGCAGAGATAAAAGATTAAAAAATTAGGGTGGGCTTTACCCACCCTAATCAACTATGACTCATCATCGGTCATTTTTTATTGCATATATTTAATGACCGATAACTTGGATATCAGGATGTTGTATAGTTCTCATCTTTCCAACAGCGTGGCAGATCCTCCCCGGAAGGAAAAAGCAATTTTTCCTTGGCATAAGAAACAGCCTGTTGTTCTTCTTGACCTTCTTGATCTCGTCCTGTTACCTCATTCTTAATAGGGTTGAACAAGTCTTCAACATCGACTATTTTGATTAAATTGCCATTCTCTTTCGTTTTGAGAAACATAAAACCTCTGTAAGTAGATCTAATTGCTTTAATTTATAATTTTTTTACGGCAAATTGGTCATCTATCAAAAGTTGTTTGTTATTGTTTACACTCGTTTATTTGTGCCGCCAACCAATGACTAATGACAGATGACAAATGACCGATGGCCGATTAAGGCTTGAGAACCACCTTGATGCAGTTGTCTTTTTTGTGCTTGAAAATTTCGTAGCCTTTCGGCGCGTCTGACAAACTCATGCGATGGGTGAGTTCCCCCCAGATTTGGGGGGCAAAACCTTGGTTAGTGCGTAAGTCCTGTTCAGATTTCAGATTGGAGATTTAATTTTTCTATTAGACTTCTCCAATCTGAAATCTAAAATTACTTATTTCACACGCCTACAGCAGGTGAAGTAGAAGGTTTGGCCGGTTTGGCAATTTCTGAACCCAACCGCGCATGGTAAAGTTGTACAAACCGTTGTTCGTAATCAGATAGAGCGATTTCGATTTGGTTGAATATCTCTGTTGTAACTGGGTCGGTAAACTGATTGCGTAGTTCATAGGTATCAACAACAGCAGTTTGGATATCGCCCAAGGCGCGACGCAGCATCGCCATTTCGTCGCTACCTTGAAGAGAGGTTTTTAATTTGGCATAAGCGTCAGCTGCTTGCGCGGGTAAAGAAGGTTTTTCGCCCAGTCCATTCAGCCGTTCTTCCAGCATTTGGATATGTTGCTTTTTAGTTGCGATTGTCTCTTGAAGGAGACTGCGTACTTCCCCATCAGATGACTTTTCGGCGTAATGCTCAAACGCTTCGCAGGAATAACGTTCACCCGCAAGTGCTGTGTTCAAAGCCTTGACAATATCGCCCTTAGTCGATCCATCCCAAGCGGCTGCAATTTTCCACCATTCTGCCGTAACATCATTTTCATTAGGCAGATCGACTTCTTTGCCACCATAACCCAGACGACTCAGAATTGCTGTTGCGAAAATCGCCAAATCTCCAGGACGGCGCGATGTAATTAGATTGCCATCTACAACCAGAGGCTCATCGATATAGTTCGCACCGGCGTTAATAATATCCTTGCGGATCGAGATAAAACAGGTCGCATTTTTGCCTTTGAGCAAATCGCCTTCAATCAAAACTTGTGGCCCGTGACAAATAGCTGCAACCAGTTTTCCTTGCGCCATCGCCTGCTGCACAAATTTTACCGTATTCGGGTTGGTACGCATCGTGTCGGGAGCAAGACCTCCCGGAATAACGACTGCATCGAACTCTTCAGGGCGTGCTTCTGTCGTCGTTGCATCCGGTTTGATGGAAAGTTTGCCCTGTTTCCCCACATAGGTGCTGTTCATGCGGGAACCAAGGACAACTACGTCAAATCCCGCCATTTTTAGCGCCTTGTAAGGAACTTGAAATTCGGCGTCTTCAACACCAGTTTCAATTAAAATAGCAACTCTTTTTTTGCTGACATGATTATTGTCTTGAGTCATGTAATTACCTCAAATTATTTCAAATGGGCATTTAAGATTGCAAATTCATTTTTTTAATCTGCAATCTTAAATCTTTCAAGCTGCAATCTTTTTACAGAGATAACGCTTAAATTACCTCTAAAGAGGGATTTGCGCTGGCAAGAAATTGTTTATTGCACTTAACAACATCTGTTAGTTGTCGTCAAATCTCTTCTTTAGATTACGCATCCCAGCACTCGGATATCGTCCTTCCAAAGTGATAAATCAATTTCGCTCTAAAGTGATAGATCGGTTTCGCTCTAAAGCGATACATGGGTTTCCCCATCAGAAACTAAACTTTAAAAGCAGAACAAGTGATGATTATGACGGACAAAGCAGATAGAAAGACACCAGACATAGATGAACCGATGATTGCGGATTTGCCGCCGGAAATTACCGAATCCTACGGAACTGGAGTTAAGACAGAGCCGGGATACAACATCGGTACGCGAAGACTGCGGGATGAAATGAAGCAATATACATCGACTAGCCCAGAACTTAGTGGAGGCGATGTTGATGCAGCTTGGGAACAAGCTAATACGTCTGGTGAAGAGGCGGTTGGTGGAACTGTCGCTACTCCCGATCAAAATATTGTAGATGAATTGGGAGCGGCTGTTGGATTGGAGATGGATGACAGGGCTTTTCTGCATACAACAGATATTTTAGAGCAGCGCGATGAGCAACGCTGGGAGTTAGAGCCAACGTCTTCTGAAGATTATGAGGAACGCAAAAATTAAATAATTAAATTCATCCCACGCCGGAAGGCAGTGGAATGTAGTCTACGGGCGATCGCAATTAACGATTTATAGCAACCGCCAGGGCGATTAAGCCAACTCCAACTGTTACATGAAGTCCATAATCCCTTACGGAGTAACCTTTTCCCTCTTCCCTCTTCCCTAGTCCCTAGCCCCTAGCCCCTAGTCCCTAGCTATACATTGCGGTATTTTGGTTTATATAGCAAGCGATGAAGTCGGTTAGGACAACTCCAACTCTTACCTCTGGTTTTTCCATCCCTTATTTCGTAACCTTCTTCCCTTTTCCCTCTTCCCTAGCCCCTAGCCCCTAGCCCCTAGCTATAAACTCGATGCAGAGTTGACGAAAACGATCGCCTCTTTGCTCGAAGTTCTGGTACTGGTCAAAGCTAGCGCAGGCGGGTGATAGCAGGACAACTTTGGCTTGATGTTGTTTGGCTAATTCAGCCGATCTTGGCACAGCGTGTTCCATTGTTTCGACTATTTCATAACTTGAATAACCGATGTCGTCCAGTCTTTTGGCGAAGGCAGTTGCAGCGTCACCGATGAGTAAAACTGCGGCGGCTTTCTCTCGAATTTTGTTCATCCAACCCGTGTCATCACCGGCTTTCGCTTCGCCACCTGCTATTAAGATAGCGGGAGCGGTGACGGCATTTAACCCCACTTCAGCAGCGTCGTAATTGGTTGCTTTGCTATCGTTAATGAAGTCAATTCCTTGCCAAGTGCAGATGTGTTCGAGGCGATGGGGAACGCCGGGGAAGTTGGTGATGGCGTTAGCGATCGCATCTTTATCAATACCCGCCAATCTCGCCGTCGCTACTGCCATTAACAGATTTTGCAAATTGTGTTCTCCTACCATTTTTAATGATGAGGCTTGCACTATTCGATCGCCGCGATTGACCACCCAACCATCTTCAATATAAAAACCCCGATCGCCAACTAAATCAGCTTTGCCTTTCACACTTGTCCAGTACGCATTGGGAAAACTTTCAGGTGCATTTTCTCTCAGATATGGATCGTCACCATTAAATACTTGCAGTTGCGACTGATTTAGTAATTTTGCCTTGATATTGAAGTAATTTTCTAAGGTTTTATGACGACTGAGATGATCCGGCGTGAAAGTTGTCCAAACGCCAATATGCGGTGCCAAAAGACGAGAGGATTCAATTTGATAACTGCTAATTTCACCAATTACCCAATCTGGCGGCGTTTCAGATAACGCTAATTCGCAAGCAGCATAGCCGATGTTACCGCAAGCGGGTGCATTAAATCCAGCGGCTTGAAAGATAGCAGCAATTAAAGCTGTGGTGGTAGTTTTGCCGTTCGTACCCGTGACACCTACCCAAGGACAAGTTTGCAGACGACGCCACGCCAGTTCAATTTCGCCAATTGTTTCTATACCTAACTCTCTGACGCGAAGCAATACGGGTATATCCCAAGGTACGCCGGGACTGACAACAATTAGCTGGGGTAAATCTTCGCCTTCTGGTGCAAAAGAATAGCCAAGCTTAACGGTAATTCCATCGGCGACAAGTTGCTGCTGCTGTTTTTGGAGGGTTTCGGAGGTGTTGCGGGAAGCTAAGGTTTCTGCGCTGGCGGAATCGCTCAGTGTCACATCCCAACCTTCCCGTTTTAACAGTCTTGCAGCTGCAATTCCCGATCTCCCCAAACCAATGATGTGCGCGTTAGGCATAGACGTTGTGGTAGGTTTTCCCCTGATTTAGCAATCTTTATCGTACCGGATCGGGATGAAAAAGAATATTAACCACAGATATACACTGATAAACACAGATGAAGATTCGATCGATCTGCTACAGGCTGCGGTTAACTTTTCACGATCGGGCCAAAATCTGCCAGCACCCGCGCATGATTTCGCAGCAATCCCAGCAAATTCAAACGATTTCGCCTGATATCCAGATTTTCATCCATAACTAACACGCTTTCTGCACCATCAAAAAATGTGCTGACTTTGGGAGTAATTTCGCTGAACGCATCTACCAATTGTTGATAATTGCGCTGTTCTCGCGATGCTGTTGTTTGGGGAACAAGTTGTACGATCGCATCATAAAATGCTTGTTCTGATGGTTTTTGGAATAACTCTGTCTTCACCAATCCTGTTGGTTCCAACTGTTGCTTATCCAATTCACCTTGTGCGGCGAGACGGGTAGAACGATTGACGGTTTCGTAAATCTCAGATAGTTTGCCGTTGTTCCGAATTTCTTGCAGGAAAGTAGCGCGATTGCGTACATCCAACAAATCTTTTAAGGCGCGTTCTGTATATTCTGGATCGTTTTCTCCCAAAACGGCATTGACTAAATCGTAATCTATGGCGCGTTCTTCTTGCAGTAATGTACGAATGCGTTGGAGGAAAAATTCTTGCAATTGTTGCACTAATTGAGATAAGTTTGTTTTGGGATAAGCGGCAACAAAATCTGCTACAACTTGTTCTAATAATTGTTGCAAATTCAAAGGTAATTCTGCCACCCAAGTGATATTAACTACGGCATTAGCAGCACGACGTAAGGCGAAGGGGTCAGAAGAACCTGTTGGCAACATTCCCAAACCGAAAATGCTGACTAAAGTATCGAGTCGATCGGCTAAACCAACAACTTGACCTGTGAGAGTTTCCGGTAATTTATCCCCTGCACCTCGCGGCAAATAATGTTCAAAAATCGCATTTGCCACGGCTGAGGTTTCGCCACTTGCCGCCGCATATTTTTGCCCCATTACTCCTTGCAATTCGGGGAATTCGCCTACCATTTGGGTAACGAGGTCAGCTTTACACAAGAAAGCGGCGCGTTGGATATTTTTACTATCTTCTGCGTTTAATTTGAGTTGTTCGCTAATTTGTCCGGCAATTTTGATGATGCGATCGACCTTTCCACGCACTGTACCCAAATCTTCTTGAAATGTCACTTTCTCCAGTTGGGGAACATAACTTTCTAAGGGTTTATCTAGGTCTATTTTATAGAAATACTGACCATCGGCTAATCGCGCCCGAATTACCCGTGCGTTTCCAGCGGCGATCAGATCTGATTTGGCTGGATCGCCGTTGGAAATTGTGATGAAATTGGGTAACAATTCCTTAGTTTCTGCTGTTTTGAATACCGGGAAATAACGCTGGTGAGTTACCATCACCGTGGTAGTTACTTCCGCTGGTAATACCAAAAATTCCTCATCAAATTTTCCCAATACAGCGGTAGGCCATTCTACCAAGTTGATGACTTCTGCTAATAAATCGGGATAGATTTCGGTATAGGCATTTTGCTCTTGGGAAATTGCCTCAACTTGCGCTTTTATTTTCGCTTTTCGCACTTCTGGGTCAACTTCCACAAAGGCAGAACGGAGAGAATTTACATAATCTTTCGGGTGGGAAATTGTGATAGGTTCGGGATGTAGAACGCGATGGGTGTGAGAAATGCGATCGCTCTTTATCCTCTCCGATCCATTTTCAATTTCCACTGGCAATACCGCATCATCCAATAATGTTACCAGCCAAGCGATCGGACGAGAAAACTTAATATCCCCATCGCCCCAACGCATGAACCGCTTACCTTCCAACCCCAAAATCCACGCAGGAACCAATTCCTTGAGAATATCAGCCGTAGCGCGTCCCGGAATGCTTTGCTGGACAAACACGAAATCGCCCTTATCCGTGGCGCGAACTTCCAACGCCTCTAGCGAGACACCCTGCTTGCGGGCAAACCCTTCCGCCGCTTTGGTGGGTTGTCCATCCTTAAACGCCGCCGCTGCTGGTGGGCCTTTGATCTCTTCTATGCGATCGGCTTGTTGTGCGGGCAAACCTTCGATGAGGACAGCGAGACGGCGAGGAGTACCATATACATTAATCGTCTCACTTGTCAAGTATTGTTCCGAGAGACTTTTGGGGATAAGGCTTTGCCATTGTTGGATGGCGCTACCCACAAAGCTGGCGGGGAGTTCTTCTGTACCGACTTCTAATAAAAAGGATGGCATAACTGGGGGTTGAGATGGCTAGTTAGAACAGTTTATCGCGATTAGACGGCTGTGGGGTTATGGTGAGAGGGATATTGCGGTGAGCAACTGGCCCGCCTGCGATTTGAATCGCAGGCTCATAGCGAAAGTCCACTGAAGTGGACTGAATTGCGTTTTCCAGTCCACTTCAGTGGACTTCAGCTATTAGCCTGGGAATTAATTCCCAGGCGGGCTGACAGCGTAGCAGTTATCTATCACCTGTTTAAGTAACTTAGCAACTATTGCATCAGGAGAATCAAATGGTAGCGCTGCAACTGCGACAACTGGGCGTACCGCCAGGACATCGGGTGTTATTCCATGATGTAAATTGGCAAGAATTTGAGGCAATTTTAGAAGAGTTGGGAGAAAAACGACCTTCTCGATTAGCTTATATTAACGGAACTTTGGAGATTAGGGTGCCACTACCAGAACATGAAAAAGCCAAAGTAATTATTGGTGATTTAGTGAAAGCTTTGCTAGATGAATGCGATCGCAATTGGGAATCCTTGGGCTCGACAACCTTTAAACGAGAGGAAATGGGGGCAGGTATTGAACCTGATGACTGCTTTTATATTCAAAATCATGCTCAAATGATTGGCAAAACTCGCATAGATTTAACAATCGATCCACCGCCAGATTTAGCTATTGAGGTAGATGTTACTTCCAAAACCCAAGTAAGTGCATATCAAGCATTAGGAGTACCGGAAATCTGGCGATATGAAAACGGGAAAATCCAAATTTACCTACTGCAATCTGGAAAATATGTGGAGTTGCAAACCAGTCCCACTTTTCCCAGTTTTCCAGTAATTGAGGAGATTTCTCGTTTTCTGGAAATGAGTCGGACAATAGGGACAAGTCGGGCGCTGAGAGAGTTTCGTAAGTGGGTGAGAGAACAAAGAAATCTTATCAATTAAAATCTAACACCCCAACCTTCCCTACCAGCGAACGGAGATTTTAACCTTGTGTCACCTCCACATAAATATGCTCCAAACGCACAGGCGATCGCGCGATCGCATCCACAGCAATCCCATCAAAACAGGCAATTATCTCCTTTAATTCTAAAGGTTCCGGTAGCCAAAAAGCCAGGTCATTGCCATAGCGTCGATGGGTAAAGCCTAGTTGTTTGCCGCGTGCGATCGCACTTTCCTCATCCCGCGTTTGCACCACCACAACTTCCTGCGCCGGAATCAACTCCCGCAACGCAGACAAACTCCCTTCAACCACAATTCGCCCATCTTTAATAATACCTATTTTATCGCAAAGACGCTCAGCTTCATCCAACAAATGAGTAGTCAACAAAACAGTAATACCCTGCTTTTTCAGATTCCGAATTAACTCCCAAATCTCATAACGCGCCTCAATATCCAAACCCGTCGTCGGTTCATCCAAAATCACCAACTTCGGCAGATGTACCAACGCCACAGCAATATTCAACCGCCGCTTCATCCCACCGCTGAGAGTTTCCACCGGACTTTTAGCCCTATCTACTAAATTAACAGCCTCCAAACAAACTTGTACCTGTTCCCAGCGCTGCTGTTTTGATAACCCATAAATCCGAGCAAAAAAATCAAGATTTTCCGCACAAGTCAGACTTTTATACAGTAAATTCTCTTGTGGCGCTACCCCAATCAGCGACTTAGTAGCCTCAGAAACAGGTTGCTTATTAATCGTAATTTCTCCCCTATCCTCCTTAACCAAATTACATAATATATTGATAGTAGTAGTCTTCCCAGCACCATTGGGCCCCAACAACCCATAAATTTCCCCCGGTCGAACGTGCAGCGTCAAATCCTGAAGAACTTGTCGCTTCCCGAAAGACTTACTCAACCTTTTTATATGCAGCACAACCTTAGTAGATAGAGGAAATAAACATTGACATCCAATCAAATCTTATCTGTGTTCATCTGTGTTCATCTTCTTCCATCTGTGGTAAAAAATTAGCCCTTTCGCAAGAAGACATCACAATCTCCTCTCCACACTCAACATCCGCCGATAGGATAGCCATCCCGCCACCACCATCAAAATAGCAAACACATATAAAAACCAAAAATGCAACTCAATATCTGCAAATTTCTTTCCCTCATCAGACACTCCAGAAAGCGCTTTAACCATGTGGTAAACAGGATTAAATTTAGCTATATCCAGCAGAGTCTTAGGAAAAACAAAACTTGGCACAAATGCGCCCCCCAAAATTAACAAAGGCACCCCAAAAGCCGCCACCAAAGCATTGACATCCTCAGTCCGACGAGCAAATTGCGTACCGAGAACAAATCCCACACCAACATACGAGATAATGCTTAGTAAAATAATAACTCCTCCCAAGAGGATAGAACCTTGAAACTTAGCGCCCCAAAAAGCCGCAATAGTATAAACCAGTAGCGTTTGACCGATGCCAATGCAGGTGTGAGCAACAAAAATGCCCAAAAAGTAGGACGTGCCACTCAAGGGCGAGATAAACAGACGTTTGAGCGTTTGCTGTTCTCGTTCTGCTACCACCGTTGCTACACTACCACCCAAGCAGCTGAAAAACAACGCCGCACCCACCAGAGTTGAGGGGGCAGCGTATTCAAACGCCTCAGCCATTGACAGTTGGGCACGTTCTGCCACAATAAAGCCGTTGATTATTAGGATAGAAACTGGAAAAATAGTCCAAAAAACCAGGCTGCGTCGCCGCCGCAACAATTCAATCAAGATTCGCTGCGCCACAGCCAGCGTTTCGCGCCAATATTTCATCTTGTGAGGAGTGAACAGTATAATACATGAATCAATTATCAAGGTACGCGCTTTCGCAGCCCATTTCCCGACGCACATTATTTAAGATGTTCGGTGTCGGTGCTGTCAGCGGGATGGTAGGATACTCCCGATTCTCTAAGCCGAAGCCGACTGTCTTTCAGCAAGATACCCTAGATTTGCCGCATTGGGTTAATCGACCTATCAGCGTGGCAGTCGTTGGGGGTGGATTGGCAGGATTAGCTTGTGCCTACGAACTCAGTCAAAGGGGTTTCGCGGTCACGCTTTTAGAACGTGCGCCGCAGTTGGGAGGCAAAATCGCCAGTTGGCCTATCCAATTTGGCGGTGAATCTTTTATGATGGAACATGGGTTTCATGGCTTTTTTCCCCAGTATTACAACCTCAAGAGTTTAGTTGCAGAAGTGGGAATTAAAGACAATTTTGTAGATTTGAAATTCTACTCAGTTGTTTATCGAGATGACAAATATAAGCCAGAAGTATTTCGCCCTAGCCATTCAGCTTTCCCCTGGAATATAGTAGATTTGGCAATAGCATCTCCGAATCGTTTGCGTTGGGGAATAAATCTGACTAAGTGGAAACATTGGCAAGTTTTTCGAGCAATTACTGGCTTCCAAACTGAAAGGACTTTCCACAATCTGGATAATATATCAGTTGCCGAATGGGTTGAGAAGGAGTTCCCCAGAGGACTTTATGACCTCTATTTCCTCCCGTTTGCGAAATCTAGTTTAAATGCGCCAGATAAAATGAGTGTGGGGGAATTAATGCAGTTTTTCCACTTCTATTTTTTTGGCAATCCAGAAGGACTAGCTTTCAACGGTACGAAGGATGATATGGGGACGAGTTTGGTGCAACCAATTGCTAGGTCAATTGAAAGTAAGGGTGGTAAAATTATTACAGGTGCAACTGTTAGAGAAATTAACTGTTCCCAAGGTAAGATTGCTTCGTTGAGTTATCAACAAGGGAATGCTGTCAGCGATGTTCCTTTTTGGGTGAGTCGCAACGAAGTTATCGCTGATGACAATATGGAATATTTTGGTGCTGGCGATGAAGTTTTTGCTGCTAAATCTGGGGAAGCTGAAGCGATTTCCCTAAGTTGCACTCACCAAGGTTGTACGGTTAAGCGACAAGCTGATGGGGAGTTTCACTGTCCCTGTCACGGTGCTGTTTTCGATGCGGATGGTAAGGTGGTGAAAGGGCCAGCAGAACGGGATTTGCCCAGATACAAGATTTTACAGCGTCAGGGAGATCGATCGCAATTAGTCGCCGTCATTGATTCCCCAAAACAAAAATCCGCCGAAACCATCAAAGCTGACTACTACGTCATCGCCGCTGATGTGCCTGGAGTTCAACACCTGTTTACATTGATGACTGGCGATGTCGCGCCCCAAGTGCAAACACAAATCGCGCACTTAAGTATAGCAGATCCCTTTGCAGTTTGTCGATATTGGTTCGATCGCGACTTTGAATGGTCACAAAGTTGGTTTACCTCCCTCTCCGGTTATCGCCTCACTGACAGCATCACCCTCTATCACAAAATTCAAACACAATACATCGCATGGGCAAAAAAAACCGGAGGTAGCGTTGTAGAATTACACGCATATTGCTACAAAGAAAAAGAATTTCCCACCCAGGAAACATTACTTGCAACCTTCCAGCAAGAACTGTATGAAATTGTCCCAGAACTCAAAGAAGCCAATATCCTGCACCGCGAATTAGTCAATCAGAAAAACTTCTCCGGTTATCCACCAAATAGTTATGCAGAACGTCCCAAAACCAGCACCACTATTCCCAACCTCATGTTTGCCGGAGATTGGGTAAAAATGCCATTCCCTTGTGGTTTAATGGAACGCGCAATTAGCAGCGGATTACTAGCAGCAAACGAAATTCTGCATCGCGAAGGTTTGCAGAGGCGTCCATTACTTTCCGTCAACCCCGAAGGCATTTTAAAGATTTGAAATCCAACCACAGATAGTAGATATTAACCACACATAAAACTATATCTACTATCTGTGTTCATCCGTGTTCATCTGTCTTCATCTGTGGTAAAAAATAACCTATCCACAAAGTTACTACCCGTATGAACTCCCTCTCTTCAACTACCCAACCTCGCCATATCCGCCAACTAGGAATCAACCCAAACCACTGGTACGTTGTCGCCAAAAGTAACGAAGTAAAAACCCAACCTTTCGGCATTACCTTATGGCATCAACCAATAGTTATATATCGAGATAGTGCAGGCAAAACCCACGCTTTAGAAGATAGATGTCCGCATCGCCAAGTAAAACTAAGTCACGGTAAAGTTATCGGCGATAACTTAGAATGTGCTTATCACGGATGGCGTTTTAACTCAACAGGTGAATGCGCTGAAGTTCCCTACTTAGCAGATAATCAAAAATTACCAAATTGTCAGATTCGCCGATATCCCGTCCAAGAGAAAGATGGTTTTATCTGGCTATTTCCCGGCGATGATACTTTATCTGAAAAAATCTCTCCTTTGGCATTACCAGAATGGGAACATCTCAATTATATTGCAACTGTTGCAGTTATTCATTGCAAAGCACATTATTCCTATCTAATTGAAAACCTGATGGATATGTATCATGGACATTTGCATCAAGACTGGCAAGCTTGGGCAAATCCAGTACTTGAGGATATTGACGAAGATGATAACCGTGTTGATGCTCATTATCAAGCAGAAAGTTATTATAAAATAGATAAAATATGGTCAATTTCGCAATTGTTTTTCCCAGGTTTACGACGACTGCATCCCGAA
This sequence comes from Argonema antarcticum A004/B2, assembly GCF_023333585.1. Lineage (GTDB taxonomy): Bacteria > Cyanobacteriota > Cyanobacteriia > Cyanobacteriales > Aerosakkonemataceae > Argonema > Argonema antarcticum. The sequence continues at coordinate 27,659 of NZ_JAIQZN010000007.1, forward strand.
CCATTGGATGTCAGTTATGTTTATCCGCATTGGGTTTCTAGATTGGGAAATGATTTTAAAATTTACTGTTTGCTTTGTCCTGTGAATGAGACGGAAACTCGCGCTTATCTGATTCATTTCACATCGCTGAATGCCTTTTGGCGATTGCACAAATTGCCTGTGTGGTTTCGTCGATTTGTGAAAGATAGTTTGTTTGGTGCAGCGAAAGGTTTACTGGAAGGTTTGGTGCGTCAGGATGTAGAAATGATTGAGGAGGAACAACAGGCGTATTTGCAGAATCATGAGAGAAGAAATTATGAATTAAATCGAGCTTTGGTGAGTGTGCAAAGGTTGATGAGGAGTCAGTTTGAAAAAGGATAATATAAATTTGTAGGTTGGGTTGAGGTACGAAACCCAACATAAGCGTTGGGTTTCGCTTCTCTCAACCCAACCTACAAAGAAATGGCTAAAGGGGGCAAGTTAGTTAAATTTTAACCACAGATGAATACAGATGAACACAGATGAACACAGATAAGAACGCCATGTTGAGATTTAGCGCTAAAGCGCAACAACATACCTGGGTTTTCCAGTAATATAGATTCAACTGCCATTTTGCCCAATATGATTTGCTGTCTCAACCCCGATTGTCAAAATCCCGTCAATCCTGATGGGACAAAACATTGCACCAGTTGTGGGACGAAAATGATACCTTTACTGCGGGGACGATTTCGCGTTATGGAACCGCTGGGACAAGGTGGTTTTGGCAGAACTTATTTGGCGGAAGATGAAGATAAACTGAAGGAACGCTGCGTGGTGAAACAATTAGCGCCAAATGTGAGTGGAACTTGGGCGCTAAATAAGGCGGTGCAACTGTTTCAGCAGGAGGCGCAACAGCTGCAAGCTTTGGGCGGACATCCGCAAATTCCAGCGCTGTATGCTTATTTTGAAGAAAGTGGTTATTTGTATTTGGTGCAGCAGCTGATTGATGGAGAGAATTTGTGGAAGTTGTTGCAGAAGCAGGGTGTTTGGCGAGAAAGTGAAATTCGGCAATTTTTATTGGATATTTTACCTGTCCTTCAGTTTATCCATTCTCGGCATATCATTCACCGCGATATCAAACCGGAAAATATAATGAGGAATCGCACGAATGGGTTGCCAGTTTTAATTGACTTTGGCGTTTCTAAAGAACTGTCGCAAACGGTGATGGCGAAAACGGGAACAAATATCGGTTCGCAAGGTTATGCGCCTATCGAACAAATGCAGGATGGTAAGGCGTATCCCGCTAGTGATTTATTTAGTTTGGGTGCGACTTGTTTTCAATTGCTGACTCAAGTTCATCCTTATCGTTTGTGGATAAAACAGGGTTATAGTTGGACGGCGAATTGGCGAAAACATTTAAAGAGTCCGATTAGTAATGAGTTAGGTCGGATTTTGGATAAGTTGTTGCAAGAAGATATGCAGCGACGCTATCAGTCTGCTGAGGAAGTTTTGCGGGATTTGCAACCGCCGCCACCACCGCCTGCTGCTTCTCCTCAAACTCGCCGCAATTTTCTGCAATTTGCTGGATTTGCTGGTTTGGGATTAATTGGAGTTATTTTATATCGGTTTGGATTTGCTAATAAATCAAGTGAGGGTGAAAAATCTGTTTCTGTGCGTGACTTGCCTGAAAGCGAAATACCGACTCCTACTCGTAATTCACCTGTACCTACAAAACAACCTGTAAAACCTGCGAATAGTTTAAGTAAGTTTTCATTTGAAGTTGTGACGGTAAATGCTGGCGGTGCAATAATTAATCGCCGCAACAGGGAAGCGGAATTTTTTAGGGAATATATTAATGGAGTGAGTTTGGAAATGGTATCGATTCCCGGTGGTACTTTTATAATGGGTTCGCCGGATGGGGAGAAAGGACGGTATAGCGATGAAGGGCCACAGCATCAAGTAGCTGTGGCATCTTTTTTTATGGGGAAATATGAAGTAACTCAAGCTCAATGGCAAACTGTCGCTGCTTTACCGCAAATTAATATATCTTTGAATGCTAATCCATCGAGGTTTAAAGGTGGAAATCGACCTGTAGAAAATGTAAGTTGGGATGAAGCACGGGAATTTTGCGCCCGACTTTCTATAAAAACGGGGAAAACTTATCGTTTACCTAGCGAAGCGGAATGGGAATATGCTTGTCGGGCGGGAACGACTACTCCTTTCTATTTTGGGGAAACGATTACTGCGGATTTAGCTAATTACAACGCAAGTTCTACTTATGCTTCGGAACGGGAAGGAATTTATCGAAAAGAAACAACTGATGTGGGGAGTTTTCCACCGAATGCTTTTGGTTTATACGATATGCACGGAAACGTTTGGGAATGGTGTGCTGATTCTTATCACGAAAATTATAATGGTGCTACGTCTGATGGAAGTGTTTGGGAGTCTGGTGGAGATAATAAATACCGGGTGGGGCGTGGAGGTTCTTGGGACCACTCTCCTGCGGATTGCCGTAGTGCGCTTCGTTCTTGGCTCGCTCTGGTTAGCAGGTACGACCATTTGGGATTTCGGGTAGCGGTATCGTCCGGATTCCGTTTGTAGTCTCCTTTGCCAGGACTCTTACCCTTTGCTCTTTTATCCTTTTACCCTTTTCCCTTCTTTTCCCTTTTCACTTCTTCCGCCGCAGGCGGATCAAATTTTTTTTTAAAATAGGAGTAAATCATATCTTGTGCCAGTTACCAGACCCGCCTGGGATTCAAATCCCAGGCTAATAGCGAAAGTCCACTGAAGTGGACTGAATATTAATAACACAAGAGTCTGTAGGGTGCGTCAGAGGTCAAAATTTTGGCGGCAATGATTAATTTTCTTCTTCTGACGCACCCTACAAATTTGATGATATGATTAAGTTTGGGGCAGACACTTCCGGATGGAGCGTGGAGGTTCTTGGAACAACTCTCCTGCGAATTGCCGTAGTGCGAATCGTAATAGGAACGCTCTGGATAACAGGAACGACAATTTGGGATTTCGGGTAGCGGTATCGTCCGGGTTCCGTTTGTAGTCTCCTTTGCCAGTACTCTTCTATGCCAGAACTGGTAGATGGGAATTTACCGGGTGAGTAATGAAGAGTCCAAGTCTGTTCCAGTGATGAAGATAACTTTGTCCAAATATAAACCTAAATCGGGTGGCTTGGTAGGTGAATAACCGAAGACTCGCCCGATTTTTAAGTTATAAAGCAGATTATGAAAAACTTGAAAATGCCAACGAGTAGAAGTTACCATAAGTTTCTAATTGAATCTCTGAAAAACCCGGAAAGATCTGCTGCTTATATCGAAGCTGTTTTAGAATTGGAAGAAGAAAGTCCCGATCCAGAACTACTGCGGGCGGTGTTTAAAGATGTTATTGATGCACGTATTAATGCTAACAATATCTCGGATTCAGCGAAACAGTTGCATGAAAAATTCGATCAAATGCTAGCAGAAAGTAATGCTTCTGAAATTTACACTTTTATTGAATTACTGGATGAACTGGGTTTTCGAGTAGCGATACGCGCTGACGCCGACGAATAGCGCGATCGCACCCACGCAGTTGCCCTGATATTATTATGGTAAGCGGCTACAATGAAATCATGGAAGTGCAACCAAGGGAAATTCAGCGTTACGTTACACCAGATGGCAAAATTCCTTTCTCCGAGTGGTTGTATTCCCTCCGGGATCTCAAAACTCAAACCAAGATCCGTGGGAGGCTTGAACGAGTTGAGCTAGGTAATTTAGGCGACTACCGCGCCGTAGGAGAAGGAGTCTGTGAATTCAGAATTGATTATGGCCCTGGCTACCGAATTTATTTTGGACAAATAGGATCTATTATAGTGGTTCTACTCTGTGGTGGAGATAAAAGCACTCAAGAGCAAGACATTCGTACAGCTAAGGAATACTGGGCAGAATATAGGAGTCAAGACAATGCTTAAAAGTGTTAGTTACCATGAAGATTTGATTCAATTTCTCAAAGACCCAGAACACGCTGCTGGCTACATCGAAGCTATCTTAGAAGAAAAAGATCCCGAACCGGAACTGCTCCGCAATGCGCTTAGAAAAGTTGCAGAGGCTTATCTAAAAAGCAATAAACTCTCAGATTCGGCGAAGCAGTCTCATGAAAAACTCGACAAGATGCTGACAGAAAGTAGGTGTACTGAAATTTACACTTTTATTGAATTATTGGATAACCTGGGTTTTCAAGTGGCGATACGCGCTGACGCTGACGAATAGCGCGATCGCACCCACGCAGTTGCCCTGATATTATTATGGTAAGCGGCTACAATGAAATCATGGAAGTGCAACCAAAGCAAATTCGACGTTATATTACCCAAGATGGCAGAGTTCCTTTTGCTCAGTGGTTGGATTCCCTTCGAGATCCAAAAGCCAAAAACCGGATTCAGTTGAGGCTTGACCGAATTGAGGAAGGCAATTTAGGGGATTGCCGTTCAGTTGGAGAAGGAGTTTTTGAGCTTAGAATTGATTATGGCCCTGGTTATCGAGTCTATTTTGGACAAATAGAATCTATTATTGTACTTCTCCTCTGTGGTGGAGATAAAAGCACTCAAGATCGAGATATTCGCAAAGCTAAGGAGTATTGGGCTGATTATGAAAAATCTGAAAACGCCAACGAGTGATAGCTATCACGACTACCTAATTGAGTCTCTTAAAAACCGCGAAGAAGCGGCGGGTTATATTGAGGTGGTGCTAGAAGAAGGAGGCGACCAACCAATATTACTACGAAAGGCAATTAGAAATGTTGTTGAGTCTTGTGCAAAAAGCGATCGACTTTCTGATTCAGCGAAACAGTTGCATGAAAAATTCGATCGCATTCTAACAGAAAGTAATGCTACTGAAATTTACACTTTCGTAGAGTTACTAAATGCGATCGGTTTTCGAGTGGCGATCGCACCCAAAGATCCTGAGTCCTAAATGCGATCGCTTCTTTTACCAGTTTATCGCTTCGGTAACATCGGACGCATAATCAAATAACCAGCACCGAACGCCGTCACCACAATCATCACGATCGCAAACGTCAACCACCATCCATTCACCTCAGAACTTTTTTCTGGCTGGGGACGACGACGATTGCGGGTTTCTGGCTGTTCTATCACTAATTTTGCTGGCAACCCAGAGTCTGTCGGTTCCATTTCTGGGAAAATGTTTGATATATCAACCCCCGGCGCAGAAGGGGTAGCATTGGAAACAGAACGAGTCCGACGAGGCATCGGAGGTGCTTCTGGTATAGGGCGGCCCGGTTCGGTTCTTAATTCGGGATGAGTGTAGGAAGGTTGACTCCAGCCACTTGGTACAGAAGAGTCCGCTATCTGCTGTAGATGGAGACTCGCATGAACAACCTTTTCAATTTCCCGACGCAGCTGTTGATTTTGTTGAGACATCTGCTGATTTTGGTTATTCAGCGAGTCCAGCATCACCTTAGTCGCTTGCAACTCTGCTGCGAGTTCTCGATAAAGCGAAATTGGTACGGAAGGTGAGTAAGCACCGGGTGCTGTTTGGGAATTATGACCTGCACTCGCATTGGGCACCGATTGCTTGGGATTGAAGTTAGATGTCATAAGCTTCTTCGCTTTACCTAGAATTGCGTCAGACAGAGGCGACCTGTATAACTATGCCTCAGAATAGTCCAGATCGGGAAAATATCACAAGCTGATTTAAAATATTCTTTTTTATTTTTACAGAGGCTTTTGTAATATGGGAAAAAAGTGTCCCACCGGCCCTTGACCGTGACCGATATTTAAAGCATACTCCAAAGCGGCGCTGACATAATCCTTTGCCAGTCGAACGGCAGAGAATAAATCTTTGCCTAGTGCTAGATTAGCTGCGATCGCAGCTGCGAGAGTACAACCAGTACCGTGAGTATTCGTCGTCTCTACCGTCGATGCACTCAAAGTTTCCAGCCGACTACCATCAAACCAAACATCCACACCACGCAGACTCCCCTGCATCCCGCCTCCCTTGACCAAAACTGCTTTAGATCCCAGTTGGTGAATACGCTGTGCTGCTTCCCCCATATCATCCAGAGTCAGAATCTCCAACCCACTTAAAATTTGCGCTTCATAACGATTTGGCGTTACGATCGCCGCTTGGGGGATTAGCTTAGAGCGCAAGCACATTACCGCATCATTGTCAATCAATTGGGCTCCTGTACGGGACACCATCACCGGATCGACCACCAAATTATTCAGCCCTAAAGCTTCTATGCGATCGGCCACTGCGGAGATAATCTCCTGGTTGAGCAGCATACCCGTTTTAGTAGCTTGCACCCCGATATCTGCAACCACTGCCTCAATTTGGGCTATAACAGCCGCAGCCGGTAGAGCGTCAACCCGTGTGACGCCCAAAGTATTCTGAGCAGTCACGCAGGTTATGGCGCTGGTGCCGTGGACGCAGTGAAAGGCAAATGTCCGTAAATCAGCCTGAATTCCAGCACCGCCACCACTATCGGAACCAGCTACAGTCATAGCTACAGGTACGCTTAAGCCATTTCTTGGCCTCATACTACCAAAAGGATGAAAGATTCTGGACTCGTGGGCGGCAAAGCAGACCCCTTTGCCGTCGCCGACCCGTACTTGCAGATGCTAGGAGCGAAATTACGGCTTTATAGGTAAATTTTGGCCTTATTTCGGGGGGCGTCTCCTTTGGAGAAACTCCGGGATGTCCAAGCCACCTTGTTTATCTGGGGACTCAGGATTTGCGGGAGGTTTAGTTGGAGTCGGTGATATCGATCGCGGTGGTTGAACTTTAGCCCCTCGCGATTGCGTTGAGCCTTGCGGTTCGCCGCTAAACCCAGTCGCAATCACCGTAATCCTAATTTCGCCTTGCAGCCTTTCATCAATGACTGCCCCAAAAATAATATTGGCGTTGGGATCGACTACTTCGTAGATAGTTTCCGCAGCCGCATTGACTTCGTGCAAAGTCAGATCGGTTCCACCCGTAATGTTAAACACCACGCCTTTGGCTCCATCCACAGAAGCTTCCAGTAAAGGAGAGGAAATAGCTGCGATCGCCGCCTCTCTGGCACGCGATTTGCCAGAACCAACACCGATTCCCATCAAAGCTGAGCCTGCATCCGCCATAATAGCGCGGACATCGGCAAAGTCAACGTTAACCAAACCGGGGATAGTGATGATATCCGAGATCCCCTGCACACCCTGACGCAGAATGTCATCTGCTACCCGAAAAGCTTCCTGCACCGGCGTTGTCTCTGGGATCACAGACAGCAGGCGATCGTTCGGAATAATAATCAGCGTATCTACCCGACTTTGCAAAGCCGCAATGCCTTCCTCCGCCTGGTTCGTGCGCCGCCGTCCTTCAAACAAAAAAGGACGAGTTACTACCCCAACGGTTAAAGCGCCCACTTCCTTTGCTGTTTCAGCAACGATTGGTGCTGCACCAGTACCCGTACCGCCTCCCATCCCAGCCGTAATAAAAACGAGATCCGAGTTGGCTACAGCTGCGGCAATTTCGTCGCGAGACTCCTCAGCGGCTTTCTGACCGATCGCCGGATTGCCCCCCGCTCCCAGTCCCCGCGTCAATTTCTGTCCCACTTGCAAGCGTCTTGAGGCAGATGATAAAGTCAGAGCTTGAGCATCTGTATTAATCGCCCAAAACTCAACACCAGCGAGATCGCTGGCGATCATGCGGTTAACCGCATTGCTTCCACCCCCGCCGACGCCAATCACCTTAATTTTGGCTATCCGACTTGGCACGATATCGCTACTTCGAGATGTTTCCTCAGCCATACCTTTGGCATCGCGAACTTGACCGAACTGAAATACAGTATAGGGATTAACGGCGTCCACCGTCGGTGCCAAACCCGGTTGTCCCTCTGCTTGGGAACGGTTAAAAGCGAGCCCCTGTTTATTATTAAGCGTCATTGCTCTTCAAAAATAGCTGGTAAACAACTTTTCAATTTTAGGTAGCTCAAGTCAACTATAGGCTAAGTCGGTTGAAAAACCAATAATAGTGACAAAGCCGATTTTTCGGTTGAAAACGCCTTTTTCAAATAGCCCTGCGGTTACGATATCTGCGATCGGTTTTTAGCGAGGATCGGGATCTTTGTCCGAACTTGCTGGTTCTAGCAGTTGAATCGCTGGGGCTTCTGGTTTTTTGAGGTCAATGTAAGCAATTTGGCGTCCATTCAGTTTAGCTGACAATTGTCTCAAGCGATCCAGGACTTTGAGTTGCTCCGGCAACTGGGAACTGTACGATCCCAGATGTACGATTCCTAACTCAGTTTTCAAGATTAAATTTTCCGGGTCTTGCCAGTCAATCTCAGAAACTTTCACAGGACTAAGACGAACTACTTGATAAAGTTGAGACCAGTATGGCAGATACCGATCTCTAGAACCGATAATTTTGAGGTTTGGCAACGGAAACGACTTATCTATGCTGGTGTTGTTTTTTATAGGCATCCAAACACCTTTTTCATCGAGCAACCCCATCGTCGATTCTTGGGATCGCGTTTTTCCCTCTTTTGCGGCGATCGAGAGGCTGCATCGAACGTTTGTACAGGCTAGAGCCACCGGCTGTCTTTCCTGAATTTGTACTGTCAGGCTGGGCGGGAATAGCTGCCGGGTAACTGTAGCTTTGGCAATCAGCGACTGCCTCGACTCCAGTTTTGCAGCCAGCACTTGAGGTTCAATTCGGAGCAAAGACTGGGGATAGGATAAGGATAACAGAGACCGAATCGTTCTAGAGGAAAGAAGTTGATTGCCCTCTATAGAGATCTGCTCTGGGTGACGAATTACCCACACTGGTTGAGTGCTTCCCCAGAGTAAACCCAGGGCCAAACTGCTGAGCGCTAAAGTCCGCCAAATATCGTGAACCGTGTGGCGACGCCTTTGGCGACGCAAGGTTTGACGCCGCTGGCTCAAGTCCGCAGGCGAGACTGATACAATACTGGTCATCCTCATCCCTCAACTATGCGATCCTATTCGACTGGTTAGTTTACTATGCTTAAACGTTGTATAGTAAATACTCGCTATTTGTTCAAATCTGCGATACAACCGCCGATTATTATACATAACACCTTATTTTCCCTTGTTAAATCCAAACGCTCCGGAAGCGATCGCCCCTATTTCACCATCCGTAACCGATCGGCCAACTATTTAGCGCTCACATTGACTGCGGTAAGTCCACTGAACCGCAAAGGCTCATGACAAACTAGGAGCAGCAAGGATTTCATGTAATTTATTTTGAATCCAGTCAAGACCTTGTGGTGATTATCTATAATCTGGGTCGGCTAGATATACGCCCTCTGACGGCTAGCAGACGATCGCAGCCAGAGTATTATAAAACTTCACTGACTTTCTAGTTATTTCTAGCTAATTATAGTAGAATTTAGACAAAATGACGGCAGAACAATGCAGCTACTTGAAAAACACATTATCGCTCTTCACCACTCGGTATAAAAGAAGCTAGATAATTTATGCTTTCTTTCTAAGAATATTTTCAACTAGGCTAACTAGATAAAAATTAAAACTAGAAATCCCTCGCTAACTCTAGTTACTCTAGCGGGGGAGAAAATACAGCGCTTTTCAGGTTAGTGAGGTACACAAATCCCCGACAACTCCTGCGAAGTCGGGGATTAGTCCACATAGCCTCTACTTCATCCGACTGAAAGACGCTGTAATATGTAGCACTCTCAAAAGAAAATTGACCAAACCTAAATACTAGAGCCACCCGCTGCTTCGGCACCCATTTCTAACACGGCACCGCGTAAGAAATCGATTTGCTCTTGAAAACTCATTCCTTCGATCTTCGCCAACAAATCTTTTCCGGCTTGGGGAAGTTGATAATCACTAGGCACGGGAATAATAGTACCGTTCTCCATGCCTTGGGCTAAATAGTACCAAAAAGCCAGCTTAGTTTCGGGACTCAAAGACCCATATTCACGACTAATTTGAGTATTCGCTCTTGAAGCAATATCGCGCTGAACTTGCAACTGTTCTTGATGAGGAAGTGGCTTAACTTGATTGAACAATCCCTGAGCGATTTCAGAACCAGAAGCACCTGGAGCGGCTGGGGTTATAGACTTACCTAGTTTGGTATAAACAAACCATAATAGGCCGAGTTGGTCGTCTACGCTCAAGCTTTTTAAGGCTGTTTTACCTCGATCGTAAGCACTCACATTCGTAACTGTCATAGTAATCCCGTCGTTTTGTTAACTAACAGTTACATGGTGAAACAAACAGTAACGTACTTACCCCTGCAAGAAGGTAGAGACTTGGCAGGGGATCGAGAGTAGGCAAACCCTACTCAAGGTAGATGTACTTAGTCTCAATTCCAGAAATGCGCTTTTGCCTCACATTGGAATTGGAAATTTGCGATCGAGCCCGTCGCCCCCCCTTAAAAAGGGCCAAGGGAGGATGTCAATTCATCTCATACCAAATCCGGGATAAAAACCCCCGTTATCCATAAGAAGGGTGAAGCATTGCGGTAGAAAGGCTTTGCTTAGGGGAATACACTTATTGCCGCAATGCTTCACCCCTACACTTCCCACTAGAAAGGGGGTAAATAACCCGGATTTGGTATCATGTGTCTAAAAGTGCTGACTGAATTTGACTTTTGTCAAGAGCCCGACCAATAAACACCAATCTTGTTTGACGCAGTTCGTCAGGTTGCCAAGCACGATCGTAGAAGTATTCTATGCGATCGCCCACTCCTTGCAGCACTAACCGCATCGGCTTATTCAAAACTGCGACAAAACCTTTAATCCGATAAATCTCCAACTTTTTCACTAAATCTTCCAGCTTAGCTACCAAAACTTGTGGCTCAAACGTTCTATCTAAAATCAAATGAATCGAGTTAATTTCTTCATCATGGTCGTGGTCTTCTTCCTCATCATGATGACTGGGACGATTGTCCAAATTATCCTCCACAGAAGCATTGAATCCCAACAGCAATTCTGGATTAATATTTCCTTGTTCGCAAGGGACAATTTTCACCGATTGAGGTAACTGTTGTCTGAGCCAGTTTTGCACCTGAGTTTGAGTTTGGGTATCTACCCGATCGACTTTAGTCAACAGCACCAAGTCAGCACAAGCGAGTTGGTCTTCAAAAAGTTCTTCAATCGGCGTTTCGTGATCCAGATTTGGATCGGCTTGTCGTTGAGCATTTAAAGCATTAATATCGCTTGCTAGCGTACCCACCGACACAGCTTCGCAGTCCACCACCGTCACCACACCATCCACTGTGGCTCCCGTGCGAATTTCCGGCCAGCGAAATGCTTGAATTAATGGTTTGGGTAAAGCCAATCCCGATGTTTCGATTAGTATGCAATCCAGCTTATCTCTACGCTGCAAAATTTGTTGCATAGTTGGCAGAAATTCTTCTTGAACGGTGCAACAAAGGCAACCATTTGTGAGTTCGACAATATTGCTAGCCGCATCTTCTTCCTCATCGCAAACTTGGCAAGATCGCAACAATTCTCCATCTATTCCTAGCTCACCAAACTCGTTTACCAGAACTGCTATTCTGCGACCTTGATTGTTCTGTAGCATCTGACGAATCAAGGTTGTTTTGCCGCTACCGAGAAAGCCAGTAATCACAGTAACAGGAATCTTTCCAGCCATAAAAGCTCCTCAATCTAAAATCTAAAATCTAAAATTATCCGATTGGTGGAATTTTTGCCAATATGCCTTTTTTCAGTGGTTCGGGTCGCTCAGACCAAGGGAGGGAACCATCTGGTTTGGCATAATATTGAGTGGCACATTCCAGTATGGCAGCTGCGCTATCTTGAACTGGTAAATTGCCAAATAGGTAGGTGTATTTGCCAGGAGCGGCGAAAGAGACGGTACAGGAATGACTGCACGCGCTCATACACTGAACTTCTTGAATGGGAAAGTTATCTTTTAAATCCCAGTTTTGGTGGAGTTCGCTTAGGTGTTCTAACAGTTGTTGACCGCCGCTTTTTCCTTCTGGTTTTCCCTGTTTCCAAACAGTGGCACAGGTTTTACAAACAAACAAATTGTGTTGCATCTTTACTGAAATCTCTCTGCTGTACGTTGTCGCAATCCCAGTCCTAATACTAAGCCAATTCCGATTATGCCCGTAAAATAAGCTAGGGCAATTAATCGCACTGATAGGGGAGGCGCTATGCCTTGTACGGCGATCGATCTCTTCAATTGCAAAGGTAAAAATTCATTGGATGCACGATTTTTGTCAGTAAATTCTACCTCTACTTGGTGGGGTGCGCCATCGAAAAATTGATGATTCCATTCAAATTTACCCTTGGCATCTGTCGTTCCAGTATAGGCAAACGCTACCCAATTATCTTCTAGCGGAATTGTCTTGATTTTAAATGTTAAATTGCTAGCAGGTTTGTTTGTTTTAGTGTCAATTGCTTGAACTTTAAAGTTAGCAAGTTGACCTACTGTGGCGTTGTTATCTCCAGTTAATTCGAGTTTTATTCCTGAAGAATCGGTAATGGCTGCGTTTTCTGTGGGGTGCGAATCTTCATGAGAGTGATGTTCATGAGGCTGAGATTCTGCGAGTTCAGCGCTGATGTTTACGAATAGTAGGGTTACGATCGCAATTACAGTTGCCCCACTCAGCAATAATCGCACTCGTTCCGGCGCTATTTCTCCTGGCTGAATTTTTTGTTTCCCTCCAATTATCCAGCCTCCCCCCAATCCTACCAACAACAGAATCGTGACTAAAATGCCAAAATTGCGCCATTTGACTGGATTTTCAGGAACAGAGAGGGTCAGAGTTTGCTGAATTGGCTTAAATTGATTGGCAACGATGGGAGTAACATTTACCAATAACTGATATTTGCCACGAATCGGCAAAATTTGCTCGACTTGCACTTTGCCACTAGGAGCAATAGTTTCAATATCGAGTAACTTCGTTCCCTCCACTATGGGGAAATCGGTACTAAACCAGGGATTTTTAGGCGGCGTGAGAATAGTGAGGTGAATTTTGGCAGCTTTTAGGGGTTTACCAGCTGCATTGAGCGCTTGTAGCGTTAGACGCACTGGCAATTGAGGTGTTGTTGCTTCTGCTTCAAAGGGTAACAACTGCCCTACAGGTGGTTCCGTTGTCAATTTTACTGTTGGTTGGGGGGATTGTGCTATCCCTGCCCCACTCAACCGCAAAGAAGCTAGCGCCATCAATGCGATCGCAGCTATCAAAATATTTTTGTTTTTTCTCATTTGTTCCTTGTCAGTTATTAGTTGTCATTTGTGGAAATTCCTTCCCAAAAACCAAGGTTTTGCCCCCCCAGTCCCCCAAATCTAGGGGTAAGCTATTACGCATCTAAATCCAATACAAAGACGGGCTTTCCTACCCATCCCACAAGAATTTCAGAAAAACTGACGGTCATTTTAGATGCGTAGCAGCTTAACAGGACTGATAGCCCCCAAAATCTGGGGGGCTAGGCGGGCGAAAAGCATAAGTCCTAATGACTAATGACAACTAACTGTCAAAGTTTGGTGACGCAGAGAATGCAAATTGTTATGCGCTGGCGGATAGGTGGAGAAATAGACCGTCCAGAGTATCGCAGAGGAGAGGGATAAGTAGAGTGTCGCTTGTACAGGGCGCGATAAAGTCAAACTTATCGCTTTTTTTCCGATAGAAATAGAATGAGCAGTCATCCGTACCTCGCAGATGTTTTCAGGGTTGATGTTCATGTCGGCAGGCATTCTGACTTAGATACCAAAAGGGATGGTTTCATAACAGTTGCGGGACAGCGACGGACTTTCACCGTTCTTTCCCCGTTACCTCTGGTAGCTGTTCCCCACCAGAACCGACTGGATTTCGGTATTGTATCGCACTACTTGTGCTTTCCGAAAGGGGAAAGTACTTTCAGGTAGTGTGGGCGATCGCGCGATCGCGCCCTTGTGCTTTTGCTTGATAGAGCGCTTCGTCTGCGGCTGCAATCAGTTTACCAGGAGAGGATTGATGCTCAGGAACGGTGCTGGCGACTCCGAAACTGAGCGTAATATACTTGCTTACGCCAGACTTGGGATGGTCAATTTCCAAAGCTGCTATCTTGGAGCGGATCTCCTGGGCTACGCAAACCGCCCCATTAGCATCGGTGTTGGGCAGAATCACGGCAAATTCTTCGCCGCCGTAACGGGCTACCAGATCGGCAGGGCGTCTGGTAGCTTGAGCTAGAGCCTCGGCAACTTTCTGCAAACAGATATCTCCTGCTATATGACCGTAGGTGTCGTTGTAAGCTTTAAAAAAGTCTACATCGCAAAGAATCAGGGAAAGCGACTCTTTATCCCGTGCCAGCCGCCGCCACTCAGAGTTTAGGTATTCGTCAAACCGACGACGATTTGCTACCTGGGTTAAGCCATCTAAAGAAGCTAATTGCAGCAGCTGTTGATTCACTGCTACCAACTGTTGGTATAGTTCCGCTTGCTGAAGTGCGATCGCCACTTGCGTTGCCAGTTGCTTGAGCAGGTCTATCTCCCACTCTTGCCACTGTCTAGACCGAGAACATTGATGAGCCGACAGCAGCCCCCAAAGATGAAATGGGGGCGTAGGTGAGGGAGGGAAGGAAACATCGCTCTCCCGCTCTTTTGCCCTCTCGCTCTCCTGCACAAAAGCTCCCCTGCTCTCTTTTACAATGGGAACCACCAAGTTGGCTCTGATCTGAAACTGAGATAGTAAGTTGATGTGACACCGATCCAAAGAAGCGGTGTAGATATCCTCAATAGCCTGGACGCGACCTTCTCGGTAACGGTGGACATAACTTTCTCCAAAGCAGGGGTCTATAATTGCTGTTTGCAGAATGGTAGTCCAGCCAGGGCCAACAGATTCTACCGCCACAACCCCACTCCAATCGGCGTTAAAACGATAAATCATCACTCGATCGGCCTTGAGAAATTGTCGCACTTCTGCGACGGTGGTATTGAGAATTGTGTTTATGTCCAACGACTGACGAATTCGCAAGGAAATTGCTGCCACAAGCCGCTCCCGCGCCATTTGGTGTCGCAGCGACTCTTCGGTTTGCTTGCGATCGCTAATGTCCCGCAGGATAATTGTCCAGACGGTTCCATCTCCCACATCCATCTGGGAAATAGAAGCTTCAGCTGGAAACTCGGTGCGATCTTTGCGCCGCAACCAAATTTCCCGGCGCCCTCCCATTTTTGGCCTAACATCAGTGGATTGCAACAAGGTAAAGATGTGCTGGCGATGAGCTGTGGTGAAGCCAGAAGGCAAAAGCAGGTCAATTGGCTGGTATAAAACCTCAGCGGCGGTGTAACCAAAGATTTTTTCTGCACCTTGGTTGAAAAGTTGAACCCGCATTTGTTCGTCTACCGAGATAATGGCATCCTCGGCGATATTGAGAATTCCAGCCAGACGAGCTTGCGATAACCGCAGTGCCGCCTCTATTTGCTGGCGCTCCTGAATTTCCCGTTCTAATTGCTTGTTGGCTTGCGAAAGTTCTGTTGTCCGTTCGTCAACTACTTGCTGCAAAGCTTCTATGGAGGCATTGAGTTCGATCGGATCTAGCGCTTCCAGCATACTGGTTTGAGTGATTATACATATTTATTTGGGCAACTGTAAGAGCCCCATACTCTGAGTTTTTAAGGTTCAGGTTGACTGATGACCAGCATTTGCGGCTTTGCCACCTGGTATCATATTATGAGATATTCTCTGTATGCTATCAAAAATTAGTGCAAGTCCTCAGAAAAATCAGATCGGATCGTTTGCAGCGTGATCGGGTATTTAGTGGGACACTTTCCTAAGTTGATGCGTCTTATATGGAACTATCAAGAATAATTCAGCTTCAGCATAACTGTAAATGCCAAACATGAAGAAACTCACCCATTTGTTCAGGGCACCTAGAACTATAATCTTGAGCTTATTGCTAGTAGCGGGGATCTTAATAGCCGGTTCAGTGCCGGTGTTTGGCGGTGGGGCTCCACGGCTGAGTCAAGAGCCTTATTTGGAAGTAGTCGAGGTTAGCGGCAACGTAAGTTATGGTTACGAACCTCTGAAAGCTTTGCAAGGACGCCCTGCAAAAGTGGGCGATCGCCTCCGCCGATCGGGAGAAGGCATCACCACTGGTAATGGCTCTAGCGCTAAACTGGCGGTAGATAATGGCATTGGCAACCTTGACGTTTCAGAAAACACCAATGTCCGAGTTAAAAATCTCAGCCGAGGTCGTAATGGTTCCAATACCACGGATCTGGCAATGAATAGGGGACGAGTGCGAGCCAAAGTTCGCAGCTTTACCAACCCTCAATCGCGCTTTTCCATTCAAACACCAGGTGGGGTTGCCGGAGTGCGCGGTACAGAGTTTGTGGTTGAAGTTCTGCCCAACGGCGAAACGCGGGTTATTACTGTGGATGGGATAGTCGCAGTCAGCGCTGCCGATCGAACCCAAGCGGTCAGTAAGGGCTATGCTTCTCTTATCGTACCGGGAAACCCTCCTACAACCCCCAGTTTGATATCTGGAAATGTCCGAGTCAGCTTACAAATTTTGCCAGCACCAGATACTGGTAAAGTTCGGGTGAGTGGATCTGTTAATCCAATTAATTCGGTTTTTCTCAACGATCTGCCTGTAGATGTTAGTCCTACGGGTTTGTTCGACACTGTTGTTCCACTTCCAACCAATGGTCTTCTGAGGTTAATGGTTCGCAATCCCTTGGGCGAAGAACAAGTTTATGAACTGGTAGCTCCTTAGAAGGATAATTGCTGATTTCAGATTTAAAATTGTTTTTTTTCCAATTTTAAATCTGAAATTTAAAATATAAAATCTTAAATTTATTATAAATTACCTGTTCTTTATGGTACATAAAAGCTGGATTCAGCGTCTGCGGCGTTATTTTTCCAATAGCTCTCCCTGCCTTACAGGTGGAGTTGCGGCGCTTTTATCTATAGGAATTTTGCATCTAGGCGGCTGGGAACGCCTGGAACAAATTGGCTATAATAAGCTGTTTCAAATTCGCGAAATAAGTATTTTGCCTCATCGAAACTGGGATGAGAGAATTGCAGTAATTGCGATTGACGAAGCAAGTTTGGAGAAATACGGTCAATTTCCCTGGCAGCGGACTCGCTACGCGCAACTATTGCAAGCGCTGGAAAAATCTCCGCCTGCTGCGATCGGTTTTGATGTAAAGTTTATCGATCCAAGTTCATTTGATGCCCAATTTGCTTCATCGATCGCAGCTAACGGTAAAGTCGTACTAGCTAGGGCTTGGGATAATCAAGGTAACCTCCTCGAACCCGTAGCAGAATTAGCAGACGCAGCCGCTAATCAAGGTCAGATATACCACCAAGTTGACGCCGATGGCGTTACCCGCTCGGCGGCAATCTGGATAAACGGGCCAGAAGATTCTATCCCTGGGCTTGGCCCTGCTCTGATTGAGGTGTACAACCTCAACAATCCAAACCAACCAGTATCTTTCACTGGGCCAGTTAAAGGAGAGGAATTACAAAAAGTTTGGCTCAATTGGCCGGGAACGGTTAAATCTTTACCAAATGTGCCGCAGCTAAAATCACCACCCACTTATTCTTTTGTTGATGTTGTGGAAGGTCGGTTTGAACCCAAAGATTTTGCAGGTAAATTTGTTTTAGTTGGCTTTACTGCCACAGGTTTAGCAGATCCGTTGCGGACGCCCTACAATTTAGAACCGCCAACGTCAGGAGTCTATTTCCATGCTGCGGTAATTGATAATTTGCTCAATCACCGACTGCTGCAAAGACTGCCAAAGACGATGGAAATTGGGCTGTTACTTTTGCTCGGCCCAGGGACAAGTTTGCTGCTGTTCCATCGAGATTTGAAGGGAAGAATTGCGATCGTATTTTTGTTGCCGATAACTTGGTTAGTCATCGCTTTAATGGGGTTCAGTTTTGATCGATGGTGGATTCCCATTGCTGCACCGCTTGGCACAATCTTGTTAGCTGCAATCGGCGTGCAACTGGGAGAACAGTACGAAAGGCAACAACTGATGAACCTGTTTGAAAAGCACGTTGCGCCGGAAACGGCTAACTTGATTTGGCAGCGTAAAGACGAGATTATCGACGAGGGTGAACTGCAAGCCCAAGAACTGACAGCAACTGTTTTGTTTATGGATATTAGAAGTTTCACCACCATATCAGAAAAACTTTCTCCCCGCGAGTTGCTTAGTTGGCTAAACCAGTATTTGGATGCGATGACTGACTGCATTATGGATCGTGGCGGTGTCGTGGATAAATACATTGGTGATGCGATTATGGCCGTTTTTGGCGTACCCTTTCCCCACACCGAACCTGAAGAAATTCGACAGGATGCGATGAATGCGATCGCAGCCAGTCTCGCCATGCACGAACGCCTCAAACAGCTAAACAAGCGTCTGAAAGCAGAAGATAAGCCGGTAATTCAGTTTGGGATTGGCATTCACACAGGCCCACTGATCGCCGGTAGTGTAGGCGGTTCTAGACGACTGAATTATTCTGTGATTGGAGATACTGTTAATGTAGCGGCCCGATTGGAGGCGATGAATAAAGAGTTAACTACTGACAAACCTTATAAAATACTCCTCACAGGCGAAACTTTTGATTATGTGAGCGATCGCTATCTTGCTGAAGAAGTCACAACCATCCAACTCCGGGGACGCCAGCAAGAGACGATTATTTACACGATTTTAGGGGAAAAATGAGGTTAGAGGAAAGTAGGGTGCTTTAGGCACAGCCGTAACGCACCATCCTAGTCTTTTCGGCTCATTCGTACTTAGTATGCTAAATTAGTAGTAAAATGCTAGTCAATATCCTATGTACTCCCACCCAAGTTTTTGGGGTAAATCGCATACCGATGGGCAGTCGGGAATTAACGTCTGTGGAGATAACTTCCTCAAAGAGAGATAAGCAACAGGTTAACTATTTACCATCAAGATTAATAAAAAAGATGTTAAATCCCCAAAATCACCTGCGTAAGTTCCGTAATCGCTCCCTAATTAATCTAAAACTCAGTGACTGGACAATTAAATCCAAACTGCAAGCGTTGCTCCTATTAGTTAGCCTCGGTTCTGTAATGGTAGTTAGTGGGATTGGTTGGTATCAAACACAAGCCACCCTCAGAAACAAAATCGCCGAGCAACTTGAAGGTATCAGCAACACCAAAGCCGAACAGTTTGAGTCGTACTTTGAAAATTTGAACAGCCAAGTGGGGATGCTGGCAGCAGACGGCAACATTGTGAAAGCGATGGTAGAGTTGAATGCAGGTTACCGCATCTTGGAGAGCAACTTTATTCCCCCCGAATGGGATAAAGCTTTGGATGCTTACTACAACGAAAAATTCTTTCCTCAGTTGCAAAAGAATCTATACCCTGAAGTACTGAATCCCAGCGTCTATATTCCCACCGCACAAGCGGCTCGCTATCTCCAGTATTACTATATTGCTTCTAATCCAAATACACTCGGCAAAAAAGACAAGCTCCTCGATGCTGGTGATGGCAGCGATTACACCAAAGCTCATGCCAAATATCAAAAAATCTTTGCAGGGATTGTCCAAAAATTCGGTTATTACGATGTATTTTTGATTAATCATAAAACAGGTGATATAGTCTATTCCTATTTTAAAGAAACAGATTTTGCCACTACTAGACTACAGGGT
This sequence comes from Argonema antarcticum A004/B2, assembly GCF_023333585.1. Classification (GTDB taxonomy): domain Bacteria; phylum Cyanobacteriota; class Cyanobacteriia; order Cyanobacteriales; family Aerosakkonemataceae; genus Argonema; species Argonema antarcticum. Next base: position 47,222 of record NZ_JAIQZN010000007.1, read on the forward strand.
TTTTATTCCCAGAGTTCACTAACAAGTTTAGTGCAGGCAGTCCAGACAAATCCGACACAAGGTAGCATTCAGGTTGCTGATTTTAAACCTTACCGTCCCTCTTATAATGCTCCAGCCGCTTTCATAGCAACACCCATTTATAGCGGTTCTAACATGATTGGCATCTTGGCAGTGCAAATTCCCATTGAAAAGATGGACAAAGCTATTAGCCGGAATAATAATTGGGAAGGCAGTGGTTTGCAGAAAACGGGGGAAGCTTATTTAGTTGGGCCTGATTTCCTAATGCGATCGACATCCCGTTTTTGGGTTGAAGACCCCAAAAAATATCAAAATGTTGTTCGTAACATGGGGACTGACAAGAGAACTCTCGAACTGATGGAGAACTTCAACACTACCATTGCTTTACAGAAAATCAACAGTCCAGCCGCCAAAGCCGCCTTAGAAGGGCAACAAGGTATGATGGTAAACCGCAACTATCGGGGGGTAGAGGTATTGAGTTCCTACGCTCCTTTGCAGTTGAACGGGTTAAATTGGGCGATTCTGGCAGAAATAGAGGTGGGGGAAGCTTATCGTCCGCTTTACAACTTACAGGTAATTTTGCTGATTGCGGCGGCGCTTTTCTTACTGGGGACGGCGTTTTTAGCGGAAGTTGCAGCCAGGATTTTTACCTCTCCCCTGCGTCGCTTGACTGAAAACGCTCGGAAACTTGTTGCTGGGGAACTGGATGGGGAAGTTGAGGTAAAGTCACAAGATGAGTTTGGGGAATTGGCAACAGAGTTCAAACAGGTAGCGAACAAATTACGCCAAACAGAGGAAGATCTGGAAATCAACAAGCAGGAGAACGATATCCTGTTGCACAATATTCTACCCAGAGCGATCGCCGATCGCAGAAAACAAGGAGAATTGCTCATTGCCGACAGCCTCAAGCAAGTAACCATCCTGAATGCTCATCTGGCAGGTGTTGCTGAGTTGAGCAAGCAAATGTCACCCACAGAGGTAACAGAACTCCTTACCAGACTATTTGATGAATTTGACAAAGCAGCAGAACATTTTGGCGTAGAACGGCAAAACACCATCACTACAGATTACGTAGCGGTGTGTGGACTCACCCAAGCCAGATTTGACCATAGCAAACGAACTGTTGATTTTGCCCTAGCCATGTTAGACATTATCCAACGCCGGGAGAATGGTCGTCGTAATTTTGCTTTGGGTTTACGCATCGGCATTCATGCAGGTCCGATCGCAGCAGGGGTAGTCGGAACCGAGAAATTTAGTTACAGCATCTGGGGGGAAACGGTATATTTGGCAAGCCGTTTACAGAGCCAAACTGAGTTGAACTATATTTTACTAACTCAGAGCGTGTACGAACGGGTAGCAGATAGCTTCACATTCGTGCAGAACCCATCGGTGAATATTGAAAACTTAGGAAATGTACAAACCTGGACGTTGGTAACCGCCAAAAAGTTGGTTACGAGTCAGGTGGACTTGGTTCAGTCATCCTTCGCCAAAGTGAAGCCCATCGCTGATAAGGCTGCCGAACTATTCTACAACCGACTGTTTGAATTAGAACCTTCTTTTCGTCCTTTATTTAAGGGAGATATGAAAGAACAGGAGCGTAAGCTAATGGCTACGCTTGCTCTCTGCGTGGAAGGTTTACGTCACCCAAATAAGATTATCCCCGTCGTCCAGAAGTTGGGTCGCGACCATGCGGGTTTTGGTGTCAAGGCTGAATACTACGATATTGTCGGCGAGGCGTTGCTGTGGACATTAGCGCAAGGATTGGGTGAAGAGTTTACTACGCCAGTGCGAAAGGCATGGGAAGAAGCTTACGCATTCCTGAGCGAAATTATGAAAGAAGCAGCAGCAGAACTTGAGTTGGAAAAGATAGGTGTATAAAACAAAATTCTCATTAATTGAAAGCGGCTGAAACATACTTAGTACTCACTGTTCATTGTTCGTAAAAAACTCTCATGGATAAATCACTTCTGGGATGGCTATTGCTTTTGGGTCTGGGATTCCCATTGTTGAGTATATTACTTGGTGAAGCATCCTCAAGATTGGAACGGCAGCAGCACCCCTTAGCAGTCGGTCTGCGTCAGGTGCGGGAGTATTTGTTACCTCCCTTAGCCGTGCTATTGGTAATGCGGCAGGTTTTAAGCGTCGCTGACAAAGATTCCTGGGCACGTTTGGTAGAAACATTAACTTGGGTTGCCGTTATTGTGGCGGGACTTTCTTTAATCAACGCTCTGTTGACCACAAAAAAGCAACCGATCAAATGGCAAATTCATGTACCTAACCTGTTCTTTCAGATCGCTAGGGGTGTAGTGATCCTAGCAATTGGCTATCAGATTATCAATGGAGTTTGGAATATAGATTTGAGTGGCTTGGGTTCCACTGTGGGGTTAGCTTCAGCAGTAATTGCCCTAGCGCTGCAAGATACCCTCAGTAACCTGGTGTCAGGATTACTGCTGCTATTTGCTAAACCGTTTAGAACGGGTGATTGGATTGAGGTAGATGGAAAGGAAGGGCGGATAGTTGAGCAAAATTGGTGGTCGGTCACTATTGGAACTCCTTACTTTAAAATAAACGTTCCAAATGGGGAGTTGTCCAAGGCAAGCATTATCAATTACGGTCAAGGGGCAATCTGGAAAAGTATTTCTGTCAGTTTTTCTTACAACGACTCTCCTAATGTGGTAGTTCCAGCACTAAATAGCTTGGTGGAGGGCATAGATGCGATCGAATCTGAAGGTTTTGCTGAGGTTAGTTCCTATGGAGACTCTAGTATCACTTACGACCTTTCATACAAAATAGTGCCGGAAGAAGATGAGGACGTTTCTGGACAACTTAAATCCCGGCTTTATTATCTGACCAAGCGTTATGGCTTTACTATGCCTTATGCGATGAAAGCGCAGTACAGTCTGAATGCGACGCAAGGGATACCGAGCAAGATTCCGCAAGTAGTTGAGAATCGCCAACAGGAAGTGGCAACTTATTTGCGATCGCTGCCTTATTTCTCGACCCTTAATGATAATGAGATTGAGAAACTGGCAGAAAGAGCTAGATTTAAAGCCTACGGTAAGGGTGAGTTAATTATTCAGGAAGGTAAGGAAGACGAAGGACTTTATGTTATCTTCAAAGGCACGGGACAGGCTTACCTAAAAGACGAGCGAGGTGACCGCAAGATAGTGGATCGACTTGAAATTAACAAAGCATTTGGTGAAATGGCTATCTTTCCAGGAGAGGTAAGTCCAGTTACAGCTGTTGCTGATGAGGATGTTGAGGTTGTGGTGATTCCAGCGGACGAGATTATCGAAGCGATCGAATCTAACAACAAATTTGCCTCAGAGATTCTTCAGTATATCGAAGAACGGAAAAAGATGGTTCGACTTGCCAAAGGAATCAAAGATGGAGCGAGTCCATTAATTAGTAACAATGGTCGGCGGGTGCGAGCGGGATCATGAAGATAATCAGAGCCAAGGTTTATAAGATTTGCTTATTTTTGAGCGGCATGGTTTTAGTATTGACAGCCTGCGCCTCAGAGTCAACAACCTCAAAAGCGAAGATTGACGATCGAGCCAGTGCGGACAACACCTCAACAGAAAACTTAGGTATTCAACAGGTCGAGAGTAAATTAGTTAAACTCCCCTCAACCGAAGGCTCAGCTAAACAGGGTATTGTGCTGCCGGAAGTAAATCCTCTGGAACTGGAGGGAACACTGGCGATATCAGGATCTCCGGTAGTTTTGCCGATTAGTCAGGCTCTTGCTCAACGCTTTATCCAAGACGGCTACCCCAACAAGATCGCGCTCTCTGCTATTGATACCAGAGTTAGTTTCAAGCTACTTTGTGAGGATAAAAAGGTAGATATTGTCAATACGGTTCGCCCGATTACCAGTGAGGAGTTAGCCACCTGTGCTAAGTCAGGTATTAAGCCAATAGGCTTTCCAATTGCCATTGATGCAGTCACCATTGTAGTTAGTTCTCAGAATAAATTCGTCCCAAACAGTCTGACCCGCGACGAACTGGCAAAGGTATTCACTGTCGAAAAATGGTCAGATGTGAATCCTAAATGGCCAACGGAAGTGATTAAACGCATTATCCCAGCTGGGGTTAGTACTGGAGGCTCAGTTGACCTGTTTTCCCAAGCTATTCTCAAGGGAAATATCAGCCAAATTATTAATGCTCCCAATACGATATTTTATGACTTTGTAGAGCAGTTGCACTCAGAAGCTTTAATCAATCCCTACATGATTGGCTTTTTAGAGTATGGCTCCTATATACAAAACAGAGATAAGCTGAAGGCGATCGCTATTGATACAGTAGATCCTTTCCTGCCAGCATATCCTCTCACTCGTTCTTTGTACATTTATGCAGATGCCAAAGCGATTCGGAAACGACCCGAAGTAGAGGGGTTTGTTAATTATTACTTGACTTATGTGAGCGAAGAAGTTTCTAGTCTGGGCTACTTTCCCATCAAACCAACCGTGTTGAATGAGTCAAAAACTAAATTTTTGCAAGTGAAGGATAATAAGGAGTAGTTTAGCCATAATTGACGAATCCAGGACTTACGCATTAGCCCCCCCGACCCCCCAAACCTGGGGGGAGAAAAAACTTATTCCCCCCAGATTTGGGGGGTTAGGGGGGCTAAATCAGGATTTTTGCGTAAGTCTTGGAATCAAATTTTCTATTAAAAAAATCATAAAGGTGACTGGATTTTACCAGTCACCCCTATTTATAGCTAGGGACTAGGGGCTAAGAGTGCTAGGGGCGAGCGTTGAGGGAAGAGGGAAAAGCTTGACGAAGTAAGGGATTATGAACCAGAAGTAAGAGTTGGAGTTGCCCTAACCGACTTTCGTCGGTTGCTATAAAAGGAGATGATTTCTGCAAGGCTAGACTAGCGTTGTACTGTGACGGTTGTACCTACAGTCACCTGCTGGTATAAAGCCATAACATCCCGATTCCGCATACGCACGCAACCGTGGGAAACTGCCTGTCCGATCAGCTGTTCGTTCGGGGTGCCGTGAAATCCAATCATATTCTTACCGTCAGTCCAAAAAGCAATCCATCTAGGGCCTAAAGGATTATTTGGCCCTGGAGGGATCACCTGTCCTGTCCAGGGATGTTCCCAAGCTGGATTTTGTAACATTTGTAGAACTTTAAAGGTGCCTGTAGGGGTTTCCCAACCTGCCTTACCTACAGCGATCGGGTAACTTGCTTGCACTTGATTGTCCCGATAAACATAGACGCGGCGATCGCTCAACTTGATCGTCAAATTAGTATTTTGAGTGGGATTAAACCAGGATGGCTGTACAAAAGCAGGTATGTGACGCTGAAGTTGTGTCTCACTCTTCGTTGCCTCTTGAGTAGTTAGTATAGAGGCAGTAACCTGCCGCTGAGCTGAACTTAGTGAAATTACTGCCCCAAAGCAGAACAGCATCCAGTTTCGAGATAGGGATTCTCCTCTCACCATTCCTTTCATCTATCATCCTTTGCAAACAATTCAAGCAGAGTTCAGACTTTTATTAGTTCATCGGCTACATATTATAGTATCTAAATATTGTCTTAATACTCTTTTAATCAAAATCCTGTATAGTATAGCTAGAATTCACGAGGCCAAAAACTTCGCTTTTTGGCTGTCATTAGTCGTTGGTCATTAGTCATGAATAATTGACAAATAACAATGGATTACTGAGAATGAACTGCGGATTAAAGGTCGCGGACGCAAAAAGCTCACTTTCGGAGGGCGCAGAGTATCAATCGTTTGCTGGGCTGTTGATTCCCATTTATCCAGTTCTGTGGGCTTTGAAAAATCAAGGTTTCAAGACCTGTGCTGTAGAAAGGGCTGATATCTTTAGATAGAGTTGCTGCCAACCCAGCTGCGTTAAAATCTGGAGGATGTTCGGATTTTATCAGTTTTTTACCAACCAGGATTGAATAAACTGCTGAGTCAGTTGTACAATTTTCGTAAAAGTGAGGTTGTCATGCGTCTTCAGAAAACAAAAGTATTGGCAGGTACAACGCTGTCGGTGCTGCTTTCCCTAGTGGCAGTATATCCGGCTCTAGCACGCCCATCTGGGAAACAAGCAGAGGGACAAGCTCTAGCGCAGATCGATCGCATGAATAGCGCTAGCATGAGAGGCACGATCAAAAGTATTGTCGGCAACGTGGTAACGCTAGAGATGCCGAACGGTGAAACCAAAGATGTTATGATAGGCCGAGCCGAAAGGGATCGCCTGGGATTGCGGCCTGGAATGGAAATTATGACATCCATGAAGGACGGTAATCTGATGGTTGAAGTTGTCAGTGCAGGCTCAGCATCTTCTACTTCAGCAGATACGACCAGCACCGAAGCTGCCAGTGAGGCAGAAATGACCACCAGAACAGAAGGTCGCCGCGTGGTCGAAGAAACAACTATTCGCAGGAGTACTACGACTCCCTCTAGCGTCCAGCAAACCACCGAACAAACGACTGGTGATATGCAAGAGTCGAGACAGGTGGTAGATCAAAACACTGAGTCTACACCCGATACAACCTCTTCAGAAACAACTCAGCCGAGTCGGCCAGTAAGAGCCCTTTGGTAACTTGTGGAGACTGGGGATTGGGGAAGTAAAAAGTACTTTTTTTCCAATCCCCAATTCTATTAATCAAAATTTGCGATCGACATTAGACCCCTTGCATAAATCGGAGAAGGGCGAAGCATTTGCGGATCAAAACCCTGATTCCATCGATAAATCCGGGCGCAAATGCTTCTCCCCTACAGCTAAAAATAGACTTTTGCAAGAGGTCTATTGATAAATTAAGTAGGTGGGCGTAAATAAACTGAACTCCCAGAAACCGGGTTTCTCTGAGAAACCCGGTTTCTAAGGGCCTGACAGTTTTACGTTTAATGATGCCCACCTACTTAAATCTGAATAAGAGATAACAAGCTACCAATCGTCAGCGATTTTAACCCTTCTTTAACAGAATAAAATTTACCGCTACGCAGACCGAAGAGAATTTTAGAGTAAGGCTTTGTCAGCGCTATACTAGCAAAGTCTTTTTGACTTTCTATAAATGCGATAGCCTGATAACTTTCTAGTATTTCCTCTACTAAAGCGTCATATTTAGCTTTAATACGATTAAATACCGGAACTAAATCGGGAAAATAAGTTAAAAACTCCTCTCCTTCTGCGTTTACTATTACCTCTAATAAGCGCTGCGGATGCAGACTGCCTTTTGTATGAGCCAAACCCACATATTCAGGCGATTTAACTTTCACCCGATTGAAGTTATCATCGCAGACAATATACCCTTCTAATTCTAAAGGGTTTAAATTTTGAGATGCTGCTAATATAACATCCCAAGAATTAAAGTTAAAACGTTGTACGCATTGCCAACCATATTTTTCGGCAAATTGATCGGGGCTATCTTCCTTTAAGGTAGATAAATTTCTGACGCCATGTAATACGATCGCAGAGGTTTTAGGTATAACAATTATCGGATTATAAGGCGTGATTAATTCAAACATGAAACAATAGTTCAATTCTTCAGGTAACCGATACTTTAGCTCGTTCCAGGTTTGCCAAAATAGCTGACCGAACGTTAATTTATAAGCATTAACAAAGCCAGAAGCATCGGGAATGCCTGAACTGGAAACTTCCCACTCCGAAGCATAAGGATTAAAATATAACACCATTAAAGAGCCATCAAGTTTTTCATATATTTTTGCCGTAGACCAATCTATCTGGGCGGCATTAGGTTCACCATAATTGAAGAATTTATCAAATGGATAAGAAATGACCGACCAATCTTTTGCTTCATCTAGGATAATCCCTCTAGATTGCTGCACTACTTTTTCACTTAATGGGGAGTAGATAGAATCATATTTTAGCAAAACTAAATTAGGATAGATAGTATGCCTTTTTACCCTAATAAAAAATTCAGTAGTGAGACGATTTAATCCATATTCTGTTAAATGTTCAATTAGTTTCATATATAGCTAGGGGCTCTTTTGCTAGGGACTAGGGTCAGAAGGCTTTATAATCCGCGAACGTTTCAGGAATTAAGAACGTCCTAATTACCTTGGCGGTTGCTATAATTTTGCCCGATCTTAGGATCTGGAAAAAGCATACTACATTTATAGTACTTTGTACTATAAATTTATTTTAAGTACTTATACTCAGAAAAGCACTATAATTGCAGTCAAGTAGGGTATAATTGCTCCCAGTCTTAGATTTGAATCGCCGCCAAGACAACTGAGGGGCAACCCCAGGCGGATTTTGTGGCTTTGTGGATGTAAAGAGCATCTTAGGCACGGCTTCCCTGCCTAAATGTTCGATCGTTAAGGATGTCAGAGTAGGAATGCAATTGGTAAATGGACTGCGACTAAGCCTAGCGGTGTCAGCTGCACGCACGATCGCTTCTCTTGTTCGCCTGCTGGGACTGGGTGCGGCTAGCGTTTTACCCGGAGAAATCGCCAGTCGCGTTCAGCCGCAGATACTGCAACTGCTGTGCCGCCAAGTGAAGCACGGCGTTATTTTTATCGTGGGTACGAATGGCAAAACCACCACGTCGCTGCTGTTGCGGACGATGCTGGAACGCCAAGGATGGCGGGTAGTTCATAATGCTACTGGTGCTAATTTGGTAAACGGGTTGATTGGCGCATTGCTGGAAAATACCAATTTGGCGGGTAAGGTTTCTGCTGATTACGCAATTCTGGAGGTGGATGAAAATATCTTGCCGTTGGTTTTGCACTCCTGTCAGCCTCGGATAATTTTATGTTTGAATTTGTTTCGGGATCAGCTCGATCGCTATGGAGAGGTAGATACGATTAGCCAGCGCTGGCAGAAAGCCATTTCACCGATGTCTTTGGAAACTGTCGTTATCGCAAATGCGGACGATCCTACTCTTTCTCATTTGGGTCAGAAATTGCCCCAGCGCGTCTTATTCTTTGGCTTAAACGAGCCGAAATATTATCTTGATGAAATTCCCCATGCTGTTGACTCAATTTACTGTCCTAGCTGCGGTCATTCGTTGAATTATCAGGGAGTTTATCTTTCTCACCAGGGTGATTTTGATTGTCCTAAGTGCGGTTTTACTAAGAGCAAACTAAGTATTGATAGCCGGGAATGGCCGCAAATTCTGATCGGTCTTTACAACAAATACAACACGCTGGCGGCGGTGTTAGTCGCCCAAGAAATTGGCATAGACGATCGGAACATTCGCGATAGTATCAAAGATTTCAAGGCGGCTTTTGGACGCGCTGAGGAATTAGAAATTGCTGGGAAGCGGGTGCGGATTTTATTATCTAAAAATCCCGTCGGAATGAACGAAACCATCCGTGCGGTAAACGAAATCAAGAGTGATGGCGGTGCGTCTACAACGCTGATGGTGCTAAATGACAGAACGCCTGATGGTACGGATGTATCTTGGATTTGGGATGTGGATACAGAAAAGTTAGTGGCTTCGGGAGGAACTATAGTCGTGAGTGGCGATCGCGTCTACGATATGGCGCTGCGTCTGCGTTACAGCCAGAATGATGAGAACAACGGCTGCAAATTGATGATCGAAGAAGATTTAAAAGACGCGATCGCAACCGCACTCGAATACACCCCAGATGGCGAAACGCTGCACATTTTGCCGACTTATTCAGCAATGCTTGAAGTGCGGGAATTGCTGATCGGACGGAAAATTCTGTAATAATATCATATCCGGTTACATCGGCCTTGTCTGTGGTAATCATTGGTTGAATTTTTACCGCAGATGAAGAGAGATAAACGCAGATAAACACAGATAAGAACGATCGCCGGAATTTTTTAGATAACCGATGCTACCGGACATGATATCACCAATGACCAATGACTAATAACTAATAACTAATAACAAATGATTAATGACAACAGAGAATTAACAATTGGTTGGTTGTATCCGACGCTGATGAGTACGTATGGCGATCGCGGTAACGCGATCTGCTTGCAACAACGCGCTCAATGGCGGGGATATAATGTACAAGTATTGCCCCTCGATTTGCAATCAACAGTTGCAGATTTTCACAAAGTGGATCTATTAGTCGGCGGCGGCGCACAAGACAGACAGCAAGAAATTGTGATGCGCGATTTGCGTGGTGCCAAAGCTGAGGCGTTGCGGGAGATAATTGAAGCTGGGACACCGGGAGTTTTTACTTGTGGGGCCCCTCAGTTGCTGGGCCATTATTACGAACCGGCGATCGGTCAAAGAATTGAAGGATTGGGATTATTTGATTTTGTGAGTAAGCATCCCGGTATCGATGCGCGGCGTTGTATCGGTAATGTGGTATTTGAGATCACAGCATCTCGTTTAGCAAAGGAACTAGAAGCGATGCTGGGTAAACCCCCTGTGGTGATCGGGTTTGAAAATCATGGCGGTAGAACTTATTTGGGGAAGGTAGAAGCGCTGGGAAAAGCGATCGCAGGTTATGGCAATAATGGTGAGGATGGTATGGAAGGTGCATTTTATCGAAATGCGATCGCTACCTATTCTCATGGCCCAGTTTTACCGAAGAATCCCTTTTTGGCAGATTGGTTAATTCAGACAGCTTTGGCAGAAAAATATCAGATTTCCGTATCCCTGTCACCGTTGGATGATACCCTGGCGTTGCAGGCGCGATCGGCGATGTTTAAGCGGTTGGGTGTTAGCGAATCTGTTGCTGCTGCAAAACGCTGATAGCAGGTAAGTAGATAGGCATAATTAAACGTAAAACAGCCGCGTCTTTAGAAACCCGGTTTCTTGGAGAAACCGGGTTTCTGGTTGTTCAAATTAGTAGAAAGAAAAAATACGCCTGGTTATTTGTACTTTGAGATTATGATTCAGATTCTTTTTTTTGTGTTGCAATTCGACTCGCCTCACGCGCACGATAATATCTCCGGCGCTGTTCCACCAAATCCGCCTCTAATTTGGCATTCATTTAGGTTTGGATATAGATTTTTAGTTTGCCAAATCAACTAAAGCGTCTCGCTGGAACCTGACTACTCGTAATACTGAAATGCGATAATGCTCAGCCGTGAATACTGAGAGTGTAATATTGGCCTGATCCGGATCTATGATGCGTTTGACCGTGCAGATCTGCTTCTTGTTGTTGCAGTAGGCAACGATGCGATCGCCAACCTGGATATTCAACGCTTGTACTTTCAATTGTTACTCAACTTCATTAAATAATTGGCTTAGCTAGCTGTATTCAGGGCTACCTGCTTGTATAGATAAGTGATTGCATAGCGGTTTTTTCCTTAGTGCGATCGGCAAGTTACTCCGCTTTTAATTTCCCTTTGCACTAAGGAAGCAAAAATGTATTGCTACATCTCACTTACCCAGCTATTACGATACTTTTTGATTATAGCACAAAAATAATCCCCCGGATCAAAATTAATATTTTTTTTAAGATCGTTTATGGACTGGGGGCTGGGGGCTGAGGGCTGGGGGCTGAGGACTATTCTTTCTTTTAACTTTTGACTTTTGAATGAGTGACTTTTTTTGACCTACTTACGATCACTATTTTTGCCAAACCGACTTTCTTGCAAAGAGTTACCAATTCCCTCCAGAATTCCCCGCCCAATTAAGCCGATACCTCTGCCAACAACCTGGGTCAGCAAGTAAACAACAGCGCTACCGATGAAAGCAACTACTGCCTGGAGACGAGGCGCGATCGCATCCCTTGTTTCCAACGCCAACGTCACAGCCAATTGTATACCAGAAAGTTGCTTTAATTCTCCAACACGAGGAGTATAAATAGAAGTTTTTATAATGCCAATCCCGTCTAAAAAAAATAAATTATATCGACTTTCAAAAATTGCCGTTGGATTGAGTACATATTTCTCTAATCGATATTTCCAAGATAAATCGTTCCTAAATCGTTCGATTTCTCTAGTAGAAATAAGTTTTCTATCGTAAAAATTTTGCTTAATCGTTTCTACATCTGCAAAGTGATTCAACAGCGGTTGCACTACAGCATTAGCAACTTGAATAACTAAATTTTGCAGTAATAATTCTGCCCGTGCCAGCGCTGACGACGTTCCAACTGAGTAGGAAACATTATCAACTATCAATGGCGTTTCAAATAACAGATAAGAAAATAAATCGATAACCAAAGGAATCTTTTTCAGTATTTCTATCTGGACAAGTTGCGTGTCTTGCAATATAATATTGACAACTTCCAAATCGCGCTCTCCCACTCGTAGGGTGTAGTATTTACCAAAAAAGTCTGTAGCGGTAGTCTGCCACAAATCCTGTAAAATAGCAGAGCGCAATTCTTGGAGTTGACTCGGCTGAACCTGGGAAAAGCGGAGGTCATTCAGGACATCCTCTAACTTTCGCAAAACCAGATTAAGCAATTCCCGCTTTTTTTCTGACCTGAAAATATCGATTTCCAAAGGGACGTTAGTCAGGTTTTGCACGCCATACTGGATTTTGGCGAAAGTGTTGTCGAACAACTGCGATCGCCAAGTATCGCCTGAGAGATCGAGATCCAGAGTAGAAAGCGAAGTCCCCCGCTCAAGAGATCCCTCGTTTCTTGCTTCGCTGTTCTGAGGCATCACCAATACGATCGTAGGTGGCCCTAACAGCTTGTTCAGCAAGCCACGAGCTGCTTTGAGTTCGCGCCGCCGTCCAGCCAAAATAGCCCTGTCTAGCGCAGACAGTCTAGCGTTTTGGAGAGAGTCCGTCACAGAAGCCAGAGCAACTTCTATTTGCCGCACTCCAGACAAGCGGATATTATTCAACAGAGTTGGCAACACACCAGCTTGAGTTCGAGACGGCAGACTGGGTATACCCGCCAGAGGTGCCCCTATCAACTCCGAAGGCCAATAAGATTGACCGGCTGCCACTTGACGAATAGCATCGACTAATTCGGAAACAGCACAACCTTTGGGGCAATAGCCCTCAACACCCAGTTGCCGTGCTGCCGCCAGCAGCACCGGCTCTAAAAAAGAACTCAGCAGCAATATCGGCAGATGGGGGTACTGGGTTTTCAATTGCCCACAGAGTTCTAACCCTAAGATTCGATCGAGATCGAATTCAGATCTGTTCGACAGATCGTTTGGCAAACGACCCAAGCCTAAGTCTAAAATGACTAGAGTGACGGGGGGCTCACCGCTTTGGAGAATCTGTAAAGCATCTTGAAGACATCGGGCAAGAGCGATCGATTGCAGGTCGGGAAACTGACTCGCAACAACACGCAGACCTTCTCTGAAGATAGGGTCATCGTCAATTAGGAGTAAATTGAGATTAGTCATTAGTCATTAGTCATTAGTTATTACTGTGAAAATTTAACAGTTCGTACCCACTACCGACTACCCAATGACTAATGACTATAGTAAATTCCCACGCAAAAACTTGGCTCATAATGGCCATAGGGGCTGTTTCAGAGTTGCTGTAGAGGTGAGATGAGCTTAAGCATTCGGCAGTGGCTGATAGATCGCAACATTATAATTACTCAGCTACAGGCACTTGGAGCCCAAACCGCAGGCGTTGCCTTCCGCATCGGTCAGGACATCGAAGTCAAAAGCCTGACACCTTTTGATATCAGTCCGTTCGCAGAACTTCTGGAACTGCCGTTAGATGTTTTCTGGCAATACGTCGAGCCGGTTTGTAATCTGAGTGTTGAACTGCTGCGAATACTGAGTCGTAAGAAGCCCCTCAAGCGCAATGAGGGCACTTGGTTGGCTTTTCAAATTGCCTATCTAAGGAGTTTGCAAAAAATTTTAAACCAGGAATTCGCACTGAAAAGACCGTGGTTAGAACGGGCTAACGTACTAGCGCCGGGGACTGCGGACGAGACTAGGCCGGTAACTTTAACCGATTCTCAGCTGCAAGCGCTGCTGAAAACCTTAAGACCGGGCAGACTTACGGATACGCAAGCAGAACAGGCGCTTTCCTCAATCGGCGAATCTTTGCTCGTGGGGCAGATGAATAATCTGGCGCTAGCTTGGTTTGTCACCAACGGTGCTGAAGAAATCCCGGCGAAACAGCTCGTACAGCGTTTGGTTCATGGACTTCCAGGTCATTTGCTCAGAGTAATTGCGGAGAATGCGCTGCCTCTGGCTCAACTGCAAAGATTCGTCCGCCTGGGTCACTTAACCAACAACAACTTAGCGAATCAAATTCTGACGGACGATGACACGATAACGCTAGACCCGGAAAATGAACTTTCCGCACTGTCCGTTGGTGCTACGATACCCAATCTAATTGACTTAAACCGGGAAAACTACCGGGCGAACCTTTTGCAAGCTCTCAGCGAACCAGTACTGGGAGAATTCTTTGCCCTGAAAGATTTATATGTCCCCCTCAAGGGAGTGCCAGTTGAAGAAAGCGAGGGCAAAAGAGACATACAGTGGAAAAGCCCGACTTTTCCATCCGCTCACTCTATCCCCTCACCCTCAGCGCCATCAGTCGATTTAATGGAATGGGCAATAGGCCAACTGTCCGATCTCAAAAGTGTCGTTATTATTGAGGGCGAACCGGGTACTGGCAAAACCAGTTTCTGCCAGATGTGGGCGGCAAAGATAGCCCAAGAGGTTTACCCGTCCTGGATGCCGGTATTTATTCGCTTGCGAGATGCGACTTTGGGCAAAACCCTGGAACAGACACTGGATACTGCCTTAAAAGCGGCCAAATTAACCAGCGCGGATGGCTGGCTTTCCCCTTTACACCCTCCCTGCTTGTTAATTTTGGACGGACTGGATGAGTTGCCCCGCGCTCCTGATGTTGAGCGTCAATTTTCGGCATTCTTAGATCGGGTGCAGAAGTTTCAGAACCAATTCGGTGGGGCATCTGGCCGTCACCGCCACAAGATTGTCCTCACTTGTCGATCGCAGGTACTCAGCAGCTTAGCCCACAGTCTGCCGGTTTCATTCCGGCGCATGGCTATTCAACCTCTGGATCAGGAGCAACTCAAACTGTGGTTCAAGAATTGGTCGAAACTCCAACCTAAATCGATCGCTCAAGCTTACTTTAACTTTTTGAAACAGAGCGGGGTTTTTCGACAGATGCCAGAGGTGAAGGATTTGACGGCTTTTGTTCATCAGCCCCTCAGCCTGTTTCTATTAGCCATTTTGTATCGCAGCGGCAGACTTGATGAAACCCTCTTTCCTTTGCGCGGTTCCCAAATAAGATTTGAAATTTACGATCGACTTTGCCGCTGGCTGCTGGGAGAAGCACCCGATGGAATGTCGGCTGGCAATAGTATGATGTTGGTTCGAGAAGGTTCGGCTAATAGCTACCACACTCCAGAAGCGATCGCCAGTCTGCTCCAAGGTCGATCTGCCCAAGAAGCCCGTCACCAAATGCAAATAGCTGCTATTACTTTACTCGAAAGCGGTCGCAACTCCTGCTCCCTCAGCACTATTGCTACCCGTTTGGCGGGAGTTAATTCTCAGGCTGCTGCAACTACTTTTACCTTACCTGCATTTTACTTTCGCCGATCGGATGTAAAAGAAGTCACGGATACTACGACACGGATATACACGGATGCACGGATGTCAGAATCTGTGTTGTCCCCCACTCCCCCACTCCCCCACTCTCCCACTCCCCCACTCCCCCACTCCCCCACTCCCCCACTCCCCCACTCCCCCACTCTCCCACTCCCCCACTCCCCCACTCCCCCACTCTCCCACTCCCCCACTCTTTCTTTCTCCCACCCTAAGTTGGGAGAATATTTCTGTGCCGAGGCTTTAGCCGAAAAGCTGAAATCTTTGACTCGACGAGTCGCCGATGCCTACGGGGAAGCGATTTTTGCGATCGACTCCCCGTCTAGTGTCGCCCAGCACCTCTATAATTCGTTCGGTTACGGTATCATCTCGGCTGAGATTGAAGAGCTGCTGATCGAACGTCTGCGCCGAGAAGAAGCTCGCTCGAGCAGATCGTTTTCTTTTAAAGTTTTGTTGGATCGCCTCAATAGTTTCTATCGCGCTTACTGTCGAGGTCGATGGTTGGATGAGGGGTTGGTTCACACTACTCGCTCCCAGTTGCGTCTGCTAGGCAATTCCCTTAATGTTCTGCAAATTGATGCAACAGTGGGACTCAATGTGTTTCAGTTGCTCTGTGCGTGTCACCGAGAGGCGCAAATTCCCTTTTCACCTTGTGGAGATGCAGAAATTCCAGAGGAGTTCAATGCCGATCGATTCCTTAGCTTAATCGGTCGCACTGCGGTTTTATCGCCAGATGCTTTCTGGACGCGATCGAGGGGCAGTCTGCTTTTATTAGATTTACATAAAGCCTGTTTGGATCGCGTGATGCTGACTGGGGCTAACTTCTGGAAAACAAATTTCTTTGCCGCTGAGTTAGTTGGAGCCAATTTAGCAGGGTCAAACCTTCAAGAAGCTAACTTTTCCTGGGCAAATCTTACCGATGCCGATCTATCAAGTGTCAATCTCTCAGCAGCCAAGCTAGAAGGGGCTAATCTGACAGGTGCCAATCTCGTGGGGGCAAACCTTCAGTTGGCTAGTCTCACCAATGCTTGTCTGTTTGAAGCTCAGCTTGATGAAGCTACCAAAGATTTTGCGGAAAAAAGCGGTGCCCTATTCTCCTTGAATCAGTATCGAGCTTGCCAACAAGCTCTTGCTAATCTGGAAGCCGGAAACCGGCATAGTACCATACCTGTTACTAAAAATGTCAGGGTGAATGAAGATCGGGATGGTGATTCGACTCTCCTGCTGATTGAGCGTAGCGAAGGAGAAATACACTCTAACGACGAAAGTGATATGGATAATAATGATGAGACTATGTTTCTTTAGCGATCGGTGGTCAGTGGTCAGTGGTCAGTGGTCAGTGGTCAGTTGTCAGTCGTCAGTTGTCAGTTGTCAGTTGTCAGTTGTCAGTTGTCAGTTGTCAGTTGTCAGTTGTCAGTTGTCAGTTGTCAAGAAAATTTCCCCTCTGCCCCTCTGCCCCTCTGCCCCTCTGCCCCTAGCCTCTAAATTAGTCAGAGGTTGGTTCCAAGACTCGATAACCGTAGAAGTTAATGCTATAGTCGGTGATCCGCACTCCTGTGTGTTCTTCAATTTGTTTGAGTAAATCTTCAGGAAGTTCGACGCGAACATCCAAAATTTGATTCGTATCCACACAGTTGATGTGGCTGTGGGAGTCGCTGATGTTACCATACAAACGACCGTCCGATCGCTCGAGGCACTCAATAATTCCTTCACCAGATAGAGCTTCTAAATTTTGATATACAGACGTATGTCCGATATTTTTTCCTTGCAGATTCAGGCGATTATAAATTTCGCGAGCAGATAAGTGTTCTTGCTCTTGCCAAAGCAGTTCCAGAATAAAGCGACGCTGGCGGCTCAAGCGCATTCCCTTCGCTTGACACCTTTCTAAAGCATCCTCTAAAGAACGAATTGGTTTGGCAGCGGTCGCTTCATTTTTCATAATTTAAGACTCTCGATCTCTATTGGGAACTTACTCATATATCTATATTTTATAGCGGTTTTTAGTTGCATGAAGTGTAGCCCAGAAACCCGGTTTCTTTAAGAAACCGGGTTTCTCTGTACCTCACTAACCTGAAAAGGGCTGTAACTTTGCTACTATGTTCAGGGATAGGCCACTTGGGAGCGGGAGCAACCAAACTGGCAATATCTGCTGGTATCCGGCCTTTGAGCTAAACGTGCCAAAGGCATATAGCTCTTAACCACCGCAGAGAAGTGAGCCGACTTGGCAAAACTCTCGTTTACAAGTGATTCTGCATTAAAACAAACTCATTACTACTTTAGCTTATTTATTTATCGTGAATAATCAATGACCATTGCGATCGCTCTCAACTCCAACCAACTCAACAATTTGGATCTGTCGCCTGCCCAAACGGTAATTGAAAAACTGTTGCAAGAAGGAGCCCCATCCCACGAACAGCAGTTGCGCTTTGATATTGACTATCCCCGCGAATCCACCGACCCACGGGAACTATCGGAAATCCCCGAAGTGCGGCTGTGGTTTGTTCGCCTGGACGCCCGCTATCCCTGGTTGCCATTTCTGCTTGATTGGAAAGCTGGGGAACTAGCCCGCTACGCCGCCATGCTGGTGCCGCACCAATTCAGCCGCAAAGAGGGCATCCAGTACAATCCAGAAGCTTTAGAAATTTTTGTGATGCAAAAGCTGTTTGTTTTGGTGGACTGGATGAAAAGTCAAGGCATTGAAAGTCCATCCCGATTAAAGTCGATGGCGCAGATGTTCGGTTACGAACTGGATGATGCCTTGTTTGAGGCCATCCGCTAGAATTTCAAGAAATTCTATAGAGGTTTTCCACTCCCATAACTGAGTCACCGACATAAGCCCAGCGACCTTGGGCTATTTCACTCCGAACTTCGTAATCTATACAGAACACATTGCCTTCTCCCCAGCTGGTAATCAGCCAATCACCCACGCGCAAACCAACACCCTGATACTCACTTCCCATTGACCAGGAGAGCTGATAAATGTCATTTAACTGACGAATATTCAGGGTGCCTTCGTAATTTCTCATTTTGGAAATTGTGCCGCTGATTTGGTAAGTCCCCTCTAATTCGCCCGGTGTGTTGCCCACAGCCTTTTCCGTGTCCAGTACACCGTTGTTAGAGGGCGTAATCCAAGTGCCATCGAGGGTGCCGTCGCCATTAATTTTGTAAAGCGTAACGCCGTAGGTATGGTTAGGGCCACAGCCAGCAAAAAGATGACCGTCCTCAAAAAACGCTAAACCTGAGTAATCACCCAATGTAGTCAACCAGGACACGGTGTAAATTTTGCCCATAGGATGGATTTGCACCGTGCCCGAATAAGGCGTTTCGTCGGTCGTTCTCGCCGCTGTAATAGTCCAAGTGCCTTCTGGCCCGGTTTTGGCTTTAGGATTGTTTGCCACTATATTCATTGAATTGCTCTGCGGGTCGCTCTATCTCTAAATTACCCATTTGCTGCAAAATCCAATCAACGGCAGCTAATAAGTCGGTGGCAATATAATCTGGTGTGGTGTGGTGCTGGTACTTACCACTCAGGACGCTAGAACCAAATCCAGTCTGCACCAAAATCCCTCTGCACCCGGCATTGTGAGCCATATCAACATCGGTTGCTTTATCGCCGACTACAAAACTCTGGCTTAAGTCTAAGTCATGTTCCCAGGCAGCTGCCACCAGCATTCCGGTGTTGGGTTTGCGCCAAGTACTCCAACGAGTAAATTCTTTCTGGGTTCCTCCTTCTGGCGGACTGAGATAGGGGCAGTAGTACAGGGCGTCTAATTTTGCCCCTGCTTCTGTTTCCAACAGGTGGCAAAGACGTTGGTGCAAGGCTTCCACGTGGTCAACTGGGTAGTAGCCCCGTGCTGGGCCTGACTGGTTAGAGACCAGACAGCAAAATATTTGGCTTGAGTTTAACTGCCGCACTGCTTTAGCTGCGCCCGGTATAAGATGTAGGTCTTCTAAAGAGTGAATGTAGCCCGCCTCGATGTTGAGGACGCCATCTCGATCGAGAAATACGGCTGGTTTCATCTAAAATCTCGTCGGAGTATGGAAACTCCTAAGTTAGGGAATGCGATCGCAAGTTTATTTTATTGTATTAGGATATGTTTATTTATAAAACTCGTAGCCGATCGGAAAAACCTTGTTTAGTTATTCAACTTTTGAACTATTGTAGAATAATGCTCTCTGAAATTTTGTTTAAGCGCGTAACTTCATGTCCAACAAATCTCTCAAATGGTCAATTTCCCAAGCTTTTGGAAAAATTCCCCTCCAACTTGTCATGATTGTCCCCTTTGTCCTGCAAATTGTCGGTGCTGTGGGAATAGTGGGATATCTGTCCTTTCAAAACGGCCAGAAAGCAGTCAATAAGCTTGCCAATCAATTAATGGATGAGGTTTCCGGTCGCATTGAGCAAAATCTAAATAACTACCTGCAAATTCCGCATCACGTAAATAAAATCAAAATGGATGCGATAGAAAGCGGGCTTTTAAATATAGAAGAATTGTCGGCTTGGGAGAAATATCTTTGGCGGCTAGTCCAGTTATATCCAGAAGTAAATTACACAATAGTGGCTAACAAAGATGGAAGAGTACGAGGAGTAGATCGTACAGAAAATGGTACTATACTCAGGCTCGAAATAGATGATTTTACTGACTACAATTTCACTTTTTACAATACAGACGAAAAGGGCGATCGCACTACAATTAACCAGGTGATACCCAACAAGGAATCGGGGCTGGAAAGGCGATATTGGTACACACATCAATTTTGGTATCAAGAGGGAATTAACGCCAAAAAAGCTAGTTGGAATTCGGCAATTAATCCCTCATTTATAGAACCTACTTTGTTAGTCGTTGCTACCGATCCGTTGTACGATCCAAAGGGACAACTACAAGGACTAATGCTGACGTCATTACGTCTGAACAGTACTGGTCGATTCTTGAGGAGTCTCAACATTGCTAAAACAGGACAAGCATTTATTATTGACGATCGCAAAAGATTAGTAGCAACTTCTACCCATGAAATACCATTTCGTACTCAAGATGGTAAAAGATATATGTTTCAAGCAACAGAAAGTAGCAACCCAGTTACGAGAACTACAGCTAAATATTTAGCTACCCATTCAGAAATATTCAATAACCTTCAAAATTCCCAGTATTTAAAATTTGAAATAGACGGTGAGCGACAATTTTTAAGACTCTTGTCTTTCCGGGACGATAAAGGGCTAAATTGGCAGGTGGCAGTAGTAGTTCCCGAATCAGACTTCATGGCAGAAATCCACAAAAATACTCAGAATACGATTATTATGTGTATTGCAACTTTAGGTTTGGCAACCATTGTAGGAATCTTTACCTCTCGTTGGATTACGAAACCTATTCTCAGGTTGAGTCAAGCAGCGCAATCAATTGCTAGTGGTAAATACAACCAAAATGTGGAGGAAGAAGGACTAAAAGAGGTGAGGATTCTAGTCAATTCATTTAACAGTATGGCAGACCAATTGCTAGAGTCATTTGCTACCCTAGAAACCAAAAACGAAGAACTAAAAATTGCCGAAGAAAATTATCGCAGTATCTTTGAAAACGCGCTGGAGGGTATCTTTCAGGCAGCCCCAGACGGACATTACATCAGTGTGAATATGGCAATGAGCCGCATCTATTCTTATGACTCTCCAGAGGAGATGATCGCTACAGTCAGTAACATTTCTAGTCAACTTTATGTAGACTCAAGCAGCTTGCAAGAGTTTTATACCGAGATGCAGTCGAAGGGAAAAGTGAAAAATTTCGAGTATCGAGCTTATCGGAAAGATCGCAGTATTATTTGGGTGCAGGAAGATGCTCGCGCCGTCCGAGATAGTAGTGGCAATGTCCTTTATTATGAAGGTTTGATTCAGGATGTAACAGCACGCAAGTTGCAAGAGGAAGAACTCAAACGCCAGTTGCAAGAGTTAAAGATAGAGATTGACCACCAAAAACGTAAGCAAGAGGTCACCCAGATTACCGAAAGTGGCTTTTTTCAAGATATCCAAACAGAAATTCAAAACCTTCAGGTTGATGATTTCTGGAACTGAGGGAATTTTTAGAGGGCTGTGACCTAGTGAGGTTGATAAGTTTTAATAGTTGCGATCGAGGGAATTTCAGATTTCAGATTTAAAATTTTAGATTTAAAAATAAGTTTTGAAATCTAAAATCTTAAATCTAAAATATAAAATTACCCTAGCCGCCCCAAAGCTTTTGGAGAACTTCTTTGGGTGAGATGTCGGCCATTTTGCCAGTGGGGGATTTGATGCTGATGATGCGATCGCTAACTGGCAACAATTTTTTCGGGTCTGTCGGGCCAAATAAGGCGATCGTATAAGTTTGAACTGCGACAGCTAAGTGCATAGGGGCACTATCGGTACACAGCATCAAATTCGCACCGGCGATTGTAGCAGCCAATTTACCGATATCTGTTGGTGCGATCACCTTGAGATTGGAGAACGATTGTAACAGTTGGCTGACAAACTGGACATCCTCCGGCCCTTGAACGATCGCGATCGGCATATCGGGTTGCCGCTGCTGCAAGTCTTGAATAATTTGCTGCCAGTGCCGAACTGGGTAGATTTTGTCAATACCTTTATCTTTTGAGAGTTGGCTGGAACCGCCGTGAATCAGTACGTAGCCAGTTTCATCGATCCCCAGTCGTTTTTGTTCTCTCTGGGCCCACTCAATGTCTTGTTTTGGTACGTTGATCGCTAACTCAGGAGTTGGCGTACCAATGCCCAAACCTTGCAGGAGGTCGTGGTACATACTAGCCGCATACTGCTCTGTTTTGAGGGGAACAGGGCTGGTGAGAAAGCTCGCACCAGGGCTACCGCTGTAGCCAACCCGCGTATGAATCCCTGTCATCCACAGCAATATACCGACTAGCCAGCTTTTTCCCAATGAAAGGGCGACATCATACTCGCGATCGCGGATTGTACCTAGTATGTTGCCCCAATCTGCCAGACTGTTGCGATCCTTAAAGTCATACCGGATCGCTTCAGAGACAGACTTGCAGACTCGGTACGCGCCCATAGACCGAGGTTCGACAACCACATCTATTTCGGCTTCGGGATAGTTACGCTTAAGGTCGTCGAGGGTCGGAAAGAACAGAATTTGATCGCCAATTCCGCCTGGAACTAGGGCTACTACACGCATAATACTTTAGATAGGCTTATCCGCTCCTCATTTTAATGGAAGATATACCCAGTGCAACAACTATTGAAAAAGGCAGTGCATTTATTAATTCCGGCGGCTGGTATGGGGCGTCGGATGGGAAGCGATCGCAATAAACTTTTGCTAACTCTATTAGGCAAACCTCTGATTGCCTGGACGCTTCTGGCAGTCGAAGCTTCCAGCCGGATCGACTGGATTGGGATCGTTTGTCAGCCGGAGGATATGCCCGACTTGAAGGCTATTGTGGCCGAATTATCTCTAACTAAGCCGGTGGAGTTCATTCAGGGAGGGAAAACCCGTCAGGAGTCTGTCTACAACGGTTTGCAGGCGCTACCGCTTGACGCCCAACGGGTGTTGATTCACGATGGTGCTAGGTGTCTGGCGACGCCAGATTTGCTCGATCGATGTTCTGAGATTCTGTTCAAATATTTTGGTCTAATTGCGGCGGTGCCAGTCAAGGACACCATCAAAATCGTGGATAAAGCTAACTTTATTGAAGATACGCCCGATCGCAATCGGTTGTGGGCAGCCCAGACACCGCAAGGATTTGATGTGCGGTTATTGAAGGAATGCCACGAAAAAGGGCGTCACCTGGGTTGGGAAGTGACAGATGATGCTGCTTTGTTTGAGAAGTGCGATTTGCCAGTTTTGATTGTGGAAGGAGAGGAGACGAATTTGAAGGTGACGACACCTGTGGATTTAGCTATAGCCGAATTCATCCTCCGCCAACGTTTGGGAAATTCAGCGGATGCTAGCAGCTAATTGGTTTGCGGGCTGTTCGACTGGTTTACTACTTGGCAAGAAGCGAATCTCGCTGCTAGAGCCAATCGCGATCTCAAGTTGCTTTTGGATATCCGTTTCCTCTAGTTCTGTTTTGAGCAAAAACTCCAAAATCTCGAAAGAGAGCGTTTCCTGTTGAAAGTAACCACCGTGAAGATCTAAACCGTCTAGCTCGCTTTTTTTTAATCGATACAAAGTCGAGTCATAAACATACCGGATGGCATTTCCCAGGTCGATGAACATTCCATTGAGATTAATGTCAATCTGGGATTTTTCCAGGGAAATTTTTGCAAGTGCCGATCGAATGCCATTAACTCCACCACGGCCTTTTTTGCTCCCCATTTGTGAGCAATCCAGGTAGTTCACCTTGTTAAACAGTTGGGGGTCGGAAGTGATCTGTAAAGTAGGCTGGGAATAAAACATTGCGCGAACCCAAGGAGCAATTTTCCCTTGGGAATCATTTCTCAAATAAACATTTCCCAGACGCACACCGGACATTTGAATGCTGGGTTCGGTAAACCAGTTGCCAACATTAGAAAGGTAACGCAAGACAATATCGCGATCGCTGCTCATCAAGTAAATTTGATCGCAGCAATTCAAGGCAGTGCGAACATAATTGCTCCGACCCTGCCGCATCAGTTCTAGGGGAACATCCGGCGAAGCCAAAATTAACTTATCCAGTGTGAAGCGATCGCCAAATTTATACTTTTCTTGGCGGTCATTGCGGAACTGGTAGCACAAAATACGCAGGGTGTTTAGTATCACTAAACCACCCATGCTATGACCTATCATATTGACTTTCAGGGAACAATCTGGTGCAAATTTGCTCAGCCCCTTATCCAAACGCCAAAAGAATTCAGCTAGGTCTGGCACTCCATAGTAAATTGCCCTGGTCCGATCGCCTTGGTAGCCTGTTTGTCGCAACAGCCAAAAGGCTAGCCCCCAAAGTAAAAAGACAACACTACTGATTCCAACCCACTGCGGCAGAAAAGTTAATAGCTGCAAACTAAATACCTTTTCCGCCAGCATAAGTAAAGCCGTTGCCAAGGTGCCAACAATGCCTGCACTCAAAGCTAGGAAAAATATAAACTTCAAGCGGATGTCGATTTGTCTATCCCGCTTTTTCAAAGGCTTTTTATCTAGTTGTTGCGAAAATACAGCCAGTTTCCTAAGCAATCCTTGCCAGGTTTTAAAGACAGGTAAAGGCTGTTCGCTAGGCCAACTGTAGCCAATATAAAAGTGACCGTTCTGGGCTATTTCGCTGAGGCGATCGGCTTCTTTACAAAAGCCTTTGTAAAAGTTTTCAGATGGAGTAGCATAACCGTGAGTTCGTAAGGTTAAACGCTTTGCTTTACTGTCCTGTATGAGTCTGGCTAATTCATTGACATTAAATAAAGCTTGGAAATGCTCCTTGGGAGGTAAGTTGTGGTTTAAATCAAAGGAACTGGTCGTCCTGCTGATGACTAAAAAGACATTAGGGTTATTTTTGTATGCGAAAACCTCAAAGTTACGAGCGCTTCTTTGTCTGAATTTTTTACCCTTCCATTGATTCAAAGTGTTAATGACATACTCTACATTAACTTCTTCTTTAAAAGACCGATACTGCTCTGGCTTATCATTTTGCGGTTTATCTTCTTCTCGCAACTCATTTTGCAATCGCTCGGCAATCTTTTCCTCACTGTCTAACTCATAGGCTAGTTGTACAATCCGAGCCTTTGCCCATCGGTCTGAAAAACGTCCTGTGTCCTCGATTATTTCTTGCAACCACGATAGATCGCTCTCTTTTTGAGCATCGCTTCTCCAAGTAAAAGGTAATTCGTCTTCGTATTCGCGCTTAATTTCGATTTCCATAACTTCCTTATTCCTACGGCTACTATATACGTATGTATTGAGATCGGAAACGAGTGTACGTGAAATTGCTGAGTAAAAATATTATTTTAACTTACCAACTCAGCAAAATACAGTAATAATACTTTAATTCGCTATAAGATTGGTTAAATCACACCTTTGGGCGATCGCACATCTACTCTGTCGGGTGGGTATGGCCCACCCGACTGCTGACTGTAAAATTACTGTTGGAGTTCGCTTATAGCGGCTTCCGCTTTTCGTACTCCTTCATTCTGGCCTTGACGCCGATAAAGGTTAAGGGCTTGGTTAAAAGATGCGATTGCTTCCGATCCTCGTCCCCACCTGCTCAAAGCCAGACCCAGGTTAAAGTGAGCCCCTGGTTCTTGGGGTACTATTTTAGTCAAACGACGATAAGCGGCAACTGCTTCCTGAAACTTTTGCTGCTGTAGCAAAATTTCACCGATACCAGCGTGTGCTTGTGCTAATTTCGAGTCTATTGCCACAGCTCGCTGGTAGGCTGCTAAAGCACCTTCAAGATTATTTTGAGCGCGTCGTAGCTTACCAATTTGCAGATGAATCTCGGCGTTACGCGGTTCTAAGTTCGCAGCTTGTTCAAATGCAGCCAATCCCGCACTCTGGTTACCTTGTGCGAGGTAGGCAGTTGCCAGGTTGAACTGCAAATTGCTATTGTTCGGCTCAAGGCTGACAGCTCGCTGTAGCACGTTAATAGCGTCCTGATAACGTTTCTGCTTTAACAGGATAGAAGCGATCGACTCGCGGATTTCTACACTCTTAGGATCGAGCTGAATCGCTTGTTCGTAGGTTCGCATAGCACCTGCATAGTCTTCCTGGCGGAAGAGAACAGCGCCAAGTCCCAGGTAAGCTTTCAGGTTATGGCGATCGAGTTGGGTGGTCCGCCGATAAGCTGCGGCGGCACTCCGGTTGTCTCCTGAATTGGCAAGGCTGTATCCCAAAGCGTAATAAAATTCTGCATTGCTGCGTTCAAGAGCAACTGCCTGTTGATAAGCATTGACTGCTGCTGGGTAATTTCCTTGACGTGCAAGCACATAACCAATAGCAGAATAAATACGCGCATTTTTGCTATCTAAACTAGCTGCCTGTTGATAAATCGCTAAAGCACGGCCAAAATTTCCAGATTCCACCAAAGTACGGGCATCCTGTAGCAATTTACTCAGCCCATCGTCGCTAGAATCGCTAGGAAGCTGATAAATAGTGTCCATATTCGGATCGTATTCTTCTTCAGCTTGGGCAACTGGGGGTGTAATTACCGCCATTCCTCCCCATAGCAGGAGACCGATCGCCAAGAAGATTTGCTTTTGCACGGTAGATTTTCCTTGTGTTTCTGCCATTACGAGAGTGCTACTATTGCTTCGATATTCGATCTGGAATAATTGAATTTGAGAACTGACTGATTATAATAACCGTAAATGTGTAATTTTATCACCCAGAAGACAAAAAAAGACGATCGCAACAGTTGCCAGAATATAATCACAATGCCACGGGACTTGAGATGATTGCCTGTAGAACTTGGGCGGTATCATTCAATTGGTAGAGAACTCAAGCAAGTAGAGGCGCTTTGACTACGCCCTTAAGGTTCAGACTTTGGACTCTTAAAGAATCCCGGTCCCTTTAGGGCTGGGGAGTGTCAAAATACCACCTTACTTGATACGATTCCCTGTAAGGTTTGCGCGGTATCATTTAATTCGTCAAGGACTCGGTTAGTCTTCTGTAGAGATGCCACGGTTTGCTGGGATGCTTCGCTTAATTGCGCGATCGCAGTACTGATCTGTTGTGCCCCCTCAAATTGGCCTTCCATACTGTGACTAATCTGCTTAAATTGAGGCGTCAGACTCTGCACTTGCTCAATGACCTCGGCAATCTGCCCGCTAATACGACCAACCTGTTCCACATAGTAGCTCACTTGTTTGCTAAACTTATCCATTTCCATCACGCCCTTGTAAACAGACGATTGGATCTCTTTGACCATCTCCTCAATTTCCTGAGAGGCTGCGGCCGAGTTATCGGCCAGACGCCGCACTTCTCTGGCAACAACCGCAAAACCTGTCCCAGCCTCCCCTGCCTTTTCTGCTTCAATGGCAGCGTTGAGGGAAAGTAAATTCGTCTGGTCTGCCACTTTGGCAATGGTAATCACCACGCTATTGATCTTATTGGCTTTTTCATTCATCTCCCCCAGCCGGGAAGCAATCGAGTTTGTGGCCTCTGACAACCGATCCATTGCGTCAGCCATTTCTGTAAGGCTCTTTTGACCCGAACTTGCTGCCAATTCCGTGGCAGTGGCTTTTTGGGCAATATTTTCCATCGTCTTGACTAATTGCCCAGAAGTAGAGGCGATTTGATTGGCTGTAACTCTGACTTCATTCGTGGAAGTAGCTTGGTGGACGGCGCTGGCTTCTAGTTGTTTGTTCGCGGTGGCAATTTGGCTGGTAGATGAGCTGATTTGATTGCTAACGCGATCGGCCTGAAAAATTACCGAAGTGATTTTGTCAAAAGAGTCTTGGAGTTGCCTTGCCATCTTGTTGAAGGAGTTTGCCAGCCTTGCGATTTCAATCATTTGACTGGATGCAACCTCCTGCTCGAAATTGCCACCTGCCAAGTCTTCTGAGGCTTTGGCAATTCGTAAAATGGGGCTAGAAATCCAGTTAGCAGTAACAATTGCTACGACGATCGCCAATCCCAAGGCCAGCAAACATAGCCAGATCGTTGTCTGAGTATTGGCATTAATTTGCGCCATGAAATCTGCTTCTGGTACAACGACCACCACCAAAAAATCCAATCCTTTTTTATCAGAATAAGGCTGCACCAGCACGTATTGGCGTTTGCCATCAATATCGAATGAGAGTTCGCGCAGGTTAGTAATTTGGCTGAAATTACTAACCTGCTTTTGCAAATACTCTGCGGTTTTTCTGGTCAGGAGATTTTGACTGTCAACTGCTTCGATCTGCTGCTTTTCGCCTCTTACCTCAACAAAAGGGTTCTCTCCTGTTGATGTTGCAGCAAGTCTTCCGGCCCGATCGATCACAAAAGTTTGTCCTGTTTGGCTGACTTTGACGGCCTTCAAAAAGTTGGATAATGCTTTTAAGGGAAGATTGCTTGAGAAAATAGCAACGAGTTTACCCCGATCGTCATAATAAGGTTCTACTGCCTCAATTCCCAAAGTCTGTGTAGTCGCAAACAAATAGACATCTGTCCAAGACTGTCCCCGTTTCTCTATTGCCACTTTATACCAAGGACGAATGCGGGCATCATAATTGTTAACCTTGAGCAGGTTGAGCCGTCTGCCTTGGTTGTCAAGTTTATATTGCTCTCGCCTGGGAAAGTTAGTAGTTGTATTTGCTATGAAACTACCATCGGCTATGCGTGCCACGTAGATAATAGAGCCATCGGGTGTACCCACATAAATTTCACCGATTAAAGGGTAAACCTGCAACTGAGAGAAAAAATCTCGTTCAACTGCCTCTTTATCGTTAAAGTTAATTTTATTAAGCCGCAATGCGTTAATATTGCTGCGCGTAATCTGGTGCGGTTCTTTGAAATAGCTTTCTATGACTAGCTCTGTGCGAGAGGCGACCTCCATACGCACTTGTCTGGCAAGTTTATTGACTGCCTCCTGTCCGTTCCGAAATGAAAGATAGCCAACCAATCCAACTGTTGCAGCGATTTGCAAGACAAAGGGAACTACGAGGGCAGTACGAAGGCGGAATTTCAACAAGGTGGGGGAAAGAGATTCTTTTGAGCCAACCATCGTTAAAAACACTCCCAGCAGATTATTAAAAATTGAGGACTATTACGGGATTATACCAACGGATCGATTAAAATGATTTAATTTTTTTGTAACGACACTATCAAGCACGATCCGCTCGGCACATTTTTTCCGCTCGATCGGCTTTTTAGTTGCTTACAAACTGGTTTTTACCACATTTTGTAGCTGTTGTGCGGTATCATTTAATTGGTTCATAGCCTGGTTAGTATTTTGTAAAGATTCTACGGTTTGCTGGGAGGATTCGCTTAATTTAGAGATCGCAGTACTGATTTGCCTAGCACCCTCAAATTGCTGTTCCATGCTGTGACTAACCTGATGAAAATGGGGTGTGAGACTTTGTACTTGTTCGATCGCCTGGGTGATTTGCTCACCGATCCCGTCAACTCGTTCTAGATGGTTACTAACCTGTTTGCTAAACTTATCCATTTCCATCACACCACTGGAAACAGAGAATTGGATCTCTTTAACCATCTGCTCAATGTCCACGGTGGCGACAGCCGTGCTATCTGCCAGTCGCCGAATTTCTCTGGCGACAACTGCAAAACCTGTGCCGTACTGTCCTGCCTTTTCGGCTTCAATGGCGGCGTTGAGGGAGAGTAAATTTGTCGTATCCGCCACTTTAGTAATGGTGGTAACGACGCTATTGATGTTATTGGCTTTTTCATTCATCAGCCCCAGTTTGGCGGAAATCAAGGTCGTGGCTGTTGCCAACTGACGCATCGCTGTAGCCATTTCCATCAAGTCTGCTTGAGAGTTACTAGCCGCCAATGCAGTTGCTTGGGCTTTTTGGGCAATATTTTCCGTGGTCTTCATTAATTGCTCGGAAGTGGCGGCAATCTCAGTCGCAGTGGCGCTGACTTCGTTAGTGGAAACAGCTTGCTGTGTGACGGTGGCTTCTAACTGTTTGCCAGCAGCAGCAATTTGGGTAGTGGATGAGGTAATTTTCATACTAACTCGATCGGCTTGAGAAATTACCTCATTGAGTTTTTCAAAGGAGTGTTTAAGTTGGCTTGCCATATCGTTAAAAGACTTGGCGAGTTGTCCTACTACATCGGTGCGATCGATATCAACGGTTTGCTTCCATTCCCCTTTAGCAATGTTTTTTGCTGCCAAATTTAGCTGAAGAATTGGCTGTGTCACCCAGCGGGCGGTAAGAATGCCAATAATAATTGCCAAAATTAAGGCGGCAATACTCAACTGGATGGTGGTGCTGGTGTTGGCGTCGATTTGTGCCATGAAATCCGATTCGGGGATGACTACCACAATTAGCCAATCCAGACCCAATTTATCCCGCCAGGGAATGACTTGAACGAATTGGCGATTGCTATTTAGGTTGAAGTCGATTTGCTGTCTCGTAGCAATTTGTTTGAGATTACCAAAACGGTCTATTAAATGTTGAGCGGTCGATCGAATTAGAGGGTCTTTACTCTCAAGTACTTTGAGGCGTTGGCCTTTACCTTCCACCAAACTGTAAGGTTTTTCGCTGCTGGAGCTAGCTACCAGCAACCCGTCCCGCTCCAAGATGAAAATTTTGCCAGAAGGACTTGCTTTCAAAGTTTGCAGAAAGCTATTAATCTGTGAGAGGATCAAATCAACTCCAATCACACCGATCGGTTTGCGGGTTTGGTCATACAGTGGATAACTAGAGGAAATTGACATAATTTCTGGTCGATCGGACCAGATGTAGATGTCGCTCCAGACGGGTTTACCGGCTTTAACTGCATTGGCATACCAATCTTCGTTTGGGAAATCATAGTCTTCAGCGGCGATGACACGGATAGGCTTTCCCTGATTATCTAAGGCATATCGCTTGTAGCGACCACTGTCAGAAGAACGCATTAATTCCATGTACAAAGTGCCATTATCCTCACGACCGATGCCGATAAACTCGCCTTTGACGCTGCCAAAGTTGATGTAACCAACATCTCCGAACAGTTGCATTTGCTTGTAAAAGTAACGCCCAGTGCGATCGAGGTCTTGCAAGTTCAGGTTGCCTAACTCATAGGCATCGAGGTTGATTTGGTTGATTTGGCGGGGGGTGGCTAAAAGCGTATCGAGGTGCCCAGCGATACGCGAACTGACTTCGTTCTGTAATTTAGATGCGAGATCTGCGATCGCTTTTTGTCCGTTTGTAAACGAAAGATAGCCGACGAGTCCCACTACGCCCACAATCTGTACCACAAAAGGGACAATCAGAATAGCTTGCAGCGGCACTTTTCCCAATAATTTTGTAACTAAGCGATTTTTAGTAGTTGGCATATATTATCCGAATGGCCCGATCTCTAAGGTAATCCTAATAATCTGAACTATAACTCGCCAGCGACAGTCCCACTAACCTAAGTAGATTAACGCTCTGCCGCAAAAAAGCAATTATTGAGTTTTGCACAGAGCGTTACAATAGAATAACTACCTCAAAGCACGGACGAAAGCAGTATGGTACAACAACTGCCAACCGATACCGCACAAACCATCATTTATCCCGAAAACGACGGTGAACCGATGGCAGACAACACTAAACAATTTGGTTGGATTGTAACGATTAAGGAAAATCTAGAATTGTTGTTTGCTGACGATCCTAATGTTTTTGTTGCTGGCGATCTGCTTTGGTATCCCGTGTATGGAGATAACAAAACTCTGCAAGCACCAGATGCAATGGTTGTTTTTGGCAGACCAAAAGGCGATCGCGGTTCTTACAAACAATGGGAAGAAGATAATATTGCACCGCAAGTGGTATTTGAAATATTATCTCCTGGCAATCGTCTGATGCCTTCCTACAACATTTAATTGAGCGATGTCGCCCTTTGGGTAATATATTCGATAATTAATAAACGTAGATAGTTGAGGGTTTCCGCATAGCGTTTGATTTGGGGATAATCAGAGTCATGGTCAAAGTACCACTCGGTAAAATAGCTGATATCAAATATTTTTAATTTTTGTAAATTTTCCAGGATTTCTTGATTATTTTCTAAATTATCGTTGGCAATAACTTGCGCGGCGTAGCCGCGAATATCAGTGGTAAAAATTTCGATGACACCTAAGATACTGAACTCTTGTGACTCTTCCCATAATGCTATTTTATGCCTCTCTTCTTTAGTGTGCTGATAATCAGTTAGCAATTGTTTGGCTACGCGATCAATATATTCTTTGGCAGCTTTGGTATTGTCGGATTTATTTTTTAGGTCTAAGTTTTGCATGGGTTTCCTCAATTTTCACCGTATGATATGATTTTTCCATCTCTTTCTATGAGAAATTCAATGCCTTTATTCCATCTGAATGCGCCATTAGGTAAGAGTTTCTTTCGCGCACCTTTTTTGTTAAAGTTATTGGCTTTTCTCAAGTATTTTAAATAATTCCCTGTAAAACCGTGTCGATCGGCATGATCTACAATACTATTGGCTATATTGGGATAGGTTGCTTTATCCCATTTTTCCATGAGACTTTTGATTTCTGCTATCTCTGCATCTGTGTATCCCTCAAACAGTATTTGTTCATAAGGATCTGTTTTTTCACTTCGATCAATATCATCATGGTTATTAGGGTTCATCCAAAGATAGAGTGGTTTTTTAGGACAGAATTGTTCTATATTTATCGCATTTAAGGATAGGCCATCTTAGCAGCCATCTCGGTAGAAATGCTACAATTATAGGATACCACAGAATAATTCTCAAAAAGGATCGTGTAGAAATTATACTCAAACAAGTAATAAAGGTTTACATAGGCTGGGGCGATCGCACTTTTTGTGGTGATGGGGAGTGCGATCGCTTCATCTATTATGCAATCTCTGATGTAAACTTATGCTCCCAAGAAGTTTCTAATAAAAACAATAATGAAAAGCACAATCAGTGCTAACACTATAAAAGGTATTGGTTAAACAGGCCAATATAACTCTAGAAAAAAATCAATTGATACTTGATATTAATCTCAGGATAGTAACTCCTACTACTTCAGAGTCTACAATATTCCAAGATATACAAGTACAAAGCCCAGAAACCAACGGAAAAGAATAAGAGGGCAAAATTGGAAAAGCTGCGATCTCGCGGTGGGAAAATGTAGGAACGCAAACTGTAACTGCTTTGTTACGATCGCATAAGGTAAGGTAGTGAGGAGGTTCTGAGTGCCTGAGACAATTCGAGTCTACGGCTATCACGGTACAAATACGGAGGTGGCGACAACAATTATTCAGCAGGGTTTTAACGTTAGTTCCAATGACTACGACTGGCTAGGAACGGGGGTTTACTTCTTCCAAGATGCACCAGTACGCGCTTGGGAATGGGCCAAGCAGCAACATCCTGCAAATCCGGCTGTAATTCGTTCCACCATCCGCTTGGAAGACTGTATCGATTTACTGGACATCAGTTGGTCTTCAAAAATCGCAGCAGCACATAACTCTTATGTAACGAAGTGTCGGGAAGTAAACCAACCTTTACCCAGACAAACCGCTGGCGCTCATCGGTTAGACTGCGCTGTAATTAATTATGCGGTCGGTTACTTTCAAGAACAAACAGGGAAAACAGTTCGTGCTGTTCGAGCAGTATTTTTAGAAGGTTCGCCCATTTTTTTAGGTTCTTATCTGTACGATCGCGCTCATGTCCAGATAGCCGTCAGAGATAGATCTTTGATTGAAGAACCTTGTTTAATAGAAATATAAGGAGGAATTAAATTATGCTAGATCCGAAAGAGTTTGGCGAAATTCTGAGCAAGCATTTTGCGGAAGTGACGCCTGAGCAGTTTATTGAGAATCTGAAAAAATACTGCCCGGAAGTTTTTGAGGATGAGATTGAGGAATCAGAAATACCTCAGCGCCAGACAGATCGATCGAAAAATGAATTGGAGAAAAAGGCAGCGTTATCAAGCTTTAGAGGCGCTGTTGAGGGAAAGGAGGATTGAGTTGTAGGGGTTGTGAGGGGAAGTGCGATCGCAGTTTTTGTGGTGATGGGGAGTGCGATCGCCTCTTCCCAAATGCCTTGCTACAACATTTAATTGAGCGATGTCGCCGATTGGGTAATATATTCGATAATTAATAAACGCAGATAGTTGAGGGTTTCCGCATAGCGTTTGATTTGGAGATAATCAGAGTCATGGTCAAAGTACCACTCGTAAAATAGCTCACATCAAATATTTTTAAATTTTGTAAATTATCCAGTATTTATTGAGAATTTTCTAAATTATCCTTGGCGATAGCTTTTGCATTTACTATTTAACCTAAATTGCTAGTTACGTTTAGTAAGGTGTGTCAGATAGCAACAATTTGGATTCGATTGCTAATTTTATGCTTCTGACGCACCCTACAACTTGAAAACTTTTTATGCTCCGAAGAAGTTTTTAATAAAAACAATGATGAAAAGTACAATCAGTGCTAACACTATAAAAGGTATAACAGCTTTAGGTTTCATAATTTTCTGGCGAACGGGTGTGAAATAAAGGAATTGATAAAACTTACAAGAGGAGAAGCTCGTGTTTATTTAGTTGGAAAACCTATCCAAAAACATGAGTAACTTTCAGTTGCAATAAGCATTCTGGTAAGTTTTTGGATAGGTACTAACGAAAGCTATGTGTATAGATTCCGCATAGCTTCTAAGCGAGCCTCTTGCGCTTTCTCGTGTCCTATATGATGAACCACCTCTGTGAGTCTCTCATTTGCTCTATGACAAGCTTGCTCGTGTGTCTTACCTTTGTTTCGCGCTCCGGCGTAGGTTCCTGTCCAAACTGCTGCACTACCGACGGCAATCGTAGCTACGGTAATTACGGGGTCTGTACCATGACTCATGTCTTTCTCCTTTACTGGGTTAAATTGGCTCTAACCTAAACTAGAAAAAGTAAACTTTGCTCTATCTTAAGCTAGAAAAAATAGGGTTGCAATCCTGCCAACACTAGGAATACAATAGGATTAAGTTAGGAATTTTTCTTTTCTAGGACACTCACCTTATGACACCTACACGCGATCCGTTTTCAGAAGCAGCTATTCACTGGAATTTAGAAAGGCTGTATAAAGACCTTAGTTCTGCCAAAGGAAAACCTTTAACACCTGTTGAAGAACTACGTCTACGCGGTTTACTTTGCGGCTATAGTCCCGCTGAGATTGCTGAAAAACTGGATAAAGATATTAAGGGAGTTGGAGTAGACCTTAGTAAGACAATATACAATTACGTTAAAAATCTTCTTGGCAAAAATAGCGAGGAAAAGATAGATAACTGGAGAAATATTACACAATGGTTGGAAGAAGCCGGGTACAAAAATCAGGTAGCTTCTGAATATCAGTTAAATGATGGGGTATCGTTGAAGCTTTTGGTTAAACAGGCCAATATAACTCTAGAAAAAAATCAATTGATACTTGATATTAATCTCAGGATAGTAACTCCTACTACTTCAGAGTCTACAATATTCCAAGATATACAAGTACAAAGCCCAGAAACCAACGGAAAAGAATAAGAGGGCAAATTGGAAAAGTATTCGTCTGATTCGAGGTGTATTCGTGGAGGGTCAGCGCATTTTTCCTAATTCTGCTGTTTTCGATCGCACTCATATCCAAATAGCCGTCAGAGATACATCTCTAATTGAAGAATCTTGTTTGATAGAACTATAAGGAGTAATTTTATAATGGCAAATCCCAAAAGAGCGGCTGAACTGATTGGCAAGCATTTTGCAGAAATTACCACTGAGCAATTTATTGCCAATCTGAAGAAACACTGCCCGGAAGTTTTCGAGGATGAGATTGCCGACTCAGAAATATCTCAGTCTGAGATAAATCAATCAAAAAATGAATTGGATAAAAAGGCAGCAACGGCATAAAAATTAACGTAGGGTGGGGAATGTTTATTTTAGTGGGGTGACGTGCGATCGCGCTATCCCAACAAACTCTCAATCTCATTCAATACATCTGCCAGCATAGGCGCGTTTGAGGAATTTACATTCTCTTCGCTGCCATCATGTTTGTGATGCGGATAATTTGGGAGATTCAATTTTTTGTGATGTTCCACGTTGTCATAGCGAAAGATCAGATTTTTTGAGCCATCCATGTACTGATATGAATACATTTCACGGATGATAGTCGTTTCAACATTCACAAACTCACGCAAATAAAGCATTGAACCATCTGTTAAGTTGATTACACCACGAATAAAACCTTCTGACTCGCCTCTTGTTGCAGGTATGAGGTTGAACGACTGCACTAATGTACAGGATTCAATTAACTCCCTAAGTAGCTGGAAATAGTTTTCAATTAACAAACTCAACCCCCCTTAATTTATTTACTTTGTCGTTTAGCATTTTCAGCATTCGAGATTCTCCAACCCACTCATCAAATTCCATATCTAATCGATGTTGAAGTTCATCATTTTCAAAGCGTCGCAAAAACTCTTCTGTAGACATTTGATATTTACTTTCAAATTCTTGAAGGCGTTCCTCAGTCCGTCGAATACCATCTTTAAGCGATGCAATTCTTTTTGATAGTGCTTCTTCTATGAATTGCTTTAACGAGTCTGGATACTCGCAAATAATCTTAAGCTCTGCCATATTATCCTCTCGATCGTTATCGGTGTTTTCATTATACAGGACGGTTAATAAACCATGAAAAATGCCACACTATCCCAAAGATACCACAATTTAATTCAATACATCTGCCAACATTGGCGCGTTTGAGGAAATTACATTTTCTTCGCTGCCATCATGTTTATGATGCGGATAATTGGGAAGATTCAGTTTTTTGTGATGCCTCGTATTATCATAGCGAAAAATCAAATTTTTCGAGGCATCTTCATAATGATATGAGTACATTTCCCGCTCGCTCGTTGTTTCAACATCCACAAACTCACGCAGGTAAAGAACAAATCCATCCGAAAAGTTTAGTTCACCACGAATGAAGCCTCTATAAATGCTGCGCGTGTCGTAGTTGACGTTGCTTAATTGCACTACCGAACAAGCGTCAATAATGTTGCGGACGCCCTGAAAATAATCCTCAATTAACAAACTCAATTCCTTTAAATGTATCTAAATCTTCCTGTAGCCCTTTCAACATCAAAGATTCTCCTATCCACTCATCTATTTCCAGAGTCTCCTGAATTTCATCATTTTCATACCGACGCAGAAACTCTTCTGTAGACATCTGATATTTGCTTTCAAATTCTTTAATGCGTTCTTCCGTGCGTCGAATACCATCTTCAAGCGATCGCAATCTCCGGGCTACCTCTTCTTCTATAAGTTTCTTTAAAGTATCTGGATACTCGCAAATAATTTTTAGTTCTGCCATATTATCTTCTCGATCGTTATCTTTGCTTCCATTATACTGGAAATTATTTCCCATTAACAAACTCAATCATACTTAATTCAATCAACAAATTCAATACCTTCTATTTTTTCTTTTTTTTCACGCAAATGGGATAACATCCAAGCTTCCCCAATCCACTCATCTAAGTCCAGAGTTTCGGTGAATTCATCATTTTCATAACGATGCAGAAATTCTTCCGTAGATAATTGATACTTAGCTTCAAATTCCTGTATCCGTTCTTCAGTTCGACGAATACCAGCTTCAAGCGATCGCAGTTTTTCTGCAAGTGCGCTTTCAACGATCGATTTTAAGGAATCTGGATACTTAGATCTAATCTTCAATTCTGCCATACTATCCTCATAAACTAATGTTGAGTAAGGTGGGCATTGCCCACCCTACTATTTAAGCGGTGAAGTATTTCGCCGCTTGATGATAGGTGATAATCGCAGTTGTAGATTGTTCGGGATAAATTTGTTCGCTTTCATCCATGTGGAGGTTGATGCGATTTGCCCCCAACAACTCCAACTGCTTAAACTGATCTGCAATATTCGGACAAGCCGGATATCCAAAACTGTAACGAGAACCGCGATAACGTTGTGCAAGCATATCCCGAATATTATCCGGTTCATCACTTCCAAAACCCAACTCGCGACGAATGCGGGCGTGTAGCCATTCCGCCACAGCTTCAGCAGTTTGCACAGCTAAACCATGAAAATACAAATAATCAGTATATTGATTATCTGCAAACAATTTCTGTGCAAACTCAGTCGCAATATTCCCCACCGTCACCGCCTGCATCGGAAACACATCAATATGTCCAGATTCCACAGGTGCAAAGAAATCAGCAATACACAAACGCTTTAAAGACTTTTGACGCGGAAAATTGAACCTCGCTACCTCTTTCTTGGCGTCTTGGCGGTTCATTCCCTCCCAATCATATATAAGGAGTGAATTTCCCTCAGACTGACAAGGAAAATACCCATAAACTACCTGCGGATGCAATAACTTTTCCTCAATAACTCGCTGCTTCCAATGTTCCAAAACAGGATAAACTTTCTCAGCGAGGAAATTATCGTACTCTTCCCGCGATTGTTCCTTTGGTTTGCGGAATTGCCATTGTCCAGCAATCAAAGCTTGCAAATCCAAATACCAGAAAATCTCCTCTAAGGAGATATCTTCCGGCTTGAAAACTTGCGTTCCCCAGAAAGGCGGAGTCGGACGTTCAATATCTACCGCCACAGCTTCCGAACGCCTTGTATCAACCTCCTGTGGTTCCTTAGCTACAACTTCACCATTAGACTTAGCAGACTTTTCTTCTATCTGCGTTAATTTGAGTTTATCTGCGGTGGAAATTTCATCCAAAAATCCCTGCAAATCATCCCAGTTACCAGCAACCTTCGCAGGCATTAATTTATCCATGAAATGCAAATCTGCGAAGGCATCTTTGCCGTAAATTACCTTACCTTGGTAGGCATTCTGACAATCTTGATGGACAAATTTTGGAGTCAACGCTGCGCCACCCAAAATTACCGGCACAGTAATTCCCCGTTCGTTAAATACCGCCAGATTTTCCTTCATAAATGCGGTAGATTTCACCAGCAAACCACTCATCGCAATACAATCAGCTTTATGCTTTTCGTAAGCTTCAATGATGTTATCAACTGGTTGCTTAATCCCCAAGTTCACAACTCTGTAGCCA
Source organism: Argonema antarcticum A004/B2 (assembly GCF_023333585.1). Taxonomy (GTDB): domain Bacteria; phylum Cyanobacteriota; class Cyanobacteriia; order Cyanobacteriales; family Aerosakkonemataceae; genus Argonema; species Argonema antarcticum. The sequence continues at coordinate 86,231 of NZ_JAIQZN010000007.1, forward strand.
TTATTGGAAAGGATGATATCAACTAGGTTTTTACCTATATCGTGAACATCACCTTTTACTGTGGCAATTATGAAGGTTCCCTTAGCATTATTGCCAGCATCTTTCTTTTCCATGAAAGGTTCTAAATATGCTACTGCTGCTTTCATGGTTTCGGCTGATTGCAATACGAAAGGTAGTTGCATTTGTCCAGATCCGAACAATTCGCCGACAACTTTCATCCCATCCAGTAAGAAAGTATTGATGATTTCCAGAGGACGATATTTTTCTAGTGCTTTTGTCAGTTGTGCTTCTAAACCAATCCGTTCGCCGTCGATAATATGTTGTTTGAGACGTTCTTCGACTGGGAGGTTGTTGTCTTCGCTGCGATCGCGTTTTGTGGTTTTTCCTTCAAACAGTGTAGTTAACAGTCCTAAAGGATCGTAAACACAAACATTCCCGTCAAATTCCCGTTCATCATATATTAACTTCCGGCAAACTTCTTGATGTTCTGGCTCAATTTTTGCTAAGGGCAAAATCTTGCTGGCGCTGACAATTGCTGCATCCATACCTACTTGCATTGCTTCATGCAAAAACATGGAATTCAGCACTATTCTCGCGGCTGGATTTAAGCCGAAAGAAACATTAGAAACACCAAGAATAACATGACATCCTGGTAATTCTTGACGGATGCGACGGATCGACTCTATGGTAGCTTTCCCGTTGGCGCGATCTTCTTCGATACCTGTAGAAATTGGTAATGCTAAAGTATCGAAAAAGATTTCTTGGGGTGCGATACCATATTCTACAGCTTGACGATAAGCGCGTTGGGCAATTTGAAATTTCTTCTCTGCTGTTCGCGCCATTCCATCTTCATCAATTGTACCAATTACTACACCAGCACCATACTTTTTAGCTATTTCCAAAACCTTGAAGAAACGTTCTTCACCATCTTCATAGTTGGTAGAGTTAAGTATACACTTACCTCCGGCAACTTTCAGACCCGCTTCCATTTTTTCCCATTCTGTCGAGTCCAGCATCAAGGGTAATGTCACATTTGTTACCACTCGTGACACCAATTCCCTCATGTCCCGCACGCCGTCTCGTCCCACATAATCCACGTTCACATCAAGGACATGAGCCCCTTCGCGGACTTGGGATTTCGCCAAAGACACCAATCCATCCCAATCTTCGGCATTTAGTAAGTCGCGGCATTTCTTGGAACCGCTGGCGTTTAGCCGTTCGCCTACAATCAGGAAAGAGTTATCCTGTTCGTAGGGTTGTGCAGTATAAATTGATGCTGCGGATGGTTCGTAGTTGGGATGACGTTCTTTTGGCTTGAGAGTTTTGCCAATTTCTGCTAATGCTTCAATGTGGTCAGGACGAGTACCGCAACAACCGCCAATCACTTGCACGCCCCAATCTTCGACAAACTTGGTCAGCGCCATCCGTAATTCCATCGGGGTCAGCTTGTAGTGTGCGTGACCGCCGATGTTTTCTGGCAAACCAGCGTTGGGGATGCAGGAAACCACAAAAGGCGAGCTTTCGCAGAGATATTTGATGTGTTCGGCCATCCTGTCTGGCCCGGTGGCGCAGTTTAGACCGAGAATATCGATCGGGTAACGTTCCAGAATTGTCAGTACTGCGCTGATATCGGAACCGACGAGCATTGTACCCGTAGTTTCCATTGTTACTGAAACCATCAGGGGGAGGCGATCGCCTCTTTTCTGAAAAACTTCCTCAATTCCATTCAGCGCCGCCTTAATTTGCAGCACATCCTGACAAGTTTCCACGATTAGTAAGTCAACGCCGCCGTCGATCAGTCCTTCTGCTTGTTCAGTAAATGCAGCTTTCAGTGTATCAAAATCGATATGTCCCAAGGTAGGTAACTTAGTTCCTGGCCCGATCGAACCTGCCACGAAACGGGGTTTCTCTGGCGTCGAGAATTCGTTAGCGACCCGCTTGGCCAGTTCCGCAGCGGTTTTGTTGAGGTAGTAGGCTTGATGTGCCAAATCATACTCTGCTAGCACTACGGAAGTAGCACCGAAGGTATCCGTTTCTACCACATCTGCACCGGCGGCGAGGAAATCGCGATGCACGATCGCAACGGCTTCCGGTTTGGTGTGGACGAGGTATTCGTTGCAACCTTCGTATTCGGCCCCCCCGAAGTCAGCAGCGGTGAGGTTTTGCTTTTGCAGGTTGGTTCCCATTGCGCCATCGAAGACGATGACGGGACGTTCTGGACTGTGGAGGCGTTGCAGGAAGGGATGTGTCATAGGTGCAAAACGATTTTCAAATAGCTATTTGGGTTAATTTGGGAATGAGCTACTTTATCTATTTTGCAATTTTTTGAGAGTTTGGGAAGAATTTGATGAAATACGGGACAGTTGGTGAGGATGAGGGATTTGTCCGTTTAACGACTGAGGAAGTGAAGGATAACTTGGTAGATGCGATCGCGCAAGTTATATTACAGCAACCAGAAGTTGGCAGAATTAGAGTTAGATCCCCGCCCGATGTGCAAAAGTTGTCAGGTGAAGAAAACGCTTACCGTGTTCGCGTTGATGACTATCGCATTGTCTACGAAATCTACGATCGAGTCTTACTCGTTGTTGTAGTAAAGGTGGGCAATCGCACTACTTTTTTGCAATAAAATATATGTTGTATCTTGATAAAGAGGTGAAGAAATGGCTAAACGCAAACAGAAAAGAGCTTCAAATGAATTTACAATACTGGCCTACGACCTCAAGAGTTTTGATGGGCAAACAGGACAGCAGTGGGCTGAGGAGTTCAAGAGATGGCACTCCAACTATGGCAGGGGAGCTTATGTTCAGGAGGATGGAAGCTGCGGCTACTGCCCATTTGTGGAGCCGAAGGATAAGGATTGGATAGGTCTATACGCACAAGTGATGCAGGAGCCTCAAGTCAGACTCTTCCTAGAAAATTACCCGATGGATGACTACGGTGTGTTCATTGTCAATGAACTCTTCCTACATATCTACCTGTTCGAGCTTCACCCAGGACTGCCTGCAACTGTAGACATCGGAACTTGGCATCCTAACAATCCGAACTACATTCACAAGTCTGACTAGGAGGTAATGAGATAGGAAGGCAAAAGCGCGATCGCCTGTGAGGATGGAGTTAGGTAAAGAGTGCGATCGATCTCTATAATTCTAAAGCCACCATCAAACAGCTATTCACCTGATTCATTGCTTCAGCCGAAAGAGATCCCAGCTTTCTGATAATCATCAGCTTATTTAATGTAAAAATTGACTCGCAGCGAACAACTGACTCAACTCTGATACCAGCACTAGCAATTTCCTCTCCTGTTATCAAATATTGTGTTACCGTCAAAGAACGGCTAGTGTTGGAAGTGCAAGCCACAATCATCACATCATCAAGAATCTGGTTAAGCCGATCTGCCGAGACAATCAAAGCTGGGCGAATTTTAAACTGCTGAAGCTGAGTTGAAGGCATAGGCACCTGACACAAAACGACATTACCGCGCTGTAAGTTCATCGGCAAAGAGTTCGTCATAAATGTCATTTTCAGCGCTTAGCCAATCCTGATAACCTTGGGATAAAACCATCTGTTGAACAGAATTTTTTCCACTTTTGAGAGAAAGAGCTACATTTAGAAGTATCGATAACTGTTCATCTGAAAGTTGCTCGATCGCACTCAAAAGTTTTTCGTGAATATTCATGGTGTTCTCGATCGCTATATTCAATGTATACCACAAAATGCTGAATTTTGCCAGAGGAAAGATTGCGACGCCAAATGTTTCTGAGCTACTCGCAGAATAAGAAAATTGTAACTCATCTGCGCTCTAGCTCAATTTCTGCGATGACTCCCTACTCGCTATCCCCATTCTCCTCTTTTGCATCCTCATTTGTTGATTCGATCGCTCCATTACCCGTTTCGCATTGGTCAATCAATTCCTGCATACTTGCGGGAAACGTGCCATTTAAAACCATCTTCTGAAAAACCGCATAACAATCATTTTTATCTCCTTCTTTGCGAGGATAACCTAACCACAAAATGACTATTTCTTTTTGTTCTTCCAGTTGAGATGCTCTAAAAAACAGTCGATACCTATTTGGTAGACCCATGCCTTTGAGACGACTGTATCCCCGCAGGTTATCCTTAAGGGCAAAACGAAGAGAAAAAGGATCTAAGGGAATTTTTTCTTCAATTCCCTGCTTCACAGCCGCAAATAACTTGACCCTTGGATGAGAGCGATATTCTGTCGCTGATAATCGCCCTCTTAGCTTCGTAGCATCACTCAATAAATCGTTCCACTGTTGTCCGAATAAAGGGTGGAAACGGATATTCCACCCGTTGAAAATAAGATAACTCATTCTTCTACTATGACTCCTTCTAAAAGTGCATCTGCTTCAGCTTTCATTTCTGCTGTGTAAGGCACAAGAATAGACGGATCTTTTATTACATCTGCCATCAGCGCATCTAGGAATAGCCGCAGCATTTGGGGATCTTCTTCTTCTTCATCGTCATCTTCAGACACTAATCTCACCAGTAGAGTGTTGTCAGATAAAACCTCAATTTTAAAGCTGGCATTAGCCCATTGCGGATTATCTTTGTAAAATGATTGTGGTACTGGTAAACTAGGCAAATTTTCCTTTTCTTTTGGGTTTACTGAATAAATTTTGGATGTCATAATCTCAATTCCATTGCTGCCACTACATAAAACAATCATACCATCTGAACTTCAAAACGGCAGATCGTCATATTCATCGCTTTTTACCTCTACTTTCTTCTTCGCAGAATCAGGCAACTCTATCACCCCCGCGATCAATTTCCAGCAAGGATCGCCACCTTCCCAATCATCAGGTCGCCAAGGCATACTCAAACTAACTGTTACCAAACAATGATTTTTCGGACGATATCCTAAATCTAATTTTCTCACAAATACCGGATCGGTGATAGTTGTTGTCAATCTTTGACCATTTTCGGTCACAATTGTACCTGACCATTTCTGACTACCCTCATATTTCACACCAAGAGGTTTAACCGATATTTCTACGGCTTTTACCAGTTCCAAAGTGCGCCGCTGATCAAAAGGCAATGATTGCAAATATGGGACTTCTACATATCTCTCATCGTTGTGCAAAATATATTCCTCTTTGCTACAATATTTGAGTAGGTAGGCAGGCGGAACTTGGCCCGATCGCAGCCATTTTCCCGGTAAGATGGAGAGATTTTCGCTCTCGAAACCAAAGTCAGGCCCGGTCTTGGCTAGAGGAATTTCTATAATATCTAATAACGCCGGTTCTGTCCCCCCAATCAATCGCATTTCTCTGGGAACTTTACCATCAGGTAAATCGGAAACAGCACGAATCCACTGTCCTTTCATTGGGGTAATTCCGGCGATGCACCTCTCGCCTCGCTTCCATGAATTAGCAAGGCAAATTATCCTCTTCACAGATGGCATATTTTTACGTTTCTCCACTTTTCATTCAAATATTCGGCAACTAAGCGGCGATGGCAATTATGTGGTTTAGCTTCGCTACATAGCAGACAGCCTCCATTTAAAATATCTGGTGAAACTTTCTTCTCTATTTGGCGTTTGACCATTAAATCTACAAATTCTTTTTCGTAGGTGTCCCAAGCACCGCCGTTCTTTTTATAGTCATCAAGGATATCTTTGGTTGGTGCTAAATCTAGAATGTGAACGTATTCGATATTGCCAACTTTCCGCAGAAAATACTCTAAGTCTTTGCGTTTGGCAAATCCTGCTAACTGGGAAACATTATTCAGGCGTGTGTCTATGACTCGCTGAACTCCTGCTTTGAGTAAAGTCTCAAAAAATTGCTCGGCGCTTTTTTGGGTAAAGCCGATCGTAAATAAGTTAATCTCTTGATTCATGGTCTTCTTTGACATAAGCGATTTCATTACCTTGTCGATTATAAGCTTCTTCTAGGTCAATTTCATCCTTTGGCAATTCAAATAGACTTAATTGAATTGGCTGATGCAAATTTTTGTTAAACTTGCCTAAGAGTCTTGTTTCTAGTTGCTCTTGCAATTCCAAAGTACTATCTGATAAAATATGATTAATCTGCACATTTAAGTTTCGCAGTTGACGGCAAACTAAAATAGTGCGATGACAGGTGATCGGGTCTTTTTCAGCACACATCATGGCAATTCGGTAGGTTTCTGCGCCTTTGACTAAACGCTGAATTCCTTCGGCAAATAGGTTAGTTGCGGCAATTCTTTCGTATAGCGCTTTGCCAGTATTATCGTAACAGCTTAAATCTTCCGGTCTTGCGCCTAATTCGCGACCCAGGAAAACATAGCGAATGCCAATGTTTTGTAATGATGCTTTTAAGGCGGGTTGACTGAAGTGGGGTAAACGACGACTGTAGGGGTGCGATCGCACATCTGCCACTGCCGTAATTCCATGTTGCTGAAGTAACAAAATAAAAGCTTCAATACTGAGATTTGAGTGACCGATCGTGTATAACTCTTTGTAATTGCCGATTTTCATAAGTATTACCTGGTATTTTATTTTACTGATAGGACAAGCAGTATATAGCACCCCAGAAACCCGGTTTCTTGAAGAAACCGGGTTTCTATAGTCAAGCAGTAATTAGTTAACGACAATAATAGCCCACAAACTTGCTCCCAAAACCACAGCAGCCAGATGTTGGGGTAGCAAGAAACGCAGCGGTTGATGAGCAATCTTTTGCGTCAAAAATATCGTCAAAACCACCGAAAAAATCAGCGTGGTTCCTTGCAAAAACGCAATTACAGCGGGATGTCCTACCAACACGGGTAACCCCTCACCACTGAAGCCAAAAGTCGCGAAAGTTAAAGGTAAAATTCGTCCTCCTTCGCCTAAACCCAGCCGCAAATAATGGGCTAAGTTTCCCCCCAAAACCAGCGGCAAATAACCATAAGCCAACTCTACAAACGAGCGGGGCTTTACCGAACCATGAAACAATTGAATCAAGCTATAACCCAACAGTGGAACCAGTGCAGGCACGATTAAAACTGCCAAAGAAAATCCCAAATGCACCCAAAACTGACTTAAATCTAAATTCAACCCCAACAAAGATTGCAATTCCGGCAAGCGGTGGAGGAAAATCCCCCCTAAAAGTAACAACAACAGCGCCACTTCATAGGCATGAGGCACATGAGTTGTCCAAAGTTCAATGCCGGGAGGACGCAAATTTAACTCAACCGATCGATGGGGACAAGCTTTGAGACAAGTCATGCAAAGTACGCAATCTTTGTTATCTTCCAAGTGGGTTGGGTGAGTATACAAAGGACAGCCATCAGTCTCCAAACCTTCACCTTTTTGAGGCCCCCCTTTGTAACATTGATAAGTGGTACATTCAGCAGAACAAGTTCCCTGCTGTGCCCTTAATTCAATCATCGATAACTTTGCAAATAGCCCATTCATTCCCCCAATTGGACACAGATACCGACACCAAAACCTGCGTTCAAAAATTGCCGAAAAAATCATGGCTCCCGCAGTAATTAACAGCAGCAAACAGGCGGAGAGGTAAGCCGTATCCTCTAAATGCCAGAGTTCCTCCCACAGAAAAATTAAGACAAATAAGCCAAACAAAAACCATCCTCCCCATTTTTCGGCTGACTGTCGCGGCCACCGTTTTAGCTGACGAGGCCAAAGCCATAGGGAAAGTTTTTGGGTGACTTCCCCATAAATCATGAAGGGACAAACAGCGCACCACAGGCGTCCTACAAAGGGAAAACCGATCAGAATTAACGGCCACCACCAAGCCCAAAACAGATTTAAAGCAACATTTTCATTGCGATGTTGAGGGCCGAGAAATAATAGGGCGACAACAATAGCAAAAAATCCCAAGGTGAATCCATAATTGATCCGATCGGGCCACCATTCACTGCGTAAAAATCTTCGCAGCCAAGGATAGGCATTTAAAAGATTGACGCGAAATTGTTTTTTCTTGGTTTGTAACGACCAAAATACTTCTTCAGTTAGTTCTTTATTACCAGCAGACTGAACAAGCGCTCGTTCCACCAAACCTTCCAATTCTCGAAAATTTCCAGGAAAATCATAAGCTTGTAACCACCTCAAAGCTTCTGCGGTTATGTGAGGATTGGCAATACCTTTGGCTCGACAAAACAACCGAATGTAGTATTCCATCTGGTCGCTAATATCGGTTTTTCGCACTCGCAGCGGGGGGACTTTAATTAAATGAGTAACTAGGCGATCGATCTTGGGCAGCGTTTTTTCAGATATGATCAAAATGCGTGCCAGACAACTAAGTGCTGAGTGCTGAGTGCTGAGTGCTGAGTGAAATTCTTCTGTGTCCCTCCGATCCTGACTTCCGACTGGTGTGTAGTTTCCGGTTTCCAGCAATTGAGCTATTTTGGGCATCAATTCTGAGGGAAGTTCTTGGATGTTGTTGAGCAGTAAAGTTCCTTCGCCTAGCCATTCGATTAAACCAGGTTTGCTGCCAACACGACCAAATAATTCAGCACCATTTGCTTGCAACTTACTGCAATCTATTTTAATCATCGGTTCTCGCCGCTGAGGAGAAGCGAAATGAATTAGCGCAGCGATGTTGTCTTTTTCGAGTCCGGGTTCCCCAAAAATTAGCACCGAACGACGATCTTCAGTTGCTTGTTTAATTTGCTGCCGCAAACGCACTGCATAGCGACTTTTGCCTACAATACCCCGTTTGGCCTTTGTGACTAGATAAGGTCGCAATATGGCTTGACGTTCTTGCTCATAAGCTAGCTGAGAAGATATCTGCGCTAGTTCCATTGCCAGTTGTTGCGAAAAAGCCTGGGTAATTTCGGGATTATCGGCTACTAATTGGCGAAATTTGTCGGCTGGAATAAACCACAACTGACTTTCGCCGATCGCTCTTACAGTCCTCTGCGCCAATTGCCCAAACAGCAGCTCCTGTAAGTGTACAATCGCACCCTGTAGTAAACTAACATCCCACACAGAACCAGTTTGATTGGTGCGATCGCCTTCCAGCCGTCCTTGTTTTAGAATATAAAGACCTTCGGGTGGCGTGTCCTCCATAACGAGGCGGGTGTGCGCCGGTACGACTTTTTCTTCTAAAACTTGTGCGATCGCCTCCAATACCCTCTCCGACAGCACACTTAAGGCTGTTCGTTCTTGTAGCCATATCACTGCGTCGGTCGCTGTCATACTTGGCTCGCTGATAAAACTTACTTTATATTTTAAAGATATATAGCTAGGGACTAGGGGCGAACTTGCTAGGGGCTAGGGTCAGAAGGGCCTATAATCAAGGGCTTCGCCGTGAGCGCGGCTCGACTGAGTTTCGACAAAGACTTCGGCGTGAGCGCTCAGTCGAACGCTCAACTTCCGCGCTCGCGGCTTCAGTGAGCCTTCGCCGAACACCGAACGGTTTCAGGAATTAAGAACGTCCTAACTGACTCATATCATGTCCGGTCGATTGACCATAATTAAATTGGAGCTTCTGGCCACCAATAAAAATGGGTCAACCCTCGGATTAACTCTTGAAGATTTAAAAGTTTCTGACAACGTTCAAACAGCACATTTAAATCGCCAATTAATTTTGGCTGTAAATATTGTCTATTTATTTCAATGAAGAATAGAAGCTAAAGGCAAAAAAATTAGGCTGGGAAACTTTTTCGGGCTTGGATTTTTCAAAATTACCAGTAAGATGAGTCACATCTGCGGAATGTGGGTTACAAATACTGAATTGAATCTCTGTGTAGCTCAGTGTAGTCTATTCTAATCTGTAACTATACTAGCGCGTAGCGCTATAACTCTAAAAAATATAGTATTTTCATTTGATTTGGATTTTTTTATGAACCACGTTCGCGTAGCGCTTAGGTGCAAAGGAAAGGAAGTAAAGAAAGAAGAAAGAGGATTTCACAAATCAAATGAAAATGCTATAGTACGTAACTAGAATAACTAAAATAAGGATTCATTCCTATGACGGAAGTTCATGACCTAACACAAAAGATATATGACCTTGATGAGGATGTACTGAAAGCAAGTTTAAGTAACCTAGCGGAAGAGATGGGGGGAGATTTAACAGGAAACAGCGCCCCAAGAGGTTTTTCTGTAGGCTCAATTGATTTTGATGCTCTAGCTAGAACACCAATTTCACAAGGAGCGGTAGAATTTGGTCAAAAGATTTTCGCTCAGGTGAATACAGAAGCTTATCAAATTTTGTGTACTCCTATGGGGGATAAAAATACAAAAGTTTTTGGAAGGCTAAAATTGTTTGTTTACGAAGATCCTTAAAGCCTTGTCCTTTATAATCAATATGTGGTGGATCGCCTGGGCAAATGATAACTGCGCTGCAACAATCAATTTCCCAAGTAAAAGAGCGGAATACTTTAGAAGGGCATAGCAATTCGGTCGAGAGTGTCGCATGGAGTCCCGATGGCTTGACCTTGGCTTCTGCTAGCGATGACAAGACCATCAAACTGTGGAACCTGCAAACCCAAAAACCGATCGCTACCCTGACTGGGCATAGCAGTCAGGTCTATAGCGTCGCATGGAGTCCCAATGGCAAGACCTTGGCTTCTGCGAGCGCTGACAAGACCATCAAACTGTGGATTTGGGATTTCGATAGACTTTTTGGTTCTGGTAACAAACCATTGACGACGGTAATATTGCGAGTATTTTCTGTTAAATTTTGCCAATTTTGAGCTAATTCCTCAAGTGGCGCAACTAAACGGGTGTGGTCAAAACCCGTTGGTGATGTAGGGGACAAGGAGGACAAGGGGGACAAGGAGGACAAGGGGGACAAGGCCCAGAAGAAAAGCTTTTCGTTTCAACCAACTACTTATGACCACACCCCAACTAAACTATCTTTAGGTCGTTCCGTCATATCATCAAAACAGCCACCGCGCACATTCCAGTCGTCTGTTTCTATTTTTTCTATTTCTCTGGTTGCGCCACCGGAATGACAACTATCGAGTACGAGAGTTACAACTAACTCTTTTTGTACCATTTCGTCGAGGAGTTTAGCAAATTCTAAGTCGCGCAAATAACGAGAATTTGGTAGACCAATATCTGTGGGAACTAAGGTTTCATCTAAACCACCAGAAAACTTGATATTTTCATAAATTGTTTTCGCCCGTCCGCCGTGACCGGAGTAGTGAATATATACTTGGTCTTGCGGTTTTGCTTTGGCAGTTAGTTCTTTAAATTTAGCAACAATATTCTCATAAGTGGGTAAGAGTTCTGGGGGTTCTTTCGGTTGTTCAGGATTATCAGAAGCAGTAGCGGTGAGTTTAATAATTTGGTCGGGGGTGAGGTTGAAGGTATCTTTTAAATAGGTTTCGACATGGTTAATATCTCGGACGCATCCCTTCAGGTTTCTGTAACGTCCATCTGGTAAATTATTGGGGAAATAGAAATCGATCGCGATAAGGAGGGCGTAGAAGTTGGGAGTTGGGTTAGTCATGGTTTTTGGTGGGTAAGGGGTTTTGGAAAAGGTTTTATTTTTATATTAGGGTTGAAGTGGGGGTTTTATGCAATACAGCTTAGTGTACTGCATTACAGCGGTTCCCGCTGTAACATAGCAGAAGTAAAACCTATCTAACTATTGGATGGGTTCTGACACCAAATGCCCTACTAAACTCTAAAGATAGAAAAAGAGATTTTGATGAAATATTAAAATCTTCTTTTTTTGCCATGTTATGTGTTATACTGCCCTAGAGTCTGGAGCTAAGTCTTAATCTTAAAGTGTTTAAGGAAAATTTGAGTATGTCTAATAATACTGATCAAAATTTAAATACTAATATTTCCGAGAATCAAGAACCAAACCCGCGTGAAATTATAATTGTTTTAAATCCACTTTTTGCAGAGTTTAACCAAGTACTTCAAATAAAATATGGGTTGGAAGATGTTAAAGTGGTTAATTTTACTACCATTGTTTCATCAAAGGTAGTTAGAGAAGCAACAGAGTCATCGAAAACTATCTGGGAAGAATATAATGAGATATTGAGAAAAACAGGTTTTAGTGATGTCTATAAAGATTTAGAGATAATTGATGTTACTATAGCTGCTAGATCACTTATTAGACAACCACAATATGCTTTTCCTCCATCTATTTCAGATGATAGAAAAGAGGAAATTCTTTCATTTCTGAAAGACCAGCTTACTTTCTCGAGATGTAAGTGTCGAAATATAAAGAATAAGTGCATACCATGTCCTCATTGAACTCATTGATCAAAACACTGATTAAGTAGCCATCCTAAACTGCCTACAGTAGGACGCAGTTTAAGATGACTACTTTCTTTGACCAAAAGCCCGAATGTACTGCTGACAAGTTTTCTTAGCGGCTTGCGTCGAATAGTTCTTAGGCTGAATGAAGATAAAATGTTTCTGCAATTGCTTACAGGCTATTTCAAGCGGAAGTTGCCAGGAAACCAACCAAGAAACTGGCCATAAACTAATTGTATTTTCACTACCGCTAACAATCCACTTACCATCAGGACTGAAAGCAACCGACTTGACCGATGCTTTGTATACTTTGAGAGCTTGTCCAATCGGATGACCTGTATTAGCATCCCACAGGCGAATGGTCTTATCCTGGCTTCCACTAATAATCCACTTACCATTTGAACTGAAAGCAAGGGAAGTAATTGTACCTTGATGTCCTTTTAGAGGTTGTCCACTCGGCTGACCGCTAGTAATGTCCCACAAGTGAATTGTATTATCACTACCACCGCTGGCAATACGCTTGCCATTAGGACTAAAGGCAACCGAATAGACCCCACTTAAATGTTCTTTTAGAGGTTTCCCAATGGGCTGACCTGTGGTGGCATCCCATAAGCGAATGGTCTTATCCTCACTACCACTGGCAACACGCTTGCCATCAGGACTAAAGGCAACAGACCAGACAGCTTCCTGATGTCCCTTTAGGGATTGCCCAATGGGCTGACCTGTAGTGGCATTCCACAAGCGAATAGTGTTATCCTCACTACCACTGACAACACGTTTGCCATCAGGACTAAAAGCTACTGACAAAACTGCTGTTTGATGTCCCATTAGGGGTTTTCCAATGGGCTGACCTGTAGTGGCATCCCACAAGCGAATGGTCTTATCGTCACTACCACTGGCAATACGCTTACCATCAGGACTAAAGGCAACCGAATAGATATTCTCTAAATGTCCTTTTAGTGGTTGTCCAATAGGTCTGCCTGTAGTGGTATCCCACAGGCCAATCATACCGTCTTCGTGTCCGCTGGCAACCCGCTTGCTATTAGGACTGAAAGCCACGGAATTAACCAATTGCTTAGATTCCCCAATGATCTGATTCATGGTGACAAACCAGAGGCGGATGGTCTTGTCAAGGCTACCACTAACTACTTGCGTGCCATCAGGACTGAAAGCTACAGAATAGATAGCTTCCTGATGTCCTGGTAAGGCTTGTCCAATGGGCTGACCTGTGGCATCCCACAGGCGGATGGTCTTGTCAAGACTACCACTAACTATTTGCTTGCCATCGCGACTGAAAGCTACAGAAGTGACTGCTTCCTGATGTCCTGTTATGGGTTGTCCAATGGGCTGACCTGTGGTGACATCCCATAAGCGAATCATCTTATCGTCACTACCACTGACAATGCGCTTGCCATCAGGACTGAAAGCTACAGAATAAACAGCTTCCTGATGTCCTGTTAGGGGTTGTTTAATAGGCTGACCTGTGGCATTCCAGAGGCGAATCATCTTATCGTCACTACCACTGACAATGCGCTTGCCATCAGGACTGAAAGCTACTGAAATCACCCCAGCTTTATGTCCCTCTAGAGGTTTTCCAAGTGGTTGACCTGTAGTGACATTCCAGAGGCGGATCGTCTTGTCCCAACTCCCACTGGCAATGCCCTTACCATCAGGACTGAAAGCTACTGAACTGATCGATTCTTCATGTCCCTCTAGGGGTTTTCCAAGTGGCTGACCTGTAGTGGCATCCCACAGGCGAATTGTCTTGTCCCAACTCCCACTGACAATCAACTTTCCGTTAGGACTGATAGCTACCGAAGTCACCCCTTCTTCATGTCCCTCTAGGGGTTCTCCAATTGGCTGACCTGTAGTGGCATCCCATAAGTGAATCTTCTGGTCACTACTACCACTGACAATCAACTTTCCGTTAGGACTGATAGCTATCGACTTCACCTCACTTTTATATTGCAAGCGATTGAATTCCCGGTTAACTAAAATCGCATCTAGTAAACTGTCACGCGCAGAATTATCAAGAAATTGGGGAAATTGAACAAAGGCTGACTTACCTAAACCAACAGCAGCAATAGCATTGACAAGTGCCTCAACAGGCTGATTTGCCGCTAGCAAAGCTTTAGAACTTGCTGCTAGTTGTTCCACTTGCTGACGTTGGGCTTGTTGAAGCTGATAGATAGCAAATCCAGCCAGAATCATCGCTACAGATGAAAAGCCACTTAACCCGATAATTTGCAGTCGCCGTTCGCGTTTACGTTCCTGCCTCTCTCTATCCCGTTCCCTAACACTAATTTGAATAAAATCTCGCTCCTCCTGCGTCATCTCATCCGCACGTTTTCGCAACCAATCTTCTGCCACAGTCAACGGCACACCGCGCAACAGTGCCCCAGAGTCATGGTTGTTATTTTTCCACTCCCGTAACGCCACCTTCAACCGTTCTTGCCAAGTCCGAAACTGACGGTTAGCATTCATCCATTCGCGCAGAGTTCCCCATTCTCGAATCAGCGCTTCATGCACCACCTCTCCCGTATCTTCAAAGACCTCTCCCCCAACCCCTCCCCTGCGAGGGGAGGGGCTTCCCTGCTCCCCCTTCCCTGCAAGGGAAGGGGGTTGGGGGGTTAGGTCTTTCTGCCGTCCCGTCACCACCAAACGCGCTTGATATCCAGCTAAATAACTCACCAAATTCCAGTTATCTTCCCCCACTTCCGCACGGGTAGCAACGCGCCTAGTATCCTCTGTTCCTTCCCCTGGACGCACTAATTGCACAAAAATTCGCTGTGCCTGTTTTTTCTCTATTTCATTCAGTTGTTGATAAACCTGTTCTGCATGATTAGCAATGGCTTTTTTCACCCCGCCAATTTCTTCATAAGCTTGGTGAGTTAACTCTCTGTTTATTTGCTTTTCCCACAACCGAGTTAAGGCAAATTCTAATAATGGTAAATTCCCTGGTTCTTGCCCCACATCATCTAGAATGCGTTGGGTTAATTGCAGTTCTAATTCTACTTCCAATTTTTGAGCAGGTAATTCAATTGCTTGTTGTAATTCCTCCCGTTTCATGGAACTGAGTAACTGTGGCGTAAATTCCTGCAAAGCATCCCGCAACGGACGATAAGAAAGCACATAACCGTAAAAATCAGCCCGTAAAGTCAAAACTAATCTAATATTTTCTTGAGCAATCGCCGTTAGCAACCCATCAGCAAAACGTTCCTGTTCTTCCTTCACCTGACAAAGGGTGTACAGTTCTTCAAATTGGTCAGCAACTAACAACAACCGTTTATCTGGGTTAAGCTCTAAAATGCGAGACACCACTTGCTGCAAAGTGATTCTACCATTTCGCAAATCAACTGCTAACCCCATTGTTTCTCGCAGTTGTTGAGTTTCCCCCGCTGCTGGTTCTAATTGTCGCACTAATGCAGAAGCTAACTGCACAAACGGTTCTTTTCCCGGACGGAAAGATTCAATTAACCAGTTTCCCTCTTTTCGCAATTTTGGAACTAATCCCGCATACACCACAGAAGATTTCCCACTGCCACTTGGCCCGACTACTGCTACCAATGGTTGTTTATGGGTTACTTCTACTAAATTATTCACAAATTTTTCCTGTCCAAAAAAGAAGTCGGCATCTTCTTCCCCAAAGGCAGATAATCCTTGGTAAGGGTTAGGTGGAATAATATCTTCAAAAGGAATTGAATTATGATCGATCGGAGTATCAATTAACTTTTTTTTCTTAAAAACGGGAGTTTCCTGCTCCAAGAAACTCATCATCTGCGAACAACCTAACTCGTAGGCTTCTTCCATTTCATACCCAGCAGCAATTCCATCATAAAACGCTACTGCGAAGGCAACTGCTGCTCTATCTCCCACAGCTTTATTCATGCCAATTACATAATTAACGTATTGGCTAATTGCTTCTGCTTGTACTTCTGAATAACAAGCATTGAAAATTACGCACTCTACCCCTTTTTTGGCAAACAATTTAAACATACTGGCGAGGGCGTTTGTCTGCAACAGCGCCATTTTTCCGGTATCATCTTCTAGGACAATTCCATCTTCTCCCGCACCATGTCCGCAAAAATGAACTATGTGGGGTTGATAATCTAAAATCGCTCGGTAAAAATCACGAGAACGCACTGACCATTTTTGTTCTAATTTATACTGTTCTCGCTTATTTGCCCGTCGCAATCCTTCATCAATTTCCCGTATTTCTTCCTCCAATCGCAAGGGAGCCGTGTTTTTGGGATTAGCTGCCAAAATCAAAATTGTTTTGACAGGGGTGCTGTTAGTCATGGGAGATAGGAATCCTATTCTTTTTCTTGGCTACTACCTCTGATTGTTTAAAGATATCATATTTATTTAAATTTGCTAATAAAATAAGTAATGCAAGTTGCTAATTATACAGCGGTTATATTCTCCCTAGAAATACTTAGAGAGAGGGCTAGCGGGTTAAAGTTAGGATATCAGGGGTCAAAAAGCTATTTAACACCGACACAGATGGCGGAAATAAAGGAGTGGCTAATACTGCCAGAAAGACGGAATACTTCGGAACTAGAAAGGTATTTAATAGAGGAGTACGATGTGGTGTTTAAGTCCTAGCCGCAATTTTCTTTAGTCGTAGCAGTTGAAATCAATCATCAAACCAATGAAAAAGTCCCTTCTGGCTACAGCATTTCTTGTCTTCTTGCTCACCCTTCTCCCCGCCTGCTTCGGTAAAGAAAAGACCGCCTCTGCACCGTCCACAGTTGAAACAGCTGCCAACCCCCCAAATTCCTTCAAACTTGGCTTACCGATTAACTGTACGCTAGGCCAAGACTGTTTTATTATGCACTATGTCGATCGCGACCCCAGCCCAACAGAAGTCGATTTTGGCTGCGGTCGGCAAACCTACGACGGTCACAACGGCGTAGACTTTGCCATTCCAGATGAGCGAATAATGGCAGCAGGCGTCGCCGTGAAAGCAGCCGCAGCGGGCAAAGTTCTGCGGGTGCGCGACGGAGTTCCCGATCGCAGAGTAGCCGATCAAACAGATAAAGGCAACGTTCAAGGCATTGAATGCGGTAACGGAGTCGTAATTGACCACGGTAATGGCTGGCAGACTCAATATTGCCATCTTCGCAACGGTAGCATTGTTGTCAAACCAGATACCTCTGTTGAAGCAGGTACAGTATTGGGTATGGTGGGAGAGTCGGGTTTAGCTTCCTTCCCTCACGTTCACTTGACCGTCCGCTACCAAGATAAAGTCGTAGACCCCTTTGTTGGTGCCAATGCTGGCCCAGGTTGTCGGGTCGATCGCAAACCTATATGGCAACAGCCGATAAGTTATGTTCCCACAGGTACGATCCGCGCAGGTTTTGCCACTCAGCCACCGGATATGGCAGCTATCTGGTCGGGGCGCTTTTCAGAAACGGAACTACCTCAAAATAGTCCCGCGCTGATCTTCTGGGTGCAAGCTTACGGCGTACTTAAGGGCGATCGACAAGAATTCCAACTCATCGCACCCGATGGTAAACCGTTCGCTGTACGCAAACAAGAGCTACAATCGCCCAGTCGATCTTGGCTGAGTTATGTTGGCAAAAGAGCATCTGGTAATCAACCGTTAAGTCCGGGTGTCTGGCGGGGTGAATATCGCCTGATCCGAGATGGTAAGGTACTGATTGACGTGAAGCGAGAAGTGCAAGTACGGTGAAAGGGACTAGGGGCAAGAAAAGTCAAAAGTCAAAAGTCAAAAGTCAAAAGTAAAGAAGGGATTGGGGGCAAGAAAAGTCAAAAGTCAAAAGTCAAAAGTCAAAAGTAAAGAAGGGATTAGGGGGATTGGGGGCTAGGGGCTAGGGGCTAGGGGCTAGGGAAACCCCATACTTAAAAGGAGGGGTTTGACTTCAGGAGTGCGATCGGGACACACAGTAGAAGGATTCTTGGAGAAAATGACTATCGCGACTTTTCTGAATTACTGGCGGCAGATTTTTGCCAGTTGTCTGTTGACCCTCTTCGCAGCGCTGAGTTGTCTGTTGCTCATGGGGACGCCACCAGCTCTGGCGGGTATAAACGATGACTACTTTGATGGCAATATTTATGTCCTCTATGCCGGGAATGGTTCCTTGGTGCCGTCAAAGGTGACTCTGGCACAGTCTTTGAAGGGAAATAAGCCGACTCTGCTGGTGTTCTACGTAGATGACAGCAGGGATAGTAAACAATATGCGGCTGTTGTTTCGCACCTACAGCAGTTTTATGGACGGGCGGCGGATATTATCCCCGTGGATGTGGATTCTATCCCAGCTAAATCAACCTATGAACCCACGGAACCGGGCTATTACTACAAAGGTTTTGTGCCTCAAGTTGTCCTGTTTGACCAATCGGGTAAGGAAGTTCTCAACGGTAAGGGACAAGTGCCGTTTGAGCAGGTAGATGACGCTTTCCGCAAGCTGTTTAACTTGCTTCCTCGATCGGAATCTGCGGAGTTAAAGCAGCGAGTGGTGAATGAGTTCAATACGGAACTAGCTAAGTGAGTGCAGGGGCAGACCAGTGTCTGCCCTATTTTATATAGCTAGGGGCTAGGGGCTAGAGGCTAGGGGCTAGGGGAAGAGGGGAAGAGGGGAAGAGGGAAGAGGGAAGAGGGAGAAGATCTGCAAAATCCCACTCCCCCACTCCCCCACTCCCCCACTCCCCCACTCTCCCACTCCCCACTCTCCCACTCCCCCACTCTCCCACTCTCCCACTCCCCCACTCTCCATCAGTTTTCTTGTGTAATACCGAAAAACTTTGACATGAAATCTGGCTTGCTAAGAATACTGTTAGTAGAAGATGATGAACTGTTTCGTCTAGGGCTTCAGATGCGGCTACAACAAGAGCCTGAATTGGAAGTTGTGGCCCAGGCCGTTGATGGTGAGACGGCTGTAGAATTAACTAACCAGTATCTTCCAGATGTCGTCTTGTTGGATGTGGGATTGCCAGGAATTGGCGGTGTCGAGGCTTGTCGGCAAATCAAGCAGCAACACCCGCAGTTGCCCATTTTGGTTTTAACTTCTCATTCCCAAAAACCTCTGATTGAACGATTGATTGCTGCTGGGGCTCAGGGATATTGCCTCAAAGGAATTGAAGCAGATGTGTTAATTTTGGCACTGCGTTCTGTGGCGGCGGGGGCGTCGTGGTGGGATAGAATCGGGACGGCTGAAATTCGCGCTGTCTTTGAAAGTAACCCACCGCCTGTTGCCAAAGCGGCCCAAATGTTAGCAAATCCGCTCACCAGGCGGGAACAGGAGATTTTGGCGCTGATTGCGGCGGGTAAAACAAATCAAGAGATTGCCGAACTGCTTTATATTGCTATAGGTACGGTTCGGGTTCACGTTCACGCAATTTTACAAAAGCTGGAGGTACGCGATCGCACTCAAGCGGCAGTTCTAGCTATCCAAAAAGGATTGGTAGCACCAGAACTGTTAGCCAACAAGCATTAAGTAGGTCGGCAATAAAAACCAAGCTATGTAACGAAACGTAAAATTTATGGATTTCGCAAGTAGTTGCGTTTTAGCGCTAAAGCGCAACAACGTACCAATAATGATTTATTTGCGCCGACCTACTTAGATTTACTAAAGTTAAGATTGAGTTCAATCTGGGAAAACTAAGATAGTATTCCGAGAAGAAATCCTGCAATAAATGGGTATGTCTAGAAAAATTTATTCGTTGATTCAACTGCTGGCTGTTGCGATCGCTGGTATAAGTTTGAGTTCGCCCTGTTTGGCCCTACCTTTGCCAGACTTGGGCAATGCTGGAAGTTCTCATACGTCTGTTTCCAACAATTCTAATCCCCCTCTTGCTGTTCCAGGTTCGGAAGCTCTTAAGCAAGCAGAGACTCACTACAACGAGGGAGTGACGCTGCAACAGCAAGGCAAATTTGAAGATGCGATCGCCGAATACCGAGAAGCTATTCGCCTCAATCCCGATTTTGCCGTTGCACACTTGAACTTGGGGGCAGCTTTGGGAGCTTTAGGTAAACGTGCTGAAGCGATCTCAGCTTATCGGGAGGCGATCGTACTTCAACCCAATCTCCCAGAAGCTTACTACAACTTGGGTAATACTCTGGCACAGGAGGGCGAACTAGCAGATGCGATCGCTCAGTACAAACAAGCAATTCAGATTAATCCTGGCTATGCCAAAGCTTATTATAACTTAGGGAACGTCCTAGCACAGCAAGGCGAGCGAGAAGCTGCGATCGCGCAGTGGCAAGAAGCTATTCGCATTCAGCCTGAATTTGCGGAAGCTTATGCTAATTTGGGTTTAATTTTCTCTAGATCTGGGCAGCGACGGCAGGCGGTAGAAGCCTTTAAGAAAGCGCGAGATTTGTTCAAAGCGCAGGGTAAAGCTCAGCAAGCAGAGCAAATCGATCGCATCCTGCAACGGGTAGGAAGCAATCCCACTGTCATAACTTGAAGCCAACCCCCAAGGAAAAGGTAAAAAGAAAAAGGAATAGGGAGTAAGATAGCCTAGCGACCTTGTAGAAGTCAAAAAGTAGCTTCTTTTCTCTCTTTCTTTTCTCTTTTGCTTTTTCAAACAGTTTACGATTACAGTGGAAAAGATAGGCATCAAGCCCCTAAGCGCAGATTTCTTAGCGCTATTTAATAGTTGTGTTTGAGGAAGCGATCGCCTCCTACCGAGAAGCTATCCGTATCAATCCCAACCTGGTAGAGGCGCACCAGAATTTGGGGTTCGCTCTCCAGGATCGAGGTCAATTAGCAGAGGCAAACGCGGAGTATCAAGCAGCTATTAACCTTTACCCGGAAGAATCAGCAGTTCACCGTCGCTTGGCTTATCTTTTGTATCGGTAAGGCAAACAAATTTATAAGTAAGAGGGATCAATATCTAAAACCTGTAACCGTTCAAAATTATATCGTTTGGATTTATTCCGGCTACAAATGAACCCTCCTCTGGTGTAGAGACGTTTCACTTCCCCCAAGATACTCTACGCAAAATCCCACCCTACAGGGTGGGATTTTGCGTAGGTATTAATAGATGTAACCGAATTGCTAATCCAAAAAACCTTATGCTTGATTAGCTGCACTTTGCTTGCGTAACTTGCTAGCAGCCAAAGTCATGCCGATAAGCGCCAAACCGCCCAGAGTACCCGGTTCTGGTACAGCAACCGCAGACTTAGCAATCTTGAACGCGATCGTTTCGCTACCGGCAAATTTGTTCAAATTAAAGCCAGCATCAGCTAACTGTGTATTGTTTAGGAAATTAATACTGGAGAGGAATTTACCAGAATCGATCACATTCAGACTCTTAGTTTTGTCAAAGTAATTAGTGTTAGCAGCTAAATCGCCCAAATTGGAGCCAGGATGAGCAGAGTTATAATCATTTATACTAGCGTAGCCAGAGTTTTCCACAGCAACGCTCTTGGCGGTAACACCATTGTACAAACCAACATTAGCAACTCCCGAATCATTAGTGCCAGCGAATTTTACGCCATATAGCTTACCTTGATTCATCGCATCCATAAAATTCAGGCCAGAGAAGTTGAAGAACATATCGCCCCAGCCCACATTCCCATCGGCAACACCACCGTAAGCATTTCCTATCAAGGGGGTATTGGCCTTCAACGCTACGATGATGCTATCTGCTGTTTCCTTAACGCCCATGCCGTAAATTTCATAAGGAGAACCGCCGCTACCATCGTTACTAGCATCAGTAGCGTAATACCAACCATTTTGAGCGGCGCTACTACCCACAACCATACTAACGCCGTCGTTTAGACATTCCAGGAACGTATTAATTGTAGTGCCGTTGGAAAGCTCAAATGCGTTTGCGGCTGTCCCAGTCATGGAGATGATACCGATCGCGGTAGCGGCCACCTTTAATAAATTCGATAATTTAGGTGATTTCATGGCTTTGCTTCTCTCTTGTTTTGCTTTATCTGCTTTATAGTTACTAACTTAACTTTTAGATTATGAAGATACAAGATGATCGGTCAGCTTTGTATGTAAAGATATAGCTAAGGTTTAGACTTGTAAAAGCGGAAGATTATCTGTGTATTCTCGGATAAATACTTAAGTAAATAAGAAACAAAACCCCTCTATTTATTAAAACAGAGGGTTAGGCGGTCGGTTTTTCCGTATTTATTCCGTATTTATAGCAAAGTGCTGAGTGCTGTGTTTGTACTCAGCACTCAGCACTTTGCTATACAGCATTTTTAGGAACTGTTCCTAAAAATGGGGAGTGGTAAGAATTACCACTCCCCATTTTCTATTTCCTAAACCTATTCTTGTTCTGTTGATTGAGGCTGACCTTTTTCTCATTTAGAAATAAAACTTTATGCTGTAGATGCAAGAAGTTTCCTCAATAACACTCTATGCTTGTTGAGATTGAGCATTCTGTTTGCGTAACTTGCTAGCAGCCAAGGTCATGCCGATCAGCGCCAAACCGCCCAGAGTACCCGGTTCTGGTACAGCAACCGCAGCTTTATCAAACTTGAACGCGATCGTTTGCGAACCGCCGAATTTCCCAGCATTATAGCCAGTGGCAAGCAATTCCTGCGTTATAGCACCCTGCGAGAGGAAAGAGATACCTGTGAGATATGTTCCAGAAGCAATCTCGTTAAGGTTGAATGTTTTGTTCTGCCCGTTATTGGTAAAGTAGTTACTGGTTAAATCGCCATAACCTACAGTACCACCACCTTTTGCGACCTGGCCTTCGTAAGAATTATTGCCACCTGTCAAACCTCCATAAGTTTGAACGGTGTAACCATCCTTAATCTCAGTAACTGTCTTAGCCTGAACACCGCTATAAAGACCCAGCTGTTGTACTCCAGAAGCATTCGCGCTAGCGAAGCGGATACCAAATAAATCTCCGCTTTGCATGGCTGGTAAAAAGTTCTTACCCGACATATTCAAGAACAAATCACCATATCCAACCTGACCGCCTGTAACGCCCGCTTCAGCCTGTCCGGTTAACGGCATATTGGCGTTGATGGCAATAATAACGCTGGTAGCAGTTTCCTTAATAGCCAGACCAGATAAATCATAGGGATTTCTTTGTCCCGGCGCAGACCCAACCCAGTAATTCCCATTCATCCCATCTGTGTTGGAATCAAAGGCATACTGCCACCCATTAGCATCGACTGCGTGCGCTCCCGTGACAAGACCTACAGAGTCGTTCAAACACTCCAAAGATAGACTCAGTGAGGTTCCTCCTTTTAAGTCGAAGGCAGAGGCGGCTTGTCCGGTAACAGAGATGATACCAATCGCGGTAGCGGCAACCTTTAATAAATTCGATAATTTAGGAGTTTTCATGGCTTTGCTTCTCTCTTGTTTTGCTCTATTTGGCTTATGTCAACAGATTAGCTATTAAATCATGAAGAAAAAAGAGGTTAAGCCAGCTTTACTTATAAAGTTATTGTCAAAGTTTAGACCTGTAACAGCATAAAATTCTCCGTATATTTTCCGTACAATCAGTAAGCCGCAACTTAAGTAGAATCGACTTAGCCCAGTACACCCTAAAAACCGGGTTTTTTGAAAAATACTTGAGCCATTTCTTTGTAGGTTGGGCTCTTGTGAAGCGAACCCAACCTATAAAGTTGGCGCTCTAGAAACCGGGTTTCTTTGTCGCAAGGGAAGCTGGGGACGAAAAAATAGATAAATCCTCCGTACCTTTACATGAAATTCAGTGGATCTACGTCAATGGTTAAACTGACACCGGGAGGACAGAGCGATCGCACCAAGCTCCAATCTGGCAAAGAAGGCAGTGTTTCGCTGCTAAACTTGAGCAAAATCTGCCATCGGTAGCGATTCGCTACCCGCAAGATACTGGCAGGTGCTGGCCCCAGGATCTCGTAACTTGTGGGGTTGTCATCAGATGGACGCAGCTCAGCTGCCACCAACTCAGCAGTTTCCTCAACTTCAGCAGCATCCAAACTACTCAAGCGCAACAGAATTAATCGTCCGTAAGGAGGATAATTCTGTTGCGATCGTTGTTGCAACTCTGCCTGGATAAAAGATTCATAGTCGTGACGGCGAGCGGCTTTAATTACTAAATGTTCGGGAGTATAAGTTTGCATAATCACCCGACCTGGGTCATCGCCGCGACCCGCACGACCTGCCACTTGAGTCAAGGTTTGAAAAGCTCTCTCTGATGCTCGATAATCCGCGAAATGCAGCAATCCGTCTGCCGCCACCACACCTACCAATGTCACTTGAGGTAAATCCAACCCTTTTGTCAGCATTTGAGTTCCTACCAACAAGTCAGCTTCTCCATTGGCAAATCGCGTCAGCAGAGTTCGGTGCGACCCTTTGGTGCGGGTGGTATCGCTATCAAAGCGGATGACGCGCAACAGGGGAAATAGCTTTTTCAATTCTTCTTCGACTCGCTGGGTGCCGCTGCCGAAAAATTTCAGGTAAGGAGAGTTGCATTCGGGACAGAAACGCGGGTGCGAACTAATAAAATTGCAGTAATGACAGCGCAGCAGTTCTGGCGCTCTTTCTTCGGTATGGTGATAAGCCAGAGAGACATCGCAGTTAGGACATTCAATCACATATCCACAACTGCGACAAGACACAAATGTACTGTGTCCTCTCCTGTGGATAAAGAGAATTCCTTGTTTACCTTCATCTTGTAATTGTTGTAAGGCATCTTGGAGCGATCGGCTAAAAATCGATCGATTTCCTGACCGCAACTCCAAGCGCATATCCACCACTTCCACTGGCGGTAAAGGTCGCGATTTAATTCTCTCCGGTAATGAAAGGTAATATTGGGGATTGGGTACTGGTGATGGATAATTGGTCATTTCTCCCCCACTCTCCCACTCCCCCACTCCCCCACTCCCCCACTCCCCCACTCCCCCGCTTCTAACGCTCACCCAACTTTCTACAGAGGGAGTAGCAGAACCTAAAATTAAGGGACAGTTTATCAATTCTGCACGCCACTGGGCGACGGTACGGGCGTGGTAAGTTGGTGCTGGGGAATCTTGCTTGAAGCTGGAGTCGTGTTCTTCATCCAAGATAATTAAACCCAGGTGAGGCAAGGGGGAAAATACGGCAGACCTTGTACCGATTACTATTTGCGGTTCGCCGGTAAGCATCTGACGCCAGGTGTCGTAGCGTTCTCCTTCTGATAAGGCGCTGTGATAAACGCAAACTTTGTTGCTACCAAAACGAGCGCGAAATCGATCGGTTAGCTGGGGTGTGAGGCCGATTTCCGGCACTAATACGAGGGCGGACTGTCCGCGTTCTAGGATGGGTGCGATCGCTTGTAAATAAACCTCTGTTTTTCCAGAACCCGTGATTCCGTGCAGCAGCACTTGAGCGAATCCTTCTAAACTGGTGATGACATCTAAAGCTGCTGCTTGCCACTGCGTAAGAGCTTTGGGTCGATCGTCCGCTACCGTAGGTTCGGATAATTTCCGCAATACTTCCCGCTCTTGAATCACAATGTAGCCTTTTTGCTCGATCGCCTTAAGTGTAGAGGAACTGGTGTTGCAGATTTGCACCAATTCGGTTAGCCATAACTCACCGCCTCGACGCTGCAATACCGTCAAAATCTCCTGTTGACGGGGGGTGAGGTCTAATCCCATCTCAGAACCAACTTGAGTTACCGCTTGTCTTAACTTTGGTTGGGCGTGTCTAGGTGTTTCCAAATAACTTTCCACCCAACCGCGTTTCAGTAATTCCCGCAGTCCCCGCTGTGCTACTCTGATTTGTCGATTGATGTATTGAGCGGTATAGTCTCCTGTTTTTGAAGCTTGGAGAAGTTCCAGAATCTGACGACCAGTTGGACTGAGGAACGTATCTGCGCCTGGGGGAATAGCTTCTGGTTTGAGGCGAATACGACGAGACGATCGCGAAAGCAAACCGGGCGGCAGCGCCATCCGAATCACCTGCATCAGAGGTGTGTAATAATACTGAGAAAGTTTATTCAGTAAATTCCAGTAGGCAGGTGGGAAAAAACCCTTAGTGACGACATCTTCAATATCCCGTATTTTGTCCGATGCTAAATCCTGGGGGGGCCGATCGAGCATACGAATGGCGATCGCACCCACCTGTTGCGCCCCAAACGGCACACTCAAGATATCCCCAGGACTTACTTGCAAATCCGGCGGCAACCTATAGGTATACAACTTCTGACTCAGAGCGTTTTCCCGATCCTGAGACTCTGACTGCGTACCGGGAGAATCTACCAGTACTTCGATCCACCTGTTTTGAGGGGAATTTGTCTCGTAGGAAGCCCCAGGCTCAGCCAATACCAGATCTGACAAAATCCAACTGGGAGTAGACATACGGCAAAACATTGAGCTTTAAAAAGTTCTGGAGTCAAAAACCCCTTTTTGTCGTGATTCCTGACTGTGGAAACCGAAATTTTCTTTACATCAATAAATTATACTCACTTGCAACACTTGTTCAGTGTTACACAAACTTCCATCTCAGGTATCAGAGATGTTTTACCCCTGTCGATAGAGAGTAAATCTTTTTAGGATATGGGATGCTGTGATTAGGTTCAGAAAATATTGCCAGACTTTAAGGATACCCCGTATGTCAACAATCCAGCGTTAAACTCGGAGTACTGACTTCTTCGTGTGGCTCTAAAACTCCACCCTTAAAGCTGAGATCGTATTGTCGTTTTGTATCTGAAGAAACAACGAAAAAACTGATTTGCGGTAGCCTAAGAAGATGTTCTTCCAATCCTAAGATGAAACGCCAGCAAGGATACTAAGTATAATGCCAATTAACTCAGTGGCGATATTAAACTACGAGAGTAGTATAAATACTTACTTGTTTAAAAAAGTTCCGTATAGCTGGAAGCAAAATCACGGGGCAATTTGAGCAGATGCGATCGGCGTGTATAAGCAAAACAGGGGTTCTCATACTGTGTCTTTATCAAAACACGAACAAGATTTAGCTATGAATATTTCTGAGTTGGATACCAAGGAAATCTTGCCATTATCCCTCGACTCTGATTATATGGCGGATGCAAATCCAGAACTGGAGGAAGAGCTTTTAGCTGAGTATGAAGCGCAAGCTACATTGGCAGCTACATTGTTAGAAGAACAACAAATTGATGAGTTGGCGGAAACTCGCTTAACAGGATATCGCAAAATGAACTCGGATGATGCAGTGGGAGCCTTCTTTAAGGAGATGGCGCGATATCCCCTGCTAAAACCGAAAGAAGAGATCGAGTTAGCGCGTCGCATCCAATTTTTGGTCAACATCGAGGAACTGCAAAAACGCTTAAAAACGCAGTGGATGAAGCAACCCACAACGGTAGAATTGGCGACAGCAGTTGGATTGACGGAACAGCAGCTGGAAAATCGCCTCTATCAAGGTAGAGTGGCGAAACGCAAGATGATTCGCTCTAACCTGCGATTGGTGGTTTCGATCGCCAAACGATATTTGAACCGGGGGGTGCAATTCCTCGATTTGATTCAAGAAGGCGCGATGGGATTGAACCGCGCTACGGAAAAGTTCGATCCAGACAAAGGCTATAAGTTTTCTACCTATGCCTATTGGTGGATACGCCAAGCTATTACAAGAGCGATCGCCAACGATGCGCGAACAGTGCGATTACCGATTCATATTGTCGAAAAATTAAATAAACTCAAAAAAGTCCAGCGGGATCTCAAGCAAAAGCTGCACCGCAATCCCACAGAAGTGGAGATAGCAGACGCTTTAGAAATTTCACCGGAACACCTCCGCCAGTTACAGCAGTTGCGGAGGCGATCGCTTTCCCTCAACCATCGGGTAGGTAGAGAAGAAGACACAGAACTCGTAGATCTCCTGGAAGATAATGATAGTCAATCTCCCGAAGAACAAATGAGCGACGCGATGATGCGTCAGGAAATTTCGGAGGTATTAGGTGATGTATTAACCCCAAGAGAAAAAGATGTCATCTCTCTAAGGTATGGTTTGACAACGAGCGAACCCTGCACCTTAGAAGAGGTGGGCAGCTTGTATAATTTATCACGCGAGCGGGTGCGTCAAATCCAAAGCAAAGCGATGCGGAAACTACGCCGTCCCCAAATTGCCCAGAAGTTGAAAAGTTGGTTGAAGTAGGAATTTTGGATTTTGGATTTTGGATTCAAAAGTAATCTAAAATCTAAAATCTAAAATTCAAAATTGAACGATGACTTCTGAGTTGATTGTCAGATTAGCGACGCCAGCAGATGTCCTGAACCTGTTTGACTTGATTAAGGCGCTGGCTGAATATGAAAAGCTATCCCACGCTGTCACTGGCGATGTGGCTTCTTTGGAGTCTCATCTGTTTGGTTCCCATCCTTATGCGGAAGCGATTGTGGCAGAGTTAGCTGGGGAAATAGTTGGATTTGCGCTATTTTTTCCCAATTATTCGACTTTTTTGACTAAACCCGGTATTTATTTAGAGGATTTGTTTGTTTTACCGGAATATCGGGGTAAAAGTATTGGTCAGGCGTTGCTGACGCATCTGGCTAAGTTGGCTGTGGATAGGGATTGTGGGCGTTTGGAGTGGAGTGTGCTGGATTGGAATGAAACTGCGATCGCATTTTATCGTCGCATGGGTGCTACTGTTTTACCAGACTGGCGGATTTGTCGCGTTACTGGCGAACAGCTTACAAATTTGGCATCTGGCGTAAAATCTTGATCTAAGAACATTTCAGTTGATGACACATTATGACTATTTGGGTGAACGAACAAATCGATCCATCAGGTCTAATCTATTCTTGTATTGCTACTTGCAATGAAGATCAAGCAAAAGATTGCCATGAATCTTTTGAAAGTAATTTGACTGATGTTCAGAAATCGGCAGGTTGGGTTGCGCGTTTAAGAAAGGTTACTTCTTGGGATGAAGTACCTGTAAATGCGCTGAAGTTGGATTGATGATAATATCCTGTTTCTAAAGGGTGGAGGATTACAAATAGAGTCCGCTGGCGCGGGCTAATTTTACTTGGGTTTTGTTACCTTTAGAGTCGAGTAAATTGTCATCGGGATGGGAAGACCGGGGATAGTTATTACAGAATGGGAAAATATCGAATTTGATGAGCGAATTCAGACTAACCCTATATTTATACATAATATAGATAGGGTCTAAAATGAGGTTGGGGTGGTTGAATTGGTTATAACGGTAAAGTATTCCACAGATGAGTTATCTATTGAGATGAAGGTTTAGAGCCTTTCTTTCTGTTACTGTCACTATGAGTAATTTGAAGGTTCTCTATAGAATCTGCTCCCCCAATGCTTAGTGCTATAGTATGATCTACCTCAATATCGTCTCCTATAAACAGAGGCGCTCCTGAGATAGCACAGCGATTATCTTGCCCTCTAAGTTTTTCCATTTTTTCAGCTTCAGAAAGTTTAGTTTATCTTGGGTTAATTGCATATTTTTCGTGAAATTCTTGAGCTTTTGACCGAAATAAATCTTTTGTGAAACTTTCGGAAGTATTCCTCAAGTCATAAAAGATATTTTTCAAGTCTTGTTTGATTTTTAACCTCTCAGATTTAACCATTTCAAGGTTAAGTGGATTGAGAAGACGCCAAAGAATGTAAAAGTCTTGTTTTGTACGCCTAAATGAACGAACTTGTCTTTGCGCTTTAAATAGCAAATTCAATTCATTGCCATAAAACTTATCTAATTCTTCTTTACCTCCTTCAACATTTCTATCCAGCAAAATCAATTTCACTTTTCCTACAAAACTTTCTACCTTCTTGATACTGCCACCTGGTTCAACTCACAGCCAAAAGCTCATTCAGCTTATTTTTTAAGTCTGGGGATGCCATTAATGGATTATAGACTTCCCCCTCGTAGGGTTGCCAAACATAACTGGAACTAAAGGGTCGGAAAAGTGGTAATATTTCTCGCCCCTGAGTAAGTTCTTTAGCTAAAACTACTCCGGGAAGAGATAAGTTAGATAAATCTTCAATAAGTTCGCTATAGTTTCTAAATTCATCAACTTCAACACCAACCAAAGCATAGCGAAATGAAGGAGCAAACCGTAGAGTTTGATAGAGTAAAATACCTAACTCTGTCATTACATAAGCACTTTCAGGGCTATCTATTCCCACTTCACTAATATTATTAGGATAAACCCGACACCACCAGTTTTGCTCGATATCTTGAAAAGTGTCTGTACGACATAGACATTGACGACCATTTGAGAGTAGCCATTCTATTCCCTCAAAGTGTTGAGCAAATTTATTGACATTGCTTTGCTCAGAGCCACATTCTGCCGATAAACTGAATATCCACGCCATTGTAATAGACTCCTATGATAGATGAGGTTAATCAACTCTTTCCCAATCATTTTGGGTGTTTGCCAATGCTGCCTCGTACCTTTCCAAAGACATTGAGCTTCTTGGTAAAATACTAACGTGCGTCGGGCTATCTTGAACAGCCTGCAAATCTCCAATAATGTTTTTGTCATCAATTTGCCATAGCGGGTCTTTTCCAGTCCCACCAAATTTTGAAGGTCTGCGAAATGCTGGTAAACTTTCAATTGAAAGGGAAACGGACATTCCTTTTGTATTCCTGACGGCAACAGCAACAAGCTCTCCTTGAAACTCACGTTCTGACTCTGCTAACAAATAGCCTTGCTCATTCAGATAACCTGTGGAAATTTGCTCAATATCTATGTCAATACCAGGTCTAATTCCTAGTAATCTAGCACTGCGACCTATTTTGGGGTTACCATTTTGGTCGGCCATGCCGCGATAGTAAAGTTTTGCCATCAGCCAATATTGCAGTATGAAAGTATTGATAAATTGTGTAAACTTGTGAGTAGTGCTTACTTATTTAGTCAGTTTATTTGCAATTCATGATATAGATTCCCATCAAGTCGTGGAATTTCTAGCCCTGAGCATTGAACTTGTACTTGTTAAGTTCCGGTACCGCTTCGCCTCTGAAGTATAAAACCCCAAATACATCAAAAATGCCAAATCCCTGCTCTTTGACTTGGTAGGAAATGGGTTGACCGCTCACGGCTAAACGCGCCCAATGCTCACAGTTCCAGCCCTGAACTCCATACTTCCACTTGTTATCAAAAGCTAGAACAGAGGCGATTAAGTTTTGAAGTATCTCATCCTTACTCAAATACGGAACGGGAATTGCATCTTTGAACTCATGACCAAGCTCATGTATTCTAAGACAACCGCGATCGTAAAGCTGCCCTGCTTCGCTGGGTCCCCAAGCAATTGCTGAAGTATCTGATAGTGCTACACTGTAATGCCAAACGCCATCAAATCGTTGTACCAACGTTCCTGAACGCTTTGATAAAGGGTTCCAACATCGCTGTATTTTCTGAATTAGCTCACTATTATCATTAAACGTCATCATTTGGCAAGCACCAGGGTACTGATCTACTCTTAATAATGCCATAAAAACCCCCCAACTCCTGCTTTCCCCAACTTAGCGCAACCAACCTCAATCAAACCCTCCAATTCCTCTGCATCCACAGCAGCAAATTCGATAACCCCGAAAACCCCGCCGCCCAAATCTACCTGCAACTGGTCAAAAAACACCACTGCCCCAAATCCACTGAAGGCACACCCCGCACCCTCACGGAACTCAAAATCTACTGCAACTCCTAGACTGGGATAAACACCCCGTCCTCATTTTCTACGAGGAACCCACCGCCGCTACCCAAAGTGTAGGGACACGGCACTGCCGTGTCCCTACTTTATCTCGATGCCCTCACCCGCTTCGATGCTACAATCTGCGTTATCGCGGACTCACCCCATGCCACCATTCCCACTTTCTCACCCCAAGACTCCCACCTCATCCAAAATATTATGACTTGGCTGCAACGCACTATTTTAGAGGCGTGAAGCTATAACTAAGCTAGAATATCAGTAACCTCAAAAAAAAGCCATGACTGAAATTACCCTAGACGAAACTAAACTCAAAGAATTGCTCAAAACCGCTATTTTTGAGTTGGTGCAAGAAGAAAAAAAACTGTTTTCTCAACTTTTCGCAGAAGTCCTAGAAGATATCGGAATGGAAAATGCGATTAAAGAAGGCGAAAATACTGAAATAGTCAGCCGTGAGGAAATTTTCAAAATTCTGAATATAAAACCATGAATATTGAATTTAGAAAGAGTTGTGAAAAGGATTTGCTCGAAATTCTTGATGCCAACTTGTTGCCAAGAATTCAGGAAATTATTGAACGGGTTGAGCAAGCAGAAAAATCATGAATTATGAAAGAATATGTTGTAATTTTTGAATGGGCTGGCAGTAACTATTCAGCTTATGTTCCCGATTTACCTGGTTGTATTTCTACAGGTAAAACTCTGGAAAAAACCGAAAACAATATTAAAGAAGCAATTGAGCTTTATATTGACACTCTTCGAGAAGATGGTCAAGCTATTCCAGAGCCATCCCTTAAGGCAAAGGCAATTTCTGTTGCAGCTTAATGTGGATGGATTTAAGGAGATTTTAGACCAACCGGAGATTATTGATAGCGCGATCGCACTGTTGCAGATCGCGTTACCCTCCCATAGGAAATCGCGCTTCACGGTTCATACGCCTCACTACGATGCGCGATCGCTATAACAAACACCTGAACCAATTCATCTTCCACTGAATAGATGACTCTGTAATCTCCTATTCGATAGCGATAGTACCCTGCATAATCTCCCTTGAGAGCTTTAATATTGGGGTGCGATAGAGGACTTTGCTCTAGCTGCTGCAAACATCGGGCAATTTTCTTTACGAGGGCTTTGTCAGCGTTAGTATAAACCTTTTGAGCATCAGGATGAAGGAGAACTTCATACATCAGAGCGAATGTTTCTCCAGCTTGTGTAATGAGTTTTAGGGGTTGCTTGATTTTGCTTAACTCGTTCTAGCAATCCAGGAATTGCCAAGAGTTCCTGCGTTGCTGCTTCGCTTTCAGCATAAGCCAGATAAGCCGCAAAATCAGCAAGCACCTGTAATCGCTCTGGCGATAGTTGTTTGAGTGACTCACTAAGCTGGCGTTGTAACTCTGTTACCGATATCGTAATTGTTGATGATTGATCCGACATTGGAGAATTATCTGTAGTATTCATAGCTGTTTTGCCACTTCAATGTTCAGTATCTTTTACCACTTTTCAGCACGCGATAACTGCCGTAGTTAGGCTAATAATTCTGAATATAAAACGCCATTCAATTCATTTTTCCATCTTAGCACTACTCCAAGGCGATTGCCATAACAACCCACCAAATCCAGGGCATCACTCCGCATCCTCACGGAACTCAAAATCTACACTCAACGCCTAAATTGGGATACATATATTTCGCCTACGGTACGCTATCCTAACGCGATACTGCTGAAGCAAAGCTACGCGATCGCACATAATTTTGAGCCAACCGAAGTATTATACATCGCTATTGACCGAACTCAAGCGATCGCGAAAATAACTTTAGCAAAATTAAGACTCTAGTAAACATCACCCCACCGCAAATTCAGTGTACTGTCGGACATGAGGCGCATGATACGCCAGCACAATTTCCTGCTTCGGTACGCCACGTTCCACTAGCCGATCTGCGATCGCCTCTTCTGTTCCATCATGCTGCACCCAAATTTTCCCATCCTTAATATCCAAATGCAGCACACAGCCATAAATCCTTGTGCTACCATCCTTCCAACCCACATTTACAAGCTGATAGCGATCGCTTACAGGATCGAAAATCGTCTCGCTGGCAATTGGATCGTTCTTGTGCCGCAGGTTTGCTCGTTCAGTCAGCAACTCCTGAATATACTGACGATACAAACTTACTTTATCCATTGTGCAATCTCCATTTTTTCTGTATCGTATACTAAGAGCGGAATTTGATTACGCTGAACCACTGTCTGAATGAATGAGTATTTGAAAAAGCGTTTGTAAATGTCTAACGGGACTGCTAGATAGAGCGCTCGATCTGGATCGTCATCTTCTAGCGCAATCCGATAGTTGATGAATTGTCCAACTGCTGTATGAAACTCTGAAATCGTCGATGCTGCCAGAAACGTTTTGATTTCGACAGCAATTTTTTCATTATCTTTCGTGGCTGCTAACAACTGTTCCGCACCCAAATCGATGTAAAAATCAACAAATCCTAGATCGATATGATACGGGTTATGAGTAATTGTCCAACCCTCATGCTCAAGGGCAGTCTTGACGAGTTCATGAAATGTATCTCTAGGAGGCATCTTTGAGATTATTAATCACTAAGATCAGATTTTCTGCATTAATTTTAACATGAATCAGTTCAAAATCATAGATGATTATAACTTCCCGATCGCGCCAACTTCACCGCACACCCAAATCTATGATAGAATGATGTTATTGCTCTATAGTCAATGCGATCGGTTACGAACCATGATTACCACCGTCGAGCGCCGCTATAGTTTGGAAGAATATCGTGTTTACCAATCATGTATCTTGCATCTTTCGCATCTTCCAATATCTCGATAAACTGCTTTACTTCTTTCATATCGATGCTAACTGGTATATTTATACGAATAACTGCGCCACAAGAAGCAATTTCAAGAACTTTTCTAATTGTGATAAAATAAGCAAACACTAGAATTAAACCTATTAGGGAGATATAAAAGAAGTTGGAGTTATATACAAAGAAAAACAGACCAACACCAAAAAACAGTACACCGTAAAAAAGTAACCCAGGATAGCTTACTTTAGCAACCGCTACAGAAGCTATTTTTTCTAGCATAATACTTCTGAGAAAATAATTGCCAAATGAATACCCGTCCGCTCTAACTCTGTGCGTAGTTAGTATCAACCCTAAATTTTTATTATCGTATAAGACTTCTTCTTCTGGTAGAAGATTCATACCTTTAAATCTCCATATCTAGGTATTATTCGCTAGGAAATCGACCAATCGAATAGTCCACCCACAGCTACCCTCTCCAGCGAAGCTAATGTCTGGTTAGTAAATTACGGCTCATTGGTTTGAGCAATGAGCAAATTGCAGAGGTGCTAGGGCTAGCTTTGGAGGAGGTTAAGAAGGTAGATTCGCAGGGGTGATAGACCCTGTGTAGAAAAATGGCGAAAACCGGACTTACGCAACTGGCACAGATAGTATACTGACGTTTTGAAAAATAAAGAATTATGAATCTAGGTTTAATAGCTGTATTACTTCTGCTATTTTTTGGGCCATCTCTATGGATCGGCTATCAGACATTCATCAAATTGGGCTTGATCTGGAAGTTGGTTTTGCTACCAATAGCTTGGTTTGTTGGGCTGTTAATTGGGCCGATCGCCGCAATGTTTCTTACTACACTACTTGAGTGGTTGAGTAATTACAACCAGGAACCTTCAGAATCAGGGTCAATGGGTGGAGTAGCATGGTTTGGTATATGGTTGATTGCAGCATTGATACTGAGTCTGTTTTGTACTACCATCTCTACCTGTCTGACTGCAAAGTTCTTTTTGATAAGCTGACAATTTGTCCGCTTCCTTTCATGGAACAGATGATGTAGTTAACTTTATCTTTAATCTTTTCTGCTTTTTCGCAGGGTTGTTTCTGAAGTTCTTCCCACTCTTTAGCATAATTTGTCTCATTCGCGATCGGCTCAATCTGGTTGATTACGCACTCATCCGGGATGTCATCGCCGTCATAATCCATGCGGATGTCGTCTTGTTGCTCATCATTGTCGCAATCAATCGCTGGCCCAATCTGCTTACCGGGTTTCGCTGGTTGTGCTGCTGAAGCTGGTGTATCGGATACAGACTGAGATTGTTTAACAGATGCTGCGATCGCGCGATTCGGCTGGGTTGAGATTTGAGACTGTCCACAAGCTCCGAGCCAACATCCTAATGATATCAGACCGATCGGCAGTAATTTTGAAAGTGTCATATTGAATCAGGCAGTAGAGTCTGTTTTAATTTAATTGTTAGCAGGCTTTCTTTTAAGAGCGTAGATGAGAAGGATCGACTTTATCTAAAACTATCTTTACAGCATCTACAATTAATTTAGGTTGGTCTATCCATACAAAATGTCCGCTGTTATTTGCTTCAAGTTGAACTGAGTTTTTCGATAGTTCTAGAATTTCCATAAGCATTTTATCTCGTAGCTGATTCGCCCCTTGTAAAGGGATAAACATAGTCCAAAAGGAAGGTTTAAAAAAAGAATTTGCTTTAATGCTCACCAGCGGTAATGCACCTAAATCTTTGGTCAAACTAATCTGATGGGCGCTCTTATCCAGGTTTAACATCTCTCGGAGCATTGTCATCCAATGTTTGGGACGACAAAAGGAGCGCTTTACAAAGTTCAGTGAATTAGTGGTAAATTTCTTTAGTTCGGGTTTTAGTAACTCAAATATCCCGCAGATTTTCAGTATCCGAATAATTCCCATACTCGATCCTAAAATAGACATGGCAAAACCAGATATAAAAAATATCTTTAAAGCTTTTAGCTGAACAGACATTTTAAGCATTTCTTTCTCATATAGCCCGTCGGTAAGAACTATACCAATGACTTTATCGGGAAAGCGATCGGCATACAAACGCACGTTATAACTGCCGAAAGAATTTCCTATTAAAATGTAAGGTGGTTCGATTCCTGCTTGCGTAAGTAACGCATCTAATTCTGTTACGATTTGACTGCTGGTGCGCGGATGGGGGCTAGGATCGCTCCAGCCGTATCCAGCCCGATCGTATATACATACTCGTGCTAGCTTCCCTAACTCTTCAGCAAGGAAATAGCCTTCAATTCCTCCCAAACTGTGGTCTAAGACAATTGTTGGTGCAGCTTTTCCTGTAACATAAAGATGTAAACGATATCCACCTACGTCAAATATTTGACCTGGTGGTCTTTTTCGGTCTTCTATCCAGCAAGCGATCGCTTGGTATAATGTTGTTGCAATTAGCAGAATAATTTTCATTGCGATCGATAATGTGTGTATCGAGGACGATTACTTCAGACATTCCCAATCTTGCTCATCAACGATAGGACTAACAATGTCTCCCAATATTTTAACTTTACCTGCTAGAGAAGCAGGAGGGATTCGACGCTTTACCTGAGATGTATTTTCTTCAAGAATGGTCACGATCGCACGAGCATAATCCACCTGTGGCTGTTCTTCCAGCCATTTTATCTGACCATTCTCATAAATCGCTTCGTAACTTTTCAGCATGGTTTTTTCCTAATAAATTTTTGAGGTAAAGTAGCAGTTATCTAATCATACCAAATCATAAAATAGATAGTAACGCAAGTTGCTAGTTACAAATATTGTCGGTTCGATCCCCCCTAACCCCCCTTAAAAAGCTATGCCTTACTCACATCTTTCTTAACAAAATCCGGCTTGACATCCGGGGGGGAATGGGTGGAAACTAATTTCCATGTAGAAGCGATGTCATGCAAACGTTGCCAGCCTCGCCACAGTGTCTTGACACCCGGTTCACCATCTCCTTTACGCCCCAAAAATCCACCTAGTTTCGCAATCCAACGAATACAATTACTTAAACTTGGGGGAGATTCAGTGGGGACGTTCTAAGGTACTTCTTTGGTGGGCTTGGCGAATCGCGTCTGAGGAGACTCGTGGAGATGACCAAAAGTCATAAGTCCCCTGGGTGGCTGCCCAGTCCCCTGATGCTTGTGGCACACTGGCATGGGGCTGTGAGGCTAAGTCCGACACAATACGCACCAGTCGTTGTACGCGACGCCGATCGCCCAAACAAGCAAATTGTAGTTCTGCTACTGCCCATTGTGCCGTCATAGTTCCTGACTCGCCTCTTTTACCGTAATTCTCGTATTACTTGATTCGGTTCATTTTGTCAATAATACTCCCCCGGAGCGATTGCCCGCCGGGAGAGACGGCTTAAGCCGTCTCTCCTTTGTTAAGAAAGATGTGAGTAAGGCATAGCTTAAAAAGGGGGGAACCGGATTCAAAGTCTCCCTTAAAAAGGGGGATGCGAGGGGGAGCGAAAACCCATAACCTGATAACTAGCAACTTGAGTTACTATCTATTTTAATTGAACCCATTTCGCCACAGAAGGCACTCCACGGCGGTCAATCATAAACAACATATACCAGCCCGGTGGTGCTACATTCTGCTCATTCGTAACCTTTATTTTCAGACTACCAGCAACACCGAGACTAAACTCTAAATCCACCAGTCTTTGTCCTGTATTAAAAGCATGAGTAGTCGATCCAGGTTTAATCAAACTTACCCATTGAATTTCCCCAGCTTGCGGTGTTTTAATCTCCAAATTATCACCATACTTTAACTGTTCGGGAGCATTTTCAATGATTGGTCTTGCGCCCTTGAATAGGTACGGCGGATAATACATTTCCAGTCGCAGTTCATCATCAGTTCGCGCTGGATTTGACCCGGCTGTAATTACTCTGCCATCTGGTAAAAGTAGTGCGATAGAATGATATAATCGCTCCACTCTCGAAGTTGCTGCTATTGTCCAAGTATTCGTGACTGGATTGTAAATTTCTGCTGCCAAAGTTGCTTGTACCCGCGATTCATTCAAGCTACTACCACCGCAAACCAACACAGTGCGATCGGGTAACAATACAGCATTCAAGTGCATTCGAGGAAAATTCAAAGGTGTTGCTGCTTGATAAGTGGGATTAGCCGCAGCTAAATTAACAATATTCACCTTCTTATGTGCCTCAACTGCGTGATGATTTCCACCTTCAAACGCACCACCACCTATTAGCATTACTCGTTGTTCTTGTGCAGGTGGTAATATTACACTAGCAGATTGATTCCGGTGTTCTTGTTCCAGGTGACCGATTAACCCAGGTACTTCTACTTCTGTGATAGGTTGCGTCGGATTTGTTGGCAAAGTTAATAACCGTGGTGTCACCTCATTATTATTCCCATATTGACCACCAGAATAGAAAATTTTGCCATCACGTAACAGGAAAAGGTGTGCATACATCGGCAATTGACTGGTATTTTGTCCAAAAGCCGTCCAAGTATTCGTTTGTGGGGAATAAATTTCTGGGATTAAATTGAGATTGCCATCTTCTCCTAGTCCAGAAACAGCTAAAACTCGACCATCACCCAGCGTTACCAAAGTTGGATACCAGCGACCACCTTTCATTTGCGGTAGAGGTTTCCATTTTTCAGCAAAGGCATCAAAAATAAAAGCATCTCTCAATCCAAAAAATGGATGTCCGAAGTCATATTGTTTTGTTCCACCTGCGACCAAAAGAGAACCGTCTGACAGAAAAGAATGTCCAGCACAGAAGAAATCTACGGGAGTTTGGGGAGTAAAAAATGTACCTTTTTGATAATCCCAGACAACGCTGCGGAAATTGTTGTTGGCATTGGCAGGATTGTTGCCAGAACCTGAGAAAAATAACACCTTGTTGGTAGGCAAAACAGCAGCGTGAACTGCCAATAGTTGCGAATTATAAGGTAATAATCTCCAAATGCCTTGATTAGCGGCTTGATCGAGGTCAATATTCAGGTCTAGAACTTGATAATATCCCTGATTTAGTTGCGGCGGGTTGTCGATTTGGAAGAAGATTAATTCAGGCCGTCCCTTACCTTTTAAGTCGGCAACTGCAATGCCTGCACCTTGATTTTCCCAGGAAAATAATGGAACTGGCACCCAAGGACTCCAACCTTCGGTCACATTGCCAGCAGTATCGAGATTCCAACCAATTTGATAAAATCCCTGATTAACTCCGGGGGGGTTATCTATTTGAAAGATGATTAATTCTGGGCGTCCATTGCCGTCGAGGTCGGCAACTGCAATACTTGCGCCTTGATTTTCC
This sequence comes from Argonema antarcticum A004/B2, assembly GCF_023333585.1. GTDB lineage: Bacteria > Cyanobacteriota > Cyanobacteriia > Cyanobacteriales > Aerosakkonemataceae > Argonema > Argonema antarcticum. Next base: position 126,057 of record NZ_JAIQZN010000007.1, read on the forward strand.
CAAGAAAACCAATCTACTGCTATCCAGTCACTCCATCCGCCTGTGACTATACCATTTTCATCGAGTTTGCGACCAATGCGGTAAAGTCCCCGATTTGCATTGTCTGGATTATCAATTTGGAAGACAATTAATTCCGGTCTCCCATCATTATCTAAGTCGGCAATTGCTATGCTGGCATCTTGATTTTCCCAGGATTGCCAACCGGGAATTTCGATCCAGTCACTCCAACCGCCTGTGACTATACCATTTTTATCTAACTTTTTACCAATGCGATAAAGACCCCGATTTAGATTAGGTGGACTATCAACTTTAAATACGATTAATTCCGGTCTTCCATCATCATCGAGGTCGGCAATTGCGATGCCTACACCTTGATTTTCCCAGGATTGCCAACCGGGAATTTCGATCCAGTCACTCCATCCACCTGTGACAAGGCCATTTTCATCTAGTTTGCGACCAATGCGATAAAGCCCACGATTGGCACCCGGTGGGTTATCGATTTGGAAGATAATTAAATCCGGTCTTCCATCGCCATCGATGTCGGCAATTGCTATGTCTGCACCTTGGTTTTCCCAGGAGAACCAATTGGGAACTGGTATCAAGTCGGTTGCCATAAGTTTGTTAAAATTTGGATAAACTTAAATAACCTAAATATAACACTTTTGTGTTATAATATTCGTAGCTGAGGTTACCAATTTTTCCCAACAAATAGAGGTCGTGCCTTGAAAGCGATCGGGCCGTATTTTGTGCGATCGCTTCCTCGATACTGCAATAGCTATTCTTCTGGCAGAAAGGAAGGAAACAGCTTTTGGCATACTTGCAGCTTTTGCAGTGCTTCGGGATAGCTGGCGAGGTAATATTTTCACAACTCGCAACCTCTCGATAGGAGTTCGTCTAATCCTTCCACTCGCTATGTCTAACACTCAAGTAGCGGAACAATTATTTTCTTCATTCCTGACATTGAAACTGAGTGCCCACCAAGCTAAATGAGTAAACTGGGCGCACTCAAACCAAGTGAAGGTAAAGAAAAGATAGCAGTAAGCCACCACCTCCATACCGCGACTTGGAGACAGCATAACACACCATAAGCAGAAACCCAACAGCGCACCGTAACAAAGCATCCCCGCAACGCCTACAGATAAAATCGTGTCCAGAATCAGATTGTGGGCTTTACTTGAGATTATCGGTTTCGTTTCAACCCGCCCTTCTTTATTAACGTAGTCAAAACTGAATTCATTCAGTTGCACAATTCGAGGTGTCCATTTCTGGTTTGAAATATAGGGATAAGCAATACCGAAACCATCAAAACCCCATCCGAGTAGGGGACGTTGAACTATTCCCAATCCTGATAGCTGCCACAAATAAATTCGGTCTGAAGTGATTTGTTTAATTGCAGGCAACCCAGCAATTTTTCTGGTGCTAGTAGTAATTCCTATTACCACCAGACAAACCAAAGCCACAGGGATTAACAACTTATAATATTTTCTTCCCAACAGGTAAGCAGTTGCTATTAACAGGGCTAATACTGCTGCCCTAGTTTGAGCTAATAGCAGTGCTGGAATAATTAATACCAAACTAATTATAAATTTGCGATCGCTTATCCACCGCCGCTGCCAAGCTACGATCGCCAGTATTACCACTGCTGCTAATACAAAAGCCGCATGACCCCGATGGGAATACAAACCGATCGGCTGCTGGGCTTGGAAAATGGTACTCCCTAAAATATTGTCCCGTAACAGTTGACCTGATGTGGCAGTATAGTCAATTTTCCAGTTAAGAACTTGGGGGAAAATACTAAGTGCGAGAATCACTCCACCGATGAGCAAACCTTGGATTTGGGGAATAGCTATTGATGGGCGATGTCTTAACACCAAGGTATTGCTGAGGGTGAAAGCAGCAATTAGCAACCAATAAAACCACCCATCACCCATCTCGTTTTGACCGAATAAAGAACGGAGAGGAAAGGGGCTGAACATCGTTGAAATTAGTCCTATTCCGAGAAATATTTCCCACAGCAGTTTGCTAATTTTCCAATGACGCGGTATGCTTATATCAAATCTCTTTGTCCATAAAATTGAAAGATTTAATAAAGTAATTAGCAGGACAGCAAAGACTTTTGGGTGCGTCCAAATTTCGCCTCGACTACTTCCCCAAGGATTGATGAGAATGATACTGAGAGCAAAGAGCAAAGTGTAAAGATGTTTCATTGCTATTTCCCATTCTTAATTTTTAGCCCTTGAAATACTCCCCACGCACCTAGCATGAATAAACCCAAAATAGCAGGAGGTTCGGGTATGCGTCTAGGTTCAGGTGTTTCTTGAATTGCACGCATTTGAAAACTACCTACGCTCTGATTAAATGCCAATTGAATTGGAAAAGCAGTTGATTCTGTTTCACCAATTAAAGCATCGATATCGGTGATTTTGAAATGAGAAACTGCTTCACCCAGTAAGGAGACAAAATCGACGCTATCTCCAGGGCCAAATTCTCCCAAGATGGCGTCTCCTACTCTTACAGTAAAGCGGTTGTCAAGACCGACGGGGAAGTCGAGAATTTCCGTAAATAGGGTATCTTCTAATGCTTGGAATTCAAAACCGTGAGTGGTGTGGGGGTCGTACCAGCGACAGCCGGGAACGTTTGAGAAGACTTGCCAGTTACCGTCACTTCGATTTGGAAGTATGGGGTTTTGTTGTGTGTTGCCCGGTCTAGGTCTGCTGACTCCACCGCCACCACTACTGCCAATTATGATGGAGGGTGGGGCAGGTTCAGAATCGTAGACTTTGACGTTCAATTCGTAGCTGCCTTTGTCTTCTCCACGACGACCACCGTTAGCACCAACAAACAGGTCGATGATGCCACTGTCGGGGACAATTCCTGCTAGGGCAGAAGCGAAACCGTCTCCTACTGGACTGCTGTCGTCGTCGTATTTATACCCAGAACTAGAATATGCGCCTAAGTGTGTGTTTGGATTGCAGCGATTTGAGGGGATGCTGTTATTTGTCCAGCCGTAAAAGTAGCTGCCGGGGGTGAGTTTATCTAGGGTGAATTTGTCTGTTTGAGAACCGGAGGTTAGGGTGCTGGAAAATGTTTTGGTGGGTTTTGGACGGCTGACGTTTCTCCAACCCCATTTCATTCCGTTATAAATCGTGACTATCCTTTTCTGGCTTCCCAGAACTTGCGTTTCTTCAACCAAGTAGAGTTCAGCATCCCAAAAATGGCTTTCCACAGGATCGACTCTGTATGGTACGTCTGTAAAAAATCTGTGCGGGATGGGGGGTATGTCAATTCCGTTTCCCGCAACACCGGAATAGTATGGGGTAGTTTGCCCAATATTAATATCGAGAACGTTTTCAATAGAACCATGTCGATCGGGGTTGAGGCTATGGTTACTGTACACCCGTTGAATCCATTGGACTCGCCTAGTAATACCCGTGGGGTCGGGTACGGGGTCGCCAGTTAATAGAACTGGATAGTAACGCAAATCAAGCATAGCCCCAACACCTCCTGATACAGGATCATCTATTTCTGCTCCACAATCTGTAGTTTGTGGGCCGCAGATGTAATAATTTAGGAGATTAAAGCTACCCTGTAAGTCATTCTCAGCACGTTGAAATTCCCAGCGTCCCGGATACCTACTAGAAAAATCGTTTAGCAATTGCCAAAGCTCATTCGTTCCACCTCGTTCAATCTCTTCTGCAACGACTAAATACGCTTCGCCCTCATAATCGCGCTCGTTGTAACGAATAAAGGCATTAGATCTTCCGTCTGGAGGGGGATAATTGATAGTAAAAGCAACACCGGACTGTCCAGTAAACGTTACTACCAAGGTGATCGCCAATCCAAGCAGAGAATATCGTCGTGATGGCATTTTGTAACTCCTATACCTATTAGATTCCAAAGAAATAGCAGTTTTGGCGCGAAACAAAATCTAGACAGTAATGGCGATTTAATTTCAGTTCATCAATAGACTAGGCGGAACTCCTCCCAAGGTGTAGACGCCTTTCCCGTCCAAAGTCCTTCCACACTTCCTCCGTAATAGATTTTTCTCACGGCGTCTCGATTTTCATAAGTGAACCGCACTTGATATCGACCTGGATTGAGGGTGCGAAAAGCCCAAGCTCCGCCCGAACTTTCATAGCCTCCGAGTCCAAACTTGTCTTGATAGCAGTACAACTGGCCTTCCACAAAGAATGCCAAACTCTCTCCAGGCATAGCCAATAGAAAATCTGCTTCTTGTGGGGCTTTGGTGGCATTTCTTCCCCAAGTGCGCTCTATTACTACCCCCTTGGCATCTTGAAGTTCTGGCATCAAGCCAAAGAATATAAAGCGATAGGGGATTGACGAAAGATTAGTGACGCGAATCCCGAATTGCACGGGAGTTTTGACATCCTCCCTAGTAGGAATCATTAGCACACGCTCTGGCACTAAAGTTTTAAAGCGGATGCCATCTACTTCAACGGTGTTACTATTAGTCGATTTCCCAGATGTCATGTTGACTATTCTCCTAATTTCCACATCTCCAGATGCAGTCAATCTTATTGGTATATGACTCAATACTACTACCTCAAAAATTACAGAAGCTAGAATAAAAAGAAATAAATGGTCTAGGTCTGCTGACTCCACCGCCACCACTACTGCCAATTATTATGGAGAATGGGGCAGGTTCAGAATCGTAAAAGCCAAACATAAAAGAAAGAAGTTACGCATGAGATATCCCCATGAACTGACTGTTACAGCAATCAGTCCGATCGCATTTCCCCAATTAAGACGACAGCACCAAGAATCGCGCCATCAAAATAAGGAACTACCCTGTCACCTACATTTCTGAGTTAGTAGCTCGCTCCGTTTAATTTTTCAAAATGTTAACTTTTAAGCTCCAGGTAAATCAATTAGAGAAAATACTGAATTTAACAAAAATCTCTCCCTAAGTTTAAACCCAATTTAGTCAGTAAAAATTACTGAATTTATTTATGAATAAACGGTAAAATTAGCGGTTAACCTCATCCGTACTCTGAGAATGTCAAGAAAACTAGGTAATGGTATTGCGATCGCATTTTTTGTAGCTCCCTTAAGATTCAAGTTTCTAAGAAATAACAAATAGTCCTTTTCTGAATTCAAATCTTTATGGCAATTGTGAATGCACTTTCGTTTCAAGACTGAACAAGGCGAAACTCCACGAAAGGAGTATGCACCATACCCATCCAAACATCTTCAAACCAGAGGTCGAATACTTCCGTTGGCAGAGCTTTGCAATTAAAGAGCGAACCAGAGCATAGCCCCGATGCGGCGGTATAAAAATGCCATTATATTGGCTAGTTGTAATCTGTCTGTCTATCAGTTTTTGTGGATGTAGTGCTTTACCGTCTGCCTTCACGAGTTCTGGAATCAAGGTATCATAGATAAAGGGAAAGGGCGTTGCTGTGTTGTTAGTAATGTAAACATTAATCTGTACAGGGGTATTAGCACCGAGTCTGTTTTTTGGAATAGGCAGCACTATAAAATCTGGTTCCCAGATTTCCATACGGATGCCATCCGCTTCAACGGCATTGTTGTTAAAAGATTCTCTAGATGCCATGTTAGCCCCTACCAAAACTAAAACTACAGCGGGAACCGCTGTAAAGCCAAACAGAAAAGAAAGAAGTTACGCATGAGATATCCCATGAATTGACTGTTACAGCAATCAGTCCGATCGCATTTCCCCAATTAAGACGACAGCACCAAGGCTCGCGCCATCAAGATAAGGAACTACCCTGTCACCTATATTTCTGAGTTAGTAGCTCGGTTGTTTAATTTTCCAAAAGGCAATAACCGATCGCATTTTTGGCCAAAGCATTTTTAAGTATGTTTTGGCAATCGAAGTGCTTTAGCTTTAGAACCGATCGGCCCTAGAATTTGGTTGAGGTCGCGCAGTTGTTCAGCTGTACCCATGCAGATCATCGCATCGCCGGAGAGTAATAAGGTTTCGCCGGTTGGGCCACCAATCAGAGTGCCATCGGCGCGACGAATGGCGAGAACTAAGGCACCGGATTGCGATCGCAACCGCGCATCCCTTAAACTTTGACCTACATAAGGGCAAACATCCGCATCTAGTCGGAATTCCTCCATGTAAAAAGCGCGATCGGTTCCCGTGAGAATCCCATCCACAAAATCCATTACTTGCGGTCTGAGGGCGGCAGCAGCCATACGTTTGCCGCCGGTGATGTAGGGGGATACTACCGCATCAGCGCCGCCTCTTTGCAGCTTTGTGACGGCTTCTTCCGTACTGGCGCGAGCGATCGCTCTTATTTTAGGATTGAGCGTCTTTGCTGAGAGGACGGTGTAGAGATTTTCTGCATCTGAGGGTAGCGCCGCCACTAAACAGATTGCCCGTTCAATGCCCACCCTGAGCAAAGTATCATCTAGAGTGGCATCCCCTTGCATGGCAATATAACCCATCTGCTGTGCAGCTTGGACAGATTCCAGATTCAAGTCTACTATCACAAAAGGGATGCCTTCCGCCTGAAATTCCATGCCAATCTGACGCCCGGTGCGTCCAAATCCACAAAGAATGTAGTGTTCCGAGAGAGATTCCACCAAACGTCGCTGTTGTTGAAGTCGTCTTCCTTCTTGAAAATAGCCTTGAATTAGGGCTTCTGTAAAGCGGTTAACGATATAGCCGATGCTGATTACTCCCATCGCGATCAGTATGATGGTAAACAGCCGTCCGCGATCGCCTAAAGGATTAATCTCTCCAAAACCAACGGTAGCTAGAGTGCTTACCGTCATGTAAGCCGAATCCAGCCAACGCCATCCCTCGACAAAACGATACCACAGCGTGCCGATCAGGAAAACGCAACCGAGTGCGATCGCACCTATAATCAACTCCTGTCGGAGGCGTTGATATTTGCGCTCTATGTCTGATTGAGAATCGAATGAAGCGCGTGGGCTCACGTAAGTAACAGTTGTTGGTAAAGAGTTCGATAATACACAAAGGCAGAATAACAATAACTATATTCAATCAGATAGTAAAGGAGGTCAGGAATGTATGTATTAATTGGTGGAGCCGGACTGGTCGGACTAAATTTGGCGCAGAAGCTGGTAGAAATTGGGCATACTGTCGCCGTGATTGATATAGATCCTAATGCCTGTCGTTATGCTCGCGAACAAGTGGGTGCAATGGCTTTTGAAGGTAGCGCCGTGAGTACAGAGGTGTTGCTGGAAGCAGGAATTAGGAAAGCCGACTCTGTGGCTGCTGTATTGCGGAGCGATGCTTTAAATTTGGCAATAGTGACGCTTGCCAAGCACTACGGAGCCTCCCACATTGTCAGCCGGATGCGTCATCGCGATTTTGAAGAACCGCTACGCTTTGCTGGGGCACATCATATTATCAGTACGATCGATCTAGCGGTTTCCACAATGGTAAATGCGATCGAGTATCCGCAAGTGGAATCAATGATGCACTTTGAGCAGGGTCAAATCGAGGTTTTAAAGTTATCTATTGCAGGACGATGCAACGTAGTTGGTCGTAGCATTGCCGAAATCGCTCAAGACCCCCGCTTCCCCACAGGTTCTCTGATTATTGGTTATCAACCCCATCCTCAGATGGATTTAGAAATTCCCAACGGCAGTACCGTATTAGAGTCCGGTTCAACGATACTAATAGTTACCAAGCCGGGAGTATTGCATCAAATGATTGATTTTATTGAAGGGTGTTAGGAAGAGGGGCTAGGGGAGGGGGCAAAGGGGCTAGGGGCTAGGGGAAGAGGGGGAAAGGGAAGAGGGGGAAAGGGACAGGAGGAAACCAGAAAAAATCTACCAACGGGTTTTGACCACATCCAGTAACATCAGGATTTATCTGCGTTTATCTGCGTTTATCTGCATTCATCTGCGGTAAAAAATATCCAAAATCTACTTTTTAGATTATCTCTAATCATCTTCTAACTTCAACAACTGCTCATCAATGGTCTGTATCCTGCCTCGCACGATTTCTTCTGATAAAATTCGCTTACGCACTGCGTCGCTTAATGCGCCTTTTTCTGCTAGTAGCAAACGCCGACGAATGGCATCGAGTTTTATGCGATCGCTACTGGTAGCAGTTAATTCCTCTGGACGGCGGTTGTAAAGGTCTCGCAGTGCTTTTTCAGCAGATGCAACTTTTACTTGATAAGGCGATCGCATTTCTTCGTAAATAGATTTCGGTAAAACTCCTGCCTTCAATAAACTATCCAATTCATCTTGAGCCGCTTTAGCAGTCATCAACTGAGCTTGCAATTCCTCTGTTTGTTGACGAAACTCGGAAAATTGAGTTAACTTCAATCTTTGCACCAGCCAAGGCAAACTCAACCCTTGTCCTACAAGAGATAACAGCACGCTACCAAATACTAACGCGATCAATTCCTCTCGCCCAGGTATTGTTGCAGGTAAGCTGAAGGCAAGAGCCATTGAAAGAGAGCCTTTGATATTACCTAGAAAGAGAACGTGCTGCCAACGAAACGGAATCGGACGATCGAACAAACGCACCGTAGCTAACAAGGGATAAACACAGAGAAATCGCCCCACTTGATAAGCCAGAATCGCTAGCAGAACTGCTGGCAAAGTCTTCCAGAAAGTGAGCAGATCGATTTCTAAACCGATGAGCAGAAAAATAAATGTATTGACACCAAAACCGGCATAATCCCAAAAGCTGAACAAGGTGATTCGACTGGAAGCCGATACGCTGCGAGAAATCCCTAGATTTCCCACCATTAATCCAGCGACAACTACAGCAACTACGCCGGAAACACCCAGAAATTCCCCAGCTTGATAGGCTCCTAATGCGATCGCTACCGTTAGTAAAATACTGCTGAGAGGATCGTCGGAACGGACAAATAAACCCGTACTTAAATAACCCAAGGCTAACCCGACGAGAGTTCCTCCGACAATCACCACAAACAGGTCTTGAATTCCCTCTAGAAAAGTTACCGAACCTGTGGAATGAACTTTCAAAATTAAACTGAAGAGAACGAGGGCTACACCGTCGTTAAATAAACTTTCCCCTTCTACAATTGTGGAAAGTCGGGGAGGTACAGAAACCTCTTTAAAAACGGCAATCACTGAAACCGTATCGGTAATGGCGAGGATCGTTCCGGTCAGCAGTGCGGGTATCCACGCTAGCCCCAGCCCTAGTTTTAGGAGTAGCGCAGTGATTCCAGAAGCGATCGCTACACCAGGCCCAGCTAGAAGTACGATCGGTTTAATCGTGCTTCGCAGGCGGCTGATATCAGTATTGATAGCCGACTCAAACAGCAGAATCGGTAAAAAGAGATTTAAAATCAGCGAAGAATCCAGTCCGATGCGACGAGGTAATAGCTCGGTGATTGCTAAGCCCGCTAATACCAAACCCGTAACATAAGGGATACGAAAGCGACGGGACAGTAAAGCAACAGCCGTCGCCACCAGCAGAAGAATAATCAGAATGGTGACTAACTCCGCAACTTTTCCATGATCCGCTTGGCCTGTAAAGTTTAAACTTGCTACCATAAAGTGTTGCAGAAAGCACGATACGACTACTTTGTCTGGGGATACAATACCGTACATGAGGTTTAGGTTACTGGTATACGCTGCTAGTACACAAATAGCAGCCTTTCATTAATCTGCCCAAGAATCCAGTGCAACAGTTTTCAAAAGAAGTTTAAATATAAGGATTGAGTCAGTGAGCATTGAAACTTTGGTTGAGAATCCCACTATACCCGCAGAGTCAGCACCAGTTATGTCTGGCGTATTCGATCGCGCCAACTTTGACGACTGCGTGATGACAACCTACGGACGATTTCCCCTCGCTTTGGAGAGGGGGGAAGGTTGTCGGGTTTGGGATACGGATGGGCGCGAATATCTGGACTTTGTGGCTGGAATTGCCACTTGTACTCTAGGACACGCCCACCCAGCTTTAGTAGAAACGGTGACTCGCCAAATCAAGACGCTGCACCATGTTTCTAATTTGTATTACATCCCCGTGCAAGGTGAACTGGCTAAATGGCTGGTGGAACATTCTTGTGCCGATCGCGTATTTTTCTGCAATTCAGGAGCGGAGGCGAATGAAGGGGCGATTAAATTGGCTCGGAAATACGCTCACACGGTCTTGGGAATAAAAGAGCCGGTGATTTTGACGGCGCACGCCAGTTTCCACGGTCGCACGCTGGCGACGATTACAGCCACGGGTCAGCCGAAGTATCAGAAGAATTTCGACCCGTTGATGCCGGGATTTGACTATGTTCCTTATAACGATATTGAGGCGGTGAAAAATGCGATCGCAGATTTAGACACCGGAGATCAAAGGGTTTGCGCCATTCTCATGGAAGCTTTGCAAGGTGAAGGCGGTGTTCGTCCGGGAGATGTCGAATACTTCCAGCAGCTACGCCAAATTTGCGATGAAACCGGCATTCTCCTGATTATGGATGAAGTGCAAGTGGGTATGGGGCGCAGCGGCAAGTTCTGGGGATATGAGAATCTGGGAATTGAACCGGATATCTTCACTTCTGCGAAGGGATTGGGCGGCGGTATCCCGATCGGTGCTACTCTTTGTAAGAAGTTCTGCGCTGTTTTCGGGCCTGGAGATCATGCCAGCACCTACGGCGGAAATCCTTTTGCTTGTGCAGTTTCTCTCACGGTTTGTCAAACCCTAGAACGCGAGAACATTCTGCAAAACGTGCAGGAGAGAGGGGAACAATTAAGGGCTGGATTAAGAGCGATCGCCTCCAAATATCCTAACTTGATTGCCGAAGTGCGCGGTTGGGGTTTGATTGACGGTATGGAGTTGAAAGCAGACATCGAACTAACTTCCGCTGATGTGGTGAAAGCGGCGATGGCTGAAGGTTTGTTGCTCGTTCCGGCTGGCCCCAAAGTCCTCAGATTTGTACCACCGCTAATTGTAACCGAGCGGGAAATCGATCTAGCACTGCAAGCACTTGGGCGGGCGCTCTCATCCGCAGTTGCCTAACAGTATTTCAGCAGATTTTGAGTGCGATCGAATATTTGGTACGTTGTTGCGCGTTAGCGCTCTTTAATTTAGCGCTAATGCGCAACAACCTACCTGAGAAAGACTTCCTTGTTATAGCTAATAAATTAGAGTTATTTAAAGCTCTTAAGTATCGCCGATGAAAATACTACATCGATTTTCTGTACCTATAACTTTGACTCTTTGTCTTTGCTTAGCGCCAAACAAAGGAGCTGCTACTATCGGATTGGCTGAATGGGAAGTTTATACTCCTGGCGGTAACGTTATCAGCCATTCAGACTCTTGGCGAGACTTATGTGGCGATGGGGATTGCTTGAGATCTGATACATCTGATTCAAATTCTGATTTGAGCCCAGAGAGATTGGTTTTTGTTTCCGATCTCAAGCGCTGGAGATTTTATAACGAGTATGTTATTGGCCAGACTAAAAAGGAGTATTTTATCTTCAATGAAGTCAGCAAACAAATAAAAAAATATAGCACTGAAAAACATTTTTTAGATGCTCTGGAAAAAGCTAACTTAGGAGAGCCAACTTTAAAAGAATTTTGCAACGATATTATGAATGCAAATTAACTACTACCTCAACTTGCAACTTACGTTAATAGCCGTCTTCAAGAGAAAACCAATCCTCATCCAGGGCTTGTTCTAGGGAAATATGAGCATCATTCGGCAGTAAAAACAGCTTAGAAACAGACTTAACTGCTACAGGATAGGCTTTTGCATACATTACTTCGAGTTCAGATTTTAAACTAGGACTATCTTCTAAACGATGTTGAATCTGAGCGCGAAAATTGACAATTTCAGCAGCCCAATGATTCCCTGAATGCTCTTTTTCGACTTGCCAATAAGATAATTTAAGAAGGTGTTCTAATAAACGGGTTAAAAAACTTAACACAGCCCGTTTATCGCTTTTTCCCATATTTTCTAACTCTTCTATCAAATTATCCCAATCAACCTCATGAAAATGCCGTTCTCGTAATTGGTTGACCGTTTCTTTTATCCATTGATGATAGTCGGTTTCGTATCGTGTTGATGACATGGTATTCTTCTTATGTCACTGTTTTTGTGGCTCTTTCGGAGTTGCTATGCTTTTGTTCACCTAAGAACATTTTTATTTCTTTTCTCCTCTCCCACTCTCCCCCT
>NZ_JAIQZN010000008.1:0-71272 GCF_023333585.1 Argonema antarcticum A004/B2
TTCCTATTGCTGTATTTGCACTGGGATTAGCTAAGGTGAGGGTGAGGTTTTCGTTCCCTTCTACTAAACTGTCTTCGCTGATGGGAACCACAACTGTTTTTGTGGTTTCGTTGGCGGCAAAGATAATATTTTGAGTGGTGGCGGTAAAATCTGTGCCGCCTGTTGCTGTACCGTTACTGAGTTGTACATCTATATTAGATGTGCCTGTGGTGACGCCAGTTCGGTTTAAAGTTACCGCGACTCCTACAACTGTGCCATCTTCATTGACTTGATAACTTGCTTGGGAAAATTGAATGCTGCTGTCGTTGTCGATGATGTCTAATGTGGCGGTGTTTTGAGTACCAATAATTGTATTAGCACTAGCATTTGCTAAGGTGAGGGTAAGATTTTCGTTCCCTTCTACTAAAATATCTTCTGTGATGGGAACAACAACGGTTTTGCTGGTTTCGTTGGCGGCGAAGATAATATTTTGAGTGGTGTTGGTGAAATCTGTGCCGCCTGTTGCTGTACCGTTACTGAGTTGTACATCTATATTAGATGTGCCTGTGGTGACGCCAGTTCGGTTTAAAGTTATGGCGATACCAACAATTGTGCCATCTTCATTGACTTGATAGTTTGCTTGGGAGAATTGGATGCTGCTGTCGTTGTCGATGATTTCTAATGTGGCAGTATTTTGCGTTCCTATTGCTGTATTTGCACTGGGATTAGCTAAGGTGAGGGTGAGATTTTCGTTCCCTTCTACTAAACTGTCTTCGGTGATGGGAACAACAACGGTTTTGCTAGTTTCGTTGGCGGCAAAGATAATCGGAATAGTACTGTTGTTGAAATCTGTGCCGCCTGTTGCTGTACCGTTAGCAAGTTGTACATCTATATTAGATGTGCCTGTGGTGACTCCGGTTCGGTTTAAAGTTATGGCGATACCAACAATTGTGCCATCTTCATTGACTTGATAGTTTGCTTGGGAGAATTGGATGCTGCTGTCGTTGTCGATGATTTCTAATGTGGCAGTATTTTGCGTTCCTATTGCTGTATTTGCACTGGGATTAGCTAAGGTGAGGGTGAGGTTTTCGTTCCCTTCTACTAAACTGTCTTCGCTGATGGGAACCACAACTGTTTTTGTGGTTTCGTTGGCGGCAAAGTTGATGGTTTGTGTGGTGGCGGTGAAATCTGTGCCGCCTGTTGCTGTGCCATTAGCAAGTTGTACATCTATATCAGATGTGCCTGTGGTGACTCCGGTTCGGTTTAAAGTTATGGCGACACCAACTACTGTGCCATCTTCCGATACTTGATAGTTTGCTTGGGAGAATTGGATGCTGCTGTCGTTGTCGATGATTGTCAGACTGGCGTTGTTATTTGTGGCGCTGACGGTGTAGTTTGTGCCGTTGGTGAGGGTGAGATCCACCGTTTCCCCAGGGTCGATTAGATTATCATCAACGGGAACGACATTAATAGTGGCGGTATCTTTTCCGGCTGAAATAACAATACTGCCGATCGCAATCGTATCAACATTCGTACCGGCTGTAAAACTATAGTCGGCGGGATTGTTGGCTGTACCGGAGGGAGTGAAGTTGATGGTTAAACCGCCAGTTGGCGCTGGGGTACTCAGTTTAACATTTAATGTGCCATTTGTAACACCCTCTTCGTTCGGATTTGTGCCGGGAGTAATGGAAACTTCTGGCGCTTGTACTACGCCGCTGATATCGAAATTGAAGGGATTTTCGTCGGCGTCGTTGTTGCCAAAGGATATAGTTCCGTTGAAGGTGCCTGCATTGGCGGCGTCGAGTTGAACTTCAAAGGTGGTAGAGTTACCGGCGGCAATTGTGGTGCTGCCGAAGGGACTCGCTAAGCTGAAACCAGTACCTATTGGGGAAATGGAATTGAGGGTTAAATCGTTAAAACCTGTGTTTTTGATGGTGAAGGTTTTGGTAATTGCAGTACCCAGAGGAGTGGTGCCGAAATTGACGCTACCTGTGTTGTCGGGAATATTGGTAGCAGTTTCTAAAACTTGGATTTCTGGGATGTTGTTGTTAGCACCAAGGGTTGTTGCTTGTTTGCGGAAGTCGCTGGCGTCGTTGTTGGTGTCTGTAGCGTTGGGAACTCTCGCTACTGCTTGATCTCCGATCGCACTCGCAGCACCGTTAGGTGCGCCGCCACCACCCAACTGCACTTGGTCAATAACAGCACCAGTGTGATCTTTCAGCACGATCGAGATGTTGTTACTCATCTGACCGCCACTGGCGACATTTCCCAACACAAAGTAGTCACCAGCTTTGGTGCTGGTAAAGCTACCGCCGCCTGCACTGATATAATTTTGTACCTGAAAGGCTCTAGTGACAACGTTGTTGCTGAGGTCGCCGATGACATCGCTGCCGTCAAGAAGTTCGATTTTCCAATTAGTTAGGTTTAAACCATCTTTGGCGATGTAGAGTTCTACCCATTCGTCTACTCCCTGACTGATTGTGCCTGCGCCGGAAGTACCGTTGAAGTTGTTGGTACTCCAGTCTTGTTGCGGATCGGTGACGACTTCGTTAACCAGTACTGAACCTGCTGGCGCGGGGATTCCGGTGACGTTAATCGCGATCGCATCATTATCCGTCTTACTCCCACCACTCCCAGTATTCCCTTGGTCATCTACGGAGATATTAATACTGTCAGTACCGTTAAAGTTGGTATTACCTTTATACGTGAGATTGCTTAAAGCAGTATTGATATCAGCAAGCTTGCCACTAAACGTTATGGTGGGGTCGGTTGTGCCGTCGCCTGTGGTAAAGGTGAGTCCGGTTGTCGAACTTAAAGTCAGGACTCCGCTAGTCGCAGATACAGTAACTTTTACAGCACCAGTACCCGCATCCACATCGGCAATGCTAATACCCCCAATGACTAAATTCGTGTCTTGATTGACGGTTTGACTGCTGGGAACAGTTAGATCTGGCGCATCGTTGACGGGGTTGACGGTGATAGTGAAGGTTTGCGCGGCGCTGGTGTTGACGTTCGGTGCGATGTTGCTGCCGTTGTCGGTGAGTACCACAGAGACGGTAGCTGTACCGCTGCTGTTCGGTGCGGTTTCAAAGGTGAGTTTGCCAGTAGTCGGGTCAATAGCCGGTGCGGATGTAAAGGTCAAACCGCCAGTTGTCCCGGTGATGGTGGGAGTAAACGTTAGAATTTGGCTGGTTTCGTCGATCGCGGTAGCTGGGCCGGGGAGAATATTGGTTGCCCAGGTTGCGATCGCTTGTACACCTGCATCCTCATTTACCGCCACATCGCTGCCTTTGGTGAACTGCGGCGCGTCGTTGATGGGGTTGACGGTGATAGTGAAGGTTTGCGCGGCGCTGGTGTTGACGTTCGGTGCGATGTTGCTGCCGTTGTCGGTGAGTACCACCTGGACGGTAGCTGTACCGTTGCTGTTCGGTGCGGTTTCAAAGGTGAGTTTGCCAGTAGTGGGGTCAATAGCCGGTGCGGATGTAAAGGTCAAACCGCCAGTTGTCCCAGTGATGGTGGGAGTAAACGTTAGAATTTGGCTGGTTTCGTCTGTTGCCGTCGCTGGGCCGGGGAGAATATTGGTGGCCCAGGTTGCGATCGCTTGTACACCTGCATCCTCATTTACCGCCACATCGCTGCCTTTCGTGAACTGCGGCGCGTCGTTGATGGGGTTGATAGTGATGCTGGCAGTCGTAGTGGTGCTGCTGAAAGCGGTTTGTCCGCCATTGACGGAGGCGTTCACCCCTGTTTGGCCGTTTTTGAGGCCGTTGGTGGTATCCCAAGCGCGGAAAGTGATGCCGGGATTGACTGTGCCGTTGTAGTCGGTGTTGGGAAGGAAGCGAATTCTGGTATCTGTCTGAAGTGCGATGCGTTTGAAGTCGAAGTTACCCGATGCAGAACTGGTATTATCGCCGAAGAATAAGAAGTTTGGCTGTTCGTAGGGATCGTAGGGTAAACCTGCACCAGCGGAGTCGAAGGCCCGATAGTCGCGCAATGCACCGCTGAGAATTGGCGTGCCATTGGATTTGAGGGTGTAATTATTGTTTAAAACTGAGAGTTCGTAGCGAGTCAGGGAAGTGGTTGACTGAAAAGCGCGTTCTGTGGTGCTGTGAGTGAAAAGAGTTCTAGTGGGGTTGGGAACGGGCGTTACATTCGGGCCATCATTCTTGATCCATATTTCGTCCGGCCAAAAGCTAAGTTCGATCGCTTTAGTGTTATCGCTGCTAACTGCGATCAAGCTCAAACCAGAACGGTCTATCAGTCCGTCGCTGTTATCATCGCTGGAGTGATATTCGCTGTTGAGTTTGCCATCGAAACGAACGGTAAAGCCTTTAGTGCGATCGAGAATGGGAAAAGCTGCATTGACTAAAGTTGGCGAAAAGGCTTGGTAATTGCTGTAGCCAGCAGCCGATGAAAAATTAGTTACCAAGTTGGTCAAGTTACCACTAGCAGTTTGAGTGCCAAAAGGAGGAGAAGTGCCAAATTGGAACCAGCCTTGGCTATTGGGTGTACCAGTGACAAAGCCGCTGTAGAGTGATGTCCAACCCAAGATTGTGGCGCTGCTATCGGAAACCGCGCCGAAGGGTGTCCAAGTTGTGCCATCTGTGGAGAATTGCCAAGCGCCGTTGGTGTTATCCACTCCGGTGACGGCAATTCCCAACGGGTCGCTGTTATCGTCGGTGGCTAAACCAGCAATTAGGTCGGAAACCAGCATTCCGGTGTTGCTGGCAAGAGTTTCGTCTTCGTTAATAGTTGGTAGAGTTGACGTTCCCGCAGTTAAAACTGGCGCTTTATTGACATCGACTTCATAAGCACCGATGTCAGCAATTGCGGTGCCGTTTATATCCCCGTCGCTGGGCCGAGGCATTCCCCTTTGGTCGGTGGTGGGTGCATCGGCGGCGTTAGCTGCATCGATGGCCTTACTGCCAGTAACTAAAGCGTGAGTTTTAGTCGGGCCGCCGTTAATAGCTAGGGTGGTATTAATTACGCTGGCGGCAGCTACACCTGTAATATCGCTGCCAAACCCGGTACTGCTGCCAACAGCCCCAATTATGTTGGCATTATTGCTGGTAAAGGTTCCCGAAACATCGGCGTTGCTAATGCTAGCAGTATTTCCAATCGCGATCGAGTTTTTGACGGTAGTGCTGCCAAGCTGATTGTAAATCCCACCGCCAGTATTGTTAGTAGTGTTAAAAGCGATCGTGCTATTAGTGATATTCAAAGTGCCGCTAGCACGGTTACGAATACCACCACCACCATCACCTCCCGATGTGTTACCGCTAACGGTGCTGTTAGTCAGGTTGAGCGTGCCTCCCTGATTTTCAATACCGCCGCCGCCTTCACTGCCACTACCAGAAGCTTTGTTGCCGCTGATAGTGGAGTTGGAAATGGTCATCGTGCCATTGAAGTTTACAATGCCACCCCCATCGTCATAAGCATTGTTGCCAGAAATGGTGCTGTTTTGAATAGTTACCGTGCCGCCGTCGTTGAGAAAGGCAGCAGCATCACCTCCGAAGCTAGCGCTGACCTTGGTGATTCTTGCATTCGTGAGAGTTACATCATTGAGTGTGAGGTTGCCTCCAGTATTAACCCTCAATATCCGATAGTCGGAATTATTGCCATTGATGACCGAATTGTTGCCGTTGATGATAATTGGAGTGATAATTACTGGCAAACCCGTGTTTCCCCAATCGCCATCTATATGTTGGGCGGATGTCAGGGTGTAAGTGCCGCCCAATAAGTTAATGGTGTCAGTACCAGGGTTAGTAACTTCATCATTGGCATTGGTAATCGCATTAATCAGCCCGGTAGCATCACCAGCATTGACATCGAAAGTGGCTAAAATTCCTTGATAGGATGCGATCGCACTCGCCACAAACGCCAATGGTGCTTTAATCTTTCCGGTGGTAACTTGCAAATTCCAGTCACCGCCCAGTGCTGCGTTACCCGTTAAGTTATGGGAAGCCGCAATATCTGCACCCGTCAACTCGCTTAATCGTTGCACGAAGGCGATCCCCTCTTCTCCTGCTGCCACGTCGCAACCATAAAGAAGGATATCGGCATCATCTGTTAAGGAATTCCGCCACTGCTGCAACTGAGAACCGTATGTGTGGAGATTGCCCGAATTGAGGGTGCTGCTACCCAGTTGCAAGCTACCGGGACTGCCGTGCGAGACGATATGAATCGTATTTATTTCATTGCGAGAAGTTATATATTGAGTAATTTGATTGACTTCATCCCCCGTAGGGTAGATAATAATTACATCAGTTCCAGGTTTAACCCCAGCAACAAGACTCTGGTAGTCAGGAACTGTGGAGTCAATGAAAACAATGGCATTTGGCTGGGTGCTGGCATTAATGTTGTTTGACATAGGGAAACCTTTTACCGAGTAATTCTCGGCTCAATAACAATGTATTTTCATCAGTATGAAGACAGGATTTTCCGCAATCCCGATCCGAGATGCTGAAAAAATTTATCAAAACTTCAAATTAAAGAAAAGTCTAAGTAATTACACTATGTTCTTGACTTAAGTAATTACTAGGAGATGCACTGGCACATATCCAAGGTAGCACAGTTTAAGCAAACTTAAGGTTAGCAGCCTTCCGCAACCCTTCTACCTGGACAGTAACTGACAACATTTGTGCTTCGTTGACATTAAATGTCACCCATATATCCAGTTCTCCTTTACGTCGCTTTGGCAGATCGGCAATACTAATTGTACCAATCAAAGTGTTGTTTTCCACCAAGCGATCGCAACCTTGGTAAACATGAATATCCAGGGAAGCTTGATCGTCAGCAGTGGTGCCGAAAATCTGAATTTGTTGGCAAGGTGTTTTGCGATTAGCCGCTATCAACGGGTAGAATTCTTTGTCTTTGATTTCGACGCCGAGAGCGTGACTGGTGCGTGTGCGAATTTCGATGTCGCGACCAAAAACTTCCCGATTATCCAAGTAAGCTGCGTATATAGCTGCACCCTCTGCCACACACAACCAGGGGTTGGTATTATCATACACTTTTTGGGCAGTGATGAGGTCGCTTACTAAGGATTTTAGACGCGGGATTTTGCTGGAACCGCCGACGAGAATGACGCGATCGACTTGCGACGGCTGCATATTAGCTGTTATCCACAGTTTATCGATCGTGCGATCGATCTTATCTATGTAAGACTGAATGCAAGCCTCAAATTCCGAGCGCGTTACAGTTGTATCTATATGTTTTCCTGGAATAACATCAGTAACGGTAACATATTCTAGTTGGGTAGAACTTAAAGTGTGCTTTGCCTCTATAACTTGCTCCAATATTTTCTGTCTCGCCTTGCGTGCTTCCAAAGGAGATAAATTGTTGAGAGTCAGACCGGATTTTTTTAGCAAAAATTCCAACAAACATTCATCGAAATCCATACCGCCAAGTCTGTCGTCGCCACCCGTAGCCAGCACTTCAAAAAGCAGCTTTGACTGGGACTGTTCCAACCGAAATAAAGTTAGGTCAAAAGTACCGCCACCAAGGTCAAATACCAGGATATTTTCTGCAAACTCTTTTTCTGGACAAGCTTGCACCAGTTGCCAAGCGTAGGAAAGAGAAGCTGCAATTGGTTCTTGGATTAACCCGATACAGTTAATGTTAGCGATTTCGGCTGCTTTGCGGGTATTTTCGCATTGGTGAGCTTTAAAATAGTAGGGAACAGTGACAACTGTACCGCGACTTTGAAAAAGATTTACAGGACATTTATCGGCCACATCTTTATATAAGCGCTCTAATATTTTGGCAGATAACTCAATCGGTGAAAATGCGCGATCGCCAATGATAATTTTTTGATCGGCGTCATCCATATAGCGTTTGATCCCAAATGCCATATTTTCTGGGTAAATCAGACCTCTCCTGAAGGCAACTTTCCCCACTAGAAGCTCGTTTGTTTTCGGATCGACGTAAACAACGGATTGCAGGGTATCGTCGCCTGTGCGAGTTTGATAAATTCTTGGCCCTTTACCGTCCCAGCGTGCGATCGCACTAAAGGTAGTCCCTAAATCAATTCCCAGAACCGGATTCAAATCGTTATCAACAAACATATATCAATTTTGTATTTTGGATGAAAGGAATTTACATTTCCCCATTTTAATTCTTGACGACAACTACTTGAGCAGGACGCAGCACTCGCAGATCGGAACGATCTGGCGCTGAGTATTCGTATCCTTGACGAATGATTTCTTTTATGTATTCATTCGGCAATCGCTCGTCAGGCTGGACATCGAATGGTTCGTGAAGCGTGTAATCAATTGGCATTTTTATTTTAACTTGCATAGGATAAACTTGGACTTGTTCTAGCGCTTGGATGAGACTTACCCGCAAATTAATGTAAGTTTGGAACCAAATATCCAGTTTTATTGTTAAATTAGGATATTCATCTTTCAACTGATTAACCAGCGGTTGAGAATAGCGCTGTCCGTTTTCGATTCCATCAAGGATTGGCAGCACTTTCTTTTCTACAAAGTTTAGCCAGCGTTGGCGGCGTCTTTCTGCTAATTCTCGCATTTCTGCAATGTACTTGTAACGTTGATTTCCAATCTCTTTGAGTTTTTTGTCAATAATTTGGCGTGCCGACTCCTCATTTGTTCCCTCTGCTGTAAAAATATCGCTCAATTCTTGTTCGCTTGCGCTTGGTAGCTGTCGCTTTGGCGTTTCAGTTTCGTTTAGTTCTCGTGCCGGTTCGAGAAGTCGCCCTAGCATTCTACTAATAATTTCTAAACCTTTATCTCTTTCTTGTAGTTTTTCCTGCACCGCCAGAGGTAATTCTTGTTTCACTTTCTGACATTCAGGAAATAGTTTGTTTTCGCTAAGTTGCAACGTAGTGGCGATCGCATCAAAGAGCATTTTACCACGATCGGCCCAATGTTGCGCTTGAGCGTAGTAGCTATTAAGTTGCTGCCGATCAGTTTGGCAATTTACTCGATCAGACTCGACTAATTGAGCAACTAAGTCTATTTGAGCCGCCGATTTTGTCGCAACGATGGGGGATGTGTGATTTTTTTCTCCTTCAATAACAGCGAGGCGATTTTCTATCTGCTGCAACGCTTGTAGCATTTTACTAGCTAGGTTTTCTAATTCGGAAACCCGGCGATCGACTGACTGCAACTGCCTGTTCAAAGCCAAATCGCGATCGCCAGATTTTTTTCTGGGGCTTCTGATGCTTTGATTTTTATTTATGATTCTTCTTACCTTTTTACCACTCATTTTTTTATAACTTTTTTATTTTTAATTCACCTACAGAACTAGAACTGCTTGCTTTCACTTTCAGTAAATTCTGGCGATCGATTTCAAAAGTTACTTTTATCCGTTCTTCTCCTCGCGGTTTGGGCGGAATTCCGCTTAGGAAAAATTCGCCAATACAATTTACGCTTTCGGTATCAACAAACTCTGCTAACCTATCTGACTGATAAACAGAAATTCGTAATTCTGTCATGTCGTCTCGCGAGGTGGTAAACTCTTTGCTCGCTGCTATGGGTGTATTAGATGGAATTTCGCGCCCTTTTTCTATTAAGCAACTGAACTTACCTCCTTGGGTGGCAATACCCAGGAAATGGGTGACGATGTTTGCGATCGCGAGTACGGGTGGGGTCACTCCGGTTGTCCCTATATCGACATCTGACTGCACGTTCAACATAGCGGCAAATATGGCGGCACCACGCGCTACAACTGTGTCTGGATCGGTGTCAGAATATGGTGGTTTGCCAAACATTTCGGTCAGCATTTCTTGCGCCAGCGGGACTTTAGTAGACCCGCCTACTAAAATGATGCGAGAGATATTTTCTATAGTTAGTTTCGCATTATCTAACGCTGTTTGTACGGCGTTTTTTGATGACAAAATGAGTTCGCGTATGGCGTCGTTGAATTCACTGCGTCCGATCTCGATATCCAGATTGTGAACATGACCGGATTCATCTTTAATTAAGTTAGGAATGGCGATTTGGGCAGTTTTAGATTCTGTCAGTTCCCATTTAGCAGTCTCCGCCGCATCTCTAAGCTTTTGTTGTGCTTCGCGCAAAGCTTTTAGTGAAATTCCGAAATCTTTCTTGAGGTCGAGAATATCGATTTTTGATATTTCTTGGAATTTGTGGGCAGCAATTTCCATGATTTTGCGATCGAAGTCGTCTCCACCAAGTTTGGGAATGCCTTCTTTAGCTAAGATTTTGAACTCGGCGCGACGATCTTTAGTTGAATCTACCTGGAGAATGGAGACATCGAAAGTGCCGCCACCTAAGTCGTAAACTAAAATAGTTTGGTCGCGGTCTTTTTCTATAGCATAAGCGATCGCAGCTGCTACTGGTTCCTCTAATAAATAGAGAACATCCAAATTAGCCAATTTACCCGCTTCTAGGGTGGCAGTTTTCTGGGTGTCGTCGAAGTTAGCGGGAATACAGATAACTGCATAGCGGGGAGTGCCAAGCAAATCTACTGTCCCTGTCTGTTGGGCACCGTTAACCAATTTCGATAAAATCTCAGCAGTGACATCTGTAGGGGTGTAGATTTTTCCCGGTAAACTTTTAAATTCTTTTTTCCAATTTCCTCCCATCTCGCGCTTGATGGAGGCAACGGTATTTTCTGGGTCGATTATTAAACGGTTGCGTGCTGCTTTTCCAACTAATATTTCACCATCAACACGCACGCTTAATACAGATGGAAGTGTTTTATTTCCGTCAATTGGGATAACGTCAGTTTGTCCTTTGATAAAAACTGCGATCGCTGAGTTGGATGTTCCTAGATCGATTCCGACAATATAAGGGCTATGTTTGGGAATTATAGTCATTTTTTAAATGGGAAAATGGAGAGTGGGGGAGTGGGGATTGGGGATTGGGGATTGGGGATTGGGGATTGGGGATTGGGGATTGGGGATTGACAACTGACAACTGACAACTGACCACTGACAACTGACAACTGACCACTGACAACTGACAACTGACAACTGACCACTGACAACTGACAACTGACAACTGACAACTGACCACTGACAACTGACAACTGACAACTGACCATTATCTATTCATAATTCTCGCCACTTTCGTGTAAGCTTCGCCGTTTTCGACTAAAGAATCCACGGCAGTTAAGTCTACAACGCCTTGATTTTTTCTGGCTTTCTCTATAATAGATAAGCTTTGCGATATGGCTGGCAACTGCACTGCTGTAAAGTGAATGATGCCATCAGCATCAAGATCGAAAATAGCGGCGACAGGTACAATTTCAGAATGCGGCGGTGATACAGGCAGGGAAAGCAAACCCAGGCATTCGTTGAATTTGGGGTCGTTGTTTTCGCCGCGAAATACGGGTATGTCTATCTCGTTTTGGAGGGCGCGATTTGTGTAACCGATAATACCGCGTCGGCAGGGATAGGCGGTTTGACGGGGAATAATTGGCTTGAAAACTAGCTCATCCTGCTTATTGAGCATGGATACGCCCAGTGAATGTGCGGTTACATCTAGCACATCGAGGGGAACTAGATCTGGTAAGGAAAGGTTAGCGGCTGCGATCGCAGCACCGTGTGCAACTACTTCGTCTACGCGATCGCTAGTGTAAGGTTCTTTGATTTCTTTAGCAACAATTTCCCGGACGGCGCGATTTTTGGTAGAACCACCTACGAGAATCACGCGATCGATATCTTGCGGTTTCAAAAGGGCGTCTTGCAAAACCGACTTCATGCAATCAACTGTGCGTCGCAATAGCGGCGCAATTAAATTGTTGTACTCAGATACAGAAATTTCCAGTTCTAGGGGATAACCCAAACAGTCAGGAATGGCGATCGTGGCCCGATCGCTGATTGAAAGTTCAATTTTGGCATTTTCTGCGGCTTCTTTGAGGCGTTGTCGTGCGATCGTTCCTTCTCGACTAGGATCGTTTTGTAAGTCAATGCCTGTCTGTTCTTGAAATGTTTGACTTGCCCAATTTACGATCGCTCGATCGAAGTCGTCGCCACCCAAGTGACTGTCTCCGCCTACCGCTTTCACCTCGAAGCGATTGCCTTGCACAAGCAAAATTGAGACATCAAATGTACCGCCACCAAGATCGTATACCATGATAGTCTGGTCTTTGTTTTTGTCAAGACCGTAGGCGATCGCAGCTGCGGTGGGTTCGGGAATCAGACGAAGTACGTTCAGTCCCGCCTCTTCACCAGCACGTTTGGTATCTTCCCGTTGCGCCTCAGTAAAATAGGCGGGAACCGTAATCACGGCGTCGCGGATATCTTCACCAAGTGCTTTGCGCGTACCTTCCACAAGGATCTTCAGCACCATGCTACTGATATCTAAGGGAGACAGGAATTTGCCGCCGATGCGATAGAATTTGTTGCGGTCTCCCATGAAACGCTTTGCCGATGCGATCGTGTTTTCCGGGTCTAGCAACAACCTCGATTTTGCCGCTTGACCTACCAACACACTGCCATCGTCGCGCCAGGAAACCACAGAAGGCATGGTAGAACGACCGTCAATAGCTATAGTTTCTACAACTCCTCGGCGAAAGATAGACACAACTGAATTCGTCGTTCCTAAGTCGATGCCAACAGCGTATGTCATAAGTATTGCCAATAACAATAAACTCTAAACCCAGTGGTTGTTGCAAAGTAAATAATACCAGAAAACTGGCGAACAATTACCTTTTTCCCAATTACCCATCACCGATTAATAATGACACATGGGCGCTAACAACGCGCCAACCTTTTTCGGTTCGCATCCAGGTTTGACTTTGGCGTCCGATCCTATCTGAGGATGGTGGGCGCTTAAATTCTGTATTTACTGTGGCAAAATCTCGTCCGTAAGTGGTGATGACTGTGTTTATCAGTACCCTTTCTAAATTAGCAGCCGATCGGTTGCTGCGAAAAGTCGCGATCGCATCATAACCGTACAGATTTTCTCCCACGCCAAAGCGTACTGTCTGCGGACTTTGCCAAAATAGTTCGTCTAGTACGGCGATGTCATTGTCAATCAAAGCTTTTTCGTAACGCTGAAATGCTGCTGTCACTTCAGCTACCACATCGGGAATGTTGATATCCATAGTTCTGGAAAATAAATATTAGCAATTTCTAGCAACCGCCCGTGTTAGGACAACTCCAACTTTTACCTCTGGTCTTTCCATCCCCCTCTTCCCTCTTCCCTCTTCCCTCTTCCCTCTTCCCTCTTCCCTCTTCCCTAGCCCCTAGCCCCTAGCCCCTAGCCCCTAGCCATAAGGTAGGCATTGCCCACCCTACGAGTTTTATTCTGGATACAGACGATATGAGGCTGTTGGCAAATCAGTTGTATTATCCCCTTTTTCCATCTCCTCGTCAAACTCTTCGATCAATTTTTCGCACTTTTCCAACAATTCTTTCTCCTCTTCTGGTGTAAATCCTTCTTCAGCAGCTGTGCGAATTGGGCTTTTCTCATTTTCTTCTAAGGTTAGTGGCGATTTTTCTGGGTTGTTTTTTTCAGAAGTCATAGGTAAAGTTCCTTGGTGCAATAAGTAGGTATGGCTCGATGTCAGATCGGTTTAGCGCGGTATGACGTTGAAGGAAATACAAATGCGATCGCTATTTCCAGTAAAGGGAATGGTTGAATGCCAGAAGTAGGATGGGAAGAGTACCAGCAACCCTTCTTCTGGTTTAATTGTATATTTTTCTATTTCTTCCGTTTCCACTACCTTGGGGAATAGATTGCCGAAATTCAAATATCCTTCCCCATTATTGTTCTGCTTCACAGTATCTGGAATTTGGATATAATAAACGCCACTGACAAAACTTTCCGGGTGAATATGAGAGGTTTGAAATCCTTCTGACTCAAGTACAACAGCCCAACCGCTGAGTTTCCATGCTGATGGCGGTTCAGAGAAAAAGTCATTTTTGGCATTAACTGCACAACTGTTTAAATAATCCCTTATGTGGATATTTACCATATCGCATAAGGTCGTAATTACAGGTGCATTATCGGTAAATATCTCGTAAGTCTGACGCCCTTTGTTTATGGGTTTGCCAATCCGATCTTTTAGTAAAGTCGGATGATTATAAATATACTTTTTTAGGTCAGCATTGTAAGCAGTTATATTATCCCATTGTGCCACTTTAGTAAATGGGTATTTGGCCAGCAGCGCTGAGTAATCAAAAATATCCGCAGCCTCATCGATTTTTTCCACTTCTTGAAGTGCTAAACCAAGATGGGCATAAACTTTAACATTTTTTTGGTCACTTTCGCGGGCTAGTTGAAAGTGTGCGATCGCTCCCTCTAAATCACCCGTTTCTCGCAAAGCAATTCCCATATTAACACCAAAATCTACCGCATCTCCATCTAACTTGAATTTGTTTTGATAAAGTTTGATTGCTTCGTTCCACTGAGATTTATTAGCGAATATTTGGCCTAAACGAGACATTGCTTTGAGCGATTTAGGCTCTAGTTTTAAAGCTAGATTGTAACATTCTACCGCCTCCTCATTGTGCCCTTGTTGACTCAAAATAATACCGAGATTAATATGAGGATCGGGGTTCTCAGGTGCTAATTTAGCAACTTCGCGATAACAGGCAACCGCAACATCAATTCTACCCTGTTCGTAGAAGACTGCACCAATATTGGCAAGAGCTTCTGTAGAGTAAGGATCGATTTCCAAAGCTTGCTGATAGGCTGACTGTGCCGATCTAAGATCGCCTTTCCGGTAATATAGCATACCCAGAGATGTCAGTGCTTCAAAGAAATCCGGCACAATCGATAGACCTTTTTGATAAGAAGCGATCGCATCATCCAGCAAACCAATTTCCTTTAACAAATGACCGAGCGCTACATGAGCGCGTGGATGCCGGGGATTCGCCGTTACTGCTAGTTTGAAGGATGCGATCGCATCTTCTACCAGGTCTTCTTCTGTTAGTAAAATACCCAAATTAAAGTGTGTATCTGCAAAGTTAGGATTAATTTCTAAAGCATTTTTATAACATTTAATAGCTTCCTCTGTGCGCCTTGCCGATATGTAGACGCTGCCCAAATTATTCAAATAGCCAGCATTGTTGGGTTCAACACTTACAGCCGCAGAAATTAGAGGAATTGCGCCTTTTAGATCCCCATTTTGCGCCTTAAGTAGACCCAAACCATTTAATGCCTTGGGATTTTTAGGTTCCGACTGAAGTATTTGTTCGTAAACAATTTGTGCTTGCGCCAACTGTCCGCTTTTGTGAAGTGACAGCGCATCAGAAAGGGCATCCGATCGCAAATTATTGTTTTGCCTAAAAACACTTTGACTATTTTTACCTTTATTTTTTGCCGCTTTTCGTCTTTGTTCTCTATTCATATTCGATCCTTGTTTTCTCGTGACCGGACTTAGGCTGGGAATGCTCTGTAAGAGGATCTGCCTCTAGTCTGAGGTAGATCCTCATTTTAACTAAGAATAACCTTGGGCCGATCGCGCTTGCAATCCCATCACAGTGCGATAACGATCTTCTACTTCGCCCAGTGTTTTAGACTGGCGATTATTAGCCCACTGACTGCGATCGAACAATTCCTTTCTTAAGTTATCTACATCGATAGTTGTCACTTGCCCATTTGCAACAACTCTTTTGCCATTTACCCAAACACTATCAACCGCCTGAGTGGGACGACCCAATATTAGCAAACCAATCGGGTCGGTGCGCGGCAACAGCGACAAACTCTTAAGATCGTAAAGTACCATATCGGCCTTTTTACCCACAGTCAGCGAACCAAGTTCATCCGCCACATTCAATCCTTTAGCACCGCCCAAAGATGCCATTTCCACCGATTGACGCGGCCCGATCCAGTGGTGATAATCTAAATCCGTGACGTTGTGCAAAATCGAACCAATCTTGATAGCTTCCAGCAAATCTTGCGAATCGTTACTAGCAGAACCATCGCAACCAAAAGACACATTGACTCCCGCTTGCAGATATTTCAAAATAGGAGCAATGCCGCTACCCAAACGCAGGTTACTGAGAGGATTATGTACAACGGTGGATTGAGTTTCTACCAAAATAGCAATATCTGCATCGGTCAAATGCACGCAGTGGGCTAAAGAAGTGCGGGGACTAAGATAACCGATACGCTGGAGATGTTCAACTGCGCTACATCCGTATTTTTCTTGAGCCAGCAACACTTGGGCTTTGGTTTCCAGCAAGTGAGAATGACGACAGAGATTGTAGCGATCGCTCAATTCTGTAACGCCTTCAAACAAAGCATCAGAACACAGTTGAATTCCCGTCGGCGCAACCAAAATATACACGCCTTCTTCTGGTTTGTGAAACTTATTTACAGCCTCTTCTATTAATTGCAGAGTGGCGTTTGTCGAGCGAATATAAGCTTCGTGTTCCTGTTTTGTATCGCCGCTGGGAATGCCAGATGTGAGAGATTCATCCTGAATCAGAGGGGCGATAAAAGCGCGGATACCGACTTCTTTGTAAGCGCGAACAGCAGTAGCAATAGTTTCGATTTCTTTACCCGGAATCAAAACCAAGTGATCGACAACACTTGTGCCTCCAGACAGCAAAGTTTCTACAGCCGTACCTAAAGCAGTCAGATAAATTTGTTCCAGTTCCAGAGGTACAAAGTCGTAGAGTTCCGCCAGCCACAATTCTAGCGGAACCGGGGGAATCACGCCGCGCTGCCACATCTCCGACGAGTGGGTGTGCCCGTTGACGAAACCGGGGAGGAGGAGTTTGTTGTTACAATCGACAGGAATGCCGATCGCATTGAGATTGGGGTCAATAGCGGCAATGCGATCGCCTACTACTTGCACATCAACGGTTGCGTAACCGCGATCGACCGGAATTAGAGCTTGCTGGAGGGTAAAAGTCACCGAATTCCCCTGTAAATTAAGAATTTAGAAAGTTTTCCGAGTTTGGGACAAAAAAGTAGTATTAAACATATTAAGTCTAATTCCATTTTGAACTACAACAGAACTGTAACTCAAAACTCAAAATTCAAAACTATGATGAAACCCCTACGTACCTTGGGCATACCCCCAAATGCTTGGGCAGTTGATGCGGAAGTAGCAGATATCACCCGACCGCCCCTCGAACCTCAATCCATAATACTACCAACAGAAACCAAAAAGCTACGTCTGGATTTGGCAAAAGCAGCCATATTAGTAATTGATATGCAAAATGACTTCTGTCATCCAGATGGTTGGCTAGCGCATATTGGCATAGACGTGACACCGGCACAGACTCCCATCAATCCCCTCAACACACTACTACCAGAATTGCGAAAAGCCAATGTGACTGTAATTTGGCTTAACTGGGGAAACCGTCCCGATTTACTGAATATCAGCGCTGGATTGCGCCACGTTTACAATCCTACAGGCTCGAGCGTTGGTTTGGGCGATCCTTTGCCTGCCAATGGTGCCAAAGTCCTGATGGCGGGAAGTTGGGCGGCGGCAGTAGTAGATGAATTAGAACAAAAACCTGAAGATATCCGTGTTAATAAATACAGAATGAGCGGTTTTTGGGATACTACTTTAGATAGCATCCTGCGAAACCTGGGAAAAACTACTCTATTCTTTGGAGGAGTGAATGCCGATCAGTGCGTAATGGCTACATTGCAAGATGCTAACTTCCTGGGTTATGACTGTATTTTAGTCAAAGATTGCACCGCCACTACTTCCCCAGAGTATTGCTGGCAAGCCACCCTTTATAACGTTAAGCAATGTTTTGGTTTTGTTACAGATTCGCAAGCTATCTTAAAGGCAATTACTCATTCGATTTTAGATTTTGGATTGAACCCACAGCAGTAAAAACAAATAATCATATCATGTCCTTACACATCGGTCACCTCAAAAACTCGTGTGATTATTCTTATCTGCGTTTATCTGCGTTTATCTGTCTACCCTACGGTCAGGCGAAGCGCCTACATCTGCGGTAAAAATTTAACCAACGATGACAACAGACAATTTGACGATATCACTACCAAATAACAAAGGAAAAAGGAAAAATGATTAATCGCTGCATGATTCCGATCGCCAAGTCTCCCAGAGATTATCAAGCTTTTCGCATCAGTCCCCAGGACAGCAATCGGTTAGCGATCGTATTCGATCCCACAAGTGCTAACGTATCGTTAACTTTGTGCGTCGAAATTTTTGATGCTGGGGGTAAAACTCCTCCCAATCGTCATAATCTGGCCGTAGAATTGTTTTTTATCCTCAAAGGAGAAGGACTGGCAACCTGCGATGGCAAAACAGTTTCTATTGGTGCCGGAGACAGCATATTAGTACCGCCAACAGGAACTCACGAACTTAAAAATACAGGTTCAGGGCGCTTGTACGCCCTGTGTTTTATGGTTCCCAACGAAGACTTTGTAGAACTGATTCGCAGCGGCACACCCGTAGAATTGGATGAAGAAGATTTAAGCGTTCTCGGTCGTAAAGATGCGCTGGTTCCATGCTGAAAAAAGCCAGAAGCTGTTGTGCATTTAAATCCCATATCGTAGGGTGCGTCAGATATTCAAGTTTTTCCTATAATGTTAAGCTGTCTGTCTGACGCACCCTACTCAAAACGAACGCTAACGCTGCGAAAACCGCGCCCCAAATAGTCTATTAAAATACAATATAACAGTCTACAGAAACCCGGTTTCTTGGAGAAACCGGGTTTCTAAGGTTCTAGATGTAGATTGTCAAATCTACCAGGCGGTTGGAATAACCCCACTCGTTGTCGTAATAAGCGAGAACTTTGACAAAATTGCCATCAAGTACGCTAGTCGATCGCAAATTCACAATTGCGGAGTGAGGATCGCCTACGCAGTCGGTAGAAACCAAAGGCAAATCGCTCACTTTGAGAATTGCTTTCATCGAATTGGTGGCATACTTGCGGAAGGCGTCGTTAACTTCCTCTGCCGTTACCGATTTTCGCAATAACGCATTCAAGTCGGTAACAGAACCTGTGGGGGTAGGTACGCGCAAGGCGATACCATCGAGACGCCCTTTGAGTTCCGGTAAAACCAACCCAACTGCTGTAGCTGCACCCGTTGTAGTTGGTACAATGTTCTGAGCGGCAGCGCGTCCGCGTGCCCACTCTTCGGGATGTCCCATATCTACCAAACGCTGGTCGGCGGTGTAGGCGTGTATTGTAGTCATCCAACCTTTATCGATGCCAAATTCATCGTTGAGGATTTTGGCTAGAGGCGATAAGCAATTGGTGGTACAGGAAGCCGCTGAGATGACATCATCGCGCTCTTTATTGTATTTTTCGTGATTGACGCCAAATACGAAGGTGGGGACTGCTTCGCCCTTAGCAGGCGCACTGATAATCACTTTTTTGGCACCAGCTTGCACGTGCAAACCAGCTTTGTCGGCGCTGCGAAAGACGCCGGTAGACTCAATTACGACATCAATTCCCATGTCTTTCCAGGGCAGGGCGGCGGGGTCTCTTTCTGCCAAAAGAGGGATTTCGCGATCGCCAATTTTAAGACCTTTTTCGCCGGGAGTTACTTCCTCGCCGGGGAAACGACCGTAGATCGAGTCATACTGCAATAGGTATGCTGCTAAGTCGGGTTTTAATGCCACATCGTTGAGGGCGACGACTTCCACATCCGGGTTTTGATGCGCTATCCGCATAAAAGCCCGTCCAATTCGTCCAAACCCGTTAATTGCTACTCGTTTCATGTCTTTCACCCCATCGAAATATCTAAATATGCTGAGTTATGCCAGTTTCTTAGTATCGGGGGATAATAAGCTCAAGTTCTTGAGTCGCCCCAAAGTCTTGACGCATTCTCAAGCAAACCAGTGTTAAGAATACTTGGCTATTGGGAGAAAGTAGAAATGCTTTATAAAAGTTTTAGACATTTGGGGCGATCGTAACTTGGTTTTGCATTTAACGCATAGCGCGATCGCATCAAACAAATGAAAAGAAGACAGATCGTTACCTTTATCGCCGGAATAGCTGCTGTAGCGTTGTTAACAGTCGGCTTCGGTTATGTAAAAACGGGATATTTTGCGATCGCGCAGGGGCGAACGTCGCTGACGGTATCCGCCGCCATTAGTCTCACCGAATCTTTGCAAGAAATTAAGCAAATTTATACGCGCAGCAAGCCGAATATCGCCGTTACGTATAACTTTGGCGCTTCCGGTGCCCTCCAGCAACAGATCGAACAAGGGGCCCCCGTTGATGTGTTTTTCTCAGCAGCAGCCAAACAAATGGATGCTTTGCAGGAAAAGGGATTGCTGATTACAGAAACTCGCAAAACTCTGCTGAATAACCGCATTGTCTTAATTACACCTAAAAATGCGCCTGCACTGACGAGTTTCAGAGATTTAAGCAGTTCGCAGGTAAAGCGAATTGCGATTGGTGAACCCAGGAGTGTACCGGCTGGACAATATGCACAAGAAGTGCTACAAAATCTGGGTATTTTCGAGCAAATCAAACCGAAAATTGTTTACGCCAACAACGTGCGTCAGGTGCTTACCTACGTGGAAACTGGAAATGTGGATGCTGGGATTGTTTACATAACTGATGCCAAGCAATCTAATGGAGTTAAACAGGGGCCGATCGCACCCGAAAATTTACATTCTCCTATTGTATATCCAGTAGCAGTGCTGAAAAACAGCAAAAATATCCCTATTGCCACAGATTTTGTGCAATTTCTGTCTAGCCATCCCGCCAAAGCCGTATTTCAAAAGTATGGTTTTACAATGGCTAATAGCTAATAACGTAAGTTGCTAGTTATTAGGTTATGGGTTACCTAAAAAATTCTTGTGATTATTCTTATCTGTGTTCATCTGTGTTCATCTGTCTTCATCTGTGGTAAAATTATAACCAACGGTGACAACAGATAATTTGACAATATCACTCTTATTCAAATCTGCAATTTTAAATTTTAAATGATTAATGACTTATCCCCATTATGGATATCCCTAAAAACCGCTTTCATAGCGACCATCGTTACCTTATTTATAGGAATTGCGGCAGCAAGGTGGATGCTGGGATATAGCGGCAAAGGCAAAGGATTAATAGAAGGAATTCTTATTTCTCCTCTCGTTTTACCACCGACAGTAGTCGGTCTTTTGTTGTTATTGTTGTTTGGTAAAAACGGCCCGATCGGACAAATATTATTGTCATTGGGAATAACAATTATTTTCTCATGGCCTGCTACAGTTATCGCAGCAACAGTAGTAGCTTTCCCGCTGATGTACAAAACAGCATTGGGAGCATTTGAACAAATCGATCCTAATCTTATTAGTGCTGCCAGAACGCTTGGAGCTTCCGAATGGAGAGTATTTTGGCGGATTACTTTACCTTTGGCATTACCAGGAATTGTAGCGGGAACAATTCTCACTTTTACCCGTGCGTTGGGTGAATTTGGTGCAACTTTGATGCTTGCTGGCAATATTCCAGCACAGACGCAAACTATCCCATTAGCTATCTATTTTGCAGTAGAAGCGGGGGATATGAATCTAGCCCTAATTTGGGTTTTGGTTATTTTATCTATTTGTTTATCAGTTCTCACGGCTGTTAATTATTGGTTGGAGAATCGGAAATCTGGAATAGGCAAAAAGAAAAATTATCAATACCAAATTCTCCAAAGCCAATTCCATCAGCACAATTCACAACTATTTGTGAATATCGAAAAGCAACTTTCTGACTTTTCCCTATCAGTCGCATTCAACCTAGCTGGAGAAACTTTGGGCGTGTTGGGTGCTTCCGGTGCTGGCAAAAGCATGATGCTTCGGTGTATTGCTGGTTTGTCAACTCCTACGCGGGGACAAATTATTCTGAATGGGCGGGTTTTGTTTGACTCGACAAGAGAAATTAACTTACCCAGTCATCAGCGCCGGGTTGGGTTTCTCTTTCAGAATTACGCTTTATTTCCTCACATGACGGTCGCTGAAAATATCGCTTTTGGTTTGCCAAAGTTATCCAAGTTAGAAATAACTCAGCGAGTAAGACAACAACTAACTTTGGTGCAATTGCAGGAATTGGAAAACCGCTATCCTCACGAACTTTCTGGTGGACAGCAGCAGCGAGTGGCTTTGGCGAGGGCTTTGGCTATTAAACCCGAAATTTTGCTGTTAGATGAGCCTTTTTCTGCCCTCGATACTTACTTACGCAGTCAGTTGGAAAAACAGTTAATTGAGACGCTTTCTGATTATCGAGGCGTGACGTTATTTGTTACTCACAATTTGGAAGAAGCTTATCGAATTTGTCAAAATTTGTTGGTACTTTCGGAAGGTAAAGCGGCTGCTTATGGTGGGAAGGAAGAGATTTTTGAGCATCCTCGCACTTTCACTGTAGCGCAATTGACTGGATGCAAGAATTTCTCTCGCGCAGATGTCTGCCAAATCCATTTTGATAAGGAGGGAATAAGAGAGGTTGAAGCTTTAGATTGGGGTTGTACTTTGCGGGTAATTGAGCCAATTCCTCAGACGTTGGCGTATGTGGGAATTCGCGCTCATCATTTCACTTTTCCAGAAGATGATAATAAAGAGAATACGTTTTTGTGTTGGGTGGTGCAGACAAGCGAAACTCCTCACCGAATGACTCTTTATTTGAAGCTGCACGCGCCGCCAGTAAATGCTAAGGATTATCATTTGCAAGCGGAAGTTTTTAAAGAAAAGTGGGCTGTTCTTAAAGATACACCTTTGCCTTGGTATATCGGTTTAGATCCGCTGCGGTTGTTTTTGATGGAGGGGTGAAGGGTGCGATCCCCTGTCAAAATAATCAAGCCATAAGCTATTAGCTTAAAGACGATACGTTGAACTATCAGCTACGCGATATACCTACGGCACGCTACGCGAAAGCTATGGCAATTCTTTGATGTCTAGAACATCGACGATTCTCAGCCTATGCCCAACTCGATAAATAACAATTAACTTTCCTACAGTAAAAGATTCTAGTTTTTCTGGAGCGCCAGTGATAAAATCTTCCTGGTCAACCGCTAACCTGTTCAATCGCTCCTGTATCTGTCGCGCTGTCGCGCTGTCATTTGGCTCCAATTCTTGCAGCTTTTGTCTTGCTTCTAAGGATTTCCAAATTTCATAGGGCATCTTTTCTGTCACCTTTAGTGGTAAAGTGCAGGATAGAACAAATGAGCGTTCTATCCTGGGAAAAAAGCATCGATGACCCTAAATTATAAGCGGTGTTAGTCATGAGTCAGCGCGATAACTACGAAGTTTTGCCTGTTTGTCCGTGTTCCCAACGGGTAGATTCACCGCGTGCATTCGACTCTAAACCTCTACGAATACCTTCCTGCACCTCTAGGGGAAGATCCCCAAACCTTATGGATCGCCTTGTACCTTCAGGGTCAGCTATATCGTAAGAATCGATGAGATAATCTGGATTCAGTCGCTCAAGTTCGACTTTGGCTTCCTCGGCGATCGCCCATCGCATCTCTTCGTCACTCAACTTATTCGATGTTGTTGGTTCCATTGATTTTATCTGTTAACAGCTTTTGCTCACACAATTATAAAATCCGCTTCGGGAACTAGCAGCGTCTCCAATCTTGCGCCTAAAGTTCAAACTCCCTCTTGTGGTGCTGATGTAAAATCTTCTCGTCGGGAAAAAATGGCTTTGCAGTTGGTAACCTATCAGCTTGGAGCCTATATCGATGAGTATCAGAACAATTTGGGTGTTGCTGAAAACAACATTTTCTCAGTGGAGACAGGATCGAGCTTCGCTGATGGCTGCTGCACTTGCATATTATACCGTGTTTTCTCTGGCACCGCTGTTGGTGATTGCTCTAGCTCTAGCAGGTGCAATCTTCGGCGAAAAGGCGGCAAAAGGAGAACTGGTAACCCAAATCCAAAGTTTAATTGGCAAAGATGCTGCCGAACTCATCCAGGCAGCCATTGAAAACGCCAGTTACCTAGATCCCAGTCAAGGCATTATCCCACCCTTCTTAATATCGGCTTTCTGATTTTGGGCGCAGAATTTAACGAAGTTTACCAGAAAAGCAACGCTAAAGAAGTTATTGCTACCGATCGCGCCATACCTGTGCCTAAAAACTGTCTAGGGTAACTAAGAGCGTTCGCCCTCTGCCTACGGGTAGATGAAGCCATCGGGAACTTTAGCCAGATGGCTTCATCTACACTTCACACATAATGACTCATCTGAATGGAACTAATTACGCAATTACTTGCCCAATTAGTGTGTCGGGAATCACAAAATATAGGTAATCTGAACTGATGTTGCGTTTACTTAACTTAAATAGAGTTAATACTAACGGTAGTGTAAATTCCATTCATGATTTTTTGTAATGAAATGCAATGTTTTTATTGCAAATACTACAAGTTAAGCAGACTTGTAAATTTTGCTGCATACTTTAAAAAAGGTAGGCCAGTTTTGGCATGAAAATACTTTTAAAAGGAATCCTCTTATGAAAACCCTAAATCCTCCTGTTTCAGCGTGCAAGTATTGTAAATATTACAAACCTATTGGCCGCCGGGGCGGGTCTTGCGAAATGCTGGGCGTATCAGTGCAAGGTGCGTGGAAGGGTTGCCATATAGGAACGCCACTATTTACGGCCCAGTCGGAAAGTTGCGAAACTGCACAAGAGAACTGTAATCCAATACACAAAACCTCTCAAAAAGAAGCCCAGGAATTTTCGGAATTACAAAAAAAAAGCTTTAATACTGCCGATTTAATCGTTTCCTGAATTAATCAAATCGCGATCGCACTCAACCGCCCTTGCTTGCGGTTGAGTTTTTGTTTAGTAGCACCTATAGCCAAAAGGTTCATTGCGTAGTCTAACCAACTGACAGCGATGAGCTAATTTCGTTAATGTGATAACTGAAACAGCGATTCACTGAAATAGGTAGATCGACAGGAGTCTAGATGCAAACGCCAACACCAATTAAACAAACCACCGATCCCGCCCATGACGTACTGCGTTACGAGCATCAACCCCTCGATGCCATCTTTGCACCAAAAAACGTTGCCGTCATAGGCGCAACCGAAAAAGCAGGCAGCGTCGGACGCACCATCCTGTGGAACCTAATTACCAGTCCCTTTGGCGGCACCGTTTTTCCCGTCAACCCCAAACGCCCCAGCGTACTCGGTATTAAAGCTTATCCCAACATCGCCGCAGTACCGGAAAAGGTCGATCTCGTTGTTGTGGTAACACCCGCCTCAACAGTACCGGGGGTAATCAGCGAATGCGTTGATGTGGGGGTAAAAGGAGCAATTATTATATCTGCTGGCTTTAAAGAAGCTGGCGTTTCCGGTATCGAATTAGAGCGACAAGTCCTAGAACAAGCGCGTCGCGGCGGGATGCGAATTATTGGCCCTAACTGCCTCGGCCTCATGAGTCCGATATCGGGACTAAACGCCACTTTTGCCAGCGCGATGGCTCGTCCCGGCAATGTCGGTTTTATCAGTCAAAGCGGCGCACTCTGCACCGCTATCCTCGATTGGAGTTTCCGCGAAAACGTTGGTTTCAGTGCGTTTGTTTCGATCGGTTCGATGCTCGATGTGGGCTGGGGGGACTTAATTTATTACTTAGGCGACGACCCCCGCACGGAAAGTATCGTTATGTATATGGAATCGATCGGCGATGCGAAATCATTCCTCTCCGCCGCACGAGAAGTCGCCCTCAGCAAACCGATTATCGTCATTAAGGTGGGACAAACCGAGGCGGCTGCAAAAGCGGCGGCTTCTCACACCGGGTCGCTAACTGGCAGCGATGAGGTATTGAATGCCGCTTTCCGACGCACGGGTGTATTGCGCGTCAATACTATCGATGACTTGTTTAACATGGCGGAGGTGCTGGCAAAGCAACCGCGTCCAAAAGGAAAGCGTCTTACCATTCTCACCAATGCCGGTGGCCCAGGGGTACTTGCTACCGATGCACTAATTACCGAGGGTGGCGAACTGGCGGAATTGTCCAAAGACACAGAGGAAAAGCTAAAGGAAATTTTGCCAGCAGCGGCTAGTACGCACAATCCGATCGACATTTTAGGAGATGCGGAGCCGGAACGATATGCCAAATCCCTAGAAATTATTGCCAAAGATCCCAACAGCGATGGTTTGCTCGTTATCCTAACTCCTCAAGCGATGAGCAATCCAACTCAGACAGCAGAACAACTTGTCAAGACTTTGCACTCAGAAAAGTTGCAGTCAACATCTTTACACCGCAAGCCAATTTTGGCTAGCTGGATGGGTGGTGGTGAAGTTGCAGCGGGAGAGGAAATTCTTAACCGCGCTAGTATCTTTACTTTCCCTTATCCAGATGCTGCTGCCCACGTATTTAACTTGATGTGGCGCTACAGCTACAACCTGCGCGGTATTTACGAAACTCCAGTATTGCCGGAGGATTGCGGGGAACAGAAGTGCGATCGCGTTTTGGCAGAAACAATTATCAGAACCGCACGCCAAGCTGGTCGCACAATTCTAACAGAATATGAATCTAAACAACTCCTCAGCGCTTACGGTATTCCCACAGTAGACACCCGCATCGCCACCACTCCAGAAGAAGCAGTAGAGTTAGCAGAAAAAATTGGCTATCCAGTTGTTTTGAAATTGTATTCGGAAACTATTACCCATAAAACAGATGTGGGTGGTGTGCGGCTGTTAATACAAGATGCCATCGCGGTCAGAGGTGCTTACAACGGTATCAAAAATTCCGTTACTCAGAAAGTTGGTGCCGAACATTTCTTAGGCGTCACAGTTCAGCCAATGCTCAAAATTGAAGGCTACGAATTGATCCTGGGTAGCAGTGCCGATCCGCAATTTGGCCCAGTGCTGTTATTCGGTACTGGCGGACAATTGGTGGAAGTTTTCAAAGATCGAGCCTTAGCGCTACCGCCCCTTAACAGCACTTTAGCGCGGCGGATGATGGAACAAACCAAAATTTACACTGCCCTCAAAGGTGTGCGCGGACGAGATCCAGTCGATATCGCCGCATTGGAACAGCTGTTAGTGCAATTTAGCCAGTTAGTTGTCGAACAACCGTGGATAAAGGAAATTGATATTAACCCTCTACTCGCTTCACCGCAGAGATTAATTGCACTGGATGCGCGGGTGGTATTGCACGAACCGGATACCAGCGAAGACAATTTATCTAAACCTGCCATTCGTCCTTATCCGAGTCAATATATCGCACCTTTTACGATGAAAGATGGGATGTTGGTCACAATTCGTCCCATTCGTCCAGAAGATGAACCGCTAGCGGTCAAATTCCATCAAATGCTTTCAGAGGAAAGCGTTTATCTGCGCTATGCACATTTGGTGAAACTGAGTCAGCGGATCGCCCACGATCGGTTGTCCCGTTTGTGCTTTATCGATTACGATCGCGAAATGGCGCTGGTTGCAGAACACATCAATCCTGAAACTGGTTTGCACCAAATTATTGGTATAGGCAGGTTAAGCAAGTTGCACGGCACCAATGAAGCTGAATTCTCTATGCTGATCGCCGATCGCTTCCAACGTCAAGGTTTGGGTACGGAGTTGCTGCGGCGGTTGGTGCAAATTGCTGGCGATGAAAAATTGGATCGCATTACTGCGGATATCTTGACAGATAATATGGCGATGCAGCGCATTAGCGAGAAGTTGGGTTTCCGGTGCGATCGCATTATGGGCGAACCAATGGTGAAAGCAACTTTTGACTTGTAAAAAGTTGGGTTTACATCAGAAACCTGGTTTCTTGAAGAAACCGGGTTTCTGGGGTCTAATAGCGATCGCTTCGCACTTTTCAACAACATTATTTTTGTGAGAAAATCTGGGTATTCGTATAGATGTATAGCATGACGGGGTGACAACAAACTGTAAAACCCTTACTGCGTGCGGGTTTTACAGTTTGTTGTCAAACAAAAATAGGTCTGCTATTCTCAAGAAGACCTACCCAATTGAAAAAAATGAATTTACTACTCACATTCTACACCCAATACCTAGAAACGCAACTAAAAAGAGCCGAGTTTTTAATTTTATCTATGTTGGTTGTCATGTGACAACAGCATCGAAGCGTAAAATTAGAAGAATTGGCTGGTCAATTTCCCCAGAAAATTCTATTTGAAAGTCGGCGAAAGAAGCTGCAAAGATTTCTCTCGCTACCACACCTAACAGGAGAAAAAATTTGGTGGCCACTATTCAGTTATTGGTTGACCAATAATTTTGAACCAACCTCAGTATTATACATCGCGATTGACCGCACTCAATGGGGTTTAATTAATTTAATAGTCGTCAGTTTAATTTATGAAAAAAGAGCCATGACCATCTATTTTGTAGTTCTCCCTAAATTAGGTAATACAAATAGCTCAAAACAAATAGCAGTACTCTCTAAAGTATTGCCGTTATTAAAGAATTATCAAAAAGTGGTATTAGGGGATAGAGAATTTTGTTCTGTAGACCTAGCTGAATGGTTGAGAAGTCAAGCCGAGACCTATTTTTGCCTACGCTTACGACGAAATGAATATATTAAAATCGCCTCTCTGGGATGGGTACAATTAGAGGATTTAGGTGTAATTCCAGGGATTTCAATTTACTTTGGAGGCGTTAAATTAACCGATCGCATTGGATGCGATCGCACTCCTGGGTTAAAAGAGCATATTTTGATTTTACTGCTGCCAAGAGCGATCGCACCCGACCCAAGGCCCGATCGTCGGCGATCGAGCCGCTGGGTTTTCAGACTGAGCGTCCTGTTGTATAATCCACAATGCGGACACGCGGGGGGTGTAACTTGGGAGCAGCTATGAGGACGTCAAAACCACAAAAACTACCAAGGCGGCTCAATTGTTACCCAAACAGGTCATAATTTGACAAACACAGTTGCAAAAAGAAGCCTGTGAAATATTTTTTTCTTTCTGATGGATGGTCTTTTGGCAGAGTATGGGCGTCTGATGGCCTATGGAACGAAACGGCTTGGCGACGCCAACCGAGTATTGAGCGAATGAGTATTTGCCTAGTAGAAAACAATGAAAAGTTATGGCTCTATCGGGTGGAAGACGCTATCCTAACCGTAGAAGTTAAGCCACTAGCGACTGCCGAAGTAGGCCCAGCCGCCCAAGCGATCGGTCAAGTAGTTCTAAAGCGGCTCATCACAGCCGAACAAGTGCTGGAAAGAATGGCAGCGGGTCAGGCTATGTGCCAACTGAATAATATCGAAGCTATAGTTTTTTGACACTCGCCGGAATTGAATTCGGGCGATTCTTGGTTAATGGACGTACCTGAAAAAGAAAAGCGGGGGCTTTGGCCCGGCAGCGCCGTTCCCTGACATCCGCCAGCAACCTCGATCGTAAAGTGCAACAAGACAGTTGAACCGAATCGCTGGGATGAATTTGCCAGTTTAACCTGCTTGCAATGGGCAGCGACAAGGTTTACACTTCTTTAAACGCTCTCATTTTCCTAAAGGCATTGTTAAACTGCTCAAGTGTCTTAAATATTGGACATTAAGCGGACAGCCTCAGGATTTAGAACCTTAAGAAACGGCATAAAAGTTCGCTGAATTATACATCACTTATCGAGGAGGATCGTAGTCAATGGGACTACCCTGGTACCGAGTACACACAGTCGTTCTGAACGATCCGGGGCGATTGATTTCTGTACACCTAATGCACACTGCCCTCGTAGCAGGGTGGGCCGGTTCTATGGCCCTGTACGAACTAGCCATTTTTGACTCCAGCGATCCAGTCCTGAACCCCATGTGGCGTCAGGGGATGTTTGTGATGCCATTCATGGCACGCTTAGGCGTCACCCAATCCTGGGGTGGTTGGAGCATCACTGGCGAAGCGGCAAACAATCCCGGCGTCTGGAGCTTTGAAGGCGTTGCAGCCACTCACATTATCCTTGCCGGTCTGCTGTTCCTAGCAGCAGTTTGGCACTGGGTTTACTGGGATTTGGAACTCTTCAGAGACCCCCGCACTGGCGAACCAGCTCTCGACTTGCCAAAAATGTTTGGCATTCATTTGTTCTTGTCCGGTCTTCTTTGCTTTGGCTTCGGTGCCTTTCACCTATCGGGACTTTTTGGCCCAGGTATGTGGGTCTCCGACCCTTACGGTTTAACTGGCCACCTCCAAGCCGTGGCCCCAGCGTGGGGGCCGGAAGGTTTTAACCCCTACAACCCAGGTGGCATTGTGGCTCACCACATTGCTGCGGGTGTTGTCGGTATTATTGCCGGTTTGTTCCATTTAACTGTTAGACCTCCAGAGCGGCTTTATAGAGGGCTGCGGATGGGGAACATCGAAACAGTACTTTCTAGCAGTATTGCCGCTGTATTCTTCGCTGCCTTCGTCGTCGCCGGTACTATGTGGTACGGCACTGCCGCCACGCCGATCGAACTGTTTGGCCCGACCCGCTACCAGTGGGATAAAGGCTACTTCAAACAAGAGATCCAAGCGCGGGTGCAAGCAAGTTTGGCAGAAGGTGCCAGCCTGTCAGAAGCTTACTCTGCTATTCCTGAAAAGCTGGCTTTCTATGACTACATTGGCAACAGCCCTGCCAAAGGCGGTCTGTTCCGCGTCGGTCCGATGAACAAGGGAGATGGCATTGCCCAAACATGGCTGGGCCATCCAGTATTCAAAGATGCTGAAGGGCGGGAATTGACAGTCCGTCGGATGCCCAACTTCTTTGAAACCTTCCCAGTGATCTTGACCGACAGCGATGGGGTAATTCGTGCTGACATCCCATTCCGTCGCGCTGAATCTAAGTACAGCTTTGAGCAAGTTGGCCTCAGCGTAACCCTCTACGGTGGCGAATTGAATGGTCAAACCTTTAATGACCCATCCAGGGTGAAGCAGTTTGCTCGTAAGGCCCAACTCGGTGAGCCGTTTGAGTTCGATCGGGAAACCCTCAACTCTGACGGGGTGTTCCGCACCAGTACCCGTGGTTGGTTTACCTTCGGACACGCTGTATTTGCACTACTGTTCTTCTTCGGTCACATCTGGCATGGGTCTCGTACCCTCTTCCGTGATGTGTTTGCAGGTGTAGATCCTGAACTTTCGGAAGAGCAAGTCGAATGGGGCTTCTTCCAGAAAGTGGGTGACAAGAGTACCCGCAGAACGGAACCTGTGTAAACCAACTAAATGATTGGGGACTTGGAGAGTTCTGAGTTAAGAATTTTGAGTTTTGAGTTAAATTTTATAATTCAAAACTCATTCCTCATTCCTCAAAACTATTTCTAGCCCCAATCCTTTGGTAGACTAATAAGCGACTGAATAGTCAGGAAGTTTTGATATGGAAAGCATTGCTTACATTTTGATTTTCACTCTGGCGGTGGGCGTCCTCTTCTTTGCGATCGCATTCCGCGAACCTCCTCGCATTGAGAAGAAGTAGTCAGCCTCAAGCATCTTCCCAGCTCTAAAAGCAACTGTTTAACAACAGAAGCCGCTGCTACTCATCTGGCGATATCGCCATCAGCCAGATCTAAAGTAACAGCTGGCTTTCGCTTTTTTAACTTGCTGGAGCATCTGCCCTAGCATAACGGTCAACAAATTAAAGGAGTTGACAAAATGCGCTGTCCTTTCTGCCACTACCCAGATAATCGCGTCCTTGAGTCCCGCTCCG
The DNA here is from genome assembly GCF_023333585.1 of Argonema antarcticum A004/B2. Lineage (GTDB taxonomy): Bacteria > Cyanobacteriota > Cyanobacteriia > Cyanobacteriales > Aerosakkonemataceae > Argonema > Argonema antarcticum. Next base: position 31,403 of record NZ_JAIQZN010000008.1, read on the forward strand.
CAGAAGCAGGACAAAGTATCCGGCGACGAAGAGAATGTTTGAGGTGCAAACGTCGCTTCACGACTTACGAGCAAATAGAATTTGTTCCCATTACCGCGATTAAGCGGGACGGTCGCAAGGAATCTTTTGACCGTTCTAAATTGCTGCGCGGTATCGTTCGTGCTTGCCAAAAAACGGGTATTCCCCAAACCCAACTCGAAGCTCTCGTTGATGAGGTTGAATCAGAACTCCAGCAGCGAGAGGTGCGAGAGGTCACAAGCAGTGAAATTGGCGAGATGGTTCTCGGTAAACTCCAATTTCTCAGCGAAGTCGCTTATGTACGCTTTGCTTCTGTCTACCGCCAATTCCAAAGCATTAAAGATTTTGTGGATACTTTAAACCATTTAAGTACAAGCAGTTCAACGGCTTCTGTAGTCAACACACCCGATCTGGGTTCACGATCATCGCACTTATCTGAGGCTTTGTCACCAGAAGACTCTGTTTCTTTTGTGAGGTCTTTGTGACATTTAGAACTTTGACTTGGAAATACCCTTGCCAAAATCGCTCCAGTATGCTAAAGAGATGTTAAGCGATCTATTAAGGTACAGGAATCCAAACGCGATCGCTTCCCTTGTTGGCGATCATCACAAAACCCGGCCAGCCGCTCCCAGCTAACAACACAAGTAGAAACTATATCCACAGGATGTACTTAAGTTAAAATAATTAATCTAGACTCTCAATCGCCCAGCTGTCCAACGGCTGGCGATACGGTTTGCAGACTTGTAGGTGTAGGCTGCACATTACCAAAGTGCGTATACATCAACAGGAGGAGCAACTTTTACAAACATAATTAGCAGGAAACGATTCGCATGGTCAATCTGAAAACAACAGCTACAGCAGAAATTGGTTTCACTCACGAAGATTTTGCCGCTTTACTCGATAAGTATGATTATCACTTTAATCCCGGTGATATTGTAGCTGGTACGGTATTCAGTATAGAGCCGAGGGGCGCTCTGATTGACATTGGTGCTAAAACAGCGGCATACATCCCAATTCAGGAAATGTCAATTAACCGGGTTGACGCTCCCGAAGAGGTGCTGCAATCAAACGAGACTCGTGAATTTTTCATCCTCACAGATGAAAATGAAGATGGACAACTGACGCTTTCCATCCGACGGATTGAGTATATGCGGGCTTGGGAGCGAGTCCGCCAGCTACAAGCAGAAGATGCTACAGTGCGATCGGGCGTATTTGCCACCAATCGCGGCGGCGCTTTAGTAAGAATTGAAGGCTTACGCGGCTTTATTCCCGGTTCTCACATCAGCACCCGCAAACCTAAAGAAGAATTAGTGGGAGAGGAACTACCCCTGAAGTTCCTGGAAGTAGACGAAGACCGCAACCGTTTGGTGCTGAGCCACCGACGAGCGCTGGTAGAACGCAAGATGAACCGACTAGAAGTCGGCGAAGTGGTAATTGGTTCGGTACGGGGAATCAAACCCTATGGTGCCTTCATCGATATTGGAGGCGTCAGCGGTTTGCTGCACATTTCTGAGATTTCCCACGAGCATATCGATACACCCCATAGTGTGTTCAATGTCAATGATGAAATCAAGGTTATGATCATTGACTTAGACGCTGAAAGAGGTCGAATTTCACTTTCAACCAAGCAGCTAGAACCCGATCCGGGTGACATGATCAGGAACCGCGATCGCGTCTACGATATGGCCGAAGAAATGGCGGTTAAGTATCGCGAACAATTGAAAGCCAAACAGCAAGGTAACGCTCCGGCGCGGATGGAAATTCCAGTTGCCGAACCAGTTGCCGAATCAGCTGCTGAATCAGTTACCGAATCAGTGGCCCAACCAGTTGCCGAATCAGTGGCCCAACCAGTTGCCGAACCCATCGCTCAACCAGTTGCTGAACCAGTTGATGAACCAATCGCCGAACCAATCGCCGAACCAGTTGCCGAACCAGTTGCCGAACTAATCGATGAAGAAGAAATCGTACCCGCGACTGAAGAGTAACTATTCACTTAGTTGATAGAAAAAAGAGGGATGCTCCCTCTTTTTTTGTTTGCGTGTAATTAAGAGGAGTTAAAACTTTTGGTAACTATCCGTTGTCGGGAAGTAACTTTCCCAAATATCCAGGCAGTAATTTTTGACAAAGATGGCACACTAGAGAATTCGGAAGAGTATTTGCGAAACCTGGGACAAAAAAGAGTCCGCACGATCGATGCCCAAATTCCAGGAGTAGGCGATCCCTTGTTGATGGCTTTTGGTATTGATGGGGATAAGCTAGATCCCACAGGGTTAATGGCTGTTGGCAGTCGCCGTGATTCGGAAATTGCTGCCGCCGCTTATATTGCCGAAACTGGACGCGGGTGGTTGGAGTCGTTAGCTCTAGCTCGTCGCGCCTTTGAAGAAGCCGACCAAGTATTGAAAAATGCTACTCCTTCCCCTCTATTTGTCGGCAGTCTGGAAGTATTGCAATTTCTATCAGCAGCAGGATTGAAATTGGGGATTCTGTCAGCTGCTAACACATCACAAGTGCAGAAATTTGTCAAGCGTCATCAACTAAATGATTATATTCAGTTAGAAATGGGAGTGGATGAAGGGCCAAGCAAACCAGACCCGGCTTTATTTTGGCAAGCTTGTCAGAGATTGGGAGTAGAACCGAGTGCTACTTTGATGGTGGGAGATTCTGCTGGTGATATTGAGATGGCGCGTCGTGCTGGTGCGGCTGGTTGTATTGGTATTTGCTGGGGAAAACCAGAGGCGGTGCATTTGGAAGCAGCAGATGTTGCGATCGGACAATTAGACGAAATGCAAATTATCGCCTAATTTGAGATAAGTAGGTGGGCATAATTACTGGAGTTTAGACGAACAAAACTCAAAAGTCTGGAAAGTTTATTGAGAATATTTAGCAAAATCAAGCGCTTCTGCTGCTGTAGAGATTCTGCCTTCGATGCGTGCGAGCTGAATGGCGGTGAGGAGTTGGCCGATCTGTGGGCTAGACGGTATGTTAAGGGCTTCCATCAAGTCTTTGCCATTTACGAGAGGTGTGGGGTGGGCAACTTGGTCTGAGGGGGTAAGATAGCGATCGCACAACGTTGCAATTCCATCCACTTTAGTCCCAGCAGCAACAGCTACCAATACTAATGCGGGGAAGACTACTCCAACTTCCCGAAACATAAAGTACTGTTCTCGTACAGACATGGAAGTCTTACGCAATTGAGGTAAAAATTTGAGGATTGCAGTCACAGCGCGAATTTCAGGAACGCTGTACTTCATCTCTTTGAGAAAATCTTCAACTGAGCAATTTTCTACCCGAATGTCAGCGCGAGTGTAATTCAAGCTGACTTTTAACTCATCAATTCCCGAAAGCCAAGTTTCTGGAATTAGCAAACTGGCAAGTTTAGCGATCGCAATCCAAGTCCGTTTTGAGTCTGCCGCTAACCCCGGAACCGCAGAAGACAATTCTACCCCAAGTTGCGGCCAAGTTTGGGCCAGTATTGCGCTAGTGCGATCGATTTCCGCTACTAGGGCCAAATTTGCTGCTGTTACATCGTCGTGCAAAACCGATCGCAGTATACCATCTGACCAAGCGGCGTTTAACCAGGGAGTGCCTTGAGGACTGCTGAGGAGATAGCCTAATTCTACCCGCACTCGTTCTGCGGCGATTTGAGCGAGTAAAGGTGCTAATTGGCTAATAGTCGATCGAGTTTCCTCCTCAATAACAAAACCCAATTGACCAGCTTGACGATAAGCTCGTAATAGGCGCAAGGGGTCGTCTTCGAGATTTGCAGACGATACCATACGGATGATGCCCTGCTGTAGGTCAGAAGTGCCTTGTAGGGGATCTATGAATTCGCCTGTACGGGGATTGTAGGCGATCGCATTCACAGTAAAATCCCGCCGATGCAAATCTGTTTCCAAGCTATCGCCTTCCTGTTCGGCAAAATCAGCAGTTGCATTTTTGAATACCACTCTGGCAATCTTTCGTTGAGGATCGAGTACAACAAACCCAGCTTTGTAGTGATATGCGATCGTACTAGCTGTCTCCACTGCACCAATTGGCACCACAAAATCCAAATCCAGATACTCCCGCCGTCTTAAGAGTAGAGCATCTCGCACCGCACCACCTACCATATAAGCAGGCACGGGCAGCAATTCCAAGTCAAACGGCCAACTTTCGGGAGATAAGATAGAATCTTTCTTATTTTCTTCCTTCGCGTCCTTTGTGTCTTCGTGGTTCATTCAATTTTTTTACCAACTTGCAACAAAAATCAACCAAGCGACCAACAAATTGCTCTCTTCCCTAAGCTAGATTAACAGAAAAGCCTGTGGAGAAAAAGCTATGTGTATTTGCATTAACTGCCATTATGTAGACCGCTGCACCACCTACAATGCGGTAGAAACTCAGCATCAGGTGCCTCACCTGACGGAAACGCCCGATTTTGAAGCTAACGAACCGAGCATTAACGTCAACATTCGTACCCGTGAAGATTATATTGAGATGGAGTGGGATGTTGTCGGCTGTAATAGCTTTAAGCAAGAGACGGGCAAGTGGGTGAGATTGCGTCCAGGTGAGTTGGTGCCAACTTGAGAAAGGTGCCGACAAAATTGAGGGGCACGTTCTGAACGTGCCCCAACAGGATTAAGCGGAAATTGTAAAAAACTTAACTGTAGATACACCTGCGATCGCAACCACTACTTTACACACAAAAATAGTGCTTTAAACTAGCAAACTTGACTATAATTTTAAATTACCTGGTTAGATCGTGTCCTTAAACATCGTTCATCTAAAAAATGCGTGTTCTTATTCTTATCTGTGTTCATCTGTGTTCATCTGTCTTCATCTGTGGTAAAAATTTAACCAACGATGACAACAGACAATTTGACGATATCACTCATAACCTAAAAGAATTAAGTAATAATTAGGAGATAAAAACTATTATTTGATGGGTAAACTGATGCCAAACTTGTTAGATCCGGGGAAATATGGCCTTGCTCTACACACTACCACCCCAGAATTAGGTATAGCCCTCAGTAATTTTACAAATGACTCCCGCTGCCAAACCTGGGACTTGGGGCACGATATATCGACCCATTTGCACCAGTACTTAGCCGAGTTTATCAAGCCTCAGACTTGGGCGGACTTGGCGTTTATTGCCGTAGCCAAAGGCCCTGGCGGCTTCACGGGTACTCGCATCGGTGTCGTAACTGCCCGTACCCTAGCCCAACAGCTGGATATTCCCTTGTTTGCTGTATCCACATTAGCAGCGGTTTGTCAAGAGGAGTTGGCAAAAAATTCTGGAGAGGCGATCGCAATTCAATTACCTGCCCATCGCGGCGAAATATTCGTCGCTATCTATGAAGTATCGCCAACTGGTTCCGGTTTAACCCAGCTATTGCCAGACACAGTAATAAAACCGGAAAAATGGCAACAAACTCTGGAAAATTGGCCTAATTCCTATCATTTAATCCAAGCATCAGATAAATTGGGTGCATCAGTTTCCAGCGTGTTAGAACTCGCCTATTTGGACTGGCAAAATGGATTGCGCCCCCATTGGTCAGAAGCGCTACCTTTTTACGGTCAACACCCAATAGAGGACAAAAATGTTGCAGCCCTTTAGAACACAGCCAATCTGGATAACACAAAGGGTAGGCTGACACTTCACCCATAAAATGGCAGTTAGGTGGAAGCATAAAATGGCAAAAAAATGCCTTTTTCATAAGATTTTAGCAGACTAAGTACGAAAGAACCGTTCCTAGCCCCCAATCTCTTCTTTACTTTTGACTTTTGACTTTTGACTTTTGACTTTTCTTGCCCCTAGCTATATGTCATACAGCCAATTCACAACACTGGCAGCAGCACTGAATTCTTTCTCTCTCACTGTGAGGGAACAAAGATTCTTTCCGATGTTAGAGCCTCTCACTGCGTCTGAAGTTTTCCGCAGTTATCTGGATGAGACACTTCCTCTCGCGGCATCAGGTAGTGAAAAGGTTCGTTCGGAAGGCATTATTTATCCAGTTTTGATCGAAGTCAGGCGCATACTGAACCGACAAATAGCCGTGTTTTCTGGTGAGGAATTTTCCGTAGATGAAACCGTTGGACTCAACGGCATTGTGGATTTTCTGATTAGCCGATCGCCCATTATCAGCACTATTATGGCTCCGGCGGCGGTGATTGTGGAAGCTAAAAAAGCCGATATCAAGTCAGGCTACGGACAATGTGTGGCTGAAATGGTGGCTGCCCAACGCTTTAATCAGGCAAAAGCGCAACCCCTCCAGGCGATTTACGGCTGTGTTAGCAATGGCACTCAATGGCGCTTTATCGAGCTGGTTGACACTACCGTTACCATTGACCTTACCGATTACTCTCTCCCTCCTGTGGAGCCGATTTTGGCTTTTTTGGTTTGGATGCTCCAACAGCAGTGAATCATGTCCGGTTACATCGGCATTGTCATAGGAATCATTGGTTGAATTTTACCGCAGATGAAGACAGATGAACGCAGATATGAAAAGCGATTTTTTAGCGTTCCGATGCTACCGGACATGATACAGGGATTGCCGCTGTTATGAGGTACAGAAGTAAGGGCGTTCGCGAAGCGTGCCGGAGGCATTAGCATTCCGGCAAATAACTTATTGGTTATATGCAGAGGTTAATTACCGGAACGCGAATGCCCCTACACCCTACTTAAAATGTACTCTATTACAGCGGGATGCTATATCAAACCACAGTAAAATTGGCTGCTGTCAGGGCAGCATTATGAAAGATAGTAATCGTGTTTTCTGCGCTAACCGTTACTACAGAGAAAAAGCCGCCTCCATCACTTGTACCGCTGCTAGTAATTGCCCCGAAAACACCAGCACCGCTAGTAAAACCAAGTCCAGCGGCTACTTGTACGATGTCATCAGCTACCCTAAAATCGCCAAAGCGATCTCTGCCAGCATCAAAGATAAATCGATCCCGACCATCACCGCCAAAAAGGTCGTCATCGCCGGGGCCACCTATGAGCAGATCGTCGCCAGAACCACCTGTTAGCTGATCGTTGTTTCGATCGCCAAAAAGAATATCATTGCCATCTTCCCCAGACAGGATGTCATTATTAGCACCACCCCTGAGTAAATCGTTTCCCGCATTTCCCAGTAGGTAGTCGTTACCAGCATTACCGTTGATGACATCAGATACAACCGTGCCAAAGATAGTATCATCACCGGAAGTTGATAAAGGTGGCGTTGAACCTTGCGGTTGCAAGTTAGGAATTCGGTAGCCAATATCTGCTAAAAGTGCCAAATCCATCCGTGTCGGCGAAATCCGAGTATTGGGGTAAGTTGGGTCCATAAGCACTGGCTGACCATCGCTTAAAACACCATTTCTTATATGACCTAAGTCCTCTTCTAGAGGAATAGGCTGGCCTCCATTCACAGCCCTGGCATTAAGGCCATTAAACGAAGATCCGGCACCTAATGTTTGAAAAATGGTTGAGGGGCCAATTCCCAAAATATGTCCGATTTCGTGCAAAACAACGCTGAAAAAATCAGTACTTCCGCCGGGAATATCGTTAGATGTATTGGGTGTGGGATCGAAGAACCAATTTGTTGTTGAATTAAATGAGAGAGTACCAACAAAAGGCTGAAATTTTGAGCCAGTCAGCCTATTATTGTAGATACTTCCATCTGCATCGTAACCATCGACTACTGATGCTGCTAGAGCGTCAGTAGCATCACCAAATGGAGTAGGAGCAGCTCCAAGGTAAATTCGCAAATCGTCAATATCAGAAGTTAAAGTAACTTCCTGAAATCCTCCCGTTTGAGGGTTTGCTATACTAAACTGAGTCCCTCCTGGGACATTTTTAAACTCGTTTTGGATGTAAGATTCCCAGACTCCAGCTGCTGCTTCTAAAACCGCTCTTCGTGTCGGGTCAGTCAAGAATCTGTTGGTATCAAAACTGTAGTCAAACTCGATATTGAAACTATTAATTGGTACACCAGGTCGGTCTTCTTCCTGACCGTAGACAATAAAGTGTTCAAATGCAGAAATTTGTCCTCCCGCTACAGCCCCTGCAATATCTGGATTTTGGCTCAGATAAAGGCTGGTATTGAACAGGGGACTGGGGTCGCGTCCTTCTCTGGCTCCATACTCAAGGAAATGGTCGTAGCTACTGCGAAATGTGCCATTGGTTACAGCTGATGCAATATCTGGATATCGGCTGAGATAATAACTGCTGCTAAAGAGAGGAATGGGGTCGCGTCCTTCTCTGGCACCATACTGTATGAAATGGTCGTAGGCGCTGCGAAAGATGCCATTGGTTACAGCGCCTGCTACATCGGGATACTGGTTTAGGTAATAGTTGCTATTGAATACCTGACTGCTAGCACGGTTTTCTCTAGCACCGGACTGTATGAAATGGTCATACCCAGTTGAGATTTCTCCTTTGAGAATTGCGCCGTAAACGTCGAGGTTATTAAGACGATAGAAGTTTTCGTCGAAAAAGGTGTTGATAGGAAGGGTCATAAAGGGGGGCGAGTGTTGAGGGGCTAGGGGCTAGGGGCTAGGGGCTAGGGAAGGAGGGAAGAGGGGAAGCAATTATCAATTATTATTCATCTTTTGAAGATGATATTCTACTGCCGGAGTGAGAGCGGCGAGTAGTAACAAAAGCGGTGTTAACCAATCTCCCCAACGGACATATAAAGTCTGACTCTGCTGACGATAAATTGTTGCCGCGTGTAGCTCATAAGTGTTAATTCTGGATAACCATTGGGTTTGGCCGTGAGGATCGATAATGGCAGAATAGCCTGTATTTGTAGCTCTTACGGCCCAACGTCCGGTTTCGATCGCTCTCATGATATCCTGGGCGTGATGCTGGGCAGCCATAGATGGTCTGTAATGGGCGTCGTTAGAAGCGCTGAGGATAAATTCGCCGCCATTGGCCGCTTGACGCCGGAAAAGCTTAGAAAAGGCTGAATCGTAGCATATCCCGACAATAGCGCGACCAAAGGGTGTATCGAATACTTGATTGAGCTTACCGTGAACTAGGTTCGCGTCTAAAGGGGAAAGCTTTTCAATCAGGCTTCCCAAAAATTCCTCAAAGGGAATGTACTCGCCTAACGGCACTAACTTTACCTTATTGTAGCGGCTGAAAATCTTGCCGTCGCCAGTGATGGTAAATAAGCTATTTGTAAGATTGCGACCTTGCTGTCCAAAACCTCCTACCCAGGCAATTACGCCTTTTTCCATAACTGCTGAGTAGAAGGAATGAGGAATCTGATTTGGATCTGTCCAGACAAAAGGCAAAGCCGTTTCTGGTATTAAAACTGCATCAACTCCTTGGTCGGCTAAGGTGCGATAACCTGTGGTATAGCCTTCAATTGCACGATACCATCCGGCTGAATTAAATTTGATTTTGTTGGGAATATTGCCCTGAATTATGCCGACTTTTAATGCTGTTTCTGGTGGCTGATTCAAAGGACGGTTATACAGTGCAAAGCCTATAAGGTGTAAACCTGCTAAGACGCTAATTACGATAATTAATTTAGATAAAATTACTCGATCTAAATTATGTTTCTCTTTGCCAATGCCCAATTCAGCAATTAGTCCGTTGACGGCTACAATTGCTGCTGTGATGGTGTTGGGGCCGGAGATTTGACCGAGGTGCAAAATGGCGAGGTTGTGGGGACTTTGGGTGTAAGAAATAGATGTCCACCACAAAGAACCGGAACTGCAAAGAGTTTCTAAACCGCACCACAAAGCTGTGCCAATCAAGATGCGAAATAAACTATTTTTTATGGGAGATTTGGGATTTTCTATTAAATGAAAAATACCTCTACTAGCAATTGCCCAAAAAACGACTACTGCGGCACCACAAAGGGAAATAAATGTCCAGCATAAGATGGTAATTAGTAAACTTTGCAGCCAGGGTACTCCCAGCCAATCCATCGGGTGAATGCCTGTTATCCAAAATGTGGCTGTGCTGTAATAACCACTTCCCCAGAGTAAAGGAAAAAGAAAGAATTTTGATTTTTTTCTTTCATACTTAACAAGTACAATCCAAAGGGGAATTAAGGCAATCCATGCTAGAAGCCAAGCACTTACTGGTGCTGTTGTCAATCCCATCAAGATGCCACTAATCAGGGCAATTATTAAGCGCAATTCCGGTTCTCCCGTAGTTGATGCGATCGGTAGAAATTGTCTGTTTTTATCGTTGGTTAAATTTTTACCACAGATGAAGACGGATGAACACAGATGAACACAGATAAGAATAAGAACACGAATTTTTTAGGCTAGTGATGCTACTTATGAAGGGCTAATTGGTAAGTTGTTGCGCTTTAGCGCTAAAGCGCAACAACTTACCCATTACTCTGCCTCTTCTTCTTCGCCGTTGGTGGGAGGAACTAGGGCGACGGCTGCGATCGCATCATCTTCATCCAAACGCTGCACGCGCACTCCCGTAGCCATGCGCGATTGCGGTGAAATCGCATTCACAGCTTGACGGATGATAATGCCTCGGCTGGTGACGATCATAAATTCATCATCCTGATTGACGATGTGTAGTGCAGCCAGTCGATCGGAGGTTTTGCGGAACTTGGTAGCGAGTAAACCCATACCCGCCCGATTTTGGAGGCGGAACTGAGTCACTGGCACCCGCTTGCCGTATCCTCCTGTGGTAATTACCAGCGCCCAAGGGCCATTCATTTCCGGTTTGAGATTGGAGATTTCAGATTCAACTTTGTCTTCTTCATTTTGCAATTCCAAATCTTCAATCTGCAATTCCTCACCGGCATCTGGAGCAGAATCTGGATTGTCTTCTATGTTGGCAATCACCGATCCCGGCAAAACGTCCATGCTAATGAGTTGATCGCCTTCTCTGAGAGACATCGATCTGACGCCTCGTGTGGCTCTACCCAAAGAACGCAATTGATCGTGGTTGGCTCTAAAGTGTATTGCCATACCATGACGCGACCCAATGATAATGCTATCTTCTGCACGAGCGCGTCGCACCCATCGCAGTTGATCTCCTTCTTCCAGGGAAATGGCGATTAATCCATTGGCTCTAATATTACTAAAAGCTGCCAGTTCTGTCTTTTTGATATAACCGCCGCTGGTTAGCATTACTAGGTATTCATCGCTGGTAAATTCTGCGACTGGTACGATCGAGGTGATTTTCTCATCTCGCGGAATTGGTAGCATTTGGACGATCGGTACGCCGCGTGCGGTGCGAGATGCAGTGGGAATTTGATAGGCTCTCAGGCAGTAGACGACGCCGCGATCGCTAAAAAACAGCACGCTGTCGTGATCGCAACAAGTTAAAAAGTGTTTTACGCCGTCATCTTCTTTCATGCGGTTAGCCGATTTGCCGCGAGTTCCCCGACTTTGGGCTTCAAAGGTGTTGATCGGCATCCGCTTAATGTAACCCTGTTCGGTTAGCAAAATCAGCGCTTTTTCGTTGGCGATCAAATCGGTGTCTTCGATTTCACCTTCTGCGAGTTCGATCGCTGTCCGCCTGGGGGTGGCAAAGGTGGTTTTTAGCTGAATCGCTTCGGTTTCAATGATTTCCAGAATCCGCTCGCGCCGCGCCAAAATGTCTTTTAAATCGACAATTTGCACTTGTAATGCGTCGTGTTCCTGCCGGATTTTCTCTGCTTCTAAAGCTGTCAATCGCCGCAATTGCATTTGCAGAATTGCATCTGCTTGCGCCTCGGAAAGTCCATAGGTTTCGATCATTTCCAGACGGGCTGTGGGGGCGTCAGCCGCGTGGCGGATCAGTTCGATGATGCGATCGAGGTTTGATAGGGCAATCAGTAACCCTTGCAGCAGGTGGTCTCTCTCTTCTGCTTTCCGCAGTTCGTGCTGAGTGCGACGGGTGACGCATTCTATGCGGAAATCCAGGAAGACGCTGAGGAATTTCTTGAGACTCAGCAATTGGGGCTCGCTATTGACTAGGGCGAGCATATTTGCCCCAAAGTTTGCCTGCAAGGGCGTTTGTTTGTAGAGGTTGTTGAGAACGACGCGGGGATAAGCATCTCGCTTGAGTTCGATGACGATTCGCATTCCGTCGCGATCGCTCTCATCCCGGATATCGGCAATTCCTTCTAACCGCTTGTCGTTGACCATTTCGGCGATTTTTTCAATCAAAGCGGCCTTATTGGTTTGGTAAGGCAACTCGGTAATAATAATCGCTTCCCGATCTGGACGGCCTCGATGCTCGATCGTTTCAATTCTGGCTACACCCCTCATGGTGATGGAACCGCGTCCGGTGGTGTAGGCTTCTTTGATTCCCGATGTTCCCAATATTTGCCCGCCTGTGGGAAAGTCAGGGCCTGGTATATACCGCATCAATTGGATATCGGTAAGCTCTGGGTCGTGGATCAGCGCCACCAAGCCGTCAATCAGTTCGCCCAGATTGTGGGGCGGGATGTTGGTTGCCATGCCTACGGCAATACCGGATGAGCCGTTGAGCAATAGCTGGGGAACTCTTGCTGGTAATACTAGGGGTTCTTGCTGGGAACCGTCGAAGTTATCGCCAAAATCAACAGTTTCTGCCTCGATATCCCGCAGCATCGCTTCGCTGGTGAGGGATTGCAGGCGGCATTCGGTGTAACGCATTGCCGCTGGTGGGTCGTTGTCAACGGAACCGAAGTTACCGTGGCCGTTGATCAGGGGCGATCGCATGGAAAAATCCTGCGCCATCCGCACCAAGGCGTCGTACACTGCTGTGTCACCGTGGGGGTGATATTTACCCAACACTTCTCCTACGACACGGGCGCATTTCCTAAAAGGGCGATCGGGCATCAGTCCCAATTCGTGCATCGCATAAAGAATGCGACGATGCACAGGTTTCAGACCATCCCTGGCATCTGGGAGTGCCCGACCTACAATTACGCTCATCGCGTATTCTAGGTAAGACCGGGACATTTCGTCCCCTAAATCCGTGGGGATAATCCGCTCCTGGGAAGTCGTCATACAGTGAAAAACTCCAAAAATGAGAGATTTAAGTCGCTATAATGCAAATAACTGAGAAATTAGCGACCCTGACTTTAAAGTATTGTCAAATATCATTAAAATTCTATCACATTTTGTCGTTCTTGGCTTTTTCAAGCACTAACGTGAAAATAACACTGTCCATATCGTAGAAGGGGTTTATCCAACCTCTCTCCAAACAGAGCCTGAAAATGATAAATGCAGACTGTAATGGTGCAGTCAACATCTTAAGAAAAGTAGCGGCGATTTTGGGGCTATACCTCGAAAAAGTCAGTAGCGGCGTATTGATATCGCCCTTAAGAATCCAACTCTGGATTAATTAAGAATCCCCCGCATTTCATGCGTGGGAAGTATCAAAAACCTCACTCTCCCATCGGCAGTCTATACTTGCTGCTATGGTGGAAAAAATCCCCAATGCCCAAGTTTTTGTCTACCCGGTTCGGACTATGCTACCCGTAATTTACTCTGACGAGTTCCTGCTGCACGATACTGGCTCATATCACCCAGAACGTCCACAACGCTTAACTGCAATTGTAAACGCTTTGCAGGCGGCACACTATGCTGACAAGTTGGAGTGGCAGGTGCCGACGCCGGTAGAGGAAAGATCTGTGATGCCTATGCTGGAAAAGGTTCACTCGCGATCGCATATTGAGAGAGTGCAGCGCATAGCGGAAAATGGCGGCGGACTTCTGGATGGGGATACGCCGATTTCTAAGAGTAGTTACGATATCGCATTGCTGGCGGTGAGTGCTTGGTTGGATGGGGTCGATCGCGTTCTAGCTACCTCAAACCCAGCTTTTGTGCTGGCACGTCCGCCGGGACATCACGCCGAACGCGATCGCGGCATGGGGTTTTGTTTATTTTCCAATGCTGCGATCGCAGCTTACTACGCTTTGTCACAACCGGGAATTAAGCGCGTTGCCATCCTAGATTGGGATGTGCATCATGGTAATGGCACGCAAAATATTGTAGAAAATCATCCACGAATAGCATATTGTTCTTTGCATCAGTCACCTTGCTATCCAGGAACGGGATATGCTGACGAAAGGGGAGAGTACAAAAACGTACTGAATATTCCGATGATACCGGGTAGCGCTGTGGCTGAGTATCGCATGGAGTTTGAATCGCAAGTGATGCCGTTTTTATCGAGATTTAAACCAGATTTTTTGATTGTCAGCGCTGGATACGATGCAAATGCTGCCGATCCGTTAGCGAGTATTGAATTGCTACCGCAAGATTTTGGCTTGTTTACGGATTATTGTTTGCAATTAACTCGGAAAATTTTGTTTGGTTTGGAAGGCGGTTACGATTTGACTGCGCTGGCACAGTCGGTTGTAGCGACGATCGAACGGTGTTTAATTTAAAAATAAAGAAACCCGGTTTCTTCGAGAAACCGGGTTTCTGCAACCTTGTTCTCGTGACCAGGTTGAACCCGATCGCGAATTCCCGGAGGTTCTACCTCCCAGCCGTGCAAGATCTCAAGCTAAAGAAACCAAGTTTCTACAAGCCATAACTTCTTACTAAGGTAAAAAATAATGATTCAAGTTGCTATCTTCGTTTGTGTCGGCTGGCTTTTATCAGTTTGTCTCCACGAATTCGGTCATGCGATCGTTGCTTATTGGGGTGGCGATACTTCTGTGAAAGATAAAGGTTATCTCACTTTAAACCCGATCAAATATACCGATTTTAATTTAAGTTTGTTTCTGCCGTTGATTTTTCTGCTTTTAGGTGGAATTCCCCTACCGGGTGCGGCAGTTTATATCGACCAGCGAAGACTACGCAGTCGTTGGTGGAAAAGTGCGGTTTCAGCAGCTGGCCCGATCGCAAGTATTCTAGTCGCGGTTTTACTGACAGTAATTTTTCGGTTTGGTTCGCCATTGCCATTAGGTGAATATAGATGGATATGGCCAGCTTTAGCATTTCTAACTTATCTAGAAATATATGTAGTTATACTCAATTTGTTGCCGATTCCAGGACTTGATGGTTATGGCATTATTGACCCTTGGTTGCCTGCTGAAATTCAAGAGCGATCGCGAAAATTCGGTCAATATGGAATTTGGGTTTTGTTCGCACTGCTTTGGTTCGTAGAACCGTTCAATAACCTGTTGGGAGGTTCAGCTTTTTCCATCAGTCAAATGGTTGGGATTCCATCGCGAATGGTGGGAGTAGGATATTTTTTATTCAACGAATGGGCAAAAGTTTTGCTAGTAGTAGCAATTGCGATCGCTTTCGTGGTTCGCCAGGTTACTCAAAAGCCGCACGATCGTCAGTACGAGCGAGGAAATAATAACATAAAACGGCGCAAATATGAAGATGCGATCGCAGCTTTTGACCAAGCTATTCGAGTCAAGTCGGATTTCCATGAAGCTTGGTATATGCGCGGTTATGCACTACTTCAATTACAGCGAGATGAAGATGCGATCGCAGCTTACGATAAAGCCATTGAAATCAAATCTGACTATTGGGAAGCTTGGCACGATCGAGGTATTGTGCTAGAAGTTTTGCAACGATATGAAGATGCGATCGCATCCTATCAAAAAGCGGTAGAAATAAAACCAGACTACCATCTAGCTTGGTACAAAATTGGCAAAATACTTAGTAACTTGCAGCGTTATCAGGAAGCAATTGCTGCCTACGATAAGGCCATTGAAATTCAGCCTAATGACGCGATGATTTGGACGGAAAAAGGGGTAGATTTAGGCTATGAAAAGGAATATGATGCGGCAATTGCTGCGTGCGATCGGGCAATTAAAATCAATCCGAGATATTTTTTAGCTTGGTATAACAAAGCTGGTTGTTATGCGGAACAAAAAAATGTAGATTTGGCGATAGAAAGTTTGCGGCAAGCTGTTAAAATTGACCGCGTTAAAGTTAAGGAATATGCGGATAAAGATACGAGTTTTGATTTTATTCGCAATCATCCAGATTTTAGAGAGTTGATAGGTAAGTGGAAATAGGATTAGGGATAAAACTTTTTGATTGGGGAGATTTAGAGAGATGAATCAGGGCGATCGCAAAACCAATAAAGAGCTAGTGGACAAAGCACTAGAAGATATTTTAGTACCGGGTATCAAGCCGTTTATCCAGCGTCAGATGAAGAAAATTTATGGCAAAAACTGGTTGCAGGATGCGCGGCTTGGTTTACAGGATTATCACTTTGAGGGAGATGACCTAAAATGGAAAGACCCCCAAGTTGTGCTGAAACTAATCATCGATAAATGGAATGATGCTTTTCGTGATGCGCCCCAACTTGGTTATTCTCAGCGCAGTCTAGTTAGTGAATTGCTGGAAGTCCGCAACGCAGTCAAGCATAACGATTTACAGAAATTTGATAATGACTATACTTACCGCGCACTTGATAGTATGGGGCGATTGCTGACTGCTGCGGATGCTAAGAAAGCAGCACAGGAAATAGAACAGCGAAAGGAAGAATTTAGGCGAAAAACTTGGGTAGATAATCAAGTTGAAGAAAAGCCAAAACAGGTAATTAGCAATCAATCAGCAGTTGCAGAGTCAGCGAAGGTAAATCATCAGTTTCAAGCGTTGATAGATGAGAAAACAGATGGTTTTGTTGGGCGTGAATTTGTATTTAAGGCAATCGAAAATTTTCTCGTAAGTCAGCCCAACGGTTACTTTATTATAGAAGCAGATCCCGGTATGGGAAAAACTGCTATTTTAGCTGAATATGTCCGGCGGACGGGGTGTGTAGTTCATTTCATTATTCGTTCTCAAGCTATCAACCGCGCCGATCAATTTCTAGAAAGTATTTGCGCTCAACTTATTTCGCGCTATAATTTAGGTTATCCCTCCTTAACATCTGAAGCTACGCGAGACGGCAAGTTTTTTGCTAAATTGCTCGAAGAAATTAGTGCAAAACTTAAACCAGGTGAACGGCTGGTAATTGCGATCGATGCACTGGATGAAGTAAATCAAACCGACCACTCTGGCGGAAATATCCTTTATTTACCTGTAGCTTTACCCAAGGGAGTTTATTTTGTTTTAACACAAAGAGCGATCGCTCTACCTTTAACAGTTAACACGCCTCCCCATCGGTTTAAGTTGATGCAGTATCAAGCCGAAAGTTTGCAAGATATCCAAACATATATTAGGCGAGAAATTGAGAAATCGCCGCAGCTTAAGGCGTGGATTGATGGACAAAGGTTGACGGGAGAAGATTTTGTTACTTTGCTTGCTGAGAAAAGCGAGAACAATTTCATGTATTTGAAGTATGTTTTGGAGGAAATTGAGCGGGGATTTTATCGAGATTTGAGTATTGATAATTTGCCGCAAGGTTTACAGGCTTATTATGAGGATCATTGGCGGCGAATGGGGATGATTGCTAAACCTTTGCCACGTCCTAAAATTAAAATTGTGTATGTTTTGGCGGAAGCGCGTAAGCCTGTTTCTCGGCAGTTAATTTGCGATTTTACGGGTGAAGATGCGTTGACTGTTCAGGATGTGTTAGATGAGTGGGAGCAGTTTTTGCGATCGCAATCTATCGATGGACAGCGCCGTTATAGTATTTATCACGCCAGTTTTCAGGATTTTTTGCATCGCTTAGATATCGTGCAAGCAGCAGGGGTAACGCTGAAAGATATTAATGCCATGATTGCCGATAATTTATCAGAGGAGCTTGGTTTGTAATGGGTGATTTAGGCGATCGTTTAGCAAAAATGTCACCGGAAAGGCGACACTATGCTTTGGAAACTTTACCGAGTCATTTAGCCGAAGCATCTCAGTCAGAACGATTTTATAAATTGCTGACTGATTTCGATTTTATCGAAGCTAAAATTTCTGCTTTGGGGGTGCAATCGCTAGTTGAAGATTACGATTTTGCTTTTAATCCTGATGTGTTGTTTTCCGAGGAAAAAGCAGAGAGTTTGAGATTAATCAAGGGGCGATTCGGCTATCGGCGCACATTTTGGAGAAGGATAAAACACAATTGGCTGGGCAATTGTTGGGGCGCTTGATGTCTTTTGATTTGCCAGAGATTAAGCTGTTGTTAGAAAAGGTGAAGTTGATAGTAAATGCACCTTGGTTGCGGCCATTGAAACCTAACTTAACACCTCCTGGTGGGCGTTTGTTACGGACTCTTATAGGTCATACAGGAGCTATATTAACTTTAGCAGTAACACCAGATGGCAAGTGGATAATATCTGGTTCGTCTGATAAGACTATCAAAATCTGGAATTTAAAAACAGGAGCGGAAATTTTCACTCTTATAGGTCATACCGATAAAGTAACATCTATCGCATTGACATCAGATGGTAAAAGGCTAATTTCTGGTTCAGATGATTGTACTATTAAAGTTTGGGATTTGGGAAACCAAAAGGAGCTTTTCACTCTTCAAGGCCACACTGAGTCAATCAATATTGTAACAGTTGCACCTAATGAAATATATTTTGTTTCAGGTTCAAAAGATAAAACTCTCAAAGTTTGGGCTTTGGAAACAGGAGAAGAACTTTGCACTCTGATAGGTCATACCGACTCCATATTAAGTGCAGCAGTATCACCAGATGGTAGTGAGGTGTGGACTGGTTCAAAGGATCAAACTCTCAACGTCTGGATGTTGGGAACTGAAGAACCTTTAAGTTATTTTCGAGGAAGATCAGTACCTTACATATCATTCACTTCAGATGGTAAGCAAAGGATTGTACAAATTGGAGAGGCTCAAGGAGATATAAATTTCTATATATGGGATTTAGAGAAATCAGGTTCACCGAGAATATTATCCGAATTATGCTATGAAGAAGAACTGAATAATGTAATATTTACAACCAATCCTAAGCAGGTATTTCATAGTTCATTTAGCGACCAGTTTGGGGCAAATATAGTAGCCTGGTCTTGGGAAGAAGAAACAGAAGAAATACTTTTTTCTTTTACAACTCATACAAGCTATATAACATCTCTCGCCATATCGCCTGATAATAAATGGATAATTTCTGGTTCAGTAGATAAGACTATCAAAGTCTGGAACCTGGAAATAAAAGAGGAAACTTTCACCCCTATGGAGCATGAATTTCCTTTAGAATATGTTGCTTTTACTCCCGATGGGAAGCGATTAATCTCTAGATCTCGAAGTGATGATACTTTACAAGTATGGAATTTGCAAACAGGTGAATCGTTTATAGAAGAAAGAGTATCTGCTCTCGCAGTAACCCTAGATAGTAAGTGGCTAATTTGTGCTTCTTTTTTCAATAGTATAATAGTCTGGGATCTGGAGACAGGTGAAGAAGCTTTCACCCTTCATGGCCATACAAATATGGTAAATTATTTGGCAGCAACACAGGATGGTAAGCGTTTAATTTCTGGTTCAGATGACAAAAGTATCAAAATTTGGAATCTCGAAACAAGAGAAGAATTATTGATACTGACAGGACATACTGGCGGTATAGCGAAAGTTTATGTAACTTCTAATGGCAAGCATTTAATTTCTAGTTCATGGGACAAAACCATTAAAGTATGGAATTTAGAAACCGGACAAGAAATTTTCACATTTGGAGATCATACTTTTCGCCCAGAAATCGAAACTAAAAGAGATGTGATTACAGTTAGTTTTGCCGTGAATATTGATGCAGTTATCCCTAATGACAAACTGGTTATTTCTAGTTATAACTCTTTGGAGTCCCAAGAAGTAATAATCTGGAGTTTAGAAGACGGAAAAGAGCTTTTTACTTTTAATGGTAAGTTTTTAGCGGTAACGCCAGATAGTAAGCGAGTTATTTTCCGTTTAAATCCTACTACTATACAAATTTATGATTTGCAACTGAAGAAAGAAATTTTTACTTTAGGAGGTCATACTGATTTTGTAAATAACGTAACGATTACCTCGGATAGTCTATGGATGTTTTCTTGGTCAAAGGATAGCACGATCAAAGTTTGGAATCTGGATATTGGAACTGAAGAATTTACTCTTCATGGTCATACAGATTGTATAAATTCTGTAGCGCTAACAGCAGATAACAAGAGGTTGATTTCTGCTTCATCTGACCACAGTCTGAAAGTTTGGGATTTAGCAACTCGAAAGGTAATCGGTACTTTTACTGGAGATAATGTGTTGACTTGCTGTGCTGTTGCACCCGATGGTGTAACGGTCGCAGCAGGCGAATCATCAGGAAGAGTTCATTTCCTGCGATTAGAAGGTTGTTAGCAAGCAATCAGGAAATCTTGCAGGGGTTTTGAGGAGCGATCGCACTTTGGAGCTAAGTACAGATGACAGAAAATCGTTTAGAATTGCTAGAGTGCTATTTATCTACACTTCTCGAAAAAGCCTCTGTTTCCCAACAGCGAAATGCTGCTATAGTCGCCAGTCGCTTTGCACTCGATCGCACTAGCTTAAGCGATCCAATTGTTGAACAAGCATTAAAAGCAATCGAACTTGGCAATTTCAGTGACGACTCTTTAAGGGAAAAAATTGAATCCTTGGTTAACCAATTAGATGAAATTCAGTGGAATTTGCAAGATAAGATGGAGGAAGGTGAAACAGATATATCTACATATATAGCTGCTTTCCAACAAGCAAGATCGGCTAATTCTCTGTATTTTGCATTAGATGCAAATGCGCTAATTGCCGCAACCGAATCTATTTATGAGGCTGATGCAGCTACCGATGATTTAGCAACTTTGAAACAAATAATTTTGGAATCATTTAAACATCAAAGTGGCTCTGGAGAAGCAATAATTGAAACTCAAATAGCTTAATGTAAGGGAATATTTGGGGAGCGATCGCACTTCTTACCATACCATAAGTGCGATCCCTCTTTCCCAAACTACTTAAACTTCCTCCTTCTGTGCAGCCATAGCCCTTCTAGCTTCAGCCTTGCGTTGCCATTTTTCTGCCATTGCCGTTGCAAATTTACTCATTTCTCTTAGTTTCTGTTCACCCACTTTTGCGAGTTCTAGAATTTCCATCAATTCTTTTTCATTCGGTTCTTTTTGGTTCATTTTTATCCTTCTTCTGCGCGTTTTATAGCTATTCCCTCTTCATACCTTGGTATTTATCTGCCATTGCTGTTGCCATTTCGCTTATCTCTTTAAGTTGCTGTTCGCCAATTTTTGCTAATTCCAAAATCTCCACCAATTTATTTTCATCCAAAACTTTTTGTGTCATAAACTTTTGGCATAGGCATAATTATTAAATTATATCATTTTTCAAAAGGGCGATCGCAGCCTATAAAATTGAGGTGCGATCGACCTTTTACAAACTAATCACACTTCCAACTTCTGTGCAGCAGCATCCCGTTTAGCTTCCGCCCTCAGTCGCCACTTTTCTTCTACTTTTGCTGATTCCTGCATAAATTCTTTAAGTTTCTGTTCTCCAACTGTTACAATTTCTTGAATATGTTCTAGGATAGCCAGTTGTTTTTCCGTCAGTTCTGGTTGTTTCATTGCAAGTTCTCCAAGCGAATTTTAACACTACTAACAAGTATTTTTGTTTCCAAAACTCGACCTAGCTTGTTGCCCAAATCTTCTCCTGCTTCCCGAATCTCCTCATCTGTAGAAGCCTCCTCAGCCAACAGATTGTCAACTATATCCCTAATCAGTCCTCTTTCGATGTCTACATAAAAAACAGCGTTATTCAAAAAAGCAAACATTTGAATCAGTGTGGAATTATCTGGGAAACGCTCCATGCTGACTCTGGCTAAGTTAAGTCCCGCTCTTGCTTCCCGATCGATTATATCTAACTCTTGGTTTAACCGCTCAATCAGCGCGTTCAGTTCTGATGGAATAGTCATATATAATTTATACTATGAGAACCTAACATTTGTCCACAAAAATTACATATATTTAACTTATGGAACTTTACCTGGGCATCGATTTCGGCACATCTGGCGCACGCGGCATAGTAATCAACTCAGAAGGAATTATCCAAGCTGAAACACAATATCCATTTCCTAGTTCAGCAAACTTAGCCAACCTTTGGCAGCAAGCTTTATTCTCCCTCATCCAAGAGATTCGCGAACAAGTGCGATCGCAAATAAAAGCAATTTGCATTAACGGCACTTCCTCCACAGTGCTACTCTGTGATGATGCAGGAAACCCAATCGATGAACCGATTTTATATAACGATGCGCGAGGTATGGAAGTGCTGGATAAAGTCAGAGAAATTGCACCCCCAAACCATACGGTAATTAGCGCGACTTCTTCGCTTGCAAAACTGTTGTGGTGGAGTCAGCAACCTTTATTTGCAAATGCAAAATATTTTCTGCATCAAGCAGATTGGTTGGCATTTTTATTACACGGACACCTGGGAATCAGCGACTATCACAATGCTTTAAAACTCGGTTACGATGTAGAGCAACTTTGCTATCCAGAATGGCTACAAAATCTAGAAATATCGATTCAATTGCCCAAAGTTATTTCGCCCGGTACTCCTATCTCCGAAGTAACATCTGAAATAGCTAATCATCTCGGTTTAAGACGAGATTGCGTGGTGTGTGCGGGTACAACTGATAGTATTGCTGCCTTTCTCGCTAGTGGTGCGACATCTCCCGGTGAAGCTAGTACATCTTTGGGTTCTACTTTAGTCATCAAGCTGTTAAGTAAAACTCGCGTCGA
Source organism: Argonema antarcticum A004/B2 (assembly GCF_023333585.1). Classification (GTDB taxonomy): domain Bacteria; phylum Cyanobacteriota; class Cyanobacteriia; order Cyanobacteriales; family Aerosakkonemataceae; genus Argonema; species Argonema antarcticum. Next base: position 53,924 of record NZ_JAIQZN010000008.1, read on the forward strand.
TGATGCACGATATGGAATTTACAGTCATAGATTACCAATAAACCTAACCCCTCCAACCCCCCTTCCCTGCGAGGGAATGGGGGAGAATTACTCCCCTCTCCTGCAAGGAGAGGGGTTGGGGGAGAGGTCAGATTTATGGTTAGTTGGCGGTGCTTCTAATACTGGTGGTGCGGTGCTGCGAGAATTTTTTACTGATGAAGAATTAGCAAATCTCAGCACTCAGATAGCTCCAGAAAAAGAGAGTTTACTTGATTATTATCCATTATTGAAAACAGGCGATCGCTTCCCCATCAACGACCCCAATTTGCCGCCGCGACTGGAACCTCGCCCCGAAAACCCAGTCGAATTTCTGCATGGTTTGCTGGAAAGTATCGCCCGCATTGAAGCACGGGGTTATCAGTTATTGCAACAATTGGGTGCAACTCCCTTGACCCGCGTTTACACTGCTGGCGGTGGTGCGAAAAATCTCACTTGGACAAAGATTCGCAGGCGTCATTTGAAAGTATGTATTTTAGAACCGACGCACAGAGAAGCGGCGTATGGTAGCGCCCTTTTAGCGATGCGGGGACTCCACGCAAATTAGTTGGGTTACTGTATTCGTTGCAGTTTGACAATCTTGGGGTCGATGATTTTTCGCCCAACGCCGGGAAAATGAACGGCGACAGTCATTTTTTCTCCCGAACCCAAAATGTGGGTGATTTCGCCAATACCGAAAGATTTGTGAAGGATGCGATCGCCTACTTTCCAATTTTCTCCCTGACTTGCAGAAACGCCAACACTTTCATCTTGAGATTTCTGTCGCTGCGACTTTCCAGCTACACCCGCGCCACCGCTACGAATCGTCGCCCCTACCTTGCTACTCACTAAATCTTGAGGCAATTCTTCGAGAAACTGCGATTTAATAGCCGGTTCGCGAGAACCCCACAAACGTCGTTCCAGCGCATGAGAAAGATACAATCTCTCTTGGGCGCGAGTGATGCCAACATAACACAAACGCCGCTCCTCTTCCAATGTAACTGGATCGGACAAACTGCGAATGTGAGGTAACAATCCCTGCTCCATCCCCACCAAAAATACTACCGGAAACTCCAGTCCTTTGGCTGCGTGCAACGTCAGCAATGAAACTGCTTTTTGTCCTTCTTTCAAGTTATCCAAATCTGAAGATAAAGAAGCATTTGCCAAAAAAGTTCCCAAACTTGCTTCATCATTCTCTTCTTCAAATTGCACCACTGCGTTAAACAATTCAAATACGTTTTGCAGTCGATCCTGCGCTTCATCAGTGCCTTGCTTTTTCAAATCATCAATATAACCAGCATCTTCCATCATTCCCTGAACAATTTTAGACGCCGGGAGCGGTTCGACTTGTTGCTGCCATTTACCAATTAGCTGCACAAAGCTGTTAATTGATTTGGCTGCACGTCCTGCCAATGTATTTACTGATGTCTCATCGCTCAGTATTTCCCACAAGGGGACGCCCAATTGTTGAGCCGCATTGATCAGGGAATCTACCGTGGCTTTACCTATACCGCGTCGGGGAGTATTAATTACTCGCACCAAACTAACTGTATCGGATGGATTGACAAGTAAGCGCAGATATGCAAGCGAATCTTTAATTTCTTTGCGATCGTAGAACTTTAAACCGCCAACCATTGTGTAGGGAATACCCCAGCGCAGCAAGGCGTCTTCAAACGGTCGAGATTGAGCATTTGTGCGGTAAAGAATCGCAAAACTACCCAAGTCAAATTCTTTTTCCTGGCGTTCCAGTTGGCGAAGTTGCTGCACTGTAAAATCAGCTTCATCGAGTTCGTTATCAGCACGATGGAGGTAAATCGGTTCTCCTTCTCCCCTTGTAGCACGCAGTATTTTATCAATGCGTTGGGTATTATGTTCAATTAGGTGATTTGCCGCTTGCAGAATGTTTTCTCTAGAACGATAATTTTCCTCAAGCTTCACCATCGTCCGGGTGTCCTCATCTGCCAAACCGTCGCCAAAGTCCTCCTGAAATTCTAGCAAAATCCTGTAATCTGCCATTCGGAAGGAATAAATTGCTTGGTCAACATCGCCAACCACAAATACAGAGCGATTTTGCCAATTATCAAATTTTTTTGGACTTTTGCCGTTAGTTGCTAAGAGCCGAATCAGGTCGTACTGAATACGGTTCGTATCCTGGTATTCATCTACCAAAATATGTTGAAATCGCCGATGCCAATAGCCCAGAACAGATTCGTTTTGTTCAAAAAGTTGGACGGGAACTAAGATGAGGTCGTCGAAATCGAGGCCGTTATTTTCTGCGAGTTTATCCTGGTAAATGCTATAAACTTGTGCTATTACTTTACCGCGAAAGTTCGGCTGTTCTCGCTCAAACTCTTGGGGTGATAAGCCTTGGTTTTTGGCGTTGCTGATGGCATAGCGGACGGAACTGGGGTCGAATTTTTTGTCGTCCAGGTTTAGCTGTTTGGTGACAATTTCTTTAATCAGGCTTTTGACATCGGATTCGTCAAAGATGGAAAAGTTGCGATTCCACTTGCGTCCTTTTTCGTCTTGGTATTTCTCGATATCATATCTGAGGATACGAGCGCAAAGGCTATGAAAAGTGCCTACCCACAAAGGTTTGATGCGAGTTTTGTAGACTTGCGATCGCAACCTCGTCTGTTCCTCACCTGAAAGTGACTCAAACGACTTCCCTGTCTCCTTTTGCGCCATCTGAGCCGCAAAAAGCTTTTCGATCCGCTCCTTCATCTCCCGCGCCGCCTTATTGGTAAAAGTGACAGCTAGGATATTTTCTGGATCGACTTTGTGCTTCAGAATAAGATTGGCGACTCGATAAGTCAGCGCCCGTGTTTTGCCAGAACCCGCCCCAGCAACAACAAGCAAAGGGCCGCAAAAATGTTCGACAGCGCGACGTTGGCTGGCGTTGAGGTGGCTGAGAAAGTCCGTGGTTGCTGTAGTCATGGTTTGGATCGGTTCTAGGCGAGTTGCCTTATTTTACTATCAAGCGATCGCATTCCTCATCCCCAAAATTCGCGATCGCATTGCTTTTACTCAATCAGGATTGAAAACATCCTGCAAGTTACGATAACCGCTAATAACTCGCAAAATTTCAATACCATCACCAACCATTTCATAAAAAATGATGTATCCCATTAATGACACACCACGTAAATTTGGAGCAAATTGTGAATACGATCGCCCAAGTATGGATACTCTGCGAGATGCTGACATTTTTTCCCAAATGCTTCCACAAAACGATCTCCTGCATCTACGCTTTGAGCCAAAAAGTAATCGGAAATTTCTGCTAAATCTCGACTCGCCTCGATTGTAATGAGCAAGCGCTTCATACTATTACTTCTTTGGCTTTTTTCACTTTATCCCTAAGTTGAGCTAATACGTCTTCTGCATTTCGCACTTCACCACGTTGCGCCTGTTCTCGTGCTAGGTCAATTTTTTGGCGAGTTTCTTCGACCCACGCTAAATAGTTTGGGCTGTTGTTGCCATCGGATAGAGTAACATGATCGATTAATAACAGCAAGGCTGTGTTAAGAGCTTCTTCAAGGGAGGGATATTCCCCATGCTTTACCAAAGCTTCAAGGACTTGGGTTTGCTCTTGACTCAAGGTGATTTGCATTGTTACCTCTGATGGGGGCAAGGTTTGGACAATACTTCTACTTTATCGCACTTCCCTATAAAAATTCGTTCACGAAGTGTGCGCCTAGAGCAATCGCTCTTGACTATAAGATATAGAAAAATACGATCGCATTCCTCATGCCCCAAAAAAAGCGATGTCTAGCGATCTACATTAATTGTGACAACTCCAGTCATATTCCCGACGAGTGGGAAACCGTTCGCCAATGCTGAGAGCGTCTGTCCACTGCTTTACTGAGAATTTACTCTTTTAATTATCGGTAAATCTAGGTATTTTGGCTACTGCCAATAACCCACTGGTAGGCGAACAGTAAAAGTAGTCCCCAGTCCAACCTTACTCTCTATAAAAATCTCACCGCCCATCATCTGGCAGAAGTGGCGGCTAATTGCCAATCCCAGTCCCGTACCACCATATTTTTTAGTAGTCGAAGCATCCCCTTGTGTAAATGGTTGAAATAACTGCTGCTGTTGCTCGTAGGATATGCCAATACCTGTGTCTTGGACGCGAAAGCAAATGCACTCAGACAATTTTGGATTTTGGATTTTGGTTTTTGGATTATAAAACAAGAAAGAAGAATTCTCTTTGTCGTCTTCTTTTGCATTCCCCATTGCAAAATTATTTGACTCGCGGGTAATCGCCAGTGTCACTTTACCGTGTGTAGTAAACTTGGCAGCGTTGCTCAGCAGATTGAACAGTATCTGCTGCACTTTAGTTCGATCGGCATAAATGGTACCAAGCTGTTCGTCGCAATTCACCTCTAAAACGTTTACATTCTTATGCACCAATGGCTTCGCTATAGTGACAACGTTATTAATCAGTGTCGCGATATCAAACGTCTCCGGGTAGAGAGTCATTTTACCCGCTTCAATCTTTGATAAGTCGAGGATGTCATTAATCAGTGCCAACAGATGTTTGCCAGAAGCGTTGATTGTCTGGAGGTCGTCGATAAATTCCTCCTCCCCTAAATTTAGATCTTGGGCGTCTTCTTGGAGAAGTTGACTCAAACCAATGATGGCATTTAACGGTGTACGCAGTTCGTGGCTCATATTTGCCACAAATTGGCTCTTAGCATTGCTAGAAGCTTCAGCCGATTCTTTGGCTTGTTCCAGTTCTTTGGTACGCTCCGATACTCGCTCGATGAGATGATTGAGAGATGTAGCTAATGACCCAATTTCATCTTCCGTTGTCACAGGAACCCGCAAATCGAAATTAGACTCCCTCGCTACTTGCTCGGCTACCTGAGTTAAACTTACGACAGGCTTAGCGATCGCACGACTTCTACGGACGGCCACAATTGAGGCGATCGTCACCGACAGCAACATACTCAAAATAATAATTTGTTTCTCCAGTCCCTGTGCATCCTCCATCGCCACTTCCCCTTGCCGCTCCTGATTGTGAGCGGTTTGAAGGATGTTGGTCAATTCCCCACCCAGGCGTTCCAAGCTCGTCGCTTCCTTACCAACAACGATCGTTTGTAGCTGCTGCTGTGCTGACTTAAGCGCCTCCGGTCTCAATTGTAATAAATCGATTCGCTGCAAAATTGACTCAGTAGTTTGTGCGTAGGATTCTAAATTAGTCGCATAAGCTTGCAACAAAGTTTTGAGAGTAGTGGGATTTGCTGCTAACCACGCGGGTTTGCTTTCTATATATCGTTCAATCTCAAGGCGCAACTTCTTAGCCTTAGCAATACTGTCGTGAAAACGGGCTTTTTCTGTTTGCAGCCGTCCCGAATCTTCCATTACATAAGCTATCCGCGAAGCCTGCAATTGCGCCGTTACTACCGCCTCCTTGAAATCGCTCAAAAGTTGCGATTGCACGTGAGCATCAGCTAGTTGCTCTACTCCTTGTCCCTGGTAATAGTCCGCCATTACCAGTCCAGTACATGAGCCAAAAAAAGCAATCCCAATTGCCACGAAATACCCGTAACCAATTTTTTGACGGATGCGCCAGCCACCGACTTTCGATTTCCAACTTGAAGGAAATTCTAGAGTTGGTAACTCTATAGAGGGCTGAGAAATTAAATTTTTTTTACTATCTGCACTGCCGTCAGAAGCGGTTAGCTCTTGAGGTTGCGCCAGCATAAACTTATACCCTCCCCCTATCGGTGCGATGCGTCACCCTAGCCAATAAAATCACATCAAGTGCTAATTAAAATCTAGCCCCAAGCCTTTCTTCTTCACAGCACCTAAAGGTTAATATTTTACGATCGGGCCTTGAATGTGAATCCCCCTACAGGGTGATTTGGGTAGTTATAGCCACACTCACATAGTTGCAACATACTTTAGGACAGTATTGAGCTATTTCCCCCAAGGAAGCCACTGTGTTTTTACAGCACTCAGCACTTTGCTATACACTCAAACTTGCTCGTAAAGCCCACAGTGCTTCTTACTTCGGCTGTACCAACGGAATCTCGATCGCAAACTCTGTTCCCTGCCCAACAGCAGAAATACACTTCAATAAGCCCCCGTGCTGTTCGGTAACGATCTGGTGCGAAATCGACAGCCCTAAACCCGTTCCCTTACCAACAGGTTTCGTTGTAAAAAAAGGGTCAAAAATACGCGAAACCAACGATTCTGGTATGCCACAACCATTATCTGCAATCCGAATTGCAATACGCTCGCCCTTTATTTCAGTACTAATCCGAAGCGTCGGCGATACGTAATTGGGAATAGGTAATTCAGACCCGTTTGCCTCCTCCTCTGACTCCCTACTCCTCTGCCTCTCTATCTCTTCCAAAGCATCAATAGCATTAGCAATAATATTCATAAACACCTGATTTATCTGTCCAGGATAACACTCCACAAGTGGCAGATTGCCATATTCTTCGATCACCTTAATCTCTCGACGATTTGGCTGTGCTTTTAGCCGATTGTTTAAAATCATTAAAGTATTATTGATGCCTTCATGAATATCGACCGGCTTCATTTTCGCCTGATCTATACGAGAGAAATTACGCAGAGACCAAACAATATCGCGAATGCGCTCCGATCCTACTTTCATAGAACACATTAACTTAGGCAAATCTGTACTTAAAAAATCCAGGTCAATTTCCTCTATTGCCGATTGAATCTCAGGCTCCGGCTGGGGATAATGCTGCTGGTATAGTTGCAGCAGACTTAGCAAATCTTGGAAATATCGATCGGCATAAGTGAGATTGCCGTGAATGAAACTGACCGGGTTGTTAATCTCATGAGCAACACCAGCCACTAGCTGTCCCAAGCTAGACATCTTTTCACTTTGAATCAGTTGGATTTGAGCTTGTTGTAGTTCGTGCAGCGTTTCCTCTAACTGGTGTGTTTGCTCTCTCAATTGTTCGGAAGTTGACTGCAACACTGCATTCGCTCTTTGCAGACGCTCTCGATCTTTTGCCCGTTCGATGCGAACTCCCAGAATACGACAGGCGGCTAGAAGTAAGTCCTGTTTGAGAGCGTCTTCAATTTGTTGGAAATTACGCGATTCCAAAGTCATTACACCTATCACCGTACCATCTGTGGCTGGAATCGGAAAAATACAAATCTGACCTATTCCCGGATGACGCAATGCTGATACGGCATTGGGATGATTTGCATAATCTTTAATTAACGCCGGTTGACCAGTTTCCACCACTTGCCATAACACTCCTTGACCTTTGGGTATGCCTCTTTGCAAAGCAGTCTCGATTTCAGCAACGGCAGTTTCACCATAAGTTGCCACAAATTCGGCAGAGATGTAGTTGGTGAGAGTAACAGCTTGAGACGTTTCATCAATGCTGTTTATCACCTTGACATCCCCAAAGGCACAGTTTGTGGCACTAACAAGGTAACTGAGCGCAAACTCGGCAATTTCTCTTAAATCACTGGAGCTTTGTAAACGCTCAGTTAAACCAAGCAAAAAGGAAAGCCGTTCCACTTCTGCATTCAAGTTTTGGTGACTTGTTACATCTACCAGCAACCCATTCCAGAAAATATTTCCGTTCGCTTGTAAAGAAGGCTGAGCATCCCACTGAATCCATTTTATTTGTTTCGAGGGTAAGATGAACCGCCCTACCCACCTCCACGATTGCAACATCCCGGCGGCTTCGGTGATAGAGTTGAAGAAGTCCTCCCGGTCATCTGGATGAATCATAGAAATGAGGGATTCAGTATCCATTTCCATCTCTGGGGATTCCACTTCAAAAAATTCATGAAAAGTAGGACTCAGGAAGAGGAAACTCAGGGAACCGTCTTTACGAAGCAAGAATTGATAACTGAGTCCCGGTATGTTAGCTAACAGATGCCGAGATTTCTTCTGACTCTGCCACAAGGCGGCTTGTTTTGAAGATTTCTGTTCTTGTGATGTCTGATTGCACCCAGAAGTGGGAATTGTCAACTGTTGAGGGGTCATTGATTTGCTTGGCTGTCTACGCTAAAAGGCTGTACTTTATCGAACAATGAATTCGTTTAATGGGAATTCACGAGCTTTAAAATACCTTGAAAATCAGTTTATAAAAGTCACTTAATTAAAGGCTGAACTAAAGTAAGGAGCATTTAGTTCAGATAAGTCATCTTAATTCTGGCTATGGCCATGATGTTTTAAACATCATAGCATTCCTTAAGAATCTTTTATAAAAACCGATATCTCTTCACAATTACTTTAGATTAATTTAAGAAGAAATACCTAAAGACTATAATTTAAATATAGTATTTTTACTGAACTTTTGTTCTACCTATTGGTTGATTTATTAATCAGAAGTACTTACTCCTTTGGACGGTGTGCATTGAACTATGAATTCGGTATTAATCTTAGCAATCCTCAATTCTTAATCTTGGCTAGAGGGAATTAGGCTGCACGCAAACTGCCAAGTTTTTAACCAAATCTTAAACTGTATTCTAAGTTACTAAAGCCAATAAGATTGATTACCAGTATTCATAGTTACCTGCTATACAAGAAACTTTTTTACTTCCAAAGATAGATGTGACTCTACCAACTAAAAGGTAATACTCGAATCCAGCCAAATTAAATATAGAGATACTCATGAATAAAATTGATAAAGGTTTAGGATGCACTCGTTGCGAAACTCTACCTACCAAAATTGAGGGCAAGGGAACACTGTACATCTGGTTTCCCGTAGTACATACGCTTAACAAGCTTATTTCAGCCTTGGGTAAAACTGAGCTTGATTACCAACTTCTTGAAGATGAACAATGTTTAAAAATTCTTCTCGAACCAAACAATCTTGAAGGTTTCATTACCATAATAACAGCCAGACTCACCAGTAAAGAGTTGAAAGAAACGCAAGTTTTGTGGATGGCTCTTGAGGCAGAACCGCTATTCCGGCATTTCTCTCGCGTCACCTCACTAAACAGCTTCATGAGCCTCAGCAAATGTGAGTGGTTGCTAGATATATTGGCACAAGAGCGTCTTACCTGTCATTTTCAGCCGATCGTATATGCGGAAGATACTTCCCGAATCTTTGGACAAGAGGCTTTGCTGCGCGGATTTGATGACCGGGGTAACTTGATTAGTCCTGGTCGTATCTTTACGAACGCTCAGGATGCAGGTATGGTATTTCAAGTAGATGCCTTGGCGCGGCAGATGGCAATCCGCGAGGCAAACAGACACGGTATTGAAGAGCGGATTTTTATCAATTTTTCTCCCACAGCAGTCTATGACCCAAATACCTGCCTACGCATGACGGTGCGTGCGATTGGTGAAGCCGGGATTCCTCACAGTAATGTGGTTTTTGAAGTTATGGAGTCTGAGCAGCCGCCAGATATCAATCATCTGATCAAGATTATGAAATTTTACCAGGAAGCTGGGTTTCTCATTGCACTTGATGACTTTGGGACAGGTTATTCTAATTTGAATCTGATTCACGAGCTACGTCCTGACTTTATTAAGTTGGATAGGCAGTTGATTCAGAATGTACATCAAGATCCGTACAAAGCGCTAATTACTGAAAAGTTATTGGAAATTGCTCATAAGTTGGATATTAAAACTATTGCTGAAGGTATTGAATCCCTAGAGGAACTCGAATGGGTGCGCTCACGAGGGGCAAACTTTGTACAAGGTTTTTTGATTGCTAAACCGATTACCCCACCAGTAAGAACTACTCCTTCCCTTGGGAGCGAAGCTATGTTTGTATCGGCATAGGCGGGTCTTGCAATTCTCATCTACGAATAATTGAATTCGTCTGGGAGAGGCACAAGGTACTATTCCTAGATGATATAGCTAGGGACTAGGGACTAGGGGAAGAAGGGGCTCTTCCTCAAGCGTTTCAGGAATTAAGAATGTCTTAACCACACTGGCGGTTGCTATATCTATGCACCAATAGACGCCTGTCATAAACCGAGTTATGCTCATCAAAGTGCGATCGCCACTTACTCTGCTCATTACGTGCCAAAGTTTACCAACCATTCCCGTATTTATATGTGAAAAATCTGGCGATCTGTATTATAATTAGCGATCGCACCTCTATGGAACGCTATGAAAACTCGCATCTTTTCATTATTTGTCTTGCTATCACTGGCGTGCGCCTCTTGTCAATCAAGCCAAAGCACTCCCAAAACCCAAACACCTAGTACCAATCAGACACAATCTAGTACATCTGCTCAACAAATATTTACAAACTTTCTGCCACCATCACAAATTTACGATCTTCAGATAAATACTCCGACAGGTGTTGTGATGCGGCTAACACAAATTTCCTATGCCGAAGACAGCATTGTCGCAAACCTGGCGATTACCAATGGTAGTAATGAGGCGATTCAGCTTAACGATCAAGATGATATGTTCCTCTATGATGACTTGAAAAAAGACTCATACGATAGGTATGGCAACACATATAGGTTGTCAGTGCCGCCAGATAATCCCAAAATACAGATTCAACCTGGAACTACAATGAAAGGACAGTTTGTTTTTATTGGTCGTTTATCACCACAAGCAAAATTTTTGGGGCTAATAAGTAATCAGAGAAATCCGTCTTATGGGGCAAAAACTAAGCCACAGATGGAGTTAAAAGATATCATAATTAAGCGGTAAGAAAGAAATGAAAAAGCAACTTAAAATTTTTTCCATCACTGTCGCATCATCTTTACTGGTTTTCGCATCAGCTTACTGGCTCTATCGCAACAGATTCCCAAAAGTTACTACTGTTGAATTATTACCAGTTCCAGTTACAACATTAGAAATTCAACCTGTTGCAGCTACTACTTTGCAACTTGAAACGCAATCTACTACTTCTACTACAGCGGTTGAAACTCAACCGCCTACTTCTACTACAGCGGTTGAAACTCAACCTCCTGCTTCCACTACCACAGAAATTGAAACTACGCCTACTACTTCCGCTACAGCCATTGAAACTAAACCTACTTCCGAGGTTGAAACTAAACCTACTCCTACAACTAATGTAGAAGTTGAAACCCAACCTGTTGCCCCTACTAAGGTAGAAGTTGAAACTCCCCCACAAACTAAAATAACAACTGGTACTGTTGAACGTACTCTGACAGAATTAAATGCAAAAAAAACCAAAGAAGGTATCCGAATTAATCTACCAGAAAATATCTTATTTGAGTTTGACAAATACTACGTTCGCGCACAGGCAAAACCCACTCTCACTAAAATTAATCAATTGCTGAATTATTACAACAAAGCAACGATTTTAATTGACGGACACACTGACAGCAAGGGAGATGATGCTTATAATCAGAAACTTTCCCAACTGCGAGCAGCCGCAGTAAAATACTATCTGATTAATGTTTTCAAAGCGGAGCCTACCCGACTGCAAACCAAAGGACTTGGCAAAACGAAACCAATTGCTCCTAATAATAATCCTGACGGCTCCGATAATCCCACTGGTAGGGAAAAGAACCGTCGCGTTGAAGTACTAATCAAAACTTGACATCCCCCCAAAGCTATATCCGTAGGATTAGCCTGTAGCTCTCCTTAGCTGTAAAATTAAATCTTTTATCCAATGAAAACCAAAAGAGGCGCTTAGACGTAAACTGTAGCCATTACTCTAAGTTGCCATTTTCAGAACCTTATATGCAAGACCAACTTCCGAGTGACAACTCAAACGCCGAAGCGGCGAAAGCAGAGGAAAACGCAACTGCCGCCCCATCTGTGACTCCCGAACCTCCTAGCTTATCCTCTCAGGAATCTCCAACTGTGACAATTTTCCCAACAGAAGTTTCCAAACGAGAGGTTAAGGTCGCCGATGCCCCAGCCGATCGCACAGAGACAGTTGTAACACCTGTTCCCGAACAGCTAAAAGTAGAGGCCAAAATAGAAGAACCCGAACTTCTCGAACCAGTTGTAGGAGTTTCTGACTACCAATGGCAGCAGGTATTGCAGCGAGTCAACAGCTTTCTGAATGTTCCAACTGGTTTTCTGGGTGACTTTTTTGACAAATACAAGCAACCCCTAACTAGCATTGGTTTGATTCTGTCAGCTTTTGTCGCTGTCAAACTGCTGTCGGGTTTGCTGGATGCTGTTGATGATATTCCGTTCGTAGGGCCGAGTTTGCAGCTAATTGGCTTAGGATATACTGCTTGGTTTGTTTACCGCTATTTACTAGGCGTTAAGAACCGTGAGGAACTATCTGAGCTAATTAAGAGCGTTAGAGAGTACGTTTTGGGTAAAGGTAATTCTGGAAACTAAGAGCCTAGAATTTCGGCTTTACGGCTGAGCGGTAAAATTGGGTCTATGTGCGATCGCGTCAGTGTTGTGTAGCTGGCCCGATCGCGCTTTGCTGGTGGTGTGGGATGGGTAAGATCGAATACCTAAATGTTTGCTACAGATTGTAGAGTAGGGGCGGGTTTTGACTTTAATCTGATCGATCGGAATCAAGCTCTTTGGCTAAACCCGCCCCAAATGTCGCACTCTGAAGAAAATCATTTTATTGTACCTCACGCGACTGCAAGCCGCTATCAGATCCCCTCAGCCCACATCTTGAAGCCGGTCTGATTAGAGTATTTTAATTAAAAAATGTCAATTAGCAACGTTCCCAGAGTGCAACAATCATCACCAGATATAGAGGTATTCTGTTCCCGTCAATTCCTAGAATGGTTGCAGTTAGAGCAGATTAGCCTTGCCTTCACCACCTATCAGACTTCGAGACTATGCCTGATTGGGGTGAATCCACAGGGGCAACTATCGGGATTTGAGCGTTTGTTCGATCGCGCGATGGGGCTATATGCCACATCAGAACGGCTTTTTCTTAGCACAAAATATCAACTTTGGCAACTAGACAACGCCCTCGCACTAGGAGAACTATACAACGGATACGACAAACTCTACATACCCCGCATCGGCTACACTACCGGAGATTTGGATATTCACGATGTAGCTATAGCTACCCCACCCCCAACCCCCTCCCCGTCAACGGGGAGGGGGCTAGAAGAACCCCCCCTTTTTAAGGGGGGGCAGGGGGGGATCGTATTTGTCAGCACCTTACTTAATTGTCTGGCAACTCTGAGCGAAACGAAAAGTTGCACCCCTCTTTGGAAACCCAAATTTATCTCCAAAATCGTCAACGAAGACCGCTGTCACCTCAACGGATTAGCAATGGTAGAGGGACAAACCCGTTTCGTCACCGCTTGCAGTCGTTCCGATGTCGTAGATGGCTGGCGAGACAAACGGCGAGATGGTGGCGTAGTCATAGATATTCCATCAAATGAAATAATTTTAAGTGGGTTAAGTATGCCCCATTCTCCAAGATTTTATCAAGGAAAATTATGGCTGCATAATTCTGGTTCTGGGGAATTTGGTTATGTAGATTTACAGCCAGGAAAATTTGAACCTGTTACATTTTGTCCAGGATATTTACGAGGGTTAGCATTTTGGAAAAATTATGCAATTGTCGGACTATCCAAACCAAGAAGCGGAGATAAAACTTTTTCTGGGTTATCTCTAGATGATAAGTTAATTGCCAAAGATACTGAAGCTCGTTGTGGTTTAATGGTAATTGATTTGAATTCGGGAAATATCATTCATTGGCTGCGGCTAGAAGGATTAATTACTGAATTATACGACGTGCAGGTGCTACCAGGAATGCAAAGACCGATGGCTTTAGGATTTCAAACCGAGGAAATTTCTCAACTGATCACCTTAGATTTATCTCGTGAACAGGCTGAGCCTGGTCACGAATAGCCAACAACCAACATCCGTGGGTACTTATGAAGCATTGTGGAAACCTTGGACAGCCGATCAACATTTAGCGATCGTTCGTACCCAAAGCCTCTATCTGTAGGGTGCGTTAGCGATAGCGTAACGCACGATCCACCATATTTAGCGTCCCTGCGTAAGTCCTGTGATTATTTGATGGGAGACGCCATTCTTACACCACCAACAGAACAAGATGTTTTCCTAGAAAAATTAGTGATTATACCACACAATTATCTAGCCAACGATTGCCATCAACAGATAGCCGATATTCCCCTTAATCGCGCACTATATGGATTACCCGAATCAGGATTCGTCTTTTGTTGTTTTAATCACAACATTAAAATTGAACCAACCATTTTTGAAGTTTGGATGAAGATTTTAGCCGCCGTACCCGGAAGTCTGCTTTGGCTGCTGAATCGAGTTAAAATGGCGGAAGACAATTTGCAGCGCGAGGCCAAAAAATTGGGAATCGACGGCGAGCGCTTAATCTTCGCTCCCCCCTTACCCAAAGCCGAACACCTAGCAAGACATCGTTTAGCCGACTTATTCCTTGACACTTACTACTACAACGCCCATACTACAGGTAGCGATGCTTTAGTAGCGGGAGTTCCGATCTTAACTTGTCCAGGAAGAACATTTGCCTCTCGCGTTGGTGCTAGCTTATTAACAGCCGCTGGTCTACCGGAATTAATCGCCCAAAACTTACAAGAATATGAAAAATTAGCCGTAGAATTAGCTCGTTCTCCTACCATAGTAGAGCAGCTAAAACAGAAATTAGTTCGTTCTCATACTAAAGTGCAACAACTAAAAGAAAAATTAGCAGCCAATAAATTAACCTTTCCCTTATTCGACACTCCCCGGTTAGCGAGAAATATCGAAAAAGCCTATCAAAAAATGTGGGAAATTTATACCTCTGGCAATTCTCCACAACAAATCATCATTAACGATACCCCGTCGTAATTCCCCCTAGTACCCAGGCTCCGCCTGCTCCGCCTGGGTACTAAATATCGAGGCTCCGCCTCACCTAACAAGCCTAACATTCGGTCATCGATTATTAAAACTCAAAACTTCCTACCCAAAAACATGAAATCCATCAACCAACAAACATCAACCCAAAAATTAGTAATTATCGACCCCAGAGTAGAAGCCTACGAAATATTAGCCGCCGGAGTCCGAGACAGCGCCAAAGTTATTATTATCGACCCTAACTTTGATGGCATCGAACAAATTACAGAAGCATTAAATAATTATCCTGCCCCTAGTTTACATATCGTTTGTCATGGCGAACCCGGTTGTCTGCACCTCGGAAAAACACCCATCAATGCGGCAAATATTGACCGATATCGCCACCAATTACAACAATGGCAAATCAGCGACATTCTCCTCTACTCCTGCAACGTCGCCGCTGACACTCTCAACATCACCACCCGCCTGGGGTTCAACCTCCGGGCTAATAGCGAAAGTCGGTTAAAACCGACTAAAAACGACTCTTCAGTCCACTTCAGTGGACTTCAGCTATTAGCCCGGAAATTGATTTCCGGGCGGGCTTTGTCAGTAACAGAAAACCCAAGTACCAACTTCCTCCACCAACTCCACCACCTCACCGGCGCAAACATCGCCGCCTCCGCGCACCCAGTCGGGAACCCCAGCAAAGGCGGCACCTGGAACCTAGAACACAAACTAGGAAATATTACCAGCCCTATTGCCTTTTCCCCAGAAGTATGTAATGCCTATCCCGGCATTTTCCCCGCCTCCTTCGCCACTCCCACCAACTTTGGGGTGGGGACTAATCCCTATTCCGTCACCGTAGGAGACTTCAACGGTGATGGCAAAACTGATATCGCCGCCGCGAACCGTAACTCCAGCAACGTCAGCGTGCTATTAGGGACAGGGACAGGCAGTTTTGGCACTGCTACCAACTTTGCCTTGGGGAGTCCTCCCCGTTCCGTCACCGTAGGAGACTTCAACGGTGATGGCAAAACCGACATTGCAACGGCGAACTTTAACTACAACAACGTCAGCGTGCTATTAGGGACAGGGACGGGCAGTTTTGGCGCTGCTACCAACTTTACTGTGGGGATTGATCCCCATTCCGTCACCGTAGGAGACTTCAACGGCGACGGCAAAACCGACCTCGCATCGGCGAACTATGGCTCCAATAACGTCAGCGTGCTATTAGGGACAGGGACAGGCAGTTTTGGCGCTGCTACCAACTTTACTGTGGGGACTCGTCCCTATTCCGTCACCGTGGGAGACTTCAACGGGGACGGCAAAACTGACATCGCAGCGACGAACTTTAACTCTAACACCGTCAGCGTCCTATTAGGGACAGGGACAGGCAGTTTTGGCGCTGCTACCAACTTTTCTGTGGGGAATGCTCCCATTTCCGTCACAGTGGGAGACTTCAACAGCGACGGCAAAACCGACTTCGCGACGGCGAACTGGGGCTCCCACAACGTCAGCGTGCTGTTAGGGACGGGGACGGGCAGTTTTGGCGCTGCTACCAACTTTGCTGTGGGGAGTGCAGTGGGAAGTGCGCCCCGTTCCGTCACCGTGGGAGATTTCAACGGCGACGGCAAAACTGACATCGCAACGGCAAACCAAACCTCCAAAAACGTCAGCGTGCTATTAGGGACAGGGACGGGTAGTTTTGCTGCTGCTACGAACTTTGCTGTGGGGAATAATCCCTATTCCTCCATTGTGGGAGACTTCAATGGTGATGGCAAAACAGATATCGCGACGGCGAGCCGTACCTCCAACAACGTCAGCGTGCTGCTCAACACCATCCCCACCGTCACCCTCGCAGCAGGAACAGCCCCCAGTGAAAGTGGCCCCACCAATGGCACATTTCTCATCACCCTGGATAAACCCGCACCGACAGGCGGTTTGACTGTCAACTTCAACACCACTGGAAGTACCGCAACATTCACCACCGACTACAGTTTTGACCAACCGACCAGCACCAATATCAGCGCCGTCACCGCCACCAGCTTCACCATTGCGGCGGGAGTCACCACCGCCACCCTAGCAGCAAAACCAGTAGATGATGCGGTAATCGAAGCGGGTGGGGAAACCGTAAAACTCAACCTCGTCGCCAGTCCCAACGACTATATTCTGGGGCCAACCTTTGGCGCTACCGTCGAATTTACTGCTGCTACCAGCTTTGCTGTGGGGACTTATCCCGCTTCCGTCACCGTAGGAGACTTCAACGGCGATGGCAAAACCGACATCGCAGCGGCGAACCGTAACTCCAACAACGTCAGCGTCCTATTAGGGACAGGGACAGGCAGTTTTGGCGCTGCTACCAACTTTGCTGTGGGGGCTAATCCCTATTCCGTCACCGTAGGAGACTTCAACGGCGATGGCAAAACCGACATCGCGGCGGCGAACGGTGACTCCAACAACGTCAGCGTCCTATTAGGGACAGGGACGGGCAGTTTTGGCGCTGCTACCAACTTTGCTGTGGGGACTGCTCCCTTTTCCGTCACCGTGGGAGACTTCAACGGCGATGGGAAAACCGACATCGCGGCGGCGAACTTTAACTCCTTCAACGTCAGCGTGCTATTAGGGACAGGGACGGGCAG
>NZ_JAIQZN010000008.1:71372-132879 GCF_023333585.1 Argonema antarcticum A004/B2
ACTCCAACGACGTCAGCGTGCTATTAGGGACAGGGACGGGCAATTTTGGCGCTGCTACCAACTTTGCTGTGGGGGCTTATCCCGCTTCCGTCACCGTAGGAGACTTCAACGGCGATGGGAAAACCGACATCGCGGCGGCGAACCGTAGCTCCAACAACGTCAGCGTGCTGCTCAATAACAACCAACCCACTGCAACGCTCACCATCATTGATAATGACCCAGTAAGCGTTGAGTTTTCTGCGGCTACCTATCAAGTTAATGAAAATGGTACGGTAGTTGGTGTTGCAGTTACTATCAATCGCACTGGCGATGCACTCAGTCCCGGTAGTGTAGATGTGCAGTTTACTGATGGAACTGCTACGGGTGGAACTGATTTTACTAATACCACTCAAACTATCAACTTTCTTAGCAACGAAACAACTAAAACTGTTGTCGTTCCCATCACTGACGATAACTTAGTGGAAGGGAATGAAAATCTTACCCTGACTTTAATTAATCCTTCGGCCAATTTCGTTTTAGGTACGCAGAAAACTTCAACTCTAACTATTGTCGATAACGATAACCTCACCGCCACCATCGCCGCTGGTGCTACACCCACCGAAAGTGGCCCCACCAACGGCACATTTGTCATTACCTTAGATAGCCCAGCCCCAGCAGGTGGTTTAACCGTCAACTTCGCCCTCGCCGGAACCGCTACCACCACCACTGACTACAGCATCGCCGCCGGAAGCAACATTAGCGCCGTCACCGCCACCAGTTTTACTATTGCCGCCGGAACTACTAGCGCAGTACTAAATGTTGCTCCCGTTGACGATAATATAGTTGACGCTAACGAAACAGTCGGAATTACTCTAGCAGCAGGTACAGGTTATAACGTCGGTGCAGCAAATAACGCCAGTCTTACCATCACCGACAACGACCCGATAATTAATATCACAGCGGGTACAGATCCCAGCGAATCCGGCCCGACTAACGGCACATTTAATATTACTCTTAACGGTGCTACTCCATCCCCAATTACCGTCAACTTCAACACCACTGGCAGCGTTGCCACTCTTACCACCGACTACACATTTGACTTAGCCAGTAGCACTAATATTACTGCGATTACCGCTACCAGCTTCACCATCGCAGCGGGAGTCACCAGCGCCATCTTAGTCGCAAAACCCGTAGACGATGCCGTAATTGAGGCAGGTGGGGAAACAGTAAAAGTCAACCTCGACCTTGGAACTGGTTACAGTCTCGGTGTTGGGAATACTGCTGTGGCTCAGTTTACCCCCGCTACCAACTTTTCTGTGGGGACTCAACCCTTTTCCGTCACCGTGGGAGACTTCAACTCTGACGGGAAATCCGACATCGCCACAGCGAACGTTGGCACCAGCAACGTCTCAGTGCTGTTGGGTAATGGGACAGGCAGTTTTGCCCCTGCTACCAACTTTGCCGTGGGGACTGAACCCCGTTCCGTCATCGTAGGAGACTTCAACGGCGACGGCAAATCCGACATCGCCACAGCGAACCGTACCACCAACAACGTCTCAGTGCTGTTAGGGACGGGGACGGGCGGTTTTGGCGCTGCTACCAACTTTGCCGTGGGGTTTGGTTCCCGTTCCGTCACCGTAGGAGACTTCAACTCTGATGGGAAATCCGACATCGCCACAGCGAACGACTTCGCCAAAAACGTCTCAGTCCTGTTGGGGGATGGGACAGGCGGTTTTGGCGCTGCTACCAACTTTTCTGTGGGGAGTAGTCCCCTTTCCGTCACCGTGGGAGACTTCAACGGCGACGGCAAATCCGACATCGCCACAGCGAACGTTACCTCCAGCAACGTCTCAGTGCTGTTAGGGGATGGGACGGGCAGTTTTGGCGCTGCTACCAACTTTTCTGTGGGGACTGCTCCCTATTCCGTCACCGTAGGAGACTTCAACTCTGACGGGAAATCCGACATCGCAACGGCGAACGGTGCCACCAGCAACGTCTCATTGCTGTTAGGGGATGGGACGGGCAGTTTTGCCGCTGCTACCAACTTTGCCGTGGGGATTAGTCCCCTTTCCGTCACCGTGGGAGACTTCAACGGTGACGGCAAATCCGATATCGCGGCGGCGAACGTTACCTCCAGCAAGGTCTCAGTGCTGTTAGGGGATGGGACGGGCAGTTTTGCCGCTGCTACCAACTTTGCTGCGGGTAATGGTCCGGCTTCCGTCACCGTAGGAGACTTCAACGGCGACGGCAAATTCGACATCGCAGCGGCGAACTATAACTCCTTCAACGTCTCAGTTCTGCTAAACAACAACCAACCCACATCAACTCTCACCATTGCCGATAACGACCCAGTAAGCGTTGAATTCTCAGCCGCCACCTATCAAATCAACGAAGATGGCACGATAGTTGGTGTCGCAATTACTATCAATCGCATCGGTGATGCACTCAGTCCGGGTAGCGTTGACGTTCAGTTAACCAATGGAACTGCTACAGGTGGAACTGATTTTACTAATACTACTCAAACTATCAACTTTCTTAGCAACGAAACAACTAAAACTGTTGTCGTTCCTATCACTGATGATGCTTTAGCCGAAGGGAATGAAAATCTTACCCTGACTTTAGTAAATCCTTCTGCCAATTTCGTTTTAGGTACGCAGAAAACTTCAACTCTAACTATTGTCGATAACGATACTGATGTTACTCTCGCCATTTCACCAAGTTCGCTAACAGAAGATGGTGCAGCCAATTTAGTTTATACTTTCACCCGTGCTGGTGATACTACTACTGCTTTAACTGTCAACTTTAATGTTGGTGGTGATGCAACTTACAACACCGACTACGCCGTTATTGGTGCAGATACTTTTAGTGGAAGTACTGGTACTGTCACTTTTGCGGCTAATTCTACAACTGCTACTGTTGCGATTGACCCGACTGCTGATTCTACTATTGAATTAGATGAAACAGTTGATTTAACTTTAGCTGCTGGTAGTAATTATAATGTTGTCACTACCAGTGCTGTCACGGGAACTATTACTAATGATGATGCCGCAGTAGAATTCTCCCAAGCTAACTATCAAGTCAACGAAGATGGTACAGTTGTCGGTGCAACTGTTACGATTAATCGCACAGGTTTAACCAATAGTCCCGGTAGTGTAGATGTGAAGTTCGCCAATGGAAGTGCAACAGGCGGAACAGATTTCACTAATACCACCCAAACGATTAACTTTGCTAGTGGCGATACGAGTAAAACCGTCACCATTCCCATCAATGACGATAACTTAGTTGAAGGAACAGAAAACTTTACTATCTCGTTAGCCAATCCCAGTGCTGGAATTTCGATTGCTACTCAAAATTCTGCCACTGTGCAAATAATTGATAATGACGTACCTCCCACTCTTTCCATCAGCGATATCGCTCAATCAGAAGGAAATAGTGGTACAACTAACTTAAACTTTACGGTTAGCTTAAATACAGCAGCGGGTCAAACTGTCACCGTCAACTACGCCACCCAAGACAATACCGCGACTACAGCAGATAGCGACTACACCAGCGCTTCTGGTAGTCTCACTTTCAATCCTGGGGAAACGCAAAAAACTGTCTCTGTTGTCGTTAATGGCGATACTAAATACGAAACTGACGAAACCTTCAATCTGAATCTCTCCAATTCCATCAACGCGACTAGCACTAATTCTGTCGGTGTCGGAACTATCCAAAATGATGATGCGATTCCGACAATTGCCATAGCTGATGTTAGTCAAAATGAAGGTCAATCGGGTACTACCAATTTTATCTTCCCCGTTACTTTATTGAATCCCAGCTATCAAACTGTCACGGTTAATTACGCGACTTCTGACGGAATTTCTACTGCTGGTGTTGATTACAATAGTGCATCGGGAACTCTGACTTTCAATCCGGGAGAAACTCAGAAAAATATCACTGTTGCTGTCAACGGTAATACAACTGTAGAAACAAATAAAAACTTCCTGGTCAATCTTTCTAATGCCAGTAATGCGACGATAGTTGATAATCAAGCGGTTGGTACAATCGTTAATGATGATGCTGTTCCAACGGTTAGCAATATCGCCAAAACTGGTGATGAAGATACCACTATCGCCTTCGCTGCTGCTGACTTTACCAGCAAATTTACTGACCCGAATGGTGATAGTCTAAGTAAGATTAAAGTGCTTTCTCTTCCAAATAACGGTATATTGCAACTGAATAGTAGCAATGTCACTGTTAATCAAGAGATTTTGGCGAATGATTTAGGGAATCTTCGCTTTATTGCTGTGGCGGATTGGAATGGGAATACGAGTTTCAATTGGAGTGCTTCTGATGGGGCAAATTATGCTCCAAATGCTGCTGCTGTTAGCTTGACAATTAACCCGGTTAATGATGCGCCTTTTGTCAATGCAGCAATTCCATTTCAAACGACTAACGCCAATAATTTGTTCAATTTTACTTTCGCTACTGATACTTTCAAGGATATCGATGTTGGCGATACTTTAACTTATAGCACCACACTCGCTAATGGTAATGCTTTGCCGAATTGGTTGTTCTTTAATCCTTTCACTCGCAATTTAGTTGGTATTCCCACGAGTAGTGATGTGGGGACGATTGTGCTGTCTGTGAAAGCGACAGATTCAGCTAATGCTAGTGCTAATACATCTTTTGCTTTAATAGTCAATGGTGCTACTGTATCGCCAGATGCAGATTGTTTTTGCGAGTCGATTGTTCGTCCAGATATTAACAATCTTCCTGGTGTTTCGGTGGCGCTGAATCTAGTTGATATAACTCAATTTGGGAATAATAGCAACGATAGCATTACTGGTAATAATGGGAATGATGGACTTTATGGATTGGGTGGTGATGATTTTATTTTTGGGAAAGGAGGTAACGATAATTTAATTGGTGATAAGGGTAATGATACTGCTTTTGGTGGGATTGGGAAGGATTGGATTGCAGGTAATCAAGGTAATGACGTTATAAATGGTAATGAAGGCGATGACGTTATAAATGGTAATGAAGGTAATGATACTGTTCGCGGTGGTCAAGATAATGATTTGGTGCGTGGTGGTCAAAATGATGACTTGATTTATGGCGATAAAGGTAATGATACCCTGGGTGGAGATAAGGGTAACGATACCATTTTTGGCGATAATAATGATTTAGATAGTAGCAATAACTCTGGACGTGATTTAATTTTTGGTGGTAGCGGCGATGATGTGATTAATGGTAATGCTGGTAATGATTCTATCTTTGGGGAAGATGGTAATGATATTGTGCGTGGTGGTAAAAATGATGACATTGTGTGTGGGGATGCTGGCGATGATATTTTGTATGGAGAGTTAGGTAATGATAGTTTGTGCGGTGATGATGGAAATGATACGATGTATGGGGGTAATGGTAGTCTGAATCCGATCGGTGCTAATGGCGAACGGGATGAATTATGTGGTGGTGCTGGTAATGATTTGCTGTTTGGTAATGAAGGAGATGATAAGCTGAATGGGGAAGATGGGGATGATACCCTCGTCGGTGGGAAAGATAATGATACGCTGATTGGTGGTGCTGGTAATGATGTGCTGATTGGCGATTTAGGTAATGACTTGTTGACTGGTGGTAGCGATCGCGATACATTTATCTTGACATCTGGTAAAGGAAGTGATATAATAACAGACTTCCAAGATGGTCAAGATTTAATGAGTTTGGGTGGTGGTTTGAGTTTTGGGCAATTGGCGATCGGGCAAAGCAGCAACAACACTATCATCACCGTAAAAAGCAGCAACGAACTGTTAGCTACTTTCAATGGAATACAAGCCAGCTTAATTAACCAGCAAGATTTTGTTTTAGTCTCCTAACTCATGCTTACACCATTCTCAATCAGGCTGAAGAAACGACCTTATTATCAGCGAGGTCGAAGAGCCGAAAAGCTTATTCAGTCTACGTTTGAGCTATAGTTGTCACCCCTTCAGGGGACTGAAGGCATAGGCAACTACACCAGCGGCAAATAATCTTGCATACCAAGGAACTCTAGGATCTTTACAAGCTAGATAAATAGCATAAGTTTCTTTTTTAAGTTGCCTCGCCTTTTGTTTCCACGTTTCCATAAGTCCTATACTAACCAGTGGCAAAGTGTAAGGTGGGCAATGCCACCCTACACCGCCAAGAGAGGAAGTTGTGCCTATATCTAAGAGAGGGCAGGAGCAGCTTTAGCAGCTACTGCTTCTTTTAACAACGCTACCTTATCTGTTTGCTCCCAAGGCACGTCTATATCTGTGCGTCCCATGTGACCGTAAGCGGCGACATTCTGATAGAAACGACCGCCGCGATCGGCTGGAAGATGACGCAATTTAAAAGCCTCGATAATACCTGCCGGACGCAGTTCAAAATGCTCTTTGACTAAATCCAGCAATAGATCGTCGTCTACCTTGCCAGTACCAAAGGTTTCTACCATGATGCTGACAGGTCGAGCGACGCCGATCGCATAACTTAGCTGAACTTCGCACTTTTCTGCCAGACCCGCAGCCACAATATTTTTAGCCGCATAACGACAAGCATAGGCAGCCGAACGGTCTACTTTCGTGGGGTCTTTGCCGGAAAAGGCTCCGCCGCCGTGACGGGAGTAGCCGCCATAGGTATCCACAATGATTTTCCGTCCGGTGAGGCCAGAATCTCCTTGCGGGCCACCAATAACAAATTTGCCGGTGGGGTTGACAAGAAAGCGAGTTTGTGCATCAGGCTTGACATCAATGTCTGCAAAAACTGGTTCTACCACCGCTGTCCAAAGGTCTTCTTTAATTTTGGCTTGAACAGCGGCTGTTTCGGTGATGTCGCCAATGGTGGCATTATGCTGGGTGGAAATGAGGATGGTATCGATGCCAACGGGTTTGCCGTCTTCGTAGGCGATCGTAACTTGACTTTTGCCATCCGGGCGCAGATAAGGCAAATCCCCTGTTTTTCTTACCGCTGCCAATCTGCGGCAAATTCGGTGAGCTAAACTGATCGGCAATGGCATCAGTTCTGGGGTTTCGTTGCAGGCGAAACCAAACATCAAACCTTGATCGCCAGCCCCAACGGCGTCAAATGCCTCATCGCTGGACATCTCGCGAGTCTCAGCCGCCGCATTAACCCCTTGGGCAATATCGGGAGATTGTTCGTCTAAGGCAACCAGAACTGCACAACTGTTGGCCGAGAAGCCATTGTCGGCGTCGGTGTAGCCAATTTCAGCTATTTTGTTCCTGGCTATATTAACGTAGTTAACTTGGGCTTTGGTGGTAATTTCGCCGGTAATCAGCACTAAGCCTGTGTTGACGACAACTTCTGCGGCTACGCGGCTATAGGGGTCTTGGGTGAGTAGTGCATCTAGAATAGTGTCGGAAATTTGATCGCAGATTTTATCTGGATGACCTTCGGTAACCGATTCGGAACTAAACAGGTAGCGACGAGACAATGGAATCTCCTCCTGGGATGAAGCTTTTGGAAGACTGGGTGTTTGGGCTAAGTTGAGCCACTGTAACCAGCCATCATAACAAGATTTCTACCTTTAGGCTGAAATTTGACTTTCTAGAGACACATCTTCATACAGTGCGGCGATCGCTGTGCGAAAATCTAGGCTAGCCAGGTGAACTTCTTCTCCGGCGGTATAGGGGTAGAGTACCCAGCGTCCCTCGGAATTGCAGCGGAAGCAATCTACGCGAACTTTATCAGAGCTAATTAGCACGTATTCGCCATTACTACTAAAAACCAATTTAAACGCGATGCCTCAAGAGCGTCGCCCCACGTCCTAAAAGACTCCTGGGTAACATAACTGAAGTTTTGTCAACAGCTTTACCAGCCAATGGATTGCGACGGGTAACCGATAGACTTGAGTTATCCTGCCTGGTGCTACTCCCAGTCTGGTAACATCAGCACAAAGCGTGGGCTTGGATAGGGCATTATATCCAGTATGCTCCTCTCAAGGATTTCTATGTCTTCCCAACTTTGGCCCTATATTACCCCTGGCATCCCCGACGAGCTATTCGATCGATTGCCCGGTATTCCCCTCAGCAAGCGAGAAGTCCGACTGCTGTTGATCTCCCATTTGCGATTGTTGCCAGATACTGTGTTGTGGGATATTGGAGCAGGCACAGGCACAATCCCTGTGGAAGCCGGATTGCTTTGCCCCAAAGGCAAGATAATCGCGGTAGAACGGGATGAAGAAGTGGCAAGTCTGATCCGCCGCAATTGCGATCGCTTTGATGTCCGCAATGTGGAAATCATCGAAGGTAGCGCCCCGGAGTGTCTCAAAGATTTATCCCAGACACCCGATCGCGTTTGCATCGAAGGGGGACGCCCCATCAAAGAAATCCTCAAAGAAGTCTGGCACTATTTGAAACCCTCTGGCAGAATAGTCGCCACCGCTAGCAATCTAGAGAATCTTTACGCCATCTCCGAAAGCTTTTCCCAGTTGCAAGTTCGGAATATTGAAGTCGTACAGTCCGCCGTCAACCGCCTGGAAACGCGAGGCACCCATCAAACTTTTGCAGCTGTCAGCCCCGTTTTTATCCTCAGCGGCGAAAAGCTAAACTGAATCAAATATATAGTTAGATCTTAGATTTTCAATTCAATCTAAAATCTAAAATCCAAAATAGCCTCATGCCTTGGTCTCGTATACTTAGCGGAATTGTTGCAATTATCCTTGCTTTGGGGATGACTCTCTTGGGAGGGTGGTACTTCACCCTCTGCTTTGGCATTATTGTCTATCTTGGTCAGTTGGAATATTTTCAGCTGGCGCGAGCCAAGGGAATTGAACCGGCTGGGAAAACAACTCTAGTTGTTAGCCAGATCTTGTTAGTGGTAGCTACAGTTTCCTCGGATCTAGCTGACGCAGTATTTCCAGTAGCGGGGACGTTTATTTGTTTCTATCTCCTGTTTCAGCCGAAATTTGCCTCCATAGCCGATATTTCCACCTCAATTTTGGGGCTGTTTTATGGCGGCTATTTGCCTAGCTATTGGGTAAGATTGCGATCGCTAGAAAGTACCCAAACCAGCAACTTACCTTTAGGAGGCTACTGGCCTGAAACTTGGACAAATCTGCAAGCTCTCCCCCAAGGTCTTACACTCACCTTGCTGGCTTTCGTCTGCATCTGGGCAGCTGATATTGGAGCTTACATTATTGGCAAATTTTTTGGGAAAACTCGTCTTTCCGACATCAGCCCCAAAAAAACAGTAGAAGGAGCAGCTTTTGGCGTCAGTGCCAGCGTAGCCGTAGGTGTAGCCGGAGCTTGGTATCTCAATTGGCCTGGTTGGCCTCTCACCGGCGTTGCCTTGGGTCTGCTAATTGGCATCG
Source organism: Argonema antarcticum A004/B2 (assembly GCF_023333585.1). Taxonomy (GTDB): domain Bacteria; phylum Cyanobacteriota; class Cyanobacteriia; order Cyanobacteriales; family Aerosakkonemataceae; genus Argonema; species Argonema antarcticum. The sequence continues at coordinate 80,677 of NZ_JAIQZN010000008.1, forward strand.
CCAGTCTCCTGGGAGACCTCACCGAATCAATGATGAAGCGAGATGCTGGTGTCAAAGACTCCGGGCAACTTATCCCCGGTCACGGTGGCATTTTAGACCGCGCCGACAGCTACGTTTTTACCGCACCCCTCGTTTACTACTTTGTGACTTTGCTTCTGCCACTGTTACACAGAGGCTAAGGAAGAGAGGGGCTAGGGGCAGAGGGGCAGAGGGGCAAATCTTCCCCCTCTTCCCTAGCCCCTAGCCCCTAGCCCCTAGCCCCTTAATCAGTTCTGACCAAAATGCCACCGCGACAAAAGAGTTGATTTGGACTTAACGTTAGTTCCTGAAGATCGACTTCTGGGCCTAAGTCCAGCTGGAAAGTATCTAAAGAAGGAAAATTTAGATCGAGATCGACCTCAATCTGGGGATCGATAAATCGCAGTTCGTGGCAGCTAGCTAGCTCTACACCAGTGCAAATCATTATTTTAGAGTAGGAATTTTGTTTGCGAGAGTGTGTGATATCAAATCCGTCGGTGTCGGAATTGTTTGTTTTTCCCCTCTGCTCCTCTGCTCGTCTGCCCCTCTGCGGCACTAATGATTCAGACACAAGGGGAAACGATCCGATCGTTCCGGTCAGTTTGATTTTTCCAGAGTCGATCGCCATATTCTCCCAAGTAATGTGCCGATTTTGAAGAAGTTCGGTCGGATTCTGGCAGCCACCAGCTTTCAGCAGGGCGATCGCAAACTCAGTCAAAGCATTAGGTAGCAAAGTCCCTTGGAGGGAAGCATTCAGGTCTACTTCTTCCACCAGCAGCTCCCCAGTAACCGGAAGAGGTTCTAGCAAGCGCAGCGGCTTACCTTTTAAAACCTGGCCGAGATTAATCCTGATAGTTTCTGCGACCAACTGAATTTGTCTGAGATGCAACCCTTGATAGACGGCTCGGCGAGCCGAGAGGGATACCTTGGGAATATGGCCGGTGAGGAGAAGACGATCTCCCGCCTGGATGTTGATCTGGAGGTCTTCCACTTGCTCCAAGAGCGATCGCAGCCACAGTCGCACAGCAGGAGTCACTACCTTGGTGATAATGCCACTTTGTTTAAGCGCTTGGCGGCTTAAGCTTTCTGGATAATTATCGTCCTTCGAGGGAGCATGGGACATAAAGATAAATCAAGAGTAATGCTTTATTCAGGTAATATTTGTACATAGTTTACCTGTGTGCGATTCGTTGCTGTCGAATCAGTGGCCAAAACCACGAAATAACACAGCCCACAACCATTAAAGGTTTGTGGAACTCTCTAGATGATAGAGGTGCAAGTCCTCTCTGCCAAGTACGGGCATGACTCCCAACCTACCCACAGTGACTCGACTCGGAATTCGAGAGGCTGAAGCTGGGAATAGGGCGCAATCAGAGGTTGACCGATACCACACTGGCGCTAGGGGAGTCCCTACGGTGAAAACAGAACCTCAAAAAGCAACCCAGACTTAAGCAGGACGGAAAAGATTAACCCCCCTGACTTCATTAGAGATAACACCCGCTAGACCTACAGGTAGTACTAGCCGTACTAAGGGTATCTAATGGTTGAATTGGTTCCACCTAAAGGGACAAGACAATCACTTGAGGGAACGAAGAAAAACGAATCTAAGGTCTTTGGGAGGTCGAACCCAAGGTAGACGCGACGAGGCGAGTAACCCTTTAGATTCGGGTAGGATTCGGCGTAACTGCCGAAAGGCAATCAGAACACATAACTTGGAGTAGAGAATGATTAGGCACGGCCTTAGCGCTAGTGAATTCTGGAACAAATTACCTTGGAAGCAATTCCGTAGGAATCTGTTTCGCCTACAAAAACGACTGTGGAAAGCTATTCGAGCCAATGACCTGCGTAAAGCCAAGTCATTACAGAAGCTAATTCTGAAGTCCCGCGCAGCAAGACTACTGGCAATCCGTCAAGTCACACAGCTAAATGCAGGTAAGAAAACACCGGGTATCGACAGCAAAGCGTCCCTGACCCATCAGGAACGCTTAGATTTGAGCGTACTACTCAAATCGAATGTTAACACTTGGACGCATCAAGGGCTGAGAGAAATTCCCATACCCAAAAAAGATGGGTCAACCCGACTATTAAAAGTGCCAACAATGTATGACAGAGCGTGGCAATGCTTAGTCAAATACGCCATAGAACCTGCACACGAAGCAACATTCCAAGAACGGAGTTACGGATTTAGACCGGGTAGAGCGGCGCATGACGCCCAAAAACACCTATTCGACAACCTAAAATCCAATGTCAATGGAATAACCAAGCGCGTCATCGAATTGGATATCGAAAAATGCTTTGACAGAATAAGTCATACTGCCATTATGGACAGACTCATCGCCCCATTGGGGATCAAAAACGGAATCTTCCGTTGTCTCAAAACAGGAGTAAGCCCTGAATTCCCTGAACAAGGGACACCGCAAGGTGGAGTAGTTAGCCCACTTCTGGCAAACATAGCACTAAACGGTATCGAAACTATACACTCATCGGTAAGATATGCCGATGACATGGTTTTCTTTCTCAAGCCTAAAGATGACGCTCAAAAGATACTTGACCAAATCCGCCAGTTTCTCGCAAAAAGAGGGATGAATGTTAGTGAAAGAAAGACAAAAATAACCGCAGCGACAGATGGATTTGACTTTCTAGGATGGCACTTTAAGGTGCAGAAAAACGGAAAGTTTCGGAGTCAGCCCTCAGTGGATAACTTCCAAAAGTTCCGAGAAAAAGTCAAGAAAATCGTCAACAACTCGAATTATGGGGCAAGGGTAAAGGCAAAAAAGCTAGCACCTATTGTCAGAGGATGGAGAAACTACCACCAGTTCTGTAAGTTAGACGGCTCACGATTTCGTTTATGGCACATCAACAAGAGAACGTGGAAAGTATTCAACAAAGAAAGTAAGCTAACCCGCTATCACGTCAATCACCTGATAGACAAAGCATTCCCGGCCATCCCCTACCACGAAAACAGGTTCGTGATGGTAAAAGGAGACAAGTCACCTTTCGATGGAGATATCCTCTACTGGGCAAAACGCAACAGTGCGTTATACGACGGTAGAACCTCTAAACTGCTCAAAAAGCAGAACCATACCTGTGGATACTGTAGTCATCTTCTCATAGGAGAAGAACGGGTGCATTTGCACCACAAAGACGGCAATCATCACAATTGCAAGGATAAAAACCTGATGGTTGTCCACGAAAGCTGTCACGACCTCATCCATAAGAGCAAATCAGATTGTCGGGAGCCGGGTGCAACGAAAGTCGCACGCCCGGATCTAACCGAGAGATGCGGGGAGTAATATCCCCCATCGACTCAAACAGTTCTACCAAGATTAAGCTTGAACCTAAAAGACTAACAAGTGGGTTCGCGCAGTCCCTACTATGCAAGAAAGGCTGCAAAAGATACTATCCCAATGGGGCATTGCCTCGCGCCGTCAAGCAGAACAATTGATTCTCGCGGGGCGCGTGAGCGTCAATGGCACCCCCGCTTATGTGGGTCAAAAAGCCGATTTCCAGAGCGATCGCATTGAAGTCGATGGCAAACCTCTCAAAGGAGCCGATCGTCCCAAGCTGATTTATCTCCTGCTCCACAAACCCCCTGGAGTTGTTTCCACCTGTAGCGACCCGCAAGGACGCCCCACCGTTCTCGATCTGCTGCCCGCCGAACTCCGTCTCAAATCAGGAATACACCCCGTTGGTCGCTTGGATGCCGAAACTACCGGGGCATTATTGCTGACGAACGACGGAAACCTAACGTTCCGCCTGGTTCATCCCAGCCACAAAGTTTCTAAGACTTATCATGTATGGGTGCAAGGTCAGCCCCCCGAAAAGGTGCTGCAAATCTGGCGTCAGGGAATTGTTCTAGCAGGCAAAAAAACTTTACCCGCTCAGGTCAAAATAATTAAAACCCGGCCAAACGGTGACAAAACCCTCTTAGAAATAGTTTTGAAAGAGGGCCGAAACCGGCAAATTCGACGAGTGGCGGAAACTCTGGGATACCCAGTAATTCACATTCATCGCACTGCGATTGGCCCTATTCAATTGCAAACACCCAAGGAGTCACTATTGCCAGGTCACTACCGTTCGCTCAAAGATGATGAAGTTGATTTTTTACAAGGCGCAGGATCGAATTTAACAGACAAGCCAGCCGATAACAGATAATTTTGCTAAACTCCTCCGGGAGGATTTAACAGACAAGGCTGTTGGATAACAGATAATTTGGTTAAACCCATCCCTAACACTCATCAGTAGATGTGCCAGCAGATGTCAAGGAACGCAACGTATGAAGAGGAATAAGAAGGAGAATCTACTTCCTTATCTTGAAAAACAAAGAGCCGAAAAACTAGCAGAGATGGGAAGTTACCTGCGCCATTTGCGGGAGGAACAGAGTCTGTCCCTAGAGGAAGTTGCAGCTAAGACCAAAGTTCAGGCGCGTCTGCTGAATGCGATCGAAGAAGGAAATCTAGAGCCACTGCCCGAACCCATATACATCCAGGGTTTTATCAAGCGATACGCAGATGCGCTAGGCTTGGACGGAGCCGAATTCGCCAGCGTCTTCCCCACAGGACAAAGCTTTCAATTCCTTAAAGCTTCCTGGCGGGGTTTGCCCACAGCACCTCAATTGAAACCGATTCACCTTTACTTGGTTTACATATTGTTGATTATCGTCACCGGGAACAGTTTATCTCACCTACTGAAAAACTCCACTATGCAAGCCAGCAACCAGGAAACGGAGAAAAACGAGCCGAAAAAAGCGATCGCACCTCCGCCCAAGTCGGATAATAAACCCAAGCCAGACAGCTTAGCGCTCCTGAGCTCGAATTCCAGCAGCAATATCCCTAAATCCGACAAGCCGTTGCGAGTGGGCGTCACCCTCAAAGAAGAGTCTTGGATTCGCGTTGTCGCCGACGGGAAAACCCAGTTTGAAGGAACTCTGCCTTCAGGCACTCAACGCGCCTGGGAGGCAAAGGAAGAACTGATTATCCGAGCTGGCAATGCTGGCGGAGTGCTAGTGACTTTTAATGAGAAGCAAGCCGAGCCATTGGGAGTTTCAGGTCAGCCGGAAACAAAGCGTTTCAAAGCCGGCCCTCAATCTTAAACAGGCATGGGAGATCGGCCATATATTTCGGTCAAAGTCTTGAGGAATTCACGATCTTCCCACCTCAAAGCATCCCATCGATAGCGCCACTCCCAGTTGCCCTCTCCAATCCCAGGTGTATTCATTCGAGCTTCGGTACCTAATCCCAAGACATCTTGAAGAGGAGTAATGACCTGATTCGCCACAGAGCTTAAAACCAACCGGATTAAATCCCAATGAATTCCATCAGCACTGGTACAACCCAAGTAACGCAGGACGCTATTTTTTTCCTCATCCGACAATTTATTAAACCACCCCACCGTTGTATCGTTATCGTGGGTGCCTGTGTAAGCTAGGCAGTTGCGATCGTAATTAAACGGCAAATAAGGATTGCCGGGGTCAGAACCAAAAGCAAACTGCAAAATTTTCATGCCTGGGAACTCAAACCTGTCTCGCAGCGCCTCTACCTCCGGCGTAATTACACCTAAATCCTCAGCCACAATAGGTAGATTGCCCAACTTCTCCTTCACTACCTCAAACAAAGCAGTTCCAGGCGCGTCCACCCACTCACCGTTCACAGCCGTTTCTTCGCCCTGCTTAACAGCCCAAAAAGACTCGAATCCCCGGAAGTGATCGACACGAATAATATCTACATAATCCAGCATCGACTGGAAGCGCTGCACCCACCAATGAAAATTATCTTTCTCCAATTCCTCCCAGTTATAGACCGGGTTGCCCCACAATTGACCAGTTTCGCTGAAATAATCTGGCGGTACGCCTGCCATCAGTGCCGGTTCGCCCGTTTCTTCATCCAGGCAAAAGATTTGCGGATTAGCCCAAACATCAGCACTATTGTGAGCCACATAAATAGGAATATCGCCAATAATTTGGATACCCCGCATATTGGCGTAGCGCTTCAGTTCCGACCACTGGCGAAAGAACTGGAACTGAACGAATTTATGAAAAATAATCTCAGCGTTTAGCCTGCGCCCCAACTGATCCATAGTGCCCGGTTCGCGCTTGGCTAGTTCCGGTGACCAAGTATGCCAGCTGGCACCTTCATGAGTATCCAGAAATGTCATAAATAAAGCATAGTCATCCAGCCAGTAAGCCTTGCTCTGACAAAAACCCGCAAATTCTTTTTGCAGGAACTCTGAAGCTCTGGTTTTAAAGTTCTCGCAGGCTTTCTGGAGCAGAGGTATTTTGGTTTTGATTGCTAGCTCGTAATCTACCTTATCAGCTGGAAATTCGGGCAGATTGGCAAAATCCTCCTCATTTAACAACCCATCATCTCGCAGTTTCTCCGGGCTAATCAGCAGCGGGTTGCCAGCCATCGCTGAAAAACACATATAAGGGGAATTGCCATACCCTGTTGGCCCCAAAGGCAAGATCTGCCAAAATTGCTGTTTGCTTTCTGTTAAAAAATCTACAAAGCGATAGGCTTCTAAGCCCAACTCTCCTACGCCAAAGCGACTCGGAAAAGAGGTGGGGTGCAGCAAAATGCCACTGGATCTGGGAAACGGCATATATAACCTATAATCAAAATAAGAAGCAGACGTTACGACATTATCACGGTAGGGGGCTTGCGCGTACTTATACCGGCTTGGCGGTAAAAAATTCAAAAACTTATTTGAGCCTTACCCCGATCGTAAACTTCAGATTTTTTGGCTCGTGACTTACCGAAATCCTACTCCTACTGTCGATATCATCATTGAATTGATCGATCGATCGCATCGACCGATAGTACTAATTGAACGCCAGAATCTACCCCTCGGTTGGGCTATTCCTGGTGGTTTTGTTGACTATGGGGAAACTGTCGAAACCGCAGCGCGGCGGGAAGCCCAGGAAGAGACGGGTTTAAATGTGGAGTTGATTGAGCAATTCCACGTTTATTCTGACCCGAATCGCGACCCGCGTCAGCATACGATGAGCGTTGTGTTTATTGCAACGGCGACGGGGGAACCAAAGGCTGGGGATGATGCTAAGGGTATGGATGTTTTTGAATCTTGGCGGATGCCGAATAATCTCTGTTTCGATCACGATCGCATTTTGCAGGATTATTGGCGTTATCGGCATTATAGAATTCGCCCTCGTTTATTTTAAAGGCAAATGTTTTCGCATTCGTCCGCAGTAACATTACGCTTACTCATATCCGCTCAGCACCTCGGTGGAGAAGAGTGAACTGTTACCTGATTGCGCCCCCGCTTCTTCGCCTGATACATTGCTTCATCAGCCAGTGCAATCAACATTGCGATCGAAGAAGTCGAGGCAGGCATGGTACTCGCAACCCCCAAACTGAGGGTAACGTATTCCCCGACGCCAGAAGTAGCATGAACAATCTTCAGCGCCTCAACTTCAGCGCGAATCTTCTCTGCAACCTTAACTGCCCCTTCTGCTGTGGTACTGATAAGAATCACAGCAAATTCTTCCCCGCCATAGCGAGCGACTAAATCCGTTGGGCGTTGAGCTGCACAGCTAATCGCTTTCGCCACCTGTTGGATGCAATGGTCACCTGCTTGGTGCCCGTAAGTATCGTTGTAAAGCTTGAAATAATCAATGTCGCACAGAATTAGCGACAATGGCTGGCTCTCCCGTCCCATTTGCACCCAGGCTCGATCGAGATACTCATCAAACCGACGACGGTTCGCTACCCCAGTTAAACTATCCAACTTAGCTAAATGTTGCAATTCTTGATTAGCTCCTTGAAGCCGATCGTATAGTTCGGCTTGCTGAATTGCGATCGCCAATTGGGTCGATAATGAAGCGAGCAAGTTAATCTCAAATGGTTGCCAAGCTCTTGGTTGGCAACAATGATGGGCAACGAGCAGACCCCAAAGGTTATCTCCTTGCATAAGTGACACTACAAGTTTTGCCTTTACCTGCAACTCATGCAAAAAGTCAACGAGACAGGGGGTGATGGCCGAAGTTTCCACATTTGCGATCGCACGAATGCGTCCTTGTTTGTAAAGATCGTGGTACTCAGTGGGAAAAACTTCAGCTGGGAAAGTACGCCCCAAAATGGGTGACCAACTGGGTGTAAGTGCCTCCGTTACAGCACTTCCTGTCCCATCTGTCCAGAGGCGGTAAATTAACACGCGATCGCACTTCAGAAATTGGCGTACTTCTGTCACAGTTGTACTGAGAATATCCGACAATTTTAGCGATCGGCGAATGCGTTGAGCGATTTGAGCAACAAGTTGCTCCCGTTCGGCTTGCTGTCCAAAAGTTTCCTCGGCTTGCTTACGCTCCGTAATGTCTCGTTGAATCGCTATCCAATGGGTATACCACCCCATTTCATCAGCAACTGGTGCAATATTCAGCTCAACCCAAAACTCAGACCCATCCTTGCAGTAGTTAATAATTTCCACTCGAACTGGTTGCCACGCCTTCAGTGCCATCCGAATCTTGTCACGGGTTGCCCGGTCAGTTTTGAGCCCTTGGAGAATGCGCGGGGTCTTGCCTAATACCTCCTGGGGACTGTAGCCAGTCATCTCGGTGAAGGCTTTGTTTACATATAAAATTCGGGGGCCGGAATCGGTAATCGGCTCAGCTTCAGTAATCACAACGGCATCATTTGCATTCACAACGACTGATTCGAGCAAACGTAACTGGTGTTCTGCTTGCTTGCGCTTAGTTATATCGCTTAACGAACCAACAATGCGCTCAATCTTGCCATCGGTTCCTCGCTTAGCCAGTCCTCGAACCAGCACCCAACCGTAGGTGTCGTCTTTGTGCTGGATCTGATGCTCGCTGATAAAGTATTCGCTGACATCATGCAACGCTTGTTGTGCAAGGTAGTCAGTCATTTGAGTTTTGATTTGTTCTTGCGCTTGAGGATGTACCCGATTCGACCACTCTTCAATGCTAGAGCCAATCTCAGACTCCTCATACCCCAGCAGGGCTTTCCAGCGGGGCGAAAAGTACACTCGATCGGTTCTGAGATCCCAATCCCAAAGACCATCGTTGGTTGCTTGCATAGCAAGGGCATATCGCTCTTCACTCAGCCGTAATGCTTCGAGCCGTTCGGCTTGAGCGACAGCAATGCTAAAGTTGTCAGCTACTTGTTGGAGGAGTTCGATCTCAAACGTTGACCACTGTCGCGATTCCCGACACTGATGAGCCACGAATAGCCCCCAAAGTTCTGACTCGAACAGAATTGGTACGACCAGCTTTGCCTGGACTTTAAACTGTTGGAGAAATTCGATTAGGCAGCTCGATATCGAAGCTTTTTTGATATCTCCAATCACTTTAATCTTTCCGTGGCAGTACTCCTGATGAATTTCGACTGGAAAAACCTCAGACGGAAACGTTTGTCCCAAAACCGCTGGATAGTCGGGATCGACAGACTCTGCCACGGCACTACCAGTCCCATCTCCCCACAATCGATAGACCAATAACCGATCGCACGCTAAGAGTTGACGCACCTCGGTAACCGTAGTCTGGAGAATGTCTTCCAGATTCAACGATTGGCGAATTTTAAGGGTGACATCTCCTAGCAATTTTAGGGATTGATTTTGGCGTTTTAAATTTTGCTCAACTTGTTGATATTTCGAGTTCTTAAAAAACTGTTTAAACATGATCGATCGCTTTTTGGTATATCAATCCTACTTCATACTACTCACGCAGTCTTGAAGAGGCATTACTCCTGCTTCCAGCAAGGGGATCGGCCCTTTCGGGTCAAATATGCTGATGCAGGGCACGGCATAATTAAAATTTTCATATAAGTAGGTGGGCATAATTAAACGTAAAACTGCCAGGCCCTAGAAACCCGGTAACTCCTGCGAAACCGGGTTTCTCTTAGTTCAGTTTATTTACGCCCACCTACTTACTACAAAAATATTCATTATGAACATTAGCAACAATAATTCCGAAAGACCTTGACGACTTACCCAACTTCCAGAGAGCTTGTGGTAATTTGAGGGGGAGTTATCAGCGGAAAAGTCGTCGGGTGGCTAATGAGATAGCCCTGAACAAAAGTTGCTCCCCGCTGTCTGACCCAATGCAGCTCTTCAAGCGATTCGATGCCTTCAGCGATCGTCTGGATGTTCAAGTGGCTTGCAATCTCTAAAATCTTCTCAGTTACGAATGCCTTATAAGGGTCTGCCTGCACATTGCGAATCAGGCTCATATCAAGCTTAATGAAATCAGGACGGAGTTGGTGGAGCAAGTTGAGATTAGAACCTCCTTCGCCAAAATCATCTAACGCCATGCGAAAACCCGCTTCCCGGTAGACATTGAGAATGTCTTTGAGATGTTCGGTATCTTGAGGCTGATTAGACTCAACAACCTCGAAAACGATCTGTTCGTGAGAAATACCCGCTTCATCAATCGCCTGCATTGTGGAGCGCAAGCAGGAAGTAGGATCGTAAATGGAAGTGGGAGAAAAGTTGATAAAAATGTGTTCTTTGATTTGGTGTCTCATGGTTTCGCGAATTGCTGTGCGCCTAGCGATGAGATCGAGCTGAACCAATATGCCTGCTTCTGTCGCCAACGAGAAAATTTGACCGGGAGGAATAAAGCTACCATTAGGAGCAATTCCACGGAATAAGGCTTCTTGAGCAAAAATCACCGAGGTATCTTGAGTAGAGACGATCGGCTGAAATTGACAGGTGACGCGATCGGCTGCTAGCAAGTCCAGCAACCAACCCGACTGATTAAGGTGAGTCAGACGAGCCAAAGTCGTCGTGCGAGCGCAATCGCGAAGTTGGGGCGCGTTCGCGTGAGTCATGAACAATGCCTGCGTATTTTTTAACTCGTTGTGGGTCAGTATCCCAGCTAAGGTGTTGACGCAAGTTTCGGTTTGGACTTCCTCCAACTGAATAGCAAGACACTGCCCCTCCTCCTTGAGTTCGTAGTCCAGCTCGGCTTTTCGCAGGTAATGGAGGACTTTCGTCAGACTGTGACCGGAGGGAAACCACAGGTATAATCTGCCCTTTCCCTCAATTTTGGTGGGTAAGGTTTCACAGCGGGCACAAAGGCTAGGAGGTTGAGTATGGTTCATACGCTAGTTCGATCGGGGTTAACTAACAATCTTAGTATTCCCTGCCACACCTAAATAGTACGGATCGCGGTAGTCATTAGAAAAAGTGACATCCATGACTCGCAAAATTATTCGCACAGACGCAGCACCCGCACCAGTCGGGCCATACAATCAAACTATTGTCGCCAGCGGCGAAATGGTTTTTGTAGCTGGACAATTTTCGATCGATCCCAGAGTCGGTCATCTTGTCTATACCGATCGGTTTTGAGTTAAGATTATTTTCGCAATGCTTCGCCCCTAGCCCCCTCCCCAGATTTATGGCTTAACCGACTCATCGGTTGCTATACATAGTCTTCCACAACCGTTGGGAGTAAGTGCGATCGCAAATTACCTCGGTTAAACCAACTCTCGAACAGTTTTTATCTTGCTGCTTTAAAAAGTTGCCATGCTGTTAAGTTTAATTCGGGAAATGTCAGGGATTCTATGAGCGAATTTTCCCGAAACTGTTTGACAATATATTCACCATCAATTAGTTGATATATGCTGAGGGTGGGTTGTTTTGGGTTGCCAATAAAACGTCTTCCTCCTAGTCCAAGATAATCTACGACCCAATATTCGGGAATTCCCAGTGCTTCGTATTCTTCAAGTTTTAAACCATAATCATCGCTCCAATTGGTTGAGACAACTTCGATAATTAAGCGGACAGAAGTGCCTTTAGTGATGATAGATTCTCTTTCCCATCGCGGGTCTTCTCCAATAGTTTGTTCATCGAGGACAATCACATCTGGTTCGTAGCCCGATTCGTTGCGTTTAGATTTGATGACGCATTCTTTCGGAATGAAGTAGGGTAGGTTAAGACGGTCAATTTCAATCCCTAACTTTAGCGCACCAAAACCCGCTACTTTAGAATGTTTTCCTGTTGGTTTTGGCATTTCAACGATTACTCCGTTGTGTAGTTCGTAGTGGTTTCCTGCCTTTTCTGGATACCAGGCGATGAATTCGTCGAAGGTGAGTAATTGCGTTATGGCTTGAATCATAGCGTTTACCCTTTGAGGATGGGAAAAATTATTGGATATTCAGATAATTTTATAATAACTCAAGTTGCTAGTTACTTGCGTTCTGGGTACGTTGTTGCGATGCCGCGCTCTTATCCCAGTTGTAATAATAGCGCTAAAGCGCAACAACGTACCGAACACCAGCCTCAACTATATAACTAGCAACTTGCGTTAATATTTTTGGCTCGATTCGGTAAGTTTTTCAAGGAACTGCTAAGAGAAGAAAGTTTTTTTGAGTTACTTTGCGTGAAAAAAAGCACTTTGGTGGTATAGTGATTTAGGGACATCGAAGGGTAGATTATGGACGCTGAAGAACTTTTAGCAAAATACACAGAAGGACAACGGAAGTTTAGTTCGGCAAAGCTGAGCGGGGTAAACATCCAAGGTGCAGACCTAAGTGAGATAGACCTAAGCAGTGCTGATTTTACTGGGGCGGACTTGAGTGAGGCCAAATTAACTAAGGCGGTGCTTACCAGTACTAACTTTAGTAGTGCATTGCTCAGTGGCACAAATTTGAATGGGGTACTGGGAAACTACATAAATCTGAGTTGGGCAGACCTCAGCGGTGCTGACTTAAGTAGTGCCAAGTTGAACAGTCAATCCAACTTGAGTAATGCTAACTTGAGTGGCGCTAATCTGAGTGGTGCTGATTTGAGTGGTGCTAACTTCAATAATGCCAACTTGAGCGGTGCTAACCTGAGTGGCGCTAATCTGAGTGGTGCTGACTTAAGTAATGCCAGCCTGGACAAAACAAACTTGAATGGTGCGAATTTAAGTGCAGCAAAATGTAATCGAGCTTTCTTTCGGGAAGCTAACCTAAGTAGAGCCAATTTGAAAACTACAAATTTGGCAGGGGCAAACTTAGCTGGTGCAGATTTGAGTCGCGCAAGCTTAGTTGGGGCAACCATTACAGATGTTAATTTCCAAGGGGTTAAGCTTCACGCAGTAAATCTAGAGGGATTTGATTTGTCAGGCATGAATCTTGCTCAAGCGGATTTGATGGGCGCAGACTTAAGAGAAAAAAACCTCAGAAAAACCTCCCTGCAAGGAGCGAATTTAGAGGGAGCGAATCTCCGAGGCGCAGATTTGATTAGAGCAAATTTAAAGGGAGCGAACCTTAAAAGAGCAGACTTGACTGATGCAAGAACTTATGGGGTAAACATCAAAGATATAGACCTCGCTGGTGCGATAATGCCCGATGGAGAAATTTACAAACCTGAAACATCAAAGAAAGATTGATATCAATGACTCGCAATTTTAACCATGAATAGTGACGAACTTATTGAAAAATACGCACAAGGCGAACGGAAATTTCAGAAAGCAAACCTAAGTGGGATAGACCTCAAAGGTGCAGATTTGAGTGGGATAAACCTAGAGAGTGCAGATTTGACCGGATCTGAGTTAGATGAAGTAAATCTGACTAATGCCAATCTCACTTCAGCAAACTTTAGTAGAGCATCTCTGATCAAAGCCAATTTGAGCGAGGTGCAGGGTTCTTCAGTAAATTTCAGTTTAGCGGAACTCAGCGGTGCAAATTTGAGTAAAGCAAATCTGAGTAGTGCTAACTTTACTAATGCTAACTTGAACAAGGGTACAAATTTGTGTGGCGCAAATCTGAGTTGTGTAAACTTCAGTAATGCTAACTTGGACAATGCCAACCTGAGTGATACAAACCTAAACTATGTAAATTTAACCAAAGCTTCTTTGATTGAAACAAATCTAGTCAGATCGGATATTAGTAGTGGAAATATAACTGGGGCAAACTTGGCTGGATCTGATTTAAGTCGGGCAACTCTAACTGCTGTTACTCTTAAAGATACGAATCTCCCTAGATCTAGACTTCGGGGTGTAAAACTGATAAACTATGATTTATCAGGCATGAATTTGGCTGATGTGGATTTGGGGGCAGCAGATTTAACAAATACAAAGTTTAGAAAAGCGTTTTTGCAAGGGATAAATCTAGAAAGAGCAGGTCTGCAAAACACAGATTTCATGAAGGCAAATCTTAAAGGTGCAAATCTGAGGAAAGCAGATTTAACTAAGGCTAACATTTATGGAGCAAATCTTCAAGATGCAGACTTCACTGGTGCGATAATGCCTGATGGAGAAGTCTATAAACCAGAAGATTTTGAGGTAGAATTTACTAAGCAAAAAGTTTCGTTAGAAAAACAGATATCTATGACTCGCAAAGTTATTCGCACGGACGCAGCACCCGCACCAGTCGGCCCATACAATCAAGCCATCGTCGCTAGTGGCGAAATGGTTTTTGTAGCAGGACAAATCGCCATTGATCCTAGAGTTGGTCATGTTGTCTATACCGATGATATTACCAAGCAAACTGAATGCGTGATGGCTAATCTTGAAGCTATCCTAAAAGCTGCTGGTGCTAATTGGTCAGATGTGGTAAAAACCAACGTTTTCTTAACAGATATGAACGACTTTGCCGCGATGAATGCGGTGTATGCTAAATATTTTGATGAAGCAACAGCCCCGGCGCGTGCTTGCGTACAAGTATCCCGTCTGCCAAAAGACGTTTTGGTAGAAATTGACTCCATCGCTGTAATTTAGGCTTTGGCTTACTCCCTTCGGGCTAGAAGATTATCTATTTCACGCAAGTTGCTAGTTACTTGCTTTCTGGGTATGTTGTTGCGCTTTAGCGCTCTTATCCCAGTCGCTAAAGCGAATAACATACCTAATATTACTGGCTCTTTCGGAGTTGCTATGCTTTTGTTCACTTAAGAACATTTTTATTTCTTTTCTCCTCTAAAATATCGACTTTTTGAGCCATAACCATAAGTTTCTTAACAAATTTAAATGTAAAAAATGAATAAACAATCTTTTTGAGAACACATCCTTAACGAGTTTAACGGCTTCGGACTGTTAACTCATCAGGCAACAATGCGCCCTCAAGCTTAGCTTGATATACGTCTGCCCCAGTCAGGTTTGCTCGATTTAAGTTTGCTCCCGTAAAATCTGCAAACAGAAGACTAGCCTCACGCAAGTCTGCCCCAGTTAAGTCGGCAAACTTCAAATTAGCACAGATCATGTCTGCTTTAGTTAAATTTGCGTAGCGTAGGTCGGCTCTAGTGAGGTTGCTTCTCATCAGATTGGCTTCCGTTAAGTTGGCTAACCTTAGATCTGCTCTAATTAGAAATGCTTCATTAAAATCTACTTTAGCTACGGTTGCTCTGATCAAAATTACGCCATTCAGGATTGCTCCATTTAGGTTTGTCCCAGTTAAGTCCGATCTCCATAAAGTAGCCCCTGTTAAGTCTGCTTCATTCAGTTTTGCGCCCCGCAGGTTGGCATTATTCAAGTTGGCTTCTGCTAGGTTTGCTCTCCAGAAGATTGCCCCAGACAGGTTGGCATTACTCAGGTTTATTCCTTGTAGATTGAGAAAGCGAAAATCTCTTTCTCCTTCTGCATATAGGCGATTAAGTTCGTCAGCATCCATTTTGTATCTGCGAGCTTGTGGCTCATTGAGCTTGTTAATTTATATAAATTATTGTAACATTTATTTTGAATACTTCGTAACAATCATGTTATTTCCTACAATAGTTCTGCTTTACTAAGCTATAAGGTTTAGTTATGAAGTTTCCGTTTTTTCTACCCCCTCTCCCTACCTCCTAAGTTGGTGCGATCGCAACCAACTATATCTATATTTATTACCTCTCAATTGGTACTTTTGGGGGCAATTTAGTTTTTTTGGGTAATTTTTTGGCGCGGGGGGGAAACATCTTACCTGCAAATAAATCGTGGAGCAGGGTATAGAAGCAGGGGATAATAAACAAAGTCAGAAGTGTTGCTAAGGATAGACCGGAAAATACGACGACACCTAAAGGTTGCAGAAATTCCGATCCTTCTCCAATCCCTAATGCTAGGGGAAATAAGCCTAAAACTGTAGTGATGGTAGTCATCAAAATCGCTCGCAGGCGTAGGGGTGCTGCTTTTAACATCGCAGTTGTGCGATCGATATATTCTCGCTCCTGGATCTGATTTGCCAATTCCACCATGATAATGGCGTTATTAACCACAATACCCACAAGCAGCACTGCACCGACTAAAACGGTGGCACCGATCGCAGTTTCCGTGATGTAAAGTCCGAAAATTCCCCCAGCCATGGCTAGCGGCACGGTAAGAATAATCACCAGCGGATCGATTAGGGAGTTGTATTGTACAGCCATCACTACAAAAACTAAAAATGTCGCCAATGCCCCTAAGATTTTTAGGGAGTTTTGCAACTGTTGATTAGTTTCTGTGGCAGAACTGGGTACAATCGAAACGCCTTCGGGTAATTCTAAATCTCCTAGCACAGCGTCTACCTGCTTTATCGCATCGCTGAGGTTAGCCCCCTTACTCAAACTACCAGCGATGATGAAAACTTGTCGCTGGTTAATCCGTTGAACTTCACCCGGTGCTTGACCTTCTTCAATTCGGGCGACATCTCCCAAACGAATGAGATAATTGTTATTTACAAATAGAGGAATCTGCTTTAATTGGGAAGCTTGCCTGATCGATTCTTTATTGATTTGAACTCGCACATCCACCAAGCGATCGCCCCTTTGTAACTGAGTCGGTATCGAACCCTCGATCGCTGTTAAAATAGTCTGGCCAATATCCCCTGTTGTCAATCCTAGCTCCGCAACCCGTTCCCAATCAGGACGAATCTGGATTTCCGGTTGTCGGGGGTCTGCATTGGGTCGGAAAGTAGCCAGAGTAACACTTTCATCCATAGCAGCCAATACTTGCCGTCCAGCTTGTTGGAGGATTTGCTCATTTTCTCCCTGAAGGATGATGTCAACATCTGCGCCTCGAACTGGGGAATTAGTTAAGATGATACCGCGCACTTGACCGGGAGAGAGACGCAAGCGAATGCCAACGAGATTTAGTTTTTCAAACTCCTTACTGACTCGTTCTACATAGGCTTCAATATCAGTACCGGGTTTAAGGCTAATCGTACCGGAACCGCGTAGGGGATTGGCAGTAGTGTTGCTGCCAAATAGAAAACCGCCTACTGTTGAAAAGACATACTCTGTTTCTGGCTGTTGGCGAATAATTTCATCAACAGCAGTCATAACTTTGCGGTTGGTTTCCAGATTAGTACCCGGTGGAAACTGAGCAGAAAGGTTTGCTTGACCAGTGTTAATCCGGGGGAGAATTTCTTGGGGAATTTGACCGACCAGCCAAAAACTGCCACCGCCTAAAATCAGGAATGTTGTTAATATTACGAATATCCGATAGCGCAGCACTCCAGCTAAGAAACGTCCGTAGCCACCCATTGACGCTTCAAAGCTACGGTTAAACTGCCGCATAGGCCAAAATTCGCTCAGGCGACTTGAAAAGCGGATACCTAACAGCCGAGAGCTTAGCACTGGAACAACTGTCAGCGCTACTAAAAGTGAGGCGGCTACGGAAAAAGTGATCGTGAGAATTAATTCGTTGAACAACAGGGAGAAAAAGCCACCAATTAGTAGAAACGGCAATACAGATACTAAGTTGGTGGTTGTAGAGGCGATTAGAGCCGATTCTACCTCCTGACTGCTGCTTTCGGCGCGATCGAGCAATTCTTCAGATCTCAAGCGACTCCGAGAATCTTTGCCGGGAGTCATACCAACACCTTCGGCAATAGTCTCCATCATCACGATCGAGTTATCTACTACGATACCGACGCCCAAAGCTAAACCGCCTAAGCTGAAAACGTTGATGGAAAGGCCAAATAGCTGCATTAAGATGATTGCTGCTACTGTGGCGAGGGGAATCGCTATAACGATAATTAGAGTTTGACGTATAGAACCTAAGAATAAGAGAACTGCGATCGCAGCTAAGCCAGTACCGAAGAGTCCAGAACTCGTCACATTGGAAATCGCGTTGTTGATAAATCTCGATTCATCCAAAGTTGGTAATATTTCCATATCTTCTGGAATTAAACCGGCTTTTCGCAGTTCTTCCAGACGATCTTTGACGGCTTCTACTACTGAGATTGTGTTAGCGTCAGGCTGCTTTTGGACGCTGAGTTTAACTGCTGGTTCTCCATTAAGAAAAACAAATACTCGCTGTTCTTCGGTGCCATCAATAACTTCGGCAAAGTCGCGCAGATAAACGCGACGTTTGGTGACAGGGGATGGGGAATTAGCGATCGCGGAAGAGTTAACATCAAATGAGAGATTGCGAAGCTCATCGGCATTCCGAAAACGTCCTACCGTGCGAGTTAGCGGTTCTGAGTCCTCCCCGCGCAACCTTCCGCCGGAGACATCTTGATTCCGTTCTCTAAAGGTATTTAATACATCTGTTAAACTAACTCCCTGCGCCTGTAAGCGATTGAGGTCAATGTTAATTCGCACTTCTTCCTGTACGCCACCCGCAACGTCTATTCCCGCAACACCGGGGACAACGCCGAGTTCGCGAGAGAGTTCCTCATCGGCAAATACGCGCAAAGCCACATCTTGGAGGGAGGGCGATCGCAGTGCAAATTCGTAGACTGGCTGTTGAGAAGGGTCAACTTTAAACAAACGCGGCTCTTCGATGATATCGGGGAGCGTGCTGCGAGCGCGGTTAAAGGCAGCGGTGGCGTCGTTCAAAGCTTGGTCGATATTTCCCCCCGGTTCAAAAAATAAATCTAAACTTACCTGTCCTTCGCGGGTTTGGGAATAAACTTGCACTACACCTTCCGTAGCGCTTAAAGCTTCTTCCAAAGGTTTGGTAATTTCATCTACTCCTACCTCTGGTGAAACTCCTGGGGCGTTGACTCGCACGCCAATCCGGGGATAGGTGATGGAAGGCAATAAATCGACTTGCAGTTGGGTAAAGAAGAAGACTCCTAACACCAGCACCGCTAATGTGAGCATGAAGGTGCCGATGTGCTGGCGGATGGAAAGTCCACTGAGGCTAAAGCCAGTTGTCTTAGCGTTCTGCATTACGGCTGTTTCCTTTGCTCGCTTGTCTCTGAGAGAATACTCAATAGCACCGTCTCGCCATTTTTTAATGGTTTGCTACTTTTGACTGCGTAGCGTTCCCCTTGGTTCAATCCTGAGAGAATTTCTACTTTGCCATTCGCGCTAGAGCCCACCTGCACCTGACGAGCCTCTACCTTAACTTCCTTCCCCTCTCCCTTCACGACAAACAGAGTGCTGAGTCCTGAGTCCTGAGTCCTGAGTGTTGAATCTGCCCTGCTCCCCTGCTCCCCTGCCCCTCCGCTCCTCTGCCCCCCCGCTCCCCTGCCCCCCCGCTCCCCCGCTCCCCCGCTCCCCTGCCCCCCCGCTCCCCCGCTCCCCCGCTCCCCCGCTCCCAACACGGCTGTTTGCGGTACGATTACTTTTGGTCTGCTAAGTTGGGAAAAACTTACCCGTGCCAGCAATCCGCTGCCTATCTTATCGTTGCTGTTGGGAATGGTAATTTCCACTGGCACTTGACGAGCGGTTGCATCAGCAGCGGGGGAAATGCGGCTGACTGCGCCTGAGAAAGTTTCGTTTGCAAAGGCATCTAGACGCACTTGCACCAATTGCCCAACTCTAATATTTGAGAGTTCTAGTTCTGAAACGGGAACCACCACTTTTACGCGGCTAAAATCTCCCAATTTGAGGACTTCGCCTCCTGGTTGTACCAGATTTCCAGGTTCCGTCACCCGTTCCAAAACTACGCCTTTGATGGGTGAGATTACCCTGGCGTAAGACTGGCGCTCTTTTGCTTGAGCTATGATTGCTTGTTGGACGCGGACTCTGCCTTGGGCTGCTGCTACCGCTTGCTGTTCAGTACGAATTTGTTCTTCTGCTGCACGCAGAACCTGTTCGCCGCTTTGGGCTGCTGTTTGTGCCAATTCTGCATCTTGTTTGGAGATGGCACCCTCCTGCTGGAGGTATTGCCTGCGTCTGGAGTTTGTCTTCGCCTGCTGAAGTTCTACTTTTGCTTGTTGGGCTCTTGCTCTGGCGTTGCTAACTTGAGTTTGGGCGCGTGCTACTTCCGATTCGCGTGCTGCTAGTTCGGCTTGGGCTTGCGTCACGGCTGTAAGTAACAATGAGTCATCGAGGATTGCGAGGATCTGACCCCGCGCTATGCGATCGCCGATATTTACAGCTAAGTTTAGCAGGCGTCCTTCTACCTGGGAGCGCAGGGAGATTTCCCGCACTGGTCTGGTGGTGCCGATGTATTGTGTAGGTTCCTGGAGAACTCCTGTGCGTGCTAGAGCTGCATCGACCGTCGTGGGTCGCTGTTGTGCCCTTTGTTGGCTCTGAGGTGGCCCAGATTGAGCTTCTGCTTCTACTTTGCCCGCTATGCCACACCCGGTCAAAGCGATCGGCAAAAGCGTTCCCAAACAGAGCCAAGGAACGAGGTCAAAAGGCAAAAGAAAGAGATTTTTCACGTTAGCCTTTTTCCTTTCAACGTAAGAATGTGTAACGGGCTTTTTCGAGTACTTAGGTGTCATGCTTACAAACGTTATAAAGCTTGACATCTTAATAGCATAGACGCGAAACTAGCTTCTCTATGTATTCCTCAAGTAATGTTCGCCGCTAAGAGTGCAAGTATCGCACAGCTTGGGACTTGCATTTTTGTGCGATCGCTATGAGTTTTGATAGTGCGATCGAGCTTTTATTTCAGCCAGATCGCTGCATATCAATGATTATACATATTTACGATCGGCCAGCGGTTGTATATAATATCCGTAACCCGATCTGAATTCAGCTGTATGTTAGCCGATCGACACAAATCTTCTACCTGTCCAAGCTGGAACTATGTCTCTCTTCAATTACCTCATATAACGATTTTTGACATACTCTTTCATCACGGTATTCAAACTAAAAAATGTTGTTTTTCCCTCCTCTTTTACCTCGACTAATAACCGGATTACTAGAGAGCGTATGGCATTCACTAAATTCGATACCGATAATTGCAATATCTTTAAAATATCCGGCAAAGCAACAGGTTCGCTTTCCTTCGCCAACTGAATCATTACTGCTAACTCTTGCTGTGTTAAACGCTGAAACTGTTGGTCTAATTGCGCTTGCAAAGATTCATCTAAGATTGGCGCATCGCATTGCAAAAAGTCAGAGACGCTACCGCCAAATAAGTCTTGAATCGTGCTGGCGGTCAATTCTAGCCACAGAGGATTACCTTGATAGGTATCAATCAAAGTTTCCCAAGCCTCTTCGTCTGATAATTTACGATCTTTCAGTATTTCTTTTGCTGCTAATCCTAAACTGCCTAAAACCAATGTTCGCACGTAGTTATTATTTACTTCTAATTTGGCAATTTCTCTCGGTTTCTCCCAACTATTGATAAACAAACAACTATTGTGATTGACTTCTGCAATTAGTTTGAAAAATAACTGATAATCTTCATATCCAGTTTTATATTGACCTGCGAGTTGTCCGCTGCAAAAAAGCATTTGCACGTCATCGATAATAATCAAACAGCGATATTGGCGTAAGTAGTTGAGGAGTTGGGATATTTGCGTTTCGATGTTTTGGGGGATGTCTGCTTGCTGGGGGAAGATTTGCAACAGATTGGTGAGAGTTGCATTGAGAGTTGGGGAAAAGCGGAGACTGCGATAGATTATGTAATCGAAATGGGTTTTTATTTGTTCTATTAGTCGTAATGAAAGTGTAGTTTTGCCGATTCCGCTAATTCCCAGAAGTGCGATGAGGCGAGTGCGATCGCATATTATCCAGTTTTCGAGGGTGGTGAGTTGGGAAGTGCGATCGTAAAATCTGAAGATTTCCGGTGCATCGCCTAAGTCGATGTGCGGTTGCGTTGAGGTTTCTTGAGGTTGTTGGGTAACTTGTGGAGATTGAGGAGTTTGTGGACAGATGTTGACGTTATTAATTGTTAAATTATCATTACCTATAGTTGAAAAGTTATAAAATTTTGCTCTTTCTAATATATAGCGAACATTTGCTTTACTAACATTTTCTTCCAACACATCCGAAAGTATTTTCCATAATTCGCAAGCAACATCTCTAATATGACCCTCGCTTAAATGGAAGTCTTCTGCAATTTGCGAGTATTTCTGACCTTGTATCGTACCCCGGAGTATAGCTTCTTCCAAATATTCTAAGTGTTTCCCTGTTTTAGCGAAAACTAGCTCGTCAGCGAGTTTCAGGACTGCTTGAACGTCCATAAGTTACGGATTTGCTATGGTTTCCCGTATTTTACCCGATCTTTCCGACATTTTCCGATCTTGTCGGATGGTAAAGTCCCGACATTTCCGACTGTTGCCAAAATTACTATTTTCCTATAATTGACCGTAATAAACTTTGTCACCGATAAGGTATGAGCATATTAGAGCGCCTTCACCCCCTGCAATTTAACGAATTGCCAGACATTAATGATGTTCCATCAGTGTCTTCCGAAGATGAAGCTTGCCTGGAAGAAATTAAGGCAGTTTTAGAAAAGCACAATTGCACGTCCAAATTCGGCCTTGCTTTGCTACATAATCACTTCATGTTGGAAGACGATGAGGTTTTGATGGAGTATTGTGATTTTCAAAACCGTTTGCTAATTTCTAAACCTATAAAGCATACTACTTTGTTGGGTAAACAGGCTATAGAAACATTGTGGCGTTTTGATACCCAAGTAGATGATAATGCCAAAAAGTGGTGTGAAAAGTATTGTCCAAGGGATCAAAACAACAAACACCACGGATACAAAGATCATCTTCCAGGCGAAGATTAGTAATCAGACTCGAAAGACCTGCTGATTACAGTTTAGTTAATACTGGGATTTAGTTTAATCATACAAAAACTAAGGGAGTAGTTATGGCTAAAAAGCAGATGGGTGAAGTTAAAACGCCAACAGGTTCTGCATACCCTTATTATTGGGACGAGGATACCGGCGAAGTAACTGTTGGCAATGAACCTGCTGGTACAGCCTCTTCCGCTGATGAAGCTTGGCGTAAAGCAAATTTCTACGCAACTACGAGTCAGAAATGGAAGAATTGATTTAAAAAAGTTGCGATTGTTCGCTCGAATCTACTATGCGGTAGTGGAAAGAATGGGAGAGGTTAAGAGAGCGCGATCGCTTTAGATCAATCTCTTAGTACATCTGTATATATATGAATCAAATGTTTGAGGAAGCGAGGGATTAATGATGGTACTTTTTATAGTGTTTATATTGATTGTAATAGGGGCTGTCATTACTTATTTTGTAATGTCTAACAACTTAAGCTTAATCGATTTAATCGATCTCTTAAGTGACAGCCTGAAAGAAAGTTCGAGTAATACTGGTAATCAAAACAAATATATTGAAGTTGATGAAAATCAACTGAATGATGATTTAAGTTCAGCAATAGGAATAGATTATCGGAAACTGCGTAATTTGCTAGCTGGTGGAAATTTTAATTCAGCTAATCAAGAAACTAAATCTATTATGCTAGAGTTCTTTTTTGGTGGTACATATATTGATTCTTCTCAGAACTATGAAAGTAGGATCAATAATATTGCGTGTACAGATATTCGTACCCTAGATGAGCTATGGTTGAAATACAGCAGTGGTCGTTTTGGGTTTAGCGTGCAACATGAAATTTATCTTGAAACTTGGAGGAAATGTCGCAGTGATACGATAGAATTTGCTAAATGTGAAAGAATTGAGATGAATGAGAATAAAGCTGATGTAGAAGCTACTATTAAGGCTTCGACACCTTTTTATGAAAAGGTAAGATGGAGGACAAATGATTCGCTAAATTATAGTATTTCAGCCCCCAGAGGTCATTTACCATACATATTTGGAACTTCTGGAGGTCAGCACGGGATTATGCTTTCATTTTTTATGCGAGTCAGAAGATGTCTTGAGTAGAGCTATGTTCTTGAATTTGAAATCGTTCAGATTAAAGAAAAGGAAAATGAGCTCGCACTCCCATCTTCCCTGCAAATGCGATCGCACTTCTATCTTTCCCCAAATGCGATCGCACTTTCATCTTTGCCCAAAATGCGTTGGCGTAGCCTGCCTAACGGCATTCGCACCCCCATCTTTTGCAGAATGCGATCGCACCAATAACTAAGCAAAAGTATGTTAAAATCTAGGCAGTATTAAGTCACAAGATTTAACTCCATGACTCAATCAGTGCCAAAAAAAAGCCCACCTCGCGGCAGAATATTCCCAGAACGCACCTTATCGCCCGAAGCACTAGCTCGACGCAAAGCTGAACGCGAAGTATTTCACAAGCGTTGTCGGGCAATTTTTGAGCAAGTCCGCCCCGATCTAATCACAGAACACTATGGCTGGTATATTGCAATTGAGCCTGACAGCGGCGATTATTTCATTGACAAAGATCAAGAAGTAGCTAGTCAAAAAGCACGTCATAAACACCCTGACGCTGTACACTGTATGTTTTGCTTAAATGAAAGTGGAGCTACTGGCAAAATATGATTCAGGGTACTTTTGGAAGCAGGGGTGAACTGTTTTTTGAAATTGATTTGATTGCTGCTGATGGCTTAAATCTAACTGTGGAGGCAATGCTAGATACTGGATTTACAGAATTTATAGCAATTAATAAACAAGATTTAGATGCTCTTGATTGGCAATTCATCCGGCAAAATGAAATGATAACAGCACGAGGATTCTGAGACATTTGGGCAGTAGAAGAGATTCCAGCAACTTCATTCTCCCATTGCTTCGCAAGGGCATAAAACTTATCTACTATCTCAAGATCGAGTTCGGCATTTTTGGTTGTATGTGGGGTGGAAGTTTCTCGCTGTGCAAGCAAGTTTTCCAGGCTGATTAAGAGCAACTCTTCTATCGATACGTTTAGGTCAGCGGCGACTTTTTGTAACTTCACCAGACGCTCATCTGAAATGGCAATTGTGATAGTATTCATTCGGTTTACAAACAAATATTATTGATTTTTATAGTAGCATATAAATTATTCTTTTGTGTCTTGTCTGTCCGCAGCTACAGTGTTTAGAACAATGCGATCGCACTCCCATCTTCCCCAAACTGCGTTGGCGTAACGTGCCTTCTGCATATCGCACTCTTAACTAAACAGCTAAAAACAAATGATTATCCTTCCTGTTTAATTTCCCCTTTAAGTGAGGTTAAAGACCCTGCTGTGTTCTGGAATAATCCAGATTTTTTGACGTACATTTCTTTAGCCGATGTGTCAAACATTTGCCGCAATAATGCCTTAGCTTCTGACCGTTCCTCATCCGTCAAATAATCCTGACCCCTTACCCCTGGATGATAACCTTTGGCATTACCTACAGCATTAATATAACGCTGCTTGCCTAGATTAAAAATTTCTGTATATCTCTGATACTGTTGCTTTTGTTGTTCAGTTTGCTCTCTCATTCTGTTTGCCTCCAATTAGTCGGAACTATAGACCCATCTTGTAAAATAATTGCGTAAGGTAAAACAGGACTAGGCGTTTGAATATACCAATCTCCCGTATCTTCATCATAAAAATTTGACCCCAGTAAGTCAAGAGTATCCAAAGCATTGATAATGAGGTACTGCTCCTCTGTAGGTTCTATCATTAACATCCCTATAAATTTACTTTAACAATTTTACAGTAAATAAGGTAAAATTCGTTAATGAAGTGTAAGGCATCATCTTGGTTTACCGCTTCTGCAACATATAGCTAGGGACTAGAGTCAGAAGGGTTTAGAATCCGCCAACGTTTCAGGAATTCACAATGTCCTAACCGCCAAGGCGGTTGCTATAATAACAGAAGCGATCGCACTCCCATCTTGCCCCAACTGCGTAGGCTACGCCTACCGTAGGCATTCGCACTTCCATCTGACCCCCAAAATGCGATCGCCCTACTTTCTTATTTAGTTAAGCCGTTGGATTATCCCCCTGATTACGCTGATTTATCAAAATGTCAAGTATCCGACGATTCTCAGTTTGGAGTCCGCGAATCTCTTCTTGTTGTTGGACAATAATTGTTTGTTGTTGTGCCATATTTGCTTGCTGTTGATCCATCCTTTGAAATAACTGCTCTCGCTCTTCTCTTGCCTCTGCTGCCACATTAGCTAGAGCTTGAATGACGCGAGCATTACTGTCTACCATGTTAGCTAAGCGGTCTAGTCTATCATCATCCCAACGCTCTGTAGTCATAGATTTTTATCCTTTACTTTGCTTTTCAGAATAACTTCAATTTTAGTTCCTTTGCGTACATCCCGCGATCGCTTTTATCTGACCCAAAATGCTTTGGCATAGCCCGCTGTAGGCATTCACACCCTCATCTTTGCCAGAATGCGTCGGGTATCAAATCCGACTCAATACGGCTAGGATAAGCGTATTTGTGGTCTGTAGAGCGAAGCATAGACCGCAAAATCTTCACAACTTAGACATAACTTAGACACGAAATAGTCATAAGTAGTCTCTAAACTACGCTCATAAATGCAAAAGAAAGAGAGTTCTCCTCTCATTTCTAGCAAAAAGGTAGTTCATTTGTTCGGCTTTTTGTAAGGAGATTTTAATTATGGTTCCTAAAATTTTTAAGTCCAATCCTTTAGCACTTGGAGTTCTCGCTGCTATTTCCATAACGCCGCTACTGATTGGGGGTACTCCTGCTTTCGCGGCTAAAATGGATCGCGCTCAATTAAAGACTGCTAAAGTCAGCCACGCTTCGCGCAGCAATGCAAATACGATACTTAGATTGGGTAGCCAAGGAGAAAGCGTTCGCCAACTGCAAGCTGCTTTAAAGAAAGACGGTTTCTACAAAGGGTCGATAAATGGTATGTTCGATCGCCAGACTCGTTCTGCTGTTATGGTGTTCCAGCGCTCGCACCACATCAAGGCAGATGGGGTTGTTGGAGCTAAAACCAGATCTGCTATAAGCTAGGGGCGATCGCGCAACCAATACAGAATAGAAATGCGATCGTAATCGTGTGGGCAAATGCCCACCCTACAGTCGTTAACTGGATGGCACTAATCGTCGGCGTAGGGATTCGGCACGTCGTTTAGAAATAGAGTTGTTTGGCTCTATTTTCAAAGCTTCGTCATAAGTTTGCAATGCTTGAGAAGTTAACTTCTTTTTCTCATAGGCATGACCCAGATTATTCATAGCTGTGACGTAACCAGGATCTCGCTTCAAAGCTTCTTTGTAGTTACGAATTGCCAAGTCGAACTGCTCTTGGGCAAAGTAGGCAAAACCCAATCCGTTGTAAATGAGGGCAACATTTTCTTCGGTTTCTTCTTCGGCTGCTTTAACTGCCCTTTGGAACACGGGGATAGACTGCGAGTACAGCTTTTTATCGAGATAAATGCTAGCCAATTCGTAATACTCTTGAGCGTTGCCTTTCTCGTTTTTCAGCTTATTTTGCAACCGCGTGAGCGCATTTTCAACTTTGCGAGTTTTGAAGATCTGGCGAAAAATTGCCACGGCGGCTACAGATAGCAGTGCCAGCAATATAGAGAGATAAAAAACTGGAAGTAAGCTTTGCATAACTTTTTAAAGGGGCAAATTTCAACATTATTTTAAATTATCCCAAGGCAGTCCCCAATAGACAGCCCGTTGCTGCAACCAACCGTCGGTTTTCCAACGATCGATCACCTCATTTACCCTGCGCCGTAAATCATCATACTGCACTCCCTTGGGCATAACCACAGACAGGGGTTCGGCAGAAAGCAGGGTTGGCACTATCCGGTACTGGGGATATTCTTGCACCCAGCCGCTGAGGACGCTGACATCGGCGGCAAAGGCAGTTGCGCCACCGGATTCGAGGAGCGATCGGGCCTCTTGATATGATGCCACACCAATGAGCCTAGCTGTCGGTAACTGATACCGCACTTTGGCAATTGTGCTGGAACCGTACAGCAAGGCAATTTTCCCTTGCTGTATATCGCTGAGTCGTTGTACAGTAGCATCTTTGGTTACGAAAGCGATGCCATCCATATAATACGGTGTGCTAAAACTAACTAACCTGCTACGGGATTCGGTTGCCGTTACCCTGGCAATGGCGAGATCGACTTTTCCTGCCAATACAGCGTTGAGGCGATCGCGATTTGCCACCGCCTCCAATCTAACTGCATCGGGACGCCCCAACAATTCTGACCCCAAACGTCGCGCCAAGTCAATTTCTAAGCCTTGCAAATTGCCTGTCCCATCCCGAAATCCCAGCGGACGCAGATTATCCTTAACTGCAACAATCAGGTAGCCCCGTTCCTGAATTTCCTTCAGTTCGGCTGCCATACTAGGAGCGGGCAAAATCATTCCCAGGCTGAGCCAGGGAATGAGGTAAAAAGGTAAAAGAAAGAGAGCGCTTCGCAAAGTAAAAAGTAAAAAGTAAAAAGGCAAAAGAAAGAGCAGATTATTCAATTCTTTTTTTTGACTTTTGACTTTTGACTTTTGCCTTTTACCTTTTACCTCAATCATTTAGCGTTGTTTGCCAATTCGACAACTTTGCCGAAACTGTCCGGATCGAGAATCGCGAGTTGGGCCAGCATTTTGCGATTGATTTCGATGTTGGCTTTTTTCATGTTGCCCATCAGTCTGCTGTAGCTGACCCCATGCAGGTGCGCGGCGGCGTTAATGCGTGCTATCCAGAGGCGGCGGAAGTCGCGCTTCCGCTTTTTGCGATCGCGATACGCATTCCGCAGCGCCTTCATCACCTGTTGATTGGCGGTACGAAACAGCGTCGAGTGAGAACCGCGAAATCCTTTCGCTAGTTTGAGAATTTTCTTGCGGCGTTTGCGAGCAACGTTACCGCGTTTTACCCTTGTCATATCGATTTTGGATTTTGGATTTTAGATTTTGGATTAGTCGAGCCGGTGCCAGATTTGGCGCTTTTACAGGTAGGGGAGCATCAGGCGCACGTTTTCTGCGTCCCGCTCATCCACAACTGCTGGGTTGGAGAGATGACGCTTCCGCTTGGGGCTCTTGTGCTGTAGCAAGTGGTTTTTGAAAGCGTGGCGGCGCATAATCTTACCGCTGCCCGTTTTTCTGAACCGCTTCGCCGCAGATCTGCGAGTTTTCAGTTTTGGCATGGACTTACTTTAATTGGACACAATCTACAATGATACCATAAGTACACTCAGTTATCAATACTGTTGCGGTAAAGTTACAAGGTGATAGGAGGCTGACCAAAAATGAATATACCTACAATTCTTAATGTCGCCATAAGTTTAATTTTTATTTTCCTGATTTTGAGCTTGTTGACTTCGGAGATTCAGGAAGCGATCGCTACATTTCGCCAATGGAGAGCCAAACATCTCAAAAATTCTATCATAACTCTTTTGACTAAAGAGCTTACAGATCGACTTTACTCTAACGACCTCATACAATCTCTTAATCAAACAGGTAAAAACCGAGCTTCTGTCGGCCCATCTTATATTCCTTCAGACATTTTTGCATCGGCTTTGATAGACATTCTCAAATTGTACATCAGTGACTCCCAAGGCATCGACACCCTGGAAACAAAAATCAATAATTCGGCATTGCCAACAAAATTAAAAGATATTCTGCTTACTTTTGTTAAAACGATTCAAAGTCAAGATCGTCAAATCGAGACAGCAGTTAAAGATTTACATCATCAAATCGCGACTTGGTTTGATGAATCTATGCAACGCTCGTCCGGCGTCTACAAACGTAATGCAAAGGGAATGTCTTTTTTGCTTGGTTTGGCAGTCGCCGTAATTGCTAATGCCGATACTGTTTACTTGGTGCAAAGATTGCACAAAGAAGAGATTTTGCGTTCTACAGTGGCTCAAATTAGTGAAGAAATACTGGCCAGAAATTCTGATGTGATAATCAAATGTTTGAATACTGCTAAAGACCAAGCAAGTAAGGATAAATGTTTAACACCACTCAGGGAAAATCTCAATACAGCTTTAAATGATATCTCTTCGCTGCCTATTGGATGGGATCTTTCTAATCCCTTAAAACAATTGCAAGAACAGCAATCTATTTCGTCGGTGGGCAAATGGGATTTGCGAGGTATAATTAAAGTTATTTTTGGTTGGTTTTTAAGCGCTGTGGCTATTTCTATGGGCGCACCCTTTTGGTTTCAAGCGCTGAATAAGATAATTAATGTTCGGAATGCGGGTAAGAAGCCTAATTCTACTGCTGAGTAAGAGAGCGATCGCATATTCCCATGCAATCTTTATCAACGAGTTAGCCTAATTTCGTTGAAAATATAGTAGCATGGATTAAAATATGTACAAGCACAATGCAGGTATGATGAGACTATGGCAGAGCCTCAATTAATGATCCTACCATCCTTATTAATGCGATCGGGACTTCAGATTCGCCAAGTCGATGACATTATTCTTTTCAAGTTTACAGAGGAGTTACATTCTCGGCTGGAAGAACTGTTAGAGAAAAGCAAAGCTGGATTCCTGACTCAGTATGAAGCTGCTGAACTCGCTGGAATAAAAGAATTAGACAGAATTTTTACCTTAGTTAATTCCAAACTAGCTGCCCGATCGAAATGGTCTCAAAACAAACTCGAAGCCTTGTCCGACAAAGAGCGGGAAACCGATGTGAATACTGCCACTCTCCTGAATTTGTGAGTGCATCTCCATTGACAATCGATCATTTACTACCTCAGTCGTTGGGTGGTTCAGATGACCCCGATAACCTAGCATTGGCTTGTCATCGCTGCAATGAACGGCGCTACAACTTCACAACCGGGATCGATCCGGAAACTCAACTGGAAACTCCCTTATTTAATCCTAGACAGCAGCAGTGGGCCGAGCATTTTATTTGGACAGCAGATGGACTGAGAATTTTGGGCATGACTCCTACAGGTCGATCCACTTGCAGTCGTCTTGACCTCAATGATGACTTTCACGACGATGGTTTCATTCAGGAGTCTCGTCAATATTGGGTAGAGGTAGGCTGGCATCCTCCCCGTAATGACCCGCGACGATCGGTGAATTAATCTTTTCTAGCCCATCGCTTAATTAAATATACCCATTAACCAATCTTTTTCAACCCTTGCAAAACTAGATCGGCAGTTGTAGTCCAACCCACAATCCCACCTTGAGCGCGAATCATTTCAATTGTCGCTTGTTTGAATTCTGGAAAATAACTTTCTGTAGCATCTTCTATTAACAAACATTCAAATCCTCGATCGTTTGCTTCGCGCATGGTTGTCTGCACGCAAACTTCAGTAGTTACTCCAGCAAACATGAGATGGGTGATGGCTTTATCGTGTAAAATAGATTCCAAATTGGTATGATAAAAAGCGCCCTTACCTGGTTTCGTAATTACAATTTCATCAGATAGCGGTGCTAGTTCGGGTATAATTGCATTACCGGGTTCGCCCAAAACCAAAATACGTCCCAAAGGAGCAACATCGCCGATTTTCAAGTTGCCTTTGCCCCGGTTAAGCTTGGCGGGGGGACAGTCGGAAAGGTCTGGTTTGTGACCTTCGAGGGTGTGGATAATGGGGAGATGACGATCGCGAAAAGCATCCAACAGCCGTTTCAGTGTTGGTACGATCGCTTGCAGCCTAGTAACATCATTACCCAAAGCCTCTCCAAAACCCCCAGGTTCTAAAAAATCTCGCTGCATATCGATGACAACCAGCGCCACCTTAGTGGCATCTGGCAGTTCATAATCATAAGGTTGGGCAGAAATTAAAACCATAACGATGGAAACCGTACATTTGGCTGTAAATGGGACACTAATGCGAGGATTGGAACTCAATCCTAATTTATTGGCTGTTGGTGCTACCTTTGTGCGAGAAGCCTTGACAGAACCAACTTATCGGTTGTGGTCAATAGACGATCGCCATCCAGCTACGATACGGGTAAGTACAGGTGGAAATGCGATCGCCGTAGAAATCTGGGCTGTTCCCACATCTGGAATTTGCACAATTTTATTGCAAGAACCGCCTGGATTGTGCATCGGCAAAATTCGTCTAGCAGATGGCGAAGAAGTACTTGGTGTTTTAGGCGAATCAGTTCTTTGCGAAGGTAAGCCCGAAATCACCCATTGGGGAGGCTGGCGTGCCTATATTGCCGACTCCGCTAAGCATAAAATATAACCCATGCGCCAAATGTATTGCAAAATACAAAACTCTATGCTAAGCAATGCTTAAATCATTTCGTTATCCAGCCTCTGTCATCTGTCTTAAAGCAGAAATTAATATAAGTTTACCTTCACCCCTTTCAAAGGAAGCCTAGAAAGTGAGTACTAGACACCCCTTGCATCTAAATCGCCGTCAAATAATACGCGGGATTTTAGCTACCACAGCTTTTGGAGTCAGTTCGCGTCTTTGGACTGGATGTACGCCCAATACACCACCAAGTGCAACAACCCCAGCAACCCCAACTAATTCAGCTTCAACAGGGGCAGTCAAGCCAATCACAATGGGATTCATCTATGTCGGCCCCAAAGACGATTATGGCTACAATCAAGCCCACGCACTAGGAAAAGAAGGTGTATCAAAATTACCTTGGGTAAAAACCGTAGAGCAAGCTAACGTTCCTGAAACCACAGAAGTACAGGAAGCAATGCGGAATATGATCGAGCAAGACGGTGCAACTGTTCTGTTTCCTACATCTTTTGGTTACTTCGATCCGCATATTTTGAAACTTGCCCAAGAGTATCCCGAAGTGCAATTTTTCCACTGCGGTGGACTTTACGTAGATGGCAAACACCCGAAAAATGTTGGTAGCTACTATGGCTATATTGACGAAGCTCAATACATAGCAGGAATTGTGGCGGCGCATACTACTAAGACAGGCAAACTAGGATTCGTCGCCGCCAAACCAATCCCTCAACTAATCCGCAATATCAACAGTTTTACTTTAGGCGCACGCAGCGTTAATCCCAAGATTACCACTCAAGTTATCTTCACAGGTGACTGGTCTTTACCAGTTAAAGAAGCAGAAGCTGCCAATAGCATGATCGACCAAGGAGTGGATGTGCTTACCTGTCACGTTGACAGCCCTAAAGTTGTGATGGAAACTGCCGAAAAACGAGGTGTTTTCTGTAGTGGCTATCATGCGAATCAAGCAATCCTAGCTCCTAAAGGTTATATCACAGGCGCAGAGTGGGACTGGACAAATGTTTATTCCAGATATGCGGAAATGATTCGAGATGGCAAAACGTTAATGAACGGAGGAATCTCGCATTTGGTGCGCGGTGGTTTGAAGGATGGTTTTTGTAAACTATCCAACTATGGGTCAGTTGTTGGCGAAGCGGCAAAGAAGGATGCTGATGCCGCAAAAGCTAAGTTTATAGATGGCAGCATGGTGATTTACAAAGGAGAACTGAAAGATAATACTGGCAAAACTGTAGTCGCGTCGGCTAAGGAATACAAACAGGAAGACCCTGAACTAGAAAAGATGAATTGGTTGGTAGAAGGTGTGCTTGGTAGTGCTACAAGCTAAAAATAGTTTTGAATTTTGAGTTTGTAGGGGCGGGTTTTTTGGAGAGATCTGGCTTCCCACAGGTATTCAGATAAACCAGCCCGGACTGAGTTTTGAGTTTTGAATTAGGAATTAATAAGTGTTTTATCAAGATGAGTTATGATTTTCACAGAAAAGTGGCGGACAACGCTGGAAAAAATTTGCATTCCAATAGCAGCACTAGCTGTTTCATTGGTAATATTCGGCGTGTTTTGTGCGGCGGCGGGTGCTAATCCTTTTGCTGTATATGCCTCGATTTATAAGGCAGCTTTTGGCAGTTGGTTTTCATTCCAGAACACGCTGATTCGCGCTGCACCTTTGATGCTGGCTTCTCTTTGTACGGCTTTACCTGCTCGTTTGGGTTTGGTAATTATCGGCAATGAAGGTGCTATTGTAATCGGCGGTTTGAGCGCTGTAGCGGCTGGGCTCTCCGTGCAGGGTGCTGGGCCTTTTGTGGTGCAGTTAGCAATGGCTCTAGCAGGTATTGTGAGTGGTGGTGTGTGGATTGCTGCCGTCGGGGCGCTGCGCCATTACCGAGGCGTTAATGAGACTATCAGCAGCTTGTTATTGAATTATATTGCGATCGCACTCCTTAACCACATGGTTGGTGGCCCAATGCGCGACCCCACCAGTCTTAACAAGCCCTCCAGCTACCCAATTCCCGACGCGGATATGTTGGGAAATATCCCCGGAACTCGCGTTCACTTTGGCTTAATCTACGGCATAATAGCTTGCTTAATTGCTTATTTCCTGATTCAACGTACCACTTTCGGATTTGCAGCTAGAACCGTTGGTGGAAATATCCGCGCTGCTAAAATCGCCGGATTGCCAGTCGGAAAGCTAACTTTAATAATTTGTTTCCTAGCTGGTTCTTGTGCGGGTTTGGCAGGCATGGTGGAAGTAGCGGCAGTCCACGGTCGGGCTAATGAGTCGCTGAATGCGAGTTATGGCTATAGCAGTATTTTGGTAGCGTTTATTGCCCGACAAAATCCCGTCGCAGCAGTATTTGTTTCAATTATATTGGGGGGAATTCTTGCTAGTGGTGGCATCCTGCAAAGGGCTCATCAATTGCCCGATGCAACTGTTTTAGTATTCCAAGGAATAGTATTTCTGGTCATTCTTTTTAGCGAGTCTCTGTACGGACGCTTGGCAATCTTTAAAGAAGGTGTCAAACCTCAAATGCCAGGGCAAAATCTCAAACCTCAAACCTAATTGGTCATTAGTCATTGGTCATTGGTAATAAAAAAGACCAATGGCTAATGTCAACAATAAATCTAAAATCCAAAATCTAAAATCCAAAATCTAAAATCAAATTATGGCAACGGAATCTATAGGCTGGTGGGGAGTGCCGCTGGCGATCGCAGCAGGAACAATCCGAGGTAGTGCGCCCTTTCTATTCGTTAGTTTGGGCGAGTGTCTCACAGAAAAAAGCGGCAAGATAAATCTCGGTTTGGAAGGCACTCTCTTGATGGGAGCCATGAGTGCCTATGCAATATCTTACCTTAGCAGTTCAAACGGAATTCCGACCTGGCTTGCACCGTGGCTTGGTGTTTTTACTGCTGGCGTTGCGGGAATGCTACTGGGTACAATCCACGGATGGCTGTCACAACAACCAAAAGTCAACGATGTTGCGGTTGGAATCGCCATGATCATCTTTGGCAGCGGTATTGCCTTTTTCTTTGGCAAAGCGTTTATTCAACCTGTAGCACCCCAATTACCGGCCTTTGAGCTAGGGAATTGGAGCGATATCCCTTCAATTAAAGCCGCACTGAAAATTAGCCCGCTTTTTCTTATTGGTGTGGCGATCGCACCCATTATGCAGTGGTTTTTCAAATCAACTCGTTGGGGCTTATACATCCGCGCTGTTGGCGATAGCCCCGAAGCAGCCAAAGCAATGGGAATTTCCGTCTACAAAGTGCGAATGTTCAGCATCATCGCCGGAAGTTTTCTTGCAGGTATCGGCGGTGCTTATCTATCTCTTTATTATCCCGGTAGTTGGTCAGAGAGGATCTCCAGCGGACAAGGGTTGATGGCAGTTGCACTCGTCATTTTCGCTCGGTGGAATCCCGTCCAGTGCCTATATGCGGCTTTGCTGTTTGGAGGGGCACAGGCGATCGGCCCAGCCTTGCAATCGGTCGGCGTCAATTCCTATTACTATCTGTTCAACGCTTCCCCCTACATCTTCACATTGGCAATCATGATTATCACTTGTTCGCCAAAACGGACATTGAGCGGTTCACCAGGGGCATTGGGAACCGAAAATTAGTCGGCAAATCTCACCCCCCCCCAACCCCCCTTCTCCGACCGAGGAGAGGGCAGGTTGGTTTAATACAAAAGATGAGTGTATGGATCGTAAACTAGCGAGAGAGTTTGTTGGTTACGAAATAAAAACAGTTCCACATTCCCATCAAAGAGATGCTATGTATCCAACAAGTCGTCTAACATAACTTCCCTCAATAATAAGCTAACACGCATCTAATTCGGATATTTCTAATCCGGCAATCAAACCTTCAATTCCTCTCCCACTCCCCCACTCCCCCACTCTCCCACTCCCGCTAAACATACAAATTAAATGCGTAGCAGCTTATCACCCTTGCCAGACAGCGATCGAATTTTACGTCCGGTGTCGCCTAGTTTTAGACCAAGTAGTAACTTCCTGCAATTTACTAAATTTTACTCTACTCTGGCTTTCGACGGCTAGACGACTTCAAAAGAGCTAAGGAGTTAACGCGGTGTGAGGTGAAGGAACTTTTATAAATGAATTTTCTATGTTTCCGTGGAAAAATGCTAAAATAGATGGAAGACGAAAAGCTTACAATAGATCGAATCCAATTTGTTCAGCTACTAGCTTAGGAGATTGTATGCCTCTTACTGAACTTCTACCTCTTGTGAAACAACTATCTCACTCCGATCGGCTCCTACTCCTTCATTTTTTGACATCTGAACTTCTCAAAGATGCAAGTCTAATCCCATTGGGCAATCAAGATAGAGTATCTATTCCTAACTTGCATGACTCTTTTGAAGCAGCTGCTGTTTTAGCGAAGGCATTGGCAGAGGAAAAAGCTGCGATTCATGGTTGATAAAGTTAGATTTACTTTTACTGAACTCAACAGAGAGATGGGTGCTTTTAGTACACTACTAATATTGGGACACATGAATTTTTTTGAGGAATTCGATGTATGCTTTTATCGAGCAGAGTTGGCGTTTGAAATTAGCCCCAGAAGAATGTCAAAGGGTTAAGAATTGGCATACTAAAGAGAGCGATCGGCCCGAAAAGAGGAACAAATACAGCGAAACTAGGTTAAACTTGGTAGCGATCGCATCTTGTTTCCTCACCAGTTAGTGTTTTTAGAGAGTGCGAATCTCCTTGCTGAAATAATCATTTTCTCGCGCCAGAGAACAACGTTTTGGCATCTGTGATAAAGACGCGATCGCTTTTAAGAGTCCTGCATACCACTGACTTGCTTGTTCAAGCGATGTGACTTGAGACATCCGCAAAAAAGCACTATCTGCTTCAACCTCAGCCACACTTGAAATCTCTACATGATACTTCATTGTTTAGCTGATAGATTATGGTAGTTTATATTTACGACGCTGTTCTTCTGCAAATGCCTCAAATGAGCGGGATTTACCTACTGCAAAGTCGTCTAACCCGCGTTGGATACCTGCGATCGCTTCTGCATAGTCTTGTGCTTCCCACTCCAAAATTTTCACTAATAATTTAGCAGCAACAATAGAAACATCTTTTCCCTGTCTGGCAGCTTCTTCAAAGAGCTTTGCTTCTGCTTCTGGACTAAGTGTTACGGTAATACTCATAGATCGCTACTGGTGAAAGGCTTTAACGTAAGTCTAGCGTAACTCAAGTAGAGGTTGCGGCACGATTCGCTAGGTCTGTCAGCGTAAATAATATGTTTTTATGACCAGAATCATCGAACGCGATATCCCTCCCAACGCTTGCGCGATCGCATCCTGTTCGCTCACCAGGTAATGTTTTTAGAGGGTGCGACGCTATTCATGCTAAAATTATTACAAATTTATTACTGGTTGAGATGTCTTTTAAATGGAATTAACACACTTGTCAAGTACGGGTCAAGTTATTATTCCCAAAGCTTTGCGAGATGCTCATCGCTGGGAAGCAGGGCAAGAACTAATCGCAATTGACATGGGTGATGGTATTCTTCTAAAACCCAAAAAACCTTTTTTACAAACTAAGTTAGAGAATGTGGCGGGCTGCCTGAAATATCAAGGAAAACCTAAAAGTATCGATGAATTAGAAGATGCTATTCGTCAGGGTGTAGAGGAGCAGTGGGATGATTGCAGTTGATACAAATATTGTGGTACGACTTCTGACGCAAGACGATGAACAACAATATAATAAAAGTCTGAAACTGTTTCAGGACGAAGACATATTTATTCCAGACACCGTAATTCTTGAAACTGAGTGGGTACTGCGTTTTGCCTACAAGTTTAAGCCAGTCGAGATTTGTACAGCATTTAAAAATCTTTTTGGTTTACCGAATGTTCATATCTCTAATGCAAGTTTAATGGCAGAAGTTCTGCAATGGCATGAGAATGGGTTAGATTTTGCCGATGCTTTGCATCTGGCACAAAGTCAAAATTGTTCGGCGCTATATACGTTTGACGACAAGTTTGTGAAAATGCAACTATACGCCCAAAATATTTTTACCTTTGGTCAAGCACGTAACTTAGCTAATTTATCTGTATGGGAATTTCAACAAATTTTGGGAGAACAAAATATCGATCGCCATTATAATGAAACAGACTTAGCTGAAGATATTAGCACAATTCAAACAGGTGCTTGGTAGTGACAGTCATTTCTAATACTACACCTCTGATAAATTTTGCTGCCATCAATCAGCTTATTCCTGCTTTGGTTGGATCTCAAACTCTAGTTTGGAACGGTAGAAACACACATCAAATTCTAGAAAAAAGTTAGTCTGCCCAAGAATCAATGGTACTTCGGGTTTTCTCACCCAAGCAAATGCTAACTGAACTGGATCGAACTCACCTATCTCAGCATTGGCAAAGAATGGTATTGCTAGCTGATTGCCCAGGTTTCCTGCTAATTGAATAATCGCTTTGCTATCGTCCCAAGTAGCACCCAACTGAATACCAATCTCGTAGGGTAAGACGCTTACAGTTGCACCACTATCTACAAGTCCCACAGCTTGAATGACTCGATTTCCTCGTCGAAGAGTAAGGGGAATCCGTGGTAAACTATCAAACTCGTTTTGGGATGGGTCAGTGGTTGAGTATTTGAATCGCATCTGCTTATATTAGGTTGGATCTGCCAATTTCAGCGCTTGCATGAGAGATTCGCCAGCACCAAACGAATTGTAGGGAGTTGCCAAATAATAGGTCTTAAATGGTTCTAAAGGCGAAATATCTTCGTTGGTATCCAATTCCTCTGCCAGAATGCGGATTAGCTTGAGTTTATCTGATGCAGAAAGTTGCCGAACGGCAGGAAGTAAGTCGGTGAGTGTCATATTTTGCGATCTATTTGTCAACTAGGCTCATTTACAGCTTACCCGATCGCCGTTGTAGAAAGCTAATGTGGTCAGTATCCTCCAAGTATTTCAAGGCTACTCCGACGCTTCATCTATAGGTTCCTCAGCGTAGCGCAATAACTTTCCGTACTCCAAAGCTTCCAGAAAAGCTGGCTCATCAGAAATTGAACCGATAACTTTATCAAGCCAGTTATTGTCAGTAGGAGTACTGTCAATTCGGCGTTTAAGTTCAGCAACTGTATGCTCGATAGTTGCTAAACGCTGTTCGATTCTTGTTTCGTCTAACATAACTTCCCCCAATAATATTACCCTTGCTTAACAGCGATCGAATTTTACGTCCGTTGTCGCCTAGTTTTAAGCAGCTAACTTTCGTATGCAACAGTTATTCCAAAAAAGATTTAATCGCAGATGCAATATCGGTAACTACATCTTTATAACTCAGGTATTTCAGTTCGTTCTCTAGAGCGTTTAAGTGTTCCTTTCGAGATTTTAATTCTGAGTTTTTACGTTTATATCTATCTCTGAGTGCCTTGATAGCCTCTGCTTTGCCATCAAACCCCCTTCTCATAGACTCAAGTTGCACTTGGAGCATCAGCATCTCGTCTTCTATTATCTTTTCTGAATTTAGAAGTAGTTCCGTATATAAGTTTGTTGGCAGGTAGAAAAACAGAATGCTCCCCAACTCGCTTTTCAACTTTTCAACTTCGACTTCAACTGGAATCATCTGAGTCTTAACATCAGAAATTTCCCTACTAATTTCAGCTTTCCTTTTGCTGGCAGATGCAAGGTTGGTGATGTTTATATCACCAACCGAGTTATACTGCTCGTTGACATTTTGACTATTTTGGTCGTAGTGAGTCATTGCGCTAACTTGTGCTGGTTTTGTCAAAAATTAAAACAACATACCTACTGCCTTAGCTGCTTCAGACAAACCTGTTACAAGACCTGCTGCCGATGCTATGCCCGCAAGCAATTTCTTCGCTTGCTCAAGATAGTCTTGTATTGTTTTCTTGTCTGGATTAGGTTTTTGTGATTGAACTGTAGCCTTTTTGAGGTTGGATTCAACATCGATAGCTATCTCTTCATCTAAAGCACCAGATTGAACAGCTTTTCTGACTTCTTCCTGAATCTTTTGGATCTCACTAATAACATCAACTTTGCTTTGAACACTACCAAAGTTAATATTCCCAGCAGCATTATATTGATAGTCAACCTGTTGACCACTCTGATCGAACACTGGCATAATTACTTATCCTTATACTAAAATTTGAAATTTGAAGAACTTACTAATCACGAGATTAAACCGATTTTTGACGGTTAGACCACTTCAACAAAAATATGTCGCGAATTGCTCCTCTAAATGATGATTCATGTCCTTTACCTGCAAGCCTCGATCCAGTATAAGTTCCCAACCAAGCTATTAGAACAACCACGCAAAAAATTAAGAAATTTCCTGAGTTTTCCATTGCAATCCACCTTTACAAAAGTAATGATAATAAATCTGCGCTTAGAGCAAGCTACCTCAAGATATAATAGTAGCTATACTCTGAAATTAAGGAGCGGACTACACATTCTTAAAAAACGAAATTACAGCAAAAATCACGAAAATAGCTACTAACAACAGCACGATAGCGCTCATAGAAAAGTCCCTGAGAATTTGGTTTGTCCATTTTTACTATGCTGTGCTAGCACAAGCTAATGTGCTAGCAGCAGTCGCGGGGGAAGCAAGGGAATAAGTATAAAATATTTTTAAGTAACATTTTATACTTATCACTATATAGACCATATCTTAAATACCCTTGCTACACTAATCATTGATTGAGTTCAGAGCTTGAGAGCTTGTACTTTCGGCTAGGTGGGAAACAGTTTCAACTGTATGGACTGCGTGTGTTACCTCCATTGCCGCGTGTAATGTATTCTTTACCAACTTTTTACTTGCTTCCTTATGACTCTTACCTGCAAGACGAGCGCCTACATAAGTACCAGCAGTAGCCGCCGCTGTCATGCCAGCCAAGATTGCCGCTAAAGGCCCAGCGTTATTGTGAGTCATATATTCATTCCAACTTTTTGTCTATACTAGACCGATCGCACCCAAACTGAAAAGACGCAAAAAGGCGGAAAAAGGCGGATCTTTCTAAAATTTTTCTAAAATTGGGATGCAAGGCGGAAAAAGGTGGATAAGGGCGGATTAAGTCGGCTATAATAACCCCAGTTCTCTCACATCCCTAATGATGGACAATCACGAGGTATTGCAATTTGTAGATGAAGTCTTTTACACGAAAACAGGCAAACGTCTAAATGACTTGCAGCGGGGAATTATTGAGGGAACACTGAAACACCAAAAGTATTCTGATATTGCAAAAAATTATAATTGTACGACGGGTCATACTAAGGAAGTAGGT
This sequence comes from Argonema antarcticum A004/B2, assembly GCF_023333585.1. GTDB lineage: Bacteria > Cyanobacteriota > Cyanobacteriia > Cyanobacteriales > Aerosakkonemataceae > Argonema > Argonema antarcticum. Next base: position 122,022 of record NZ_JAIQZN010000008.1, read on the forward strand.
TACGAGCTTTGGCGAATGTTATCTGATATTTTTGGTGAAACGGTTGATAAAAAACATCTTAAATCTATTTTAGAAAGGCAATCAAATCGAAATATTATTTTTGCTGAGGGAAACGATAATAACAACATAATTGGTTTTGGCTGCATCATTAAGAATTCCGATCGGCCCAATCCTACCTCAGATAAAAGTTCGCCTGCAACTCCCGACTTTCCGCAGCAGACCAACAACAATCAAACAAAGATGGAAAAAATTGATAAATTACGGCAGTATGGCTTAAACGATGAACAAATAGCAGAAGTGCTAGAGCTTCCTTTGGAGGTAGTTAAGCAGGTAGATTTTGAGGATTGAACCTGGTATTATCCAATCCAAAGTGTTTAAAATGATAATCATGGAGCGACAAGAGAACAGTTATAAAATTTATCTAGATGTTTGCTGTTTGAATCGTCCTTTTGATGATTGGAATCAGGAGCGAGTTCGTTGGGAGGGAGAAGCCGTACTCAGCATTATGGAGCATATTTACGATCGCAAATGGCAGCTTATTTCTAGTGAGGCTATAGAAGTCGAACTAGAAAGAATGCGTGATTTGGAAAAGTTAGAGAATGTATTAAAGCTATTGGAGTTTGCCACGATTAAAGTCAATCTTAATGATGATACGATCGAAGATCCCAGCAACTAGAAAGTCTAGGCTTTGGTCTTTATGACTCGTTTCATATTGCTTGTGCAGAAATGGCTCAAGCAGATGTTTTACTTTCTACTGATGACCGTTTACTGAGAAATGCGTCACGTCATCAAGGTGTAATAGGAATTGTTGTTGATAATCCTGTTACCTGGTTAATGAACGTTTTGCAAGCTTAATGAGGAAGGAGAAGTAAAAATGACACCTGTAGAATTACAAAAAAAGGGTTATCAAGTTTTAGTAGAGCATTTGGGACAGGTTGATGCCATTCGTTTTTTACAACAGTTTGGCTGGGGACGTGGGGACTATACCAAAGAACGAGAGGAATCTTTAGCACAAGTAACGAGAGAGGAGTTTTGGCAAGATCTTCAGCGAATTCGAGCCAGAAAGTAGCTTTATAAAGATATTTATCTTTTGGGAATTGCAGATAAAATAGTACGAAGTGCATGATTGACTGCTTCTGATGTTGTAAAAACTTCCGCCACATCAGCATCTAAAGTAACTGTTACGGGAAACTGACTCTTTTCGGCAGCAAAACGGTTAGGACGAGCTTGACGATAATCAAAGTTATATTCTGGAAGCAAGTCATCTTCCTCTGAGTTTTGGTAGTTAGAATTTGGGGTATTGCTCATAATCTTTTCGTTCCTTGTGAGTTGCAAGACGAGCGCTGATGATACGAATGACAATCTACTATCTGAAATCATTTTACTGGTAAAGTAAACCAGTATGTCGAACCTTCTCCAGGTTTACTAATAACGCCGATTTGACCGCCGTGAGCTGTAATAATTTGTCGGCAAAGATATAATTTTAGACCGATTCCGGTCGAGCATCTCGCTTGTGGGTCGCGGACGTAGAGATCGAAGATGCGATCGCACTCCACTTGACCGATCCCCACCCCGTTATCCTGAATATGGCAGCGAATCATCCCGGCTTCCACCGTCGCACTCAACGTCAGACTCAATCCAGGGGGGTTATGTTTCAAGGTATGGGCCAATAAGCTTTCAAAAACTCGCTGTATCTGAGTCGGATCGAGCATTACCAACGGTAAATCTTCGGGGACAAGATTTATGAGGGTGGCTTGATTTTGCGCCAGCATTGGCTGTAAGTCTTTGATGATTGAGGGTAGCACAGTGCTGAATTGGATAAACTCGCGATGGATAATAGTTCCCTGTGCTTCGCTGGCGTTGGTTTCCAGCACAGAGTCGATCGTCTTTAGTTGGCGATCGGACCCTGACACCATTCGCTCTAATAATTTGCGAGGGATAGATATATTTTCTCCTGGCAGATTCAGCCAATTCTTTAATATCATTAATGTTCCCATAACCGATGTGCGAAGATCGTGGGAAACTGTATGTAACAAAACATCTTTAATTCGGTTCAATTCTTGGAGATCTCTATTTCTTTGCTGTAGCTGAACAGTACGTTCTTCTACTTGGTATTCTAACTTTGTATTAAGGGTTTGTACTTGTTTATAAAGTTGTGCTTGCTGAATAGCGATCGCTACTTGCGTTGCCAATTTCTCCAGCAAGTCAATCTCAAATGGCTGCCAACATCGAGGGCTAGAGCATTGATTGGCAACCAATACCCCAAAAAACTCTTCCCCCACAATAATCGGTACGCCAAGGCCAGCTTTTACCTGATATCGGGTGTAATATTCACTTAGAAATGGAGTTTTTTCTATTTTATTTGTATCGTTAATAACTCGCGGATGGCGATGTTCGTAGAAAGATTTAATTTCACGCACATAGTTCTCATCAAGTCTCCATCCCTTTATAGACTGGCAGTTATGGGCTACCGATTCTGCCAGGATTTCCCCATTACTGCGCTCATCAATACAACCGATGAAAACCCTGTCTGCTTGCAGGAATTGTCGAACTTCCTCCACCGTGGTGTTGAGAATGCGATCGAGGTTGAGCGACTTGCGAATTCGCAAAGCCATTTCGCCCAACAAGCGAGTGCTGCACAACGCTGGTTGGGAAACCAGCGGGTGAGGAAATGGGCGATCGCAAAATAGCGATCGCATCCACACTTGAACCCCCTTGCGTTCCACAATATTTATTGTGTTACAACCAATGATGTCTTCCTCATACCCGCTAATACGAGTTATTGCCTTTAGCGAATCAGACTCCAGACAGTTCTGTTTGGGGAACTGGCATATAATGTCTGGTAAAGATGAAGCATTTGTGCTGAAGTTTGAATCTAAAGATCCCAAAAGTAGTTCAAATGCTTCGTCTCTCACCGCCGCAGCCAAGATATGTTTGAGCCGTTCAAAGGCAGCTTCGTCCCGGCAACAGTCTCGTATAGCTTGTAGATAGTCAGGCATCAGGAATCACGTCGCTCTCACAATTTGAAAAATTTGTAGGGCTTGAGACTTTTTTGAGTTTAACAACTCATTAACTATTGCACATACACTGTGCGATAGAGAGCGAACGCTTTCCTGGGAGTTCTGTACCTTTTGAGGGGAAGTTGACTTTCTGAGGCTATCTTGATATAGAAATGCAAAAAACTCGATTTCTTTTCGGGCACTATACCGCAGCTTTGGCGAAAGTGTCTGCGCTAAAACTACATAGGTTTGTGCGACTTCTTCAAGCAGCTCCAAAATTTCTTCTGGGGGGGCATCGTGATATTGCAATGCCTGTTTAGCTAGCACATCTATCGGTGTTAAGTCAAAACCTAGTTGGGCTAAGGCTTCTAAATCTGTGAATTGTACGGTCATGTTGCAAATCCCCTGATGAATACAAAAGGTAGTAGGCGACTGTTGATGAGACAGTCCCATCTCCCCTGGATTCAGCGTTCTAACTTAAAGTTACGGTTGTAATCGCCGATCGCGCTTCATTCAGTCGATTCACCCAACAGGGTGATTGTCGGATGACCTTGCCGAGGCGTATATAAACTAGACGGTTTCCCCGGCTTCGAGATTGGTCGCGATCGCAATTTGACTGGTACGATCTGTAAGAGTTAGGCTGAATCCAGGCGAGCTACAGTTCCATATCGTTGTAGATGACGATTAAAGCCACTATCTGCCCTAACTCACGTTCTCGCAGTGACCAGTTGTAGAAATATGTGCGATCGTTATCACAATTTTAGATAAGTAACAGACCAGGTTTGTTCAAGAAACCTCAATACTGTTCGGTTCAGGGTATTTGTGGGCGCAGAAACCCTCTTTCTTCTCTGCTGCCGATCCGAACAGTCTGAGAAGAAGCTTGGTCTTTCTACTATCAGTATATTAACGTAATATTCCCTATTGTGGCGCTTGAACAAACAGTGAAATTACTTATATATCGGCATCGGTCGTGGCAAATCGAAGCGATACAGCGGTTTTCACATGGATAAGTTACATCGATTCTCTTCCTTGTCCCCCTAGTTCTATTTTTCGATCGCTTTAATAAACGCCTCAGAATGGGCTACTGCCCCAAATACACCACCTTGCATCTTAATCATTTTCAGTGCCGCCAGATAGTTGCCATAGTCAGTTGCAGCCGTGCAGTCAGATAGCAGCAAGCATTCGTAACCGCGATCGTTCGCTTCCCGCATAGTTGTATGGACGCAGACATCTGTCGTAATTCCGCCCAAAACAATATTTTGGATGCCTTTACATTTCAGTATCAAATCCAGATCGGTTGCATAAAATGAACCTTTACCCGGTTTATCAATTATTGTTTCTCCTGGGTTAGGCGCAAGTTCTGGAATAATTTCCCATCCAGGTTCCCCGCGTACTAAAATTCTGCCGCAAGGGCCAGGATCGCCAATTCCAGCACCGATCTGACGGCTGCGCCACTGCTTATTTTCCGGCAAATCGGACAGATCCGATCGATGTCCCTCGCGAGTATGAATCACATGAAAACCTTGGGCGCGAACTACCTCTAAAACCCGCTTAATTGGCCCGATCGGGGCGCGAGTCAGGGATAAATCATACCCCATCTTGTCAACATAACCGCCAACGCCGCAGAAATCGGTCTGCATATCAATTATCAGCACAACCGTATTTTCTGGACGCAAATCCCCATTGAATGGGTACAGATAAGGCTCGGCTTCCACAAAACATTCCATATTCACCAACCTTTAAACTTAAATAATATTTACCAAAAATATGCCACTTCAGAGAGTATCAAAAATAACTTTTTTTTAGCTATTTATTGGCAAGGTAATTATAAACTCTGTCCCTTTTCCAGGTGCAGAAACACAAGTCATCTCCCCACCGTGTTTTTCCACCACAATCTGATTACTGATAGACAACCCCAAACCAGTACCTTTTCCGACTGCTTTAGTTGTAAACAACGGTTCAAATATGCGCTCTCTCACTTCTGCCGACATCCCTATTCCATTGTCCTCAATCCGAATTATGACTCTATCTTTGCTCTCTGAAAATTCAGTACGAATAGTAATAGTATTGGCACGAGTCTTGTTCTCCTCATAAGAATGCCCTTGACTGCACTCTTCAAGGGCATCAATAGCATTGGCAATGATATTCATAAACACCTGATTAAGCTGTCCGGCGTAGCACTCAACTAGAGGCAATTCTCCATATTCTTTAATAATTTCAATAGCGGGGCACTTATCCTTGGCTTTAAGTCGGTGCTTCAAAATTAAAAGAGTGCTATCGATACCTTCGTGAATATTAACTGCAACTTTAGATGAAGTATCAGATCGGGAAAATGTTCTTAAAGAGACACTAATTTGGTTGATGCGCTCAGTTCCCGTTTTCATTGATGAAATTAGCTTAAGCAAGTCTTCTGTAAAATAATCTAACTCAATCTCTTCTGCATGATCCTCAATTTCCGCCCCCGGATTAGGAAATTTTTGCTGATAAAGCTTTAAGTGGTCGAGTAGGTCTTGAATGTATGTCTCAGCATGGCTAATATTGCCAGCAATAAAACTGACAGGATTATTAATTTCGTGGGCGACACCCGCAACCAATTGACCAAGAGCGGACATTTTTTCTTTTTGCACCAGGTAAATTTGAGTTTGTTGCAAGTTTTCAAGGGCTTGTCTAAGTTCATCCGTCCGTTCTTCTACCTGTTTTTCTAATTCCTGTGTCAGCTTTTTTAAGGCAATTTCAGCGGCAACGCGGTCTTCAACTTCGCGTTTTAGAAGTATATTTTGTTGTTCAATTATTTTAGTTAAATTGTGCAGTTTTAACTGAGCTTTAACGCGGGCTAAAACCTCCTCTTGCTGAAACGGCTTGGTGATATAATCTACTGCTCCCAAATTGAAACCTTTAACTTTATCCACCGTTTCGGAAAGGGCTGTCATAAAAATTACAGGTATATCTTCAGTTGACGGATCTGCCTTTAGCCGATGGCAGGTTTCAAATCCGTCAATTCCAGGCATCATCACATCTAATAGGATGATATCGGGTTTGGCATATTGCACCTTTTGGATAGCACTTTCGCCATCTCTTGCTACTAATACTTCAAATCCAGCCTCATCCAGAAAATCGGAGAGTACCCCTAAATTAGCTGGGGTATCATCGACAATTAACAGGACAGCTTTTGGGGTAGATTCAATGCTCATTTCGCTCATACCTATATTGACTAATGAACTCCAGAATCTCTTTTTCCTGAAAATTGTTGGCAAGTTGACGCAAATGTGTCGCAAACGAGACGACTTTTTCGTCTATCTGCTCCAACTTGACAGTTTGCTTAACAATACCCTTGAGATTTCCTCTCATAGCTAGATCGAACAAAAGCTCAATTTCCTCTGGAGGTGGAGTAACCCATTTACCATTTGGAATTTGAGACTTAGGAAGCGTAACCTTTCTATCTTGGCTTTCTTCTGCTGGTTTTGGCGTCCGCGTTTCCTCGTAAATCCACTCCAGTTCCAAATACTTTTGTAACTTCTGGAGTAGTTCATGTATCTGCACTGGCTTGGGGATGAAATCGTTGCCACCAGCTTCTAGACTCTTAGACTGGTCGCTTTTAAATACGCTAGCCGAGGAAACAATAATCACCACATCTTTCAATTCCGGGGACTGCCGAATGCGCCGCGTCATCTCAAAACCGTCCAGCACTGGCATCACCAAGTCGGTGATAATTAGGTCTGGTTTAAACTCTGCTGCTTTATCTAAACCCTCTTGACCATTTGTTGCTTCTACCATTTCAAAACCGATTTTTTCTAGCAGATTGACAATAACAGAGCGATTTTCCCATTTATCATCTATCACTAGGATTTTCGGCTTTCTGCCTGCTACGCCAATAATTTTTCCTGACTCAACAATGGTGGCTGAATCTGCCCATTCTTTTGCTTCTGGGAAATCCAAATCTATCCAAAAAATACTGCCAACACCGAGTTGGCTTTTAACTTGGATGGTACTATCCATCATTTGGATAATTTGCTTGCTAATTGCCAATCCCAGTCCGGTTCCTTCGGCTTGACGCTTGCTGTTGCCAACCTGCTCGAAGGGCAAAAATATCTTTTCTAATTGGTTGGGAGTCATGCCTACGCCAGTGTCTTCAATCTGGAAACGAATTTTGATAATTGGTAATGGATGAAATTCTGACCGATTCCCGATTACTTCCACATTGAAGGTGACTCCCCCAGTGTTGGTAAATTTGATGGCATTTCCCAGTAAGTTAATCAGCACTTGTCGCAACCGTTTTTGATCGGCATGAATAGCAATGGGCAGTTCGGAAGTTGGTTGGTAAACAAAAGAAATGCTTTTTTGTTCTGCACGGATGCGGCAAACTTCAACAACTCCCTCTAAAAAGGAAGGAAAATGAAAGTCTTCTGGATCGAGTTCCATTTTTTTTGCTTCGATTTTAGAAAGGTCTAAAATGTCGTTGATTAAGGTAAGTAAGTGAGAGCCGCACTGATAAATAATATCGATGCCGTGCAGTTCTTGGGCGGTCATTGTTTTGGAGCGTTCGAGGATTTGGGCGTAACCCAAAATGCCGTTGAGGGGGGTTCTTAGTTCGTGGCTCATGTTAGCGAGAAATTCGCTTTTTGCTCTGTTGGCGATATCAGCGGCTTCCACAGCTTCGCTAAGAGCGGCTGTGCGTTGCTCTACTCGGAGTTCTAGTTCTTCGTTTGTCTTTGCTAGGGCTTTAAATGACTCTTGTAATTGCTGTGCCATTTGGTTGAATGAGCGAGCTAAAATCCCCAGTTCATTGCGCGATCGAATGTCTACTCTAGCGTCGAGATTTCCATCGCTAATTTGGGCTGCAGCAGCAGTAAGACTCTGTAACGGTGAAACAATCCGCCGCGAAAATAAAACCCCCAATCCTGCTGCCATAAGTGTTGCCAGAAAGAGCGCTGCTGCCATTGTGAGGATGAGGTTGCGGACAGGAGTGTATGCTTCGGCTGTGGGCAATTCTACCACGACGCTCCAATTGACGCTGCGGATAGGTGCGATCGCACCCAGCACTTCTACTCCCTTAAGACCTTGGTAGACTCTCAGCGATTTTTCTCGATCGCTTAGGGTATCAATGAAGGGAAGTTGTGAAATATCTTCTAGTTTTAAGCTCTCGGAGTCACTTCTTTTTTTAGCAATGACAACTTGGCGATCGTCAATTATATATGTATATCCGGTTTTTCCTATTTCAGCTTTGGAGACAACAAAATCAAGAAATTTTAGATTAACTCTAGCCAGTAAAATGCCATCCACTTCATCTTTTTGATTGCGAATTGGGACGGCGATTGTTGTAACTAACTGGTGAATTTCAGGGGCAATTGTAACGGGATTGACATAATCTTCTTGCCGCTTGAATGCCCTGACAAATAGTGGAGAATACTTTATATTACCCAGCCCGACACGATCGTAGGGTGAAACGACTGCAACGGGTTCGCCCTGACTATTAACAATTGCCACCATTTCATAAGCGTCGTTGTGGCGGGTTAAACCATCTAGTAGGGTTTGCTTGGTTTCTAGGGGGAGATCGGTCAAACCGCGCACTCTAGCTAGGTAACCCAATTTTCTAATCAGGTCATCCATGTAGGCATCGATCTTTTGAGCGGCTGCTTGCGATCGCGCTTTTTGTAGCAGGTTTGTCTGTTTTAATTGGGTTTGGAAGCTGGAGTAAATTAGTATTCCTCCCGCAGTCAGCAAACTCGATATCACTAAGAAGACCAGGCCAAAACGCAGTTGGTTGGCAATTGAAAAAGTCCAGCGCCAAGTTAAATTGATCCTTGCTTTGAATTTATCTGCACTATTATTACGATCCAATTGAGCCTCCTGACGAGAGCATTCGAGCTACTCACGATCAAAACCAGGTAAACTTATGGCGAAACGTCTATTTTACCCGTCACAATATCCTCTTTAATCTTGTTCGCTATTGCTTCTTGTTCGGGAGTCAGTGACCCCCGAAAAGGAGCTAATTTCTGTACTTTTTCTCGGAGTCCAAATTTGTATTGCTTACCCTCCCATCGACCTTCTCGAACTAGAGTTGCTGCCTGTAGCAATAACCCTGGTGAATCCTGGATGGCACTGGTTAAGACAGTACCAGGAGCAAGTTGATATAGGTCTTGAATCCATCCAATTGTGTAAATACCATGTTTTTTTGCTAACTGATGTAAAGGTAGACAACCTGGATCGGCATTATTTGAAATAACGTCAACTCCCGATTTAATGTGTTTTTCCACAATTTTTTGGCACTTTTCTGTATCTGTCCAATTTCCCACCCATTCAGCGATCACAGTTATATCTGGCTTGGTCGCTTTCGCTCCTCTTTCAAACAAAATAGCCCCCTCTTTTATATGTGGATAATCCACACCTCCAATAAATGACACTTTATTTGTTTTGGTCTTAAGGGCTGCAATTACTCCTGTCAAATAACCTATTTCTCCGCTCCGAAAAGATAGGGCTGCTAAGTTTCTATTGTTACCAGGAAAAGTCCCAAGGACTGCAAATTTAGTGCGCGGAAATTCTCTCGCAGCAATTTCAGCAGCTGAAACAAATTGGCCTCCGTGACCGATAATTAAATCGAAACCTTCCTTGGCATACTGCCTGAATACATTTGTTACCTCAACATCGGATAAATCGTCGGTTTTTTCGGTGTAAGCTATTTTGGCTCCTAGTTGCTTTTCGATCGACTTCAAGCCTTGGTAACCTGACTGACTCCAGCTTCCATCGTCGATCGCATCTGGTAGGGTCATCGCGACTTTAAAGGTGCTGGCCATCTCCAATTGAGAATTAGGAGCTGGATTGCTACCTGTAACGCCACAACCGATGGTCATAAAGGTCAGAATTGCTAGAATTATATATGTTACAAATGTGGTTTTTGGGCGCATTTTGTTGAAAAACATTAAGTATGTTCTTGGCAACAGACCAACTACGCGATCGCGCACAACAAAAATGAAAGTTTTTCTCACCTGCTGCCCTGCCTATTTTAAAGTGAGGTTTAGCCTGCTAATTGCACCATAAAGCAATGCCACCTAATAAACCAGTCACATTCGGCACAATTTTGACATTTGGGGGCAAATTTATGGCGATTCTGTCTGTGTTACCGCCGCCGATGTAAAGGCGATCGTAGTTGAACAAATGTTCGAGGGATGCGATCGCTTTTTCCAGACGCTCGTTCCATTTTTTCTTGCCAACGTCGTCTAATGCTGCACGCCCCAGTTGTTCTTCATAGGTTTGTCCTTTGCGAAACTCATGGTGACCGAGTTCTAGATTGGGGACTAATTTACCGTTTACAAATAACGCTGAGCCAAAGCCCGTACCCAGTGTAACTACCAGTTCAACTCCATGTCCAGAAATGGCACCAAATCCCTGGATGTCTGCATCGTTAGCTACACGGACAGGTTTGTCCAATTTCTGGGAGAGGACTGTTGCTAAATCAAAATTAATCCAATCTGGGTCTAGGTTTACTGCCGTTTTAATGATGCCGTTTTGCACGACACCGGGGAAACCTAGCGATACCCGATCGAATTTGCCTTGTCCCGCAGCGAGTGTTGCTATAGCTGCAATTATAGGTTCGGGTTTTGGGGGTTGCGGTGTTTCTACTCTACTGCGTTCAGTTCGGGGAGTGCCATCTTCGTTCAAAACCATGACTTTGACGCCACTACCGCCAATATCTACTGCCAGAGTAGCAATATTTCCATCTTCTTGAGCCATTGGTATTTCTGTGCCTCTAGTTAATTACACCTTTCTCGATTATGAGACAACAAATCCGTTCGATTTTTGCTAACATTCATTAACAAAAACTTCCTGTTTCATCTGGGACTGTCGGCAGCACCCCATCCACA
>NZ_JAIQZN010000009.1 GCF_023333585.1 Argonema antarcticum A004/B2
TTACTTCCTTTCTGTTTTTTAGCCAGCTTTTGCTGCTTGCGTTTGAGGTTTTTCTCGTGTTTGGCTAGATGCTTAGGGTTGTCATACTTGGAGACTTTGCTGCCATTGCTCGTAATGGCAAAATGAGTCAATCCCAAGTCAATCCCGATTACTTTACCTTCAGTTGAAACAGCCGGATTGTCGATCTCGCTTTCCGTCAATATTGAGGCAAAGTATTTCCCAGAAGGTTCTAAGCCGATTGTTACGGTTTTAATTGTTCCTTCTATGTTCCTGTGCAGCTTGGCTTTAACTTTGCCGACCTTACCCGGAAACTGAACAAATCCATCAAGTATCTTGACATTTTGAGGATACTGAATTGATTGCTTACCGTGTTTTGACTTGTAACGCGGGAACTTTGCACGACCTGCAAAAAAGTTTTTATAGGCAGTTGTGAGGTTGAGCGTTGTTGCCTGCAAGATTTGGCTATAGCATTCAGATAGCCAGAGTGTTTCTTCGGCTTTTTTTAGTTTTGGTAAAAAGGCATTGAGTGCTGACTGACCAAGGCTTTTACCCGTTTCTTTATAAGTCTCTATTGACTTGTTTAGAGCATAGTTCCACCACCATCTGGCACAGCCAAAGTGCTGAGACAGTAGGGCTTGTTGCTCTAATGTTGGATAAAGTCGAACCTTGACGGCAGTATGCAGCATCTCCTTACCTCCTTACTGCATTATACACATTTCAGTAAAATATCCACAAAGATAAAGATTTGGAGATTTCCGTACCGTTCGGCTGAGGCGGACGGTGAGCTTGTCGAACTGCACGGCGAAGCCTACAATCTCCCTGCCTTTCTGTTACTGAGCCTGCCGAAGTATCCCGCCGCTAAACTGAGTACAGTTATAGCGGGGGACAACAGGCGAGTAGTTAAATGCCAGTTTTCCACAAAGTCGATGAGAAGTCGATGAGATCTCGAAGAAGTCAGTCAAAAACTCAGGTAATCACCAGTCTCAATAGTAAATAGCAAGGGTCTGCTTGGTGTGGATCTACTTTACCAGGAGGTAAATGTGTTGCTGAGTCCTACCCTAATTTGGTCAGTAATTGGGCCGTCCGTGTTCTGGTTCCTAACAGGAGTTATTCTTTGCCTGACTGAGTTGTTTCTAGGTAAAAGTTTGGGAACAAAACTTAAACTTGTACCCCTGATCGCGGGAGTTAGTTCTCTGATAGTAGGGCTGCTTTTATTGGGGCGAAATTCTCTGCCTCTGTTTAGGTTCCAAGTTATGTACTGGATGGCGGTATCCCTAGCTTCGGTTATCTGGTTACGTCCTATGTTTCTGAAGCGCAAAAAGTTTATCGTTCGTGATGCAACTGAGGCAAAGACGATTACGGAAATTTTGGCGGGACAAACAGGGCGAGTTATTTATGAAGGCTGTTTCTGGCAAGCCTGCTGTGAGGATCGCTCAATTGCGATCGCACCTAACCAAAAAGTTTACGTTCTGCGCCGCGAAGGAAACACGCTGATTGTAGCGCCAGAAAGTATTTTTCATTCGTAGGCTATAACTTTTCACCAAATTCGACCATTTTTACTTAACTAATCGGAGCATCACGATGGATCTATTCCAATTGATTTTTATAGCATTTTTAACGGCAAGTGGAACCACGATTGCCAATAGCGTCAAGATTATCAAACAAGGTGACGAAGCCTTAGTAGAAAATCTTGGTAAATATGATGGAAAAAAACTAGAGCCAGGTCTTACCTTTCTTACTCCATTTATCGAATATGTGGCTTATAAAGGAACGCTGCGGGAACAAATATTAGAGATTCCACCCAAACAATGTACCACTCGCGACAGGGTTTCCATTACCGTTGATTTTGTGGTGTACTGGCGGATTATGGACATAGAAAAAGCTTTTTACAAAGTGCAAGATCTGAAAGCAGCGATGATGAATTTGCTGGTGACTCAAATTCGGTCTGAAATAGCCAAAATGGAACTCGACGAAATTTTTACCGCTCGCGCTGAAATTAATGACGTGCTGGTGAGTGAGTTGGATATTGCTACTGAACCTTGGGGGGTGAAGGTGACGCGGGTGGAATTGCGCGATTTTACGATTGGAAATAAGGTGGTGCATGAAGCATTAAAAAATCCATCTAAAAGTTTAAACACGGTAGCTCATCGTTAGCTAAAGTAATTATGCGATCGCTCTGGTAAGTAAAGGGCGATCGCTTCGCTATATCATTCTCTAAACTCTAGCCTTTCTTAATGTTTGTCTTTAGCAAAGGAGAGTCAACATATATCACCCAATTCTCATCAATAAATTGCATACTTTCATCGTAAATGAGAATCAGTTCACCAATTTTTTCCGGCTTATCTTGAGAAGCAATCCCATCAGCTTGTAAGGCAAATTTCAGTTGAATCCAACGTTTTCTGCGCGTAACACCAATAGAACTGCTAATTAATTCAGCAGACAAAAAACGAGGCAAGGCAATCTCTTCATAGAATTCATCCGTTTCATCCCAGTAACCGCCTATTTTATAATTGCATGATTCTAGATGTTCTTGTACAAGTGCATCAGCATCTACATATTCTAAGATTTCATTCAAATCCTGCCAAAGTTGGTGAGTTTTTAATTCAATTTGAGTCATAATAGTTGTTTTATGTATGATTAATGTTCTGTTACGAAACCGGGAAAATGTAAAACTCCATCTATTATTTTTCCATGAAAACGGCGATCGCCTCCTTTCCCCAAAACTTTTGATTTCAAATCGTAACCCTCTACTTCGGAAGGAACAAGACCAATATTACCGCGAGGAGATACTTGTCCTTTTTCAATTGCTTTTAAATGCTTGTTATTTTGGTCATATTTTATTCCCAATTGGATTTACTCTTTGCCAAAACATACTATCTGACCATTTGTTGTTTGATATACAGTATCAGGCTGAATATCTGCCCAGCTATTGGGTAGAGTTTCCATTTATTTTACTGCTGCCCAGAGTGGTAAACATGATTATAACTCAATTCGTCTGCGATAGGCCGATCGTCCTACCGATGTTAAACTAAAGCACATCGAATTTGCACAACTCAATTTCCTAAAAGTCTTGTGGGATGGGCATCTTGCCCGTCCCATCGATTTTATCTGTCTGAGGTTATCCAAAAAGTCGAACAGAAGTCAGTGAAAAGTCGAAGAAGTCAGTCAAGAACTCAGTGAAGCATCTGTCTTAATAATAAACAGGAAGATGCAATTACCACCGATCTTTCAGGAGAATAGCCATGCAACTTAACCAAAAAATTGATTCATCCATCGTTACCGTGAATAATTCTGCACTTGCAATTCGCAGTTCGGGCAGAACTATACATCAGAAAAATTGGCAACCTTTAATCAAAGCTACTTTAGGTGCTTTTTACTTACTTCTGATTATTGCTTTACCAGCAACAGCTTGTGGTGGTGGATTTGCCAATACCAGCAAGTTTGAATTTGCTAATCAGCTTTTCTTCCTTCCCGCGATCGCAACAATTTTGCCTTATGGAATACCTCTCGTTGCAATCGTTGTCATCGAAGCTTATATTCTGTACAAACGAGAAGATATTCCTTACCTGAAAGCTTGTGCATTCACTACTTTAGCCAACATATTTTACCTAATTTCTTGCTCGATCAGCGCAGTGTGTTTCAGTATATTATTTCCGATTTCACTGATTGGTTCAGCGATATCTGCGGCAATGTGCGTTTCCTTTTTTCAGCGCTGGGGGTACTTAAGAAATATTAGCCAAAGAATGTTTATTTTCTTGGTTTATCTATTCTTCATGGGATTAGGTTTTGCCAGCTTATTTCTGGTGGAATCGATCAGTGGCTCAGCCGATCGCACTCTTCTTTATGCAGTCACATCAGGAATATTGCTGATTGGGTTTATCTTTGGATTTGTTGCTAAAGGTTTTGCGATCGCACGCCTTCTTCGAGAAAAACGTCCCACCCTTGCCAGCACTGTTATGTCAATGCACGTAGCTTCATTTCCGATTGTGGCGATCGCATATTCCCTGATGAAGTCTTACCGCTGGTTTTAGACTATCTGCCCTCAAAAGGAAAATTTAAAAATGCAGAATAAAAAGTTTAAAAAAGGCATCGATCGTTATTTACGCCCTTTACCAGTAATCCTTTTTATCAACATTGTCGGTGTTAGTTCTGTTACTTTAGCAGCAGTGGTTAATCACATGGATGTTCCAACCTTTATCGCCAGTTTGAGTGCCAAAAAAGTGACCGTTTCCGAATTGAAGCAGGGAAAATTGAAAAATGCGATCTTGATTGACGTGCGATCGCCAGAAGAATACGCCGAAGATCGTATTGCCAATAGCCAACTCGTACCCCTAACAGATATTCAGTCTGGATTCGGCGTGCATCAGATTCAGGTTATTGCCCAGAAGTATATCCAAACTAATCATACTCAGCCAACAATCGTACTTTATTGCACAAGAGGCCCGCGTTCGGTCAAAGCATACAAAAAATTGGAAAAAACCGGACTTAATTTGGTGTTTCTAGAAGGCGGTATCAAAGCATGGCGGCAACTTATACCTGTCTCAAAAGATGTAGAAACATTAGCACCTATTACCGCACCTGTGAAAAAGGTTGTCAGGGGTAAGTAGGTAGGCGTAAATAAAGTGAACAGCCAGAAACCCGGTTTCTTAGAGAAACCGGGTTTCTTGGAGCCCTTTCTTTGCGATCGCAAAAAGTTGATATACTGTTTTTGGTAGATAAATCAAACAATGGTTATTCTAGAAAACACAAAAAAACACCTAAAATTTCGACATCGACCCTATTCGCTTTGGCTAGGTACAACTGGCTGGATGGGAGGCACTTTTTTGCTCATCTTGCTAATTTACCACAAACTTGGATGGTTAACTTACGTCTTGTGGATACCACCTCTTCTTTTATTAAGTCTTGTGGCGAGTGGTTTAGTGCTAATTTTAGCCGGACGGGTGGTTATCTGTCATTTTGATAAAGATTACAACAGCTTCACTATCAAGCGATGCGGTTTGCTTAAGACTAAGGTGATTTGGCATTCCCTTACCGATGTTTTAGATGTGCAGCTTCAGTCACCAAGCTGGCATCATCAGGAAGCGGTTGATTATCAGATTACGCTCTTTTTGAAATCCGGTGAAAGCTTAAAGCTCAACTTGGGACTTAAGTCGAACGCACAAAAATTAGAAACTCTTAATCTGATTCGCGGCTTTCTGGGTATGCCGCCGGAAAAATGGGGCTAGGGAATCTAAACTCACATCTTGCACAATATGCTACTACAGACGCTGGTAACGCTAATTTTGGGTTCTTGGATGTTCGTTATAGGACAACGCATCGGACGAGTAATGTTGCGAAAAGGAGCAACTGCAAACGATATTTTTAAAGGTAAAACACACTTATTAATCGCATTTTTAATGGTTTACTTGGGTTTGGTATTACTAGCTCGTTTAATTCCGGAAATGCAAGCTTTACCAGTAGAGTGGCGTTTCTATAGTTTGCAAGTCACTTGGACAGTTATGCGCCTTTTGCTGCTATTTATTGGCGGGGTAGCTTTCACCATCAGTCGGCATACTTCCCGCATTCAGGTAGTATCTGTACTTTTGATTTGCTCGCTAGGATTGGGAAGTTTTACTGCTGCTGAAGCTTACTTTTTATCTCCTATTTACGCTTCTTTAGAAGATAACTTGCAACCCAACGGTGTTTTTAAACAAACTTCCAATAGCAGTTGTGGCCCATCCGCATTAGCTACTGTGCTGCGTGTTTGGGGAATAGATGCGACAGAATCAAGCATTGCTCGTTTGGCGGGAACGAGTCGGTTAGGCACTTCTATGGCGCAGTTGCTGATAGCAACTCGATCGGTTGGTATGGATGGAATTGAATTAGAAGCAACTTGGGAGCAAATGCAACTAATCAATCGTCCTGGTGTGTTGGGGGTTTGGTTTAGAGATGGGGTGAGCGTCATTCCTCATGCCGTAGCCTTGTTAGGTTTAAATGGCAATAATGCTATAATTGGTGAGCCAACTAGAGGGAAAATTTACTATGTCGCTCGCCAGCAATTTGAAAGAAATTGGCGCGGACAATATCTCCCCATTTTTCGCAGTCAAGATATCTCGATAACGGTTTCTCAAGCGGTGTCTTATCTTCAGCGATCAGGCCAAAAAATCCAAAATCACGCTGAGTTAGAGCCAGCTATCCAAGACTTTCAAAAAAAGTTGGGTTTGAAAGTTACTGGCAAATTAGACCGTCAAACAGTCTTGCTTCTTAGCGGTTCGTTTCTGGAAAGAGTACCTACTCTGAAAAGTAGATAAGTTAGATAAAATCCTTACATTTTCATGACAAATTATCTCTACCAAATCGGCGGAAGTTTACCGGAAGATGCACCAACTTATGTGGTGCGACAGGCTGACAATGAACTTTATGAAGGAGTGAAAAATGGCGAATTTTGTTATGTACTCAATTCTCGCCAAATGGGGAAATCCAGTTTGCTGGTGCGAACGATACAAAGGCTAAAAACTGAAGGAATCGCCTGTGCCACTATCGACCTTTCAGATATTGGCAACCAGCAAGTTTCTTTGGATAAATGGTATGGAGGCGTCGCCTACAAGCTACTGACAAGTTTCGATCTCTTTAATGCGATCGAGTTTATGACTTGGTGGCGAGACAGAGAATTAATACCCCCTGTTCAGCGCTTGGGTGAATTGATTGAAGAAGTGCTGCTGGCGAAAGTTTCTGAAAAAATTGTGATTTTTATCGATGAAATTGATAGCGTTCTCAGCTTCAAAGATTCCCTTGACGACTTTTTTACTCTGATTAGATCTTGCCATAACAAACGCGCCCAAAAATCAGAATATCAGCGACTTACATTTGCTCTGCTGGGAGTCGCCACACCAAGCGATTTAATTTCCGATCCAACTCGCACCCCGTTTAATATCGGTCGTGCAATTGAACTGCATGGTTTTGAATTGCCGGAAGCTCAAGCATTAGCAAAAGGATTAGAGGGAAAGGTAGATCGACCCCAAGAAATTTTCAAAGAAATATTGGAATGGACAGGCGGACAGCCATTTCTAACTCAAAAACTTTGTAAATTAGTAATTACTGATTCGCTCTTGACAAATGACCAAGGACAAATGACAAACTTGGTAAAATCCCAGATCATCGACAATTGGGAATCCCAGGATGAACCAGCGCATATCAAGACAATTCGCGATCGCATCCTGTCCAATCAGCAACGCGCCAGTAGATTGCTGGGATTATATCATAAAATATTGCAACTAGGAGAAATTCCAGCCGATGACACCCCCGAACAAACCCAATTAAGACTATCCGGTTTAGTGGTTATGCGATCGGGAAAATTAAGAGTTTACAACCGCATTTACGAGTCAATTTTTAGCGAAACTTGGGTAGAAAAAGCTTTCTTCGATTTGCGTCCCCATGCCGCAGCATTATTAGCATGGATAACCTCTAATTGTCAAGATGAATCGCGATTGTTGCGGGGGCAAGCATTGCAGGAAGCACTCAACTGGTCAACAGGGAAAAGTTTGAGCGATCGCGATTATCAATTCCTAGCAGCCAGCCAAGAAGCAGCCTTAATAGAATTACGCAACAAAGAACAACAAAGTCGCACTGAAATTGAGAGACTTAGTAGAGAAAAAGATTTACTCGAACAACTGAGTAACGAGCAACAGCGACGAAAATTAACAGAAGCAAAACTAAAGCACGAGCGACAAATGAAAGTCGCAATTAATATTAGAGCAGTTGTAGTTTTGGCGTTATTTTTCACCTTAATCACGGAGATATTTTGGCTAAAAGCGTGGACCGATCGCAGAAACATGGAAATCAACGCTCTCACTTTATATTCAGAAGAACTTTTTCAATCAAATCACAAATGGGATGCTCTGACACAAGGTATCCGGGCAGGCATAAGAATACAACGGTGGCCGTTTGGAATTAACTCCGATACGCGGATACGAGTTTTGATGGCATTGAATCTGGCAGTTTACTCTCTAAAAGAACCTCATTATTTGCAGCATAATCTCAGTAAAATTATTTTCCTAACTTTCAGTCCTCAAAGTAATACCTCCGCTTCCGAAATAAAACAAGGAAAAACTTTTACGATCGCCACGGCTAACGATGATGGATCTATTAAACTTTGGCATAGTGATGGCACTCTGAAAGCAAAATTTCCTATTGCTAGTAATATAATTAGGAGCCTCCATTTCAGTCCTGATAGTCAAACTCTTGCATCAGGTAGTGATGATGGAACTGTCAAACTTTGGCACAACAACGGTAAATTGCTCCTTTCTTTCAAGGCTCATACTGATAAAGTAACAAGCATAAGTTTTAACCCAGATGGCAAGACATTTGCCTCTGCAAGTGCAGATGGCACAGTCAAACTTTGGAGTTTCAACGGACAAGAACTGAGAACATTGAAGGGACATCAAGGTTCGGTGACTTGCGTGAGTTGGAGTCCCACTGGCAGAACGCTTGCTTCAGCTGGTGCAGATGGTACAGTCAAACTTTGGAGTCGCGACGGTGTGTGGCAAAAAGACTTGAAAGGACATAACGGTTCGGTTACTAGCGTAAGTTTCAGTCCAGATAGTCAAATGCTTGCCTCTGGGGGTGCTGACAAAACGGTGAAACTTTGGCAAATTGACGGCACGTTGTTGAGTATTTTAAGGCATAGGGGTAAAGTTACTAGCATTAGTTTCAGTCCTGACGGTCAGACGCTTGCTACGGCAAGTACAGATAAAATGGTGAGACTGTGGCATATTGATGGAAGTTTGCTAAAAATTTTGAAGAATCATCAGGGTGAGGTGTGGAGTGTATCTTGGTCGCCGGATGGTGAGATGCTTGCTTCAGCAAGTTCGGATAATAAAGTAATATTGTGGAATTTGAATCTCGACGATATGTTAATTCAAGCTTGCAATTCGGCGCGGAATTATTTGCAGAAAAACCAAAATGTTAGCCAGAGCGATAAACATATTTGTGATGGCATAGGAGAGGGTAAGGAAAAGTCAAAAGTCAAAAGTCAAAACTTATTGGAGAATATTTACAAGCTATCATTTCCCAAGGACTAAGGGTTTGTTATGCCTATTGGATTAGTGGCGAGTGAGTGCAATAATCAGGGCATCAACTTTAAGGATGGCCAACACTATGCCGCAAAATAGCGATCGAGATCGCCTCAGTCCCAAAGATGTAGCGCCGCACATCTATAAGTGGAGTCGTGAAGAGCTCGAACAAATGCAGGCTATGATCGCAGGGCAACTACAGACAATAAGACAATCTAGTGCATCAGAGGTGAAAAGGTGGCAAGACACGGATGAAGCTGCCGATCGAGGCCCAGTCGAGTGGAATCCTTTCTAAGATCGAAAGCTGGATAATGCGATCGCAGAAAATACCATACCACCGCTCAGATGTGTAATACCAAATTTGGTTGCTCAAAATAGAGAAAAAATCCGTCCCTTATGCTCTACAGCCCTCGTGTTGCTCTGCGATCGTAACGATTCCCAATGACCATAAACTATATAATTCTAGGGCTGCTGCTGCGTAGTTCCCTCTGACCAGCTTATAGCTAATTTGGCAAGCAGTTGACCCCTGAGCCGGTAAAACTTTCTCACAAATCTTAACTAAGAGCCTGATTGCTGTGCGAGTATTTCGCCAAACTGCAAGTTACGGGCAAAATCATCTTTTCTAGAAAAAAGCATCCTATTTCAGGGTAACCGTTCGCTCCTGCTGACGTTTTAACGGGTAACGGTAGTTTGGTTTTGAGGGGAAACCGTAGGAAGCAAAGCTTCCGAGCTACCCATGCGGTGGTGAGGAATTCGCCAACAAGAACTTATCCCTGCCGCTACATGAGCTACAATTACCAATCCAGAAAAGAGCAATATTACTTACAGGGCGTACTTGGCGAACACGATCGGTATTAGGCATTCCCAAAACAATTCAGTCTAGTGGTTGATATTTCATGAACGATATTATATGGTTCAATAATGCAAAAGAAGTTAAATTTAGTCAGAGGCAATTTTATGGCTGAAACTGCAACAGCGCCACTAACAGGGAAAGGACTACTACAAAAAGTCAAAGAGCTTTCCCATTTGTCGCGCCGGGAAACCGCTAAGGCTTGCGGGTACTACTCCAACACCAAAAACAACCAGACTCGCGTCAATCTGACAGACTTTTACGATGCTGTGCTGGCAGCTAAAGGTATTGCTCTGGAGCCAGAAAGTGAGAAAGATGGTCGGGGTCGGGAAGCGACTTACCGGGTGAGCGTTCATAAGAACGGTCAGATTGTGATTGGATCTGCCTACACTCAGGCAATGGGTTTAAAGCCAGGTGATGAGTTTGAAATCCGACTCGGATACAAGCATATTCGTTTGATTCAACTTGACCGCGATATCGATGCCCCCGAAGAAGAAGACGAAGAATAGATTGTACTTGTACAAGACAAGTTAGCTGTTCTGCTCTCTTAAGTAGCGCCAGACAGGGGAGGATGAAGGATAAAGGATTGAGGATATTGGATCGAGCGTGCGGATAGCGTATAGAATGAAAATTTCTCCCCGCCTCTTCGCATTCACCCCCCCATTACTGTTCGGATTTGGAACTTTCGTAGGTTGGGTTTTGTTACTTCAACCCTAACTCGCTCTTGGGTAGGTTGGGTTTTGTTATCTCTCAACCCAACCTACAATTGTTTTTAACCGAATAGTATTGCCCCGCTCTCCCATCCTCAGTTCCTTGCTGTGAAGCTTACTTTGCCCTGAACTTTTTTACCTTAATGTCGCAATTCATCTCCCGTTATAGTTCGTAGAACTTAACGGGAGAGTATGTCAAACTCCAGTTTGAGAATAAGCCCGATCGCTGTGGCCATCGAGTGCGATCGCATCTCCACTTTGCTCAATAGGAATGGCTACAACAAACTCCGACCCCTTTGTCAATGTTGAGTTGGCGTCTAGCGTCCCGCCGTGCTTTTCTACAACTATTTGATGGGCTATAGATAATCCCAGTCCAGTTCCCTGACCTACGGGTTTGGTGGTGAACAGATGGTCAAACACTTTTTCGAGAACTCGATCCGACATACCGATCCCGTTATCTTTAATCCGAACCAACACCTGCTTACTATCGCTCAATTGCTCGGTTCGGATGATAATTCGATTGGGATTGGTCTTAACTTCCTCAAAACTACGCCCCTGGTTGGACTCTTCTAAAGCATCAATGGCATTTGCCAGCAGATTCATAAACACCTGATTGATCTGTCCGGGAAAGCATTCAATGGGAGGCAGTTGACCGTAGTCTTTCTCCACAAGGATAGCGGGGCGCTTTTCATTTTCTTTCAAGCGGTGCTTCAAAATCATGAGAGTGCTATCAATGCCTTCGTGGATATTGAAGGGGGTTGGTCGATCGCAATCTCCTCTGGAAAAGGTGCGTAGACTGGTGCTGATATTGCGAATGCGATCGACCCCTTCCTTCATCGACGAAATCAGCTTGGGAAAATCGTCTCTCAAATAATCTAGCTCGATGGATGCGATCGCATCTTGAATTGCACCAACAGGATTAGGATAGTTTTGTTCATAGATCTCAATTAAAAAAAGTAAATCTTTCACATATTCTTCAACATAATCGAGATTGCCACTAATAAAGCCAACTGGATTATTAATCTCGTGAGCTACCCCTGCCACTAATTGCCCCAGCGCAGACATTTTTTCTTTCTGCACAAGCTGCACGTGAGACTCTCGCAAACTCTCTAATGCTTGGGAAAGTTCGGCTGTTCTGGCCAAGACTTTTTCTTCTAGGTTTTTTGTCAAAAACCGCAGCTGAAGATGTAGTTTGATTCGAGCTAATATTTCGGCTTCTTGAAACGGTTTTGTGATGTAATCAACTGCTCCTGAATTTAGTCCTTTAACCTTATTTTCTGGATCGGAAAATGCGGTCATGAAAATTACTGGTATGTCGCAGGTTTGAGGATTTACTTTTAACCGCTTGCAGGTTTCAAAACCATCGATTCCTGGCATCATCACATCTAGCAAGATCAGATCTGGTAAACTGTACTGGATTTGCTTAAGTGCGCGATCGCCATCCGTAGCGATCGCAACTTCATAACCTGCATCGGTCAATGCCTCAGAGATAACTTCCAAATTGGCAGGAGTGTCATCGACAACTAGGATTAAGGCGGGGTCTTGCATGAGTGGTATCTCAAATTCCTTTAAGAGCGAGGAGTTTAAAATTTTAGGATGCAAAAATTTTAGCAGCTTTTGCCAGTGCCTATTTTGATACTCAATCCTCAAACTCCTGCACTTCTAATTCTAAGCTTTTTAACGAATGTTTTTCACCTGTTTTGCTCATCTATGCACTTCTTGATTAAATCCTCAATTTTTTCGGCTTGAAATTTTTGGGCTAATGGGGTAACCTTTTCGATAAAAGAGGTATACTTTAGATCGAGCTTTTGAATTTTTTGCGCTTCCTCAATGAATTTTTTGAGACGCCCTTGTTGAACCAATAAAAGCAACTTTTCCAGATCTTCTCGATGCGGAACCGTAACTTCCTTATCTAACTCAGTTAGCTCTGCTTTTGTTGAGAATATCGAGGGAGTAGAGATTGTTTCTGAAGCCTTTCGCTCATATTGCCATGCGATCGCCAAATGTTTTTCTAACAAGCGGAACAACTCGTCTGCTTGGACAGGCTTTGGCAGAAAATCATCTGCTCCGGCTTTCAGGCTCTTTTGCCGATCGATCTGCGATACCGACGCCGATGAGACGACCACCCTTGTGGCTTTTAGCGTTTCTCTCTGGCGCAACTGCTGCAACAATTCATATCCATTCATCACAGGCATGAGGATATCCGTGATAATTAAATTGGGGTTCAACTCGATCGCTTTTGCCAACCCTTCCTGACCGTTCTCTGCTTCCAAGACTTTAAAGCCGAGCGGCTCTAACAAATTCACCAGCACCGATCGATTTTCCCACTTGTCATCCGCAACGAGGATCGTTCGTCGCGCCCCCTCGTAACCGAGAATTTTTTTTCCATTTGTCGTAATTGCGTCCTGTATCCACCCATCTGGTAGGGACAGATCCACCTCAAAGGAAAAGGTGCTGCCCACACCCGCTTGGCTTTGCACCCGGATTTGACTGCCCATGAGGTTAACGATCTTATTGCTAATGGCCAGTCCCAGACCCGTACCTTCAGCGCGATGCCTTCGATCTCCCACCTGTTCAAAAGGGAGGAAAATTTTTTCTACTTCTTCCGAGCCGATCCCAACGCCCGTGTCCTCGACTTGGAAGCAGACGCTACAAAAGTTTTGAATTTGTTCTGACTCCTGAGTCTGGAACTGTCGAACTCCCAAACTCCTGACTTCTACTTTGAAGGTAACACCGCCTTTTTGCGTGAATTTAATGGCATTGCCCAGGAGATTGATCAACACCTGGCGCAGGCGTATTTCATCAGCCTGAATGGCTGACGGTAGATTAGGTGCAGGCAAATAATTGAAATCAATTCCTTTTTGTTCGGCTCTGATGCGGCAAATTTCCTCTACGCATTGAAGGAAGGAAGGAAAGTGAAAATCGCTATTATCCAGTTCCATTTTCCGCGCTTCAATTTTAGACAAGTCTAAAATGTCATTGATTAAGGTTAGTAAGTGAGATCCGCACTCGTAAATAATATCCAAGCCGTCCTGTTGCTTGGCTGTCATATTGCGATCGCGTTGGAGAATTTGGGCATAACCCAAAATGCCGTTGAGGGGGGTACGCAGTTCGTGACTCATGTTTGCCAGGAATTCACTTTTTGCCTCGTTAGCAGTATCTGCTGCTTTTTTAGCCGCCTCAGCAATGAGCTTTGACTTTTTTAGTTGGGACTGCTCAAAGGATTGCACCTGCCAGAGAACGGCAATCATCGTGCCTGCCAGTCCTACCATAACTATTGCCATCAGGTCTAGGGGTCGCAGTTGCGCTTCAATATTTTGCCGAGGAATCACCAAGGCAACAGACCAGTTTGCTTCCTTAAGCGGGATGTAAGCAACATACTGCTGGGTACCCTCAATAGGGATTAGCTGGATGCCTCGTTCCCGGTTTACCATGTTTTGAGCGATCGCAGCCAAACTTCGATCTGGCAGTTTGAGAAAACTAGGGGCAGGTTTCTCCAAGGTAGACATCAAAGCTAAATTAGGATGAACAATTGCTTCTCCCTTAGAGTTGAGAGCAAAGGCATAGCTGCCGTCCCCATAGTGCAAGCCATTGACCACAGCAACAACCTGGTCGATACTAATCACGCCATTGATGACACCGATTACCTCTCCTAAAGGCTTTCCGGGTGCTGAAGATCCCGATCGCACAGGAACCGCATAGGCGACAACCCTCGCTCCTGGCGGGACACGGGCAATTAGCGGGTCAGACAAACTGCTCTTTCCGGCCATCGCCCCCTGAAAGTGTTGACGGTCTTTCAAGTTGATGCTTCCTTGGGGCTGATTCTTCAGAGTGGTGTACAGAAAACCATTAACATCAATCATCCCGAAATACGTAAATTCTCGCAGGCGCTGTTCTTCTGAAACCAGATACGGCTCTATCTTTGCCCAGTCCATCGTTCGGAATGTTGGGTTGTTAGCACTGGACTCTAAAGCAGCTTTGTATTTTCCAATCCAGTTATCAATTTCTTCAGCGCCTTGCTGCACCTGCAAAAACGCTTTGTCCTTCAGGTTCACCAACAGCAGCTCCCGCACTAGCTGATAGCTATAGTAAGCAGATAAGCTGACGATTAAGGTTGTACCGCCAATAATCAGCCGCACCAGGAAGTTTTGGCGCGAATACTCCGCGTTTGGGCGTTTTGGCTCTCGACGGTGCCACCATTGAGTGAGCCTCTGCCAATTTGTGAGTTGCTGAAGTTGCTCAGGTGCAGTCATAGCTTGTTGATTTGCCCATGACCATGATTATACCGACAGGCGCAGCCGGTCAATTTAGGGATGAGATTTCTAGCGATCGATCACTTAGCCGCTACCACTTCGATTTCCACCAACCATCCTGGTCCCACTAATTGCGTAACTTGGGTACGAGTCCGCACAGGAATTTCAGGCTGTTTGCTGTTGCCAAAAAACTCTGCGTATGCTTCCTGAAACGCTCCGAAATCGGCTTTACCGTTGAGAGCGGGATCGCCCACCAGGTATCCATGCACCTTGATGACATCACTCATGGAGTAGCCGCGCTTTTTAAGAATTGACTCGATATTTTTGAGGATGTTTCTGGTTTGAGTCTTTGTGTCCCCATACGCTTTGGGCGTATTGGGATCGGCGTTGGGATCGATCGCAGGCGGAACCATGCCGCTCAGAAATAATAAGTCTTTATTACCAGGAACTGCAACAGATTCTAAAAATTGGTTGACATAAGGCGAACTAGGGTCAAGCCGATAGCGTATAATGTCTGCTGCATCTACTCGCCACGCGAAAGTTACCAATATTGCAACTATTCCCAAAATTAGCAGAATTGGCTTAACTCTGGTGATGTTGTTCATTAGATAAATTCCTTATTGATTCAAATCATGATATCAATCAGTTTGCCCGTAAACTGCCACGCCCTAACGGTACGATGGATTAATCGCATATTTTGTTACAAAATATGTAATGGAACTTAATAATTAAGAGGTGTCAAAAGCTCGATCTGTGCTAAAACAGAAAGTGGATTGGAGCGAAAAAATTATCTATATCTTTATTAATTAGGGGATTATATCCTGTCCGGTTGCATCGGTATTCTATGCCTGTTCATGGTTCATAGTTCATGAATCTTCGATGAACTATGAACCATGAACAATCTAAGGACTGCCAAAACCACCCAAAGCGGCTTGACTGAAACTTGCCGCGCCAACGCTAGCACGTACAGCAGATTGGGAAAAGATTTGAAAAGCCTGACGAATTTCGGAAGTGCTGTTACTTGGCGTCAGTATCCACTCATCCCGCAATCCCATTTCTTGAAACACTTTGCGGAAATTTGTGCTGCCATTGTCAATACCCATTGCTGCGATAATATGGTTTTCGGCCATCAGCATATCTTTAACAATGGAAGCAACATTTTTGGCAGTAGCTTTTGTAGAATGTTCGTCAGCACCATCGGTAATAATTAAAGTGATAGTGCGAACGGGAACGCCGTTATCGGCAAATTGCTGAGACTTAGCTAAAACAGTTCCCAACAACACAATAGTTTGGTCATATAAAGGTGTACCTTCGTTGGGTTGGTAGTTACCCGCATCCATTCTCACCGCTCGATCGATCGGACAGTAAGGATACAAAACATGACCGTTTAGATATCGATTGTGAGCTAAAATGTTGTCTCGCTGTTTGGAATTTTTGAGAGCGTCGAGTACAGCATTATGACCGTCTCGCACGGCTTGAGTATTGCCAGAATAAGCAATAGAACCGGAATCATCGGGCATGATGGTTAGGAGTACAACTTCGCTCGCCATTACATCATCTACACTCACTCCCAATCCTGCTTGGATTTGTGTACCGATGTCAATCACATTTAATGCTTGTAAGGATGCGGAGGAAAGCAATCCTTCTTCTTGAGCTGTTTGGAAAAGGTTGTTGAGGTTGGGTGTTTGAGTCATATTAATTGGGGAGGATGAGGATCGAGGAACCACAGATGAACACAGATCGCAGATGAAAGGACTGACGCACTATGAGGCTAGAAACCCGGTTTCTTAGTCGGTTGTTAGGTGTTCAACCCCCGATTTGGCATAGAAACCGGGTTTCTTTGCCATTCGTTCTAGATGAAAGAGAAATATCTGCGTTTATCTGCGGTTAATTTTCAAAGGGTAATGTCAGCCCAAGTTTCGATCGGCTGAGTTGATTTTACTATGTGCATTCCCGCATCAGCAAAGCGTTTGAAAGCTGCGTCTGCTGGATCTGTGAAGTCGATTACTCCCGGAACGACGACGGGTGAGGTGCAATCTTCTAACAGATAGACTTTCTTTGCCAAGTTGGGATCTTGTGCCACAATTTCGGTTAGCAAATCGTCAATTGTCCAGGCGACGCAATGACTTTTTGCTTGACCTGCAATAATGACAGCATCAAATTCCATTAATTTCTGAATGAAACGGGCGTTTTTTTGGGCGATCGGTCGTCCATCCGCACCTTCTAAAACTTCGGGACGCAAGACGGAATAGTTCTCTGTGAGGGGATTTCCGCCTTTGATTTCAAATCCAGTTTGGCTGTTGCGAGCGATCGCATGGAAAAATAGCGCTTCTTCGACAGATGAGACAAGGGCGTGACCAATTCCCCCCAACATGGCATGATAAGGCCAAATAATCAAGGGATATTTGCCGCCGTCGCTGAGTTTATCGACGTAATGCTCGGCGTGGCGCATCAATCCGAGGTAATTGCCAGCAGCTACGCTGTGTGCGATCGCAGGATTTACTTTCCAAACTCCTTTTTGCACATCATCTAAGGAGATAATTGTCATTGGCGCTGGGTGTTCCCCTGCATCATTCACCCAAAACAATGAATGAAAAATTTGCATCGCCGTGTGGGTGTCCATCGTCGGGTAAATCGCCGTTATTAAACCCAAGTTGCGATAGATAAATTCGCACAGCCGCACGTTATCATCAACCGCACCCGTACCGGAACGACCACCAACAAATAATTCAAATTTGGGAATGGAAAAGGTATTTTGGGCATCGATTACCATCAGACAA
The DNA here is from genome assembly GCF_023333585.1 of Argonema antarcticum A004/B2. Taxonomy (GTDB): domain Bacteria; phylum Cyanobacteriota; class Cyanobacteriia; order Cyanobacteriales; family Aerosakkonemataceae; genus Argonema; species Argonema antarcticum. The sequence continues at coordinate 17,644 of NZ_JAIQZN010000009.1, forward strand.
ATGCGAGTTTTATCTTTGGCTGCGGGTGGAATGTTGTGCTTTTTCGCCCAAGCTTGAGCATCATTGGCACGTTCTTCGTACAAAACGCGCCACACTTCTCCAACTTTTTTGGCATCGAAGTGAGGAGGAATCGGTAATTGTTTGGTTGTTTGCGTACTCATAGTAATTTGGGATTGTAGATATCGAGAAAAGAAACTTCAGGTAATTTTCAGCATCAAAATTTGCTGAGATTTCACAACATACAGTCCTTGCTGACTCGCAAATAGGTGGCTATTAGCATCAACAAAAGGTTCTGTATCCGGGAATTCTTTAGTTTGGATAATTTGACCGTTTTGGGATGCAACGCGGACAATCCCATCATCCGTAGCCGCTAATAAAAAGTTACCAGCCGCAAATTTTCCGTGCAATGTAGAAAGCCAGGAATTATCTCCAGCTTTAGCCGCAGCAGTTCCTTCAATCGAACCATCGGAGCGAATAATGTAAACATGATTGATAGTTTGACCTTGTTCTTGAGTGGAAATAAAGAACCAGCAACGGTCAGCAGTACAAGTGCAATTAGCATCTATTAACTGTCCGGTAAATGAGGGAATTTTGACCGTATCGTTGATGCCGCGTTTGTTGGCATCGAAGACAAAAGCAACATTCAAATTACCCGCACGGTAGAAGCCAAAACCGAAGTGGGAACCAACCCAAAAGCGAGTTTGTTCGGCTAAGACATCGCCAATATATTCCGAACCTAACTGACCATTTCGCAATAATTGACCGCTATAAGTCCAGTAATGGTTAGTTTCATTTACATCAAAGGTTTCTACGGCTAAACGACTGGGAGATTTGCCGGGATTTAGGGTGATGACTTGTCCTTGTTTGCCGATTAAAGTAGATTTACCTTGGATGCGAAATTGCAAGTGAGGATCTAAGTTACCGCTGAGAATAACGGTATCGTCTTCGCGTTTAAATTTTCCTTTTTCATGGTATAGCCAACATAATTTATCTCCTTGTAATGCCGTAAATAAAATAATCCCTTCTGTGCTGAAAATTCGCGTGGCTGTGACTGTACCTCGAACGATCGCTTGTTTGGGAAGTGAAGATACTGGGATTGTTTGGCTACAGTTGGGACAGCTATTTCTGGCGTGTTCTGCGCCGCAGTTTTTGCAGGTTGTCCATTGCAGGTTATCGAGGAGCGATCGCGCAAATTCACCTCTCTTATCTTCTTCAAATACCTGATAAAAATAATGCAGCAATTCATCTGGTAAAACTTTGTAAGGTATCGCTGGTTTGGGATACTTTACCTCTGGATTAAATATGCTAATTCCTTGTAGCGATCGCGCTTCGTGAGGAATCCGTTTAGACGGGTCTTTCGGTCGGTAAACGCCGCCGTAAGGGTCAACAAATAGCAGACTTTGCATTAGCATTACGCTGTAAGCATACCAATCTGAATCGGTTGAATAAGTTTCAACTAAGATGGGTTTTGAAGATTGGCGATCGCACAGCAGCGGATCGACAAACCGAGTAGTAAAAACCCGACAGGGAAACGAGACAAATTGAAACGAGTCAGCATCAATTAAATAAGCTTCTTTCTCCTTAATTAAAACATTCAAATCGTTGAAATCGCCAACTACCACTCCAGCTTGATGAATAGTCGCAACAGTTGTGTGCAAATCCCTGAATATTTCTACAACAATTTGGTTGGCAATTCCCGATTGACGGAAAGTGCGATCGCTATATTTCAATAAAACTTCCGCACCAGCAACCATTTCCATTGTGTAGCCCAAAATTTTAATTCCCAGCGCATCATTTACCAACTCTTGCGGACAAATAACTCGCTTCGGCAAGTTGCTAGGAAACAGACGCAACTTAAACTGATGTTCGTCTAAGCGTTCTTGCGCTGTGCGTTGTTGCTGGGAGTTATTCTGATAATCGGAATGATCCGGTTGCTTAAATAACTTCAGTGCTTTACCATTGCCAATATCGTACACATCTGCTTCGCCGCCTTTGCCGATTGCTTTGTTAGGCTTGAGACGGATTTTTTTGTTCTTGATGTAGACATCCATTTGCTGAAAAGTCAGGTTTAAAGATTTTTAACCGCAGATGAACGCAGATAAATGCAAATTCTACATCTACGGATTTGAAAGAAGTTTTTTTCGTCGAATTACGAGTAAGGTTGTGTCATCTGGTAATAAGCCTCCTTGTTTGAGCAAGCTGCGTTCTTCCCAGTTGGGATAAGTTACTTCGCGGTTAATTAGGGATAACCTGCGTCGGATATTGTCAGAGTTCATAAAATAGCGGTCTTCTCTCCAAAATTGGCTAATTTCTCCCACCATTTCTGACTTTCCTGGCAAGTTGAGCGATTCTGATTTAATCAGACCCGAAACCCCATCTGTACCGATTAAAATCGATTTTACTTCACTAATAGGTAGAGTGCGATGTACTTGAAATTGCCAGTTTTGATTTACCTCATCTAAAATACCGTACCCTAGATAGGGTGGTGCATTGTTAGCATAAGGCCCCAACTGCACAACTTCACGGTTAATCGCAAATACTCCATCTCCTATGGCAAAGATAAACGCTCCTTCTGGTATTATTAATATTCCGACAACTGTAAACAGAAAATAATCATTTACGATGTCAGCTAAATTATCACCAAATCCTTGCGCGAAATTTCGCAACTGCATCAGCACTTTGGCGTGGATATCTTGCCAAAATCCTTCCCGATATGGCAAAGAACGGCGTATGGTTTCTACCAGCAACCTCGCCCCAATTTTTGCTCCCACTTCGCTGTGCTGACCGCTACCGCATCCATCGCAAACAACAGCAATTAAGTTCTTACCTTGTAAATTGATACTGTAATATCCATCTTGGTTGTTTTTGCCAAGCCGCTGATGTTCTGTACCTTTTACAGAACCAGCCGCTAATTCAAATTGCTCTTGCATGGCTGTTAGTGTTATCTATACACTAACTTAGTGTACAAAAAACACGATGTCAAGCCCTATAGTGTTTGGATCGGGCGAACCTACCCCCCTAACCCCCCTCCCTGCAAGGGAAGGAGGAAATGTCAATCCCCTTTACAAATTGAAATGTCTTATAGCTACGAATTCCCCAGACCCGCACTGACCGTGGATTGCGCGATTTTTGGTTTAGATAAAGAGTCGATGCAGCTTCAGCTGATGCTGATTCAGAGGAACCTTCCCCCCTTCCTGGGTATGTGGGCGCTACCGGGAGGGTTTGTCCGCCTCCAAGAATCGTTGGAAGAAGCCGCGAGGCGGGAATTGCGGGAAGAAACGGGCATAGATTCCGTATATTTGGAGCAATTGTACACTTTTGGGGATGTGGGGCGAGATCCGCGCGATCGCATCGTCACCGTCGCCTACTACGCACTGGTAAACTCGTGGGAACACTCCCTTAACGCCACCACAGACGCCAGCGACGCCGCTTGGTTTCCCGTCACCCAATTACCGCCATTAGCCTTTGACCATTCAAGCATTTTCGAGGTAGCTTTAACCCGATTGAAAGGCAAAGTTCGCTATCAGCCAATTGGATTTGAACTATTGCCCAAAAAATTTACCCTTACTCAGTTACAAAGGCTCTATGAAATTATCTTAGGAACCGAGCTAGATAAACGCAATTTTCGCAAAAAAATTATCAACATGAATTTGTTAGTCCAACTCGATGAAATCCAGAAAGATGTATCGCATCGAGCCGCCCGACTCTATCAATTTGACGAACAAAAATATCTCGAACTTAAACAAATGGGATTCAACTTTGAAATTTAAAATTGTAGTTCTGTAGTTCTGTTAGAATGATCTGAGATTACTATTAAACTTTAGCGCTAAAGCGCAACAACGTACCTGAAAATCAGCAATAACTTGATTCCCCTAACCCCCCTTCAAAGACTTATTAACCGGATTCATCCAACTTTCCAGAAAAGCAAAAGCACGCGATGATAGCAATGTCAATACCAAATAAATTATAGCAACAGTCGCAAAAATTTCAAAAGAACGATAATTATTTGCGATAATCAACCTTCCCTCTTGCAATAGCTCTTGATAACCGATTACCGATGCCAAGCTAGTATCTTTAAGCAAGGTGATAAACTCATTTGCTAGCGGTGGCAACATCCGCCGCAATGCTTGGGGAAAAATTACATAACGCATAGTTTCTACCGCTCCCAAACCCAGCGACTGGGCAGCTTCTGTTTGTCCTTTTTCAATAGATTGGATACCGGCGCGGACAATTTCAGCGATATAGGCGGCGCTATTGAGACTTAGGGCCAACACAGTTGCCGTAAAAGGGTTCAGACTGAATTTTATCCCAAATCCTTGCACTAGAGCAGGTATGCCAAAATAAATCATCAGAATCTGCACCAGCAAGGGTGTACCCCTGAAAAAGTCAATATACGCTGTGGTTGCCCAGCGCAATGGAGTTATTGATGAGAGGCGGGCAATCCCAATTAGCGAACCGCCAATCATTCCCAAAAATCCGCACAATATTGTTAGATATAGCGTTACTACTACGCCCTTCAACAAGTTGGGTAGAGCGTTTGAAATGATGGTAATAGTATTAATGGAGCTAGTGGCATTATCAATGGTTGTGGTTTCGGGTAGTTGTGGTGGTTGGGCGTTAAACCACTTGCGATAAATTTGTTCGTAGGTGCCATTGTTGAGGATGGTTGTCAGTCCTTTGTTGATGTCTTCTAAATTGGGAGAACCTTTAGGAGTAGGGATGCCATAGTATTCTTCAGTGAGTAATTGGGATGTAATTTTTAGTAGTTTCAGATTATTTTGTTTGATAGCATAGAGAGTTGCGGGAGCATCATTGATGACGGCATCCACATTACCGTTGAGCAATTCCTGAAGGGATAGAGGTGCGTTATCAAAAGTCCGAATTTTAGCGCCGGTAATTTTTTTAGCTTCTAAAGCGCCAGTTGTGCCGATTTGCACAGCTATGCGCTTGTTTTGCAGACTTTTTAAAGAAGTGATATCTTGGTTGTTAGCTTTAACGGCGATCGCTAATCCAGCTTTGAAATAAGGACGCGAAAAATCTACGGCTTTCTGACGTTCGGGGGTAATTGTCATTGCACTCACCGCAGCATCCACAGTTTTTGCCTGCAAAGCCGGGATCAGGCCATCAAATTGCATATTCTGAAATTGAACTTGGAAATCAGCGGCTTTACCAATTGCCTGGATCAAATCAATATCAAAACCTACTAACTCCCCGTTCTTACCCTGAAACTCAAAGGGCGGAAAAGTTGGCTCTGTGGCAAACTTAAGCGTTTTTTGGGCTTTGATAGGACTGGTAATGAAAAGGGAAAGGCATAAGATCGACAAACACAAGCTGAGAACCAAACCCCAGCCTAGCTTACGAGATTGAAATAATCTGTGCATTTGCGATACCTTAAAATAAGCTAAGTAGAAATATACTAAACTCAGTTATGCAGGATTATACCCCAGCGATCGCATTTGAGGGCGTTGAGAAAAATTTTGGTTCTCTTAAAGTTCTACAAGGAATTAGCGGCTCTATCAATCGCGGGGAAGTGGTGGCGGTGATTGGTTCGAGCGGTTGTGGGAAAAGTACGCTCCTTCGCTGTTTCAACCGCTTGGAAACGATTAACGGCGGGCGTTTGACGGTCAATGGGATGGATTTGTCCCATGCCAAAATTAGCCAAAACCAATTACGCAGATTGCGATCGCAAGTTGGGATGGTTTTTCAGCAGTTTAACTTGTTCCCTCATTTAAGCGTACTGGAAAATTTAACCTTGGCTCCGCGTCAGGTATTGGGGAAATCTCGCTCCCAAAGTGAGGAACAGGCGCGATTTTATTTGCAAAAGGTTGGTTTAGCCGAAAAAGCCGAAGTTTATCCAGAACAACTTTCTGGCGGACAAAAGCAACGAGTTGCGATCGCACGCAGTTTGTGCATCAACCCGCAGATCATGCTCTTTGACGAACCCACCAGCGCCCTCGATCCCGAATTAGTCGGGGAAGTGCTGCTAGCGATGCAGCAATTGGCTACTGAAGGAATGACGATGGTGGTGGTAACGCACGAAATGCAGTTTGCGCGGGATGTGGCGCATCGGGTCATATTTATGGATAAAGGGCAGGTGGCGGAAGAAGGGGCGGCAAGGCAGGTGATTACGGAGCCAAAGTGCGATCGATTGCGTGCTTTTCTGAGTAGGATGAATTTTGCATAGCACCGACACGGATTTTTTAATTCCAGGCGGGGACGCCTGCACCACAAATGTAAGGATAAATAAATGATTATTACGGCCAGGGATTAAAAGATCCTGTTGGTGAATTGATGAGCGGGGAAGTGTAAATAGAGTCAATAAGTTCGCTGTCTGCCCAACAGGGATATTATAATAGTATGAATCAGATTGTACCGTTTGCCAAAAAGGAAACTATGTATCAAGTTACATCTGAATACGCCAAAAATAACTTCAACGAAGTGATAGAACGCGCTGCTACCGAACCTGGAGGCGTTGTAATTGTTCGGGAAAATCAAAACTTTATCCTAATTAGCCAAGAAGAATTAGACGCATCTGTGAGAATTCCTCAACCTCAACCTGCGAAAATTCCACCTATTCCTCCTGCGGTCAATATTCCTTCTGCTTACCCAGATGATTTGAATTCTGATGTGGAGGTAGATTATGGGAAAATGCGGGATTTGTTAGCAGCAGGAAAGTGGAAAGAAGCAGATATAGAAACTGGGCTTGTTATGCTTAAAGCAGCCAGAAGAGAAAAAGAAGGCTGGCTTGATTCCAAATCTATCAAAAAGTTCCCTTGTGCTGACCTCCGCACGATCGACCAACTTTGGGTAAAATACAGCAAAGGGCGCTTTGGCTTTTCCGTACAAAAGCGCATCTGGCAAGAAGTGGGCGGCAAAGTAGACTTTAAAACAGAATGTCGCTTAGGCGATCGCGTAGGATGGCGTAAGAATGGCAAATGGCAAGAATACGATCGCCTCACCTTCTTCCTGAATGCCCCGTTGGGGCATCTCCCCTTCGTAGACCTATGGCGATTGGGCTTTATTCCCGCTAACGAGGGGGTGTGGAACTCTTTTTTGAGAGGTTATTATAGTGGTCGTTCACGAATGGAAGTATTCTCTTCTCTCGCGTCGAGACTTGTAAAATGTAACCTATAAAGGTTTCGGAAAATTATTAAGAATTGCCACAGAGGTAATTTCCACGAAGCTATGAGGATTCTGGCTTTCCAATACCCAATCGATTTTAGATTTTAGATTTTTACCTAGTTAGTTTCAGGGGTTAAAATTGTCTAAGAAAAAGTTTCGTAAGTCTGTTGAGAGTATTCGACAACAGATTATCAAACACCACCAAAAGATTGCGAATGAGCAGCAAAAACCAATTCCCGATGAAAACTTAATTCAATACTGGCGAAAAGAGATTGCCGGATTAGAAAAAAGTTTAGCAAGAGCAGAAAAACGATTGAGGCGCGGCTAATGATTTCCAAACTTGAAAAACCATTAAAAGTTAATTCTACTTTGTCAGTTTTGTTAAACGAATTAGCAGAAGAATGCGAAACAGTGCTGTTTCTGCTAACGCAGCTAAAATTACCTAATCTAACAGACGATCAAAAAGGCGATATTCTAGCCGAACTAACTGGCGCTGTCTCTCACTTGCACGTACATACGGAAGATTTACCCGATTTAATTGCGGATGAAATTGAAACATTACCAGATGAGAAAGAAGATTAAAAATGTCAGTTAAGTACAGAGATACCCGACTTCTTGGAGAAGTATTCGGGGAGTTCATGGTAGGTTCCACTCTATTTGGATCTTTGTGCGCTCGCATATGAGGCTACTCCCCTAGCAATCGCTCCATAATTGTATAAATATCCCTTTTATCACCCTCTTTTCGTCTGCCAACTCCTACTACCAAAACTACCACTCGCTCTTGCACAACTCTATAAATAATCCGGTAACGCTGACCGACAGCCCGCACGCTAAAATAACTTTGAAGCTGATCTACTAAAGGTTTACCTTGTTTGTCTGGCTCGGCTTTTAGTTTATCGATGCGATCGCTCAAAGCTTGCTGTTCGCGACGATCTTTCACCTCTGCCAACATTTCCAATGCTAAAGGAGTCAGTTCAATTGTGTATTCCGAATTGCTTGGGGGTGGACTTGTCATAGTCCTAATTTCCTTTTAGCTTCCTCCCAAGAAATCGTCTCTCCTCGTTCTGCTTGGGCTATACTTTCTTTCAGCCGATTTGCAAACTCAGAATCAGAAAGAATGTCAAGAGTTTCTAAAAGAGATGTCAGCTGCCCGTAGCTAATAACTGCCATCACAGGTTGACCGTTCTTGGTGACGATCGCGAGATCGTCGGTCAATTCCTCTGGCAACTCTGGCAGTTTTTCTTGTGCTTCACTAATAGTTAAATATTTAGCCATTTATTAATTTTAGCAAACTTTTGACTAAATAGCAATACTAGGGTAAGAAACCGGGTTTCTTCAGATGGGATGAAAGAAACCCGGTTTCTCAGATCGCACTCAGCTTTAACCCACAGGAACAGTCGATTTTACCGACTCCCGTTCGTGCAAACTCTTAAACCATTCTCCCAATTTCGGATAATGCTGTTGCCAATCTTCACCAAAGCGAAGATTGTAGTAACCAAGGGTAGACAATGCTGCAACATCTGCCACCGTCCAAATATTACCTAACAGATAATTCGATGCGGTTAATTGCCCATCCAAAGCCGGTAAAAGCCGATCGATCGCACCTTGGTATTTAGCGACATCTCCAGAATCTGCTCGATCGCCTTTGCGCTTTTGTAACCACAAAGCTACAATATTATCTGCCAAAGTATCTGCCAAATCTTCCCATTTCCGACATTCTAGGCGTTCTTTGCGATCGCTTGGATAAAAACTCGGCTCTGGATAAGTTTCGTCCAGATACTCCACAATCAAGGTAGAATCCCAAAGCGTGGTGCCATCTTTATCTACCAGCACAGGCACTTTGCCGATCGGAGAAACTTGCAGGAATTCCGGCTCTTCCGTACTTAGTGTGCTAAAATCTTAGACAATTGTCGCAAAAAGAGTCGAGTGGGAATCAATTATGAAAAGGGTAATGACAAAATTACTAAATTTACCTGGTGTGATAGTAGAAGATAGCAAAGAAACAAAAGAAACCTTAATATTATCTGTAAGAGTAGAGAAAAAAACAGCCTTTTGCCCCCGTTGTGGTCAGACTTCTCATCGCCTTCATCAAAATAAAAGCCATTTAGTAAGAGATTTACCTATGGGGGATAGAGAACTTATTCTAAGAGTAAATCGGCGACGATTTAAGTGTGAAAATTGCCAAAAACCTTTTAGCGAAACTTTGGATTTTGTAGGTAATAGAAAAAGTTTTACTTATAGATATGCCCAAGCGGTGACTGAGCAAGTTATTCATAGTGACGTGAGCAATGTAGCCAAAAATAATGGATTAACTGAAGAAGAAGTCTGGTCAATGGTAATAGCTGTAGCTAAAAAAATCCTGCCTGTTGATGTAGAAGATTTAAAAATATTAGGAATAGATGAAATTAGTTTAGTAAAAGGACAAGGAAAATTTATAGTAGTTTTAGTAGACTTATCAACACATAAGTTAGTAGGATTAGTATCATGTCGAACACAGTCAGAGATAGAAAAAGTGATGCAGCAATGGGGAGAAAAAGTATTATTTCAAATAGAAGAAGTAAGTATGGATATGACTGGTAACTATAAATCATTAGCACATAAAATTTGTCCAAATGCAGAAGTAACAGTGGACAGATTTCATCTGACAAAAATAGTTCATTCAGAGCTAAACCAAGCGAGAATTGACCAAAAGAAAACGGCAGAATCACTAAACACTAAGTCAAGGGCGAAACTCTTTAATAGCTTGAAAGGAAGTAAGTATACATTACTGAAAGCCGAGGATAAGTTATCTAATCAGCAAAAAGAAAAATTGAAACAAGTTAAAGAAGCTTCACCGAAAGTGGCAATTATGCACGACTTGAAAGAGGAATTCCATCTTTTATTTGAGTCAAGTAAAACTTTGGGAGAAGGCACATTAAAATTAATTGATTGGTTAAAGAAAGCTGAACCATATTACCGAAATAGTGTCTCAACGATTAAGCGTTGGTTCCCGGAGGTAGTAGGTTACTTTGAAAGAAGAATAACCAATGGGGTAGTAGAAGGCATTAATAACAAATTAAAATTGTTAAAACGTTGTGGATTTGGCTTTAAGAATTTTCATAATTTTGAGATAAGGGCTTTACTTCTCTGGCATTTTCCTGACAATTTAGCACACTAAGTACGGAAGAGCCAGGCGATCGCTGTGCGTAGTACAAAACTCTGGTCATAAACTTGTCTATTTGGTATCGAAATCAACAGTTTTAGAGTTTAGTCTATGCTGGTAAATACTACAATCCGTATGAATTGAAGAGATATTGATGATGAAATTGAAGCGCCCGCCCGGTCTTATTTTCGTTTTAATCACCTTGTTCATAGACGTGATGGGGGTTGGTCTTAGCGCTCCCATTCTTCCTAAACTGATTGCTGGATTTATCGGTGATGTTTCTACCGCTTCCTACTATTATGGGGCCGTCACGACTAGCTACGCCCTCATGCTATTTGTATTCTCGCCTATCCAGGGCGCTCTCTCCGATCGGTTTGGCCGCAAACCAGTACTGCTATTTTCCCTCTTTGGAACGGGGCTAACCTATATCGGCCTGACATTTGCCCCCACTCTGCCTTGGATATTCACCGCACAAATCCTTAATGGTCTTACTGGTGGCAGCGTCGCTGTTGTTTTTGCCTACATTGCAGACGTCAGCACCCCGGAAGAACGACCAAAAAATTTCGGCTTGGTGGGAGCCGTCCTTGCTTTGGGATGGGTCGTAGGGCCAGCTTTGGGCGGCTTGCTGGGCGCTTGGGGATTGCGTTTTCCTTTCGCAGTTGCAGCTATAATCACATTCCTGAATCTGCTGTATGGAATTTTAGTTGTATCGGAGTCTCACTCACCAGAACACCGCCGTTCCTTTTCTTGGTCTCGTGCTAACCCAGTTGCTTCTCTGGGGTTGTTGCGAAAAAATGCGATCGTCTTTGGTTTGGCAGCAATTATGTTGTGTACCGATATTGCTCTGCAATGTTTTATCAGTACTTGGGTGTTATTTACTACTTATAAGTTTGCATGGACAACTGTCCAAGCTGGACTGTCTCTGGCGTTGCTGGGAGTGATGACGGCGGCTGTCCAGGGAGGTTTGATCCGACCGCTAATTTCTCGCTTCGGTTCTAGAAAAATAATTATCGTAGGGCTAACTTTTAGCATGATTGGCTATCTCCTCTACGCTTTTGCCACTGCGGGATGGATGTTGTACTGGATTATTGTGCTGAATGGGTTTGATTTCACTGTTAAACCAACAGCTCAAGGATTGGTTTCCGCTCAAGTGAGTTCGCAAGAACAAGGCGCAATTCAAGGTGCTTTGTCTTCTCTGACGGCTTTGGCAAGTATTATCGGCCCGCTGCTAGCTACTAATTTGTTCGGTTACTTTACATCCGATCGGGCCTTAATTCGTTTACCGGAAATACCCTTCTTCTTAGGTGCTTTTCTGTTCGGTTTGGCGTTATGGTTAGCGATCGCAACTTTTTCTAAACGTAGGTTGGTTTGAGGAATGATATCGTCAAATTTTTTGTTGTTATCTTTGGTTAAATTTTTACCACAGATGAAGACAGATGAACACAGATGAACACAGATAAGATAAGAATAAGAACACGATTTTTTTAGGTGACCGATGCGTAAGGACATGATTTGCGATCGAAAATTTGTTGGGTTGATTTGTCGCTCAACCCAACCTACAATTTTAGGGATTGGGAATTGCTTATTTTAGATTGAATTAAAATCTAAAATCTGTTTACCGCGTTTCCTGTGTTTGAGTGTCGATCACACCACTCCAGTCATCGTTTTTAACTGCTTCTTCCAGGCGACGACGTTGCTCATCATCAGTTATATTAAGTTTTTCGGTTTCTGTTTTTAGTGTCGTATCCGCGATCGCTTTTCGCAATTTGAGTTTTTTCTCTTCGTAAGCTTGGCGTTCCGCTGCTGACATCGCCGCCTTTGCCACTTCACCGACTGTAGCAGCCCACATTTGGCTCATTTCGCCGTTTCCTGGGGGAATATAGTCAAGTTCGGATAGCCACGCATCCCGCAATTCTTCCATTGCTTCTCGCTTGGGAAATTTGAACGGTTGTACCCGCACGAGGGCACAAGTTTCTGCACCGTTTTGGGTAACATGACCTTTGAGGGATAGCAGTACGTTGCGCGAGTAACCGATGTACTGCGTCTCGCGATTGGCGGCTAGTACGGCGTACACGCCTGCGATTTTAGTGTTTTGGGTGCGATCGCACCAAATCTCCAACGGTAGCACTTGCGAACCATCACTCACCGTCTCAGGAGACGCCGTTACCGCCGTGACAGCGTGTTCCTCGTCCGAACTATACAAAAAACTGTGCAGTCCCTGATGTTCGACGGGTACATTTTGATGCTCAATTTGCAAATTATTCTCTGTTTCCACCAGTTTTTCTCCGCGCTCTAAAACCTACTCAAATCTAACTATAGCTAGGGGCTAGGGGCTAGGGGCTAGGGGCTAGGGTCAGAAGGGTCTAGGGGCTAGGGTTTCAGGAATTAAGAACGTCCTAACTGACTTTCATCGGTTGCTATATATTGCAAATGGGATCTTGGTGATGTCGTTAAACGGATGCCATCTCATTTATAAATGGTGTTATGGCATTTATAAATTCCGTCGGTTCTTCGTAAGGTAAAACATTTCTTCCCTTAATTTTTACCCCGCGACATGAAGGCAAACACGCCAAATAGTCAGCCAAACGTTCATCTGGAGTTTCTTTTTTTCCTGATCGACTGATACTGGATGCTGTCTCTCCCATCACTACTAAAGTTGGTTGGTAAATTTGCGCGATCGCATCTTGATAATCCTGTCGCCAAAACCCAGCCAAAAACGAAAACACAGCATAGCGACTGGCAGCATTTTTCGCACCCACTTTCAACATATCCAACCACTCACCATCCACTTTCTCATCCTCAGCAAAAAGTTGCCGAATTGAGAAATTACGCAAAAACTTGCGGCTTCTGGCATATTCAAAAAAAGCTCTCCCAAAGGGAGAATCAAAGATATTCCAATTTATTTTATGCCGCCGATCAGATGTGTTAGTATCGAGCAACCTCAAAGCTGGTGGCCCCGATAATACCAATCCCCGAATTAAATTAGATTCTTTCGCTAATTGCACTAATTCAACTGCTACAGGGAATAACGCGCCTTGCACTACTAAAACTACTGGTTTGTTTACCACATTTTGCAGAAAATAGTACAACTGTTTTGCCCAATCACTAGGATTATAAGCCACACGCGGCATATCGCTTTCACCGCATCCCAATAAATCGGGATTATAGATGGGATTGCGCTTGCCTGTAGCATACCATTGGCGACAGAATCGTTGCCAAAAATTTCCAGACAACCCAACACCGATCGGATGAATCAACAACAGGGGAATCCCATCATTACCGCTTGGGTTATAAACTTCGTAGGCGCAGCGATAATTCTTCCAAGTGTAAAACTGAGTTTGTGTATTTTCCGTTAAACCTGTTTGCATAGTTACCCCCTTCAAATTTGATGAAGCTGCTGCAATTGTTTTACTCCAGTTGCCGCTGCTGTTGTTATCTGAATTCAACCTATCGGTGAAAGGTGAATTTCAGTTATTATATCATCAGCCAAGTACTTGGTCAATAACTTGTCGCATTTTGTCATAATGAGAACCTTTCCAAAAGATTTGACTGCAATCTTTACAGCGATGGAATTCTATTATGCTTTCCGTGTCTTTCGGAATCCGGCCTGCTAATGTTCCTTCTGAACATTATTGTAGGGACACGGCATCATAAATATGTCGGTCATACAAAAGATTTAATTATGCCGTGTCCCTACAGGTTATGTGACACGAAAGAACCGAAAGCCGCTAACCTTCCTAAGTGAACATCAAGCACAATTCGATCGTGTCTTTGATTGAGGGTGACTCTGCAAAAACATGACTAAATCTGATATTTCTTCTATTGGATGGCAGAAAGAAATTCAGTTCGGCATGAAACGAAAAATTAACTGTTGGCATTGTTCGATTTGAGATTTTAGATTAACTGATGCTGAAGGCAGAATCTGGTAACGAGAAACTTGGATGCAGAGTATCCAGATAAATTGGGAGTGGAATATACTGATAGAATCAGCATCTTTTGAAGTTGTTATGCTTTTGTTCAAAAAATTACATTTTTATGCCTCTGCCCCTCTGCTCCTCTGCCCCTCTGCCCCTCTGCCCCTCCGCTCCTCTGCTTCCTGCTCGTCTCGATCCGGGACTTAATTTGACAGCGCTTGCTCCCATGCAGGATGTGACGGATTTGCACTTTATGAGCGCTCTGGCTAATTATGGCAGTCCCGATTATTTCTTTACTGAGTATTTTCGCGTCCATGTTAGTTCTGGTCTAGATAAAAATATCCTCAGATCGATTACAGAGAACTCCACCGGACGCCCGATCTTTGCTCAGATCATCGGTGAAAGTATTCTCGACCTAGTACGCACTGCTAAAGATTTGAGTGGCTACCCAGTCGCGGGAATCGACCTCAATATGGGATGTCCTGCTCCCAGAATTTACCGCAAAAATGTGGGTGGAGGGCTGTTGCGCGATCCTGAAAAAGTCAGCCAAATCCTTGGTGAATTGCGGGGGGCTGTTGATGGACTTTTGACAGTTAAAATGCGAATTGGCTTTGAAAATACCGCTAACTTCGATCGCATCCTCGACTTGATTAACCTGCACAACATCGATTTGCTGAGCTTGCACGGTCGTACTGTTAAGGAGATGTATCATAGCCCTGTGCATTACGATCTGATTGCCCATGCCGTACAGCGGGTTAATTGCCCGGTTTTAGCAAACGGTAACGTAACATCTGCCGCCAGCGCCGCAGCCGTCCTGGACACTACAGGAGCCGCAGGGGTGATGATCGGTCGCGCTGCGATCCGAAATCCCTGGATTTTTAAGCAAATCCGCCAATATCTGAGCGGTCAATCTGTGCAGATCGTTACTCTGGCTGAAGTTCGCGACTACATTGAGTTATTGCGTCGAACGATGACAGCGCCGACTGTACCGGAGCGTGCGCGTGTTAACAAGATGAAAATGTATCTAAACTTCATCGGTCAAGCTGTAGATGCCGCTGGAGGTTTCTTAAAGGATATGCGCCAATCCCAGACTGAAGCTGAACTATTCGGAATATGCGATCGCTATTTATTAAGCGGCCCAGACCAAGAATTTGCCTTGGAGCCTTATCCTGGACTTGTGGCTCGTCCTAGCTGCGAGACTGCCCACTCTGCATCCACATAAATCATATCGTGTCCGGTTGCATCGTTAGTACATGAGTGATGTCGTCAAATTGTCTGTTTTCATCGTTGGTTAAATTTTTACCACAGATGAAGACAGATGAACACAGATGAACACAGATAAGAAGAAGAACAGGAGTTTTTTAGATAAACGATGCTACCGGACATGATATCAAACGCTGTCGGTGATACTGCTAAAATTAAACTCCTTCACCCGCACACCTGGCACTACACTACTGCCAAAGCGTTGTACGGTACTAATAGCATCAACATCCCGCAACATTTCTGGTATACTTTGGTTGAAACGGAAGTTTTTAATCGGGTAACTAATCCGACCATCTTCTATCCAGAATGTACCATCGCGAGTCATGCCTGTTACCTCTAATGTTCGAGGATTGACATATTGCACGTACCAGGCACGACTTACCAAAATTGCTCGTTCTGTTTGGGCAATTAATTCGGCTAAACTTCGCTCTGTACCAGACATGACAAAGGGATACATTGCACCAGTTGGTTCTTGGGTTTTTTGTAATGCCCAATAGCGACTATAGGACAAAGTTTTAGTAGCACCATCTTTGATGATTTCTAAGTAGTTATTGCTCAAACCATCACCAAAGAAGGTGCCGCTTTGTAGCAGGGGATGCGCCGGATTTCGCTGCACCTGAATTAATGGGCTAAACATTGTTTCACCCAAACGGTTACCCGCCGGTTTACCTTTTTCATCGGTGCTAGACATGAACGATCGGCCCTCATCCGCCGCCCGCGCATCGAGATTCCAAATTACCCAACTTAGTAAATCAGCAAAAGCAGCTGCATCTAAGATTACTGGATATTTACCAGGACTCAGTTCGCGGGGTTGGCGAGAGCTAATTGCTTTTTCAATTAACTGCTCTGTTAAAGTTTCAATCGGCAAAGAATTGATAGCCCAAGCGGTGCGATTTCCCCAGGATGAACCGTCATCAATCCTAGCAGTAAAGCTAAAATCTGCTTCTGTTCCTTGATTGCAAGCCCGCAAACCTTTGGAGTTGCCGATCGCTATCAGGGAAGCTTCTG
Organism: Argonema antarcticum A004/B2; assembly: GCF_023333585.1. GTDB lineage: Bacteria > Cyanobacteriota > Cyanobacteriia > Cyanobacteriales > Aerosakkonemataceae > Argonema > Argonema antarcticum. Next base: position 34,093 of record NZ_JAIQZN010000009.1, read on the forward strand.
TACTCAGTGTACCGGAACCATCGACGCCAGTTGTTCCACTCAGAAGACACACCCGCTGGACAATTTTTCCTCTTTCTAAAGGTGAAAGATTTGCGGTAGTTTCATCAAAAGCTGGAGTGCGTTCTTCGTAGTTTTGCGGTTCTAAAAGTGGCACCCATTCTGGATCTTCGGGAGCAATTCTGGCTAGTTCTTCGGATCGACGGAGGGTAGATGCGATCGCATCTGCATCTAACTCTGTTGTGGAACTAGACGCGCTCTTTTTGCCGAAATAACTGGTGATATTTAGGTTAAATTTAGTGCGACTAATGTTCTGACTAATTTGATTTTCTGAAAAGCGACTAAGCGATTCCGAGTTATTGCTGAGACTGACAAATACTCCCTCTGCTTCAGATTGTTTAATCACTGAATCGATCAGGGATAATGCTCTGTCTTCGCCGATCAGATTTGATGCTGTTGCTATCATGGCTATTGGTAATTTTGGATTGACGATTTTTTAAGTGAGCGTTGTTTCTGCTAAGAAACTGTTTCACATAGACGCTTCAGGATTCGCAGAACATCATATAATTCATTTCCTGGGTTAAGAGTTACAAATGTCTTCGATAGACTATATTGCGGTCTTTCTCCTTTGATTAATTTGAGGAAGATAAAACTTCCTCCAGTCGTTATCATACCATAGCTGGGTTTTTCTGGGTGAGGATTGGCTAACATATAGGCAAGGATTTGGGCGCGTCCGGCTTCTATGGAAAAATCAAATTTTTTAGATTCGATAACCATTACCCAAAATTGGTCTTTTAGCACTAGAACATCTAGACTACCAGTAATGATAACACCTTCATCTTCTTCGGCAATGCTGACCGATTGTTCTGCTTTGACGTGAAAGGGAGCTAGATAAAAGTCACCGATAAATAAAATCGGGTCTAGCATTGACATTTTCACTACATTTTCGAGAACAGGTGGGTAGTTTAGTAGGTTAATGTAGCCTGCTTTGACTTTATCTAATTGTTGTTTTTCTAAGTCTGTGAGGTCGGGTAAATTCTCTTGCCACTCTCGAAAAAATTGCAGGTCTTCTACAAACTGAAGACTAAATTTGTCTATCAAGTCGCGGATGGTTATATTTTTAGCTTGGAATGTTTGAACCATTTTAAATTTCTCCGCTGTTGGTGGTAAATGAAAATAACTGACTACCCCCAATCCTTGGGGGTAACTGTGTCAATTTATGATGCTCCTCCAATATGGATATTTCTCACTCGTACTGGTACGCAAGCATGAGTCATCTGTGCTACCTGCATTGGCTCACCTTTACCACACATATTTGTACCGCATTGTTGACGCTCGGAAGCGGGGCCGATCGCATCAACGCTATTCCAAAAATCAGTAGTCATGGAGTGGTAAGTCACATCTTTTAACATTCCCACTACTTTGCCTTTTTCTACTTTCCAAAAGGCATCGCCGCCGAATTGGAAATTGCGTCTTTGTTGGTCGATCGAAAAACTGCCAATACCGTCAATTAAAATCCCTTCTTCGGTATCCGCAATCATCTGTTCCAAAGTAGCAGTATGTTTACCACCATCAGGACCCGGTTGTAATCCTAAATTGGGAATCCGCACCATCGGTACGCTAGACCAACTATCGGCGTAGGCGCAACCGTTGCTGCTGGGACGACCGAGGCGATAAGCTGTTTCGCGATCGGTGAGATAATCTACTAAGATGCCATCTTTGACGACGTACCAATCTTGCGCGGGAACGCCTTCATCATCGTAGGCTATTGTGCTGCGTCCTCCCGGTTGGGTGCGATCGCATTTAAAATTCACCCAAGGTGCAGCATACTGGAGTTTGCCCAATTTATCGGTAGTGGCAAAACTGGTTCCGGCAAAGTTAGATTCGTACCCATAAACTCGATCGAGTTCGGTAGGATGTCCGACAGATTCGTGGATGGTTAACCAGACATTTGTTGGTTTGAGAATAAGCGTGGTACGAATACCAGAAGGACTTTTTGGCGCGTGAACTTTTTCGATCGCTTCTTCTGCAACCCGATTTACTTGGTTTAGCAAATCTTGGGTATCAATATATTCGTAACCTTTATTGAGGGGATGACGTTCGTAATTGCGACTTTGTGCATCGCCGTTGGCAACAGCAGTGCAGCTAAATCCCGGATAGCTGCGATAGATTGTCTGTTGAATTAAAGAACCTTCTGTAGATGCAAAGGTTTTGTCTTCACGGGTGAATCGCAGAAAAGAATACGCTTTTTTAATGCCTTTGTCGCTATATTGAAGCAACTGGTCGTTGATTTTTAGCAACAGTTCGGCTTTCTCGATAATGGGTACAGTGAAAGGGTCAATTGCGATCGGAGTAATGTAGGTATCGCGGTAAGCTTCAACTGGTGCTAATTGTACCTTTGTTTGTTGGCTGAGGCGACTGGCTTTAGCGATTTCGATCGCCAAATCGACAATTCTTTCTACTTCCGCTGGCGTTTGGTTGTGACTGGCGGCGAAACCCCAAGCGCCATCCAGCAAGACGCGCACCCCAAACCCAGAACTAATATTGTCTGAAAGGTTTCCTAAAGAGCGATCGCGTGCTGTGAAGTTCTGAGAACGGTATGTGCAAAAGCGCACATCCCCGTACTCACAACCAGCACGGGTGATGCGATCGATCGCCAAGGTAGCTAAATCAGTGGTAGTGATGGAAGCAAGCGCCTGTGCCATAACAAGTCCTACGCTAGATCAAAAATCTATTCTAGCGATTGAGCAAGGCTACCAACTATCGCCGGGACAGTAGAACCCCACCCCCTTGCCCCCTCCCCTCCCCGCCACAGGGAGGGGAGTATTTCTCCCCCTCTCCGAGGTCGGAGAGGGGGTTAGGGGGGAGAGGTTTCTCCCGGCGATAATTGGTAGACGTGAGCAACTTGCAAATATTACGTGAAGTACACCGCTGTAAATTATCGAGTAGTAGCGTTCCTAGCACTACCAAGCATGGCATAACCAAAAGTTGCGTTAGCCATACGGCACCATATAGCCACAGATTTGAAGTTTGATATATTGATGGCAGCAGGAATTGGGTAGCGTTGTGTACCGCTGAATTTTTGTAATTTACCCAGATTCACATAAGTGCTTGGATCTTGATAGGACTGAGGCGGCTTATCAGCAGTTTCTAAGAGAACATGGAGATCGGGCCCTTGATCGCTTGTCCGAAAAGCCCCATCCAACTCTAAGTAGCGTCGCCCATTTTCTCTGACAATTCGAGCTGTTCCAGTGGTAGGTTTTTCTGCTGCAACAAAAGTGCCAGACATCATAACTGCTGACATATTTTGGGCCATAGCATCTTTAGTAAGCGTTAAGTTTGCCCCCGGATTCATTGCATTAGAAGATGGATTTCCCGATACTCGCGCTGCATACCCCGAAATTGAGAAAGCGGAGGCTAAAAAAGAAGTAGCGCCTAGTAATACCAATTGTTTGAATTTCATCGATTTTAACTCCTCAAGACAATTTTTGCCTTGCGATATGTAGGTTTTTGATTTGGCTTTAAAAGTATTGTTGCTCAATAACTTTGGTTTAAAATGATTTTGAACTGATAATTTTGCTAAAAAATGCTGAGATTTCCCTGAGAAATTCAACGAATTTGCCAAAATATATCAATTCTGGGATGATGGGAAACCCTTAACGTGCGGTACGGGAGGGTTTAGCCGATCGTCATTGGTGCTTTCCCGATCGCCAGCAATCAAAACCCGCCCAAAAGATGATATTTTTTACAGGGAAATTCCTAAGTAACTTTTCGGGATTCAATTATACACATCAAACATAGCTCAGTATATTTACGGCTTTCACAGCCGTTGGTATAGCTAGGGACTAGGGGCTAGGGGCTAGGGGCTAGGGAAGAGGGAAGAGGGAAGAGGGAAGAGGTTACTCCGTAAGGGATTATGGACTTCATGTAACAGTTGGAGTTGGCTTAATCGCCCTGGCGGTTGCTATATGATTGTGACTGTAGCAATTTTGTGTTTAAATTAAAGTAACTATTGCAATTTGTTCAAAATTTTTGACGCCCAAACCTGAAAGTATAATGCAATACAGCATGGTGGGCTGTCAAACAGGAAGCGGGTGCATCTACCTTCGGTGACCAGACGATCGGCAAGTCAAGCGTGAAGCTAGCTTCAGAAGCTAACCAACAAATACTGCGAAATTTGTCTGATGCAGCCGGATCTTGGGAGAAGATTAAATGGCCGATCGATCTTAGGCGCAAGTGTCTGCGATCGAATCGTGCAGTCAATTTAAAGTCAGATTTATGCAGAATCGCCCGCCCCGCATTCTACTGGTAGATGACGAGCCGAATAACATTCGCTTATTAGAAGCGTTATTGCAGTCAGAAGACTACATAACTTTGGCTGCGTCTTCTGGAGTCGAAGCACTGGCAATTGCCAACGCATCGCCGCCGGACATCATCTTGCTGGATATTATGATGCCGGAGATGGATGGCTTTGAGGTATGCAAGCAACTGCGAGCCGATCCGAAGTGCCAAACATTACCCGTGATTTTCCTGACAGCTTTGGATGATGACCATTCCAGGCTGCGAGGATTGGAGTTGATGGGAGATGACTATTTGACGAAGCCGATCAAAAGTCAGTTGCTGCTAACGAAAATCGCTAGCATTTGGCGGCTTCAACAAATGCGATCGCAACAAATTCAGCAACAAGTTAGCGAAGAACTCAGGGAAAAAAACAAACTGCAACTCTGCGCTGCTTGGAACATTAATCAAGCGCTTTCAGAAAAATTGCGGCTGTTTGTGCCAGATCAATATCTCCGCCGCATTGCGCCCAGCGGTGTCGAATCTATTCAGTTAGGTAATGCTAAAGAAGAAGAAATTTCTGTTTTATTCGGGGATATTCGTGGGTTTACTACTATTTCAGAATCCCAGTCAGCTAGCGAAACTTTTAATTGGTTAAATGCTTTCTTTACGCAGATGAACTCTTGCATCATCGCCCACAACGGTTTTATTGATAAATACCTGGGTGATGCGCTAATGGCCGTTTTCGATCGCAGCGGACACCACGCGCAGGATGCCTTAAGTGCGGCGGTGATGATGCAAGAAAGTTTGAGCGAGTTTAATGGCGGACGCGATCGCTACAATCTAACTCAACCGCTCAAAATCGGCATTGGCATTCACTCAGGAAAGGCTGTGATTGGTGCGTTGGGTGCCGACTCGCGTCTAGACTCGACGGTAATAGGAGATGTGGTAAATACAGCGGCGCGATTGGAAGAATTGACAAAACATTACAATTGTGGTATCATTACCAGCGAAGCATCAATCGCTCAATTAAATCAACCAGAATTATTTCATCTGCGCTGGATCGATCGCGTCGTTCCGAGAGGCAAACAACAAGCGCAAGACATCTACGAAGTGCTGGGAACCGCAACACAGCCGCTTAACGTTGCGCGAGTCCTAACTTAGGGATTTCCTACTCTCTTGAGCCACTCTCCCGTTTTCTAAACGCCCCTTGTGGGCGAAACAAATCTGAAATCTGAAATTTGCAATTATAGCAACCGATGAAAGGCGGTTAGGACAACTCCAACTCTTACCTCTAGTCCTTCTATCCCTTACTGCGTAACCTTTTTCCCTCTTCCCTAGCCCCTAGCTATATTTTACGATCGGCCCGACTGTACCATCCAAACGAGAAAGCCCAAGATTTGCTCAACTGGAGGGAGAGGGTAATCTGTAAGGTCAATGGACGCGCATTGCCCTTCCAACTTAAGAAACCGCCAAACCGTGCCACTACTCACCGTTCCGTAAATCGTCGAGATAGGCTGTTGTTTTTGTTGGTTAAAGCGTTGAGCTGCCACCATTTCCGCGAGGCATTGCCCTAGAGCAGGTTTAAGATCTTCCTTCTTGGCTTCCACCACAATAACCGCAGGGGCTTTGATAAATAGCTGCTCTGGGGAACGACTAAGGAGAAAGTCAACATAGCCTGTGAGTTCAGCCTCCGGTTCCACATTGAATTCCTCGCCAGAGAAAACGCTAATCTGTCCTTTGAGTTGGCGTTTTACCTCTAATAACACAGGATTAATGATACCTTCAGAACGGGCTTTCTCGCTACTCACCGCGATCGCCCAGGGAATCGTTTCCTTAAGAATATCTTGAAGCAAAGGAGTAGGAGTGACAGAGGGAATTTCTGGCAGGAAGCGCCCCCCTTCAACGATTGTGAGATGGAAATCTTCTACAGCTTTGCTGAGAGTGAAATTACTGTAAGGCATAGGTTCGTAATCTTTTTTCCCCGCTGCTAAGTTACTAACGGAATTTCTAAGGGGCGCTAAACTGAATTATACAGCGCCCCAAGCGATCGATCTGGTGCGGGTGTTAAGTTAATTGATGTTTGATTGACATGAGGTAAAGAGAAACCGGGTTTCTGGCGTTGACTTCATTCATCGGAGGTCAGTTATAGATAGTCAAGCAAATACGGATGTTTGATTTTTTGGGTTTATGTTCATCTATCTTCTGGTCGCCAAATAGTGGAAACAGACTGAGGTTGGGGTGCGTCGGTGGAATCGATCGCAGTCGGGATCTGGTTTTGGCTAGCCTGGAATTCCGACATTTTACCACGGAACGGCCAGCCCGATCGCTTATCGTAGTTGGATGCTAGAGCCAAAAACACCCCACCCACAATAAACACCGGCAATGGCAGCGCTAAGTGTTTCATCCATTCAAAAAGTTGTGCCAACGCAAACAAAAGTAGGAAACTGGCAAGCCAGACTCTCATCTTTACACCTCAAGCACTCCAACAACTCTAGCAGATTTTCGCTCGCAGATTTTAAATTTTTGCCAGATATTTTTTTCTTGGGTAGTCAATTTAGCAATTATTTTTTAAATTAGTATTAACATGGCTTGATATGCGCCCGTACCTTAAAAACCGTGGGAATGTCTTGAAATTATGACAAAATTTGCTACCTACTTACATCCTCATACCTGCTATACATCTAAACCAAGTAGTAACCTTTCTTTCGTCGGACACTCTTTACCACATTACAGCAAAATCAGGCACGAACTTGAGAAAGCACTGGCTGATTATCCAACCCTAAGCGTGAGAAATGTTGAATACACCGAATATCTTCGAGTACACGCAGATAGGTATCTCATACAGTTAGCTCTAATGGCATTGGATAAACCTTTAAAGAAGAAGCCAAAATTAAGTATTGAATGCCAAAATCTAGAATATTGCCTACCAGGTTATTTATATGGTTTAGGAGGAATGATCGAAGCCATAGACAATATGAAAAAAGGCATTTTAGAACGCGCCTACTGCTTCAGTTTAGTAGGTCATCACGCACACAAAGATTGGGGACACGGATATTCTTTGCTCAATCCTTTGGCCGCTGCCGCCCGGTATGCTCAGTCTCAAGGTTTTCATAAAATACTAATTGTAGATTGGGATATTCATCATGGAGATGGAACTCAGTCGATTTTTAGCCACGATCCGAGCGTTTACTGTATAAGTATCCATAGCGTTGCCGATTTATATATGGCTAAAGCATCTGACCTCAAAGCAGGTACAACAACACAAGGAGAAGAAGTTGGACACTGCAATATTCCTATTCTATCTCAAACATTTAAAGATGACTTGTTTGATAAAATTAACTTGAATGGTAAATTTTATAGAGGTAAGGAAAGTTTGCCTAGATTTCAATTAGCGCTGGAGCAGCTACCCTGGAATCCTGATTTAATATTGATATTTTCAGGATACGATTCTCATAAAGATGATTGCGGTCAAGGAATTACAGATTGGACAAATCAAGACTTTAAATTATTAACCGAATATGTACTAAATTTAGCTACAAGAGTCTCTTGTCCTGTTCTATCCAGTCACGGTGGAGGGTATAAGTTACCTGTGACGATATCGGCAGCAGTCAGTCATGTAGGAGTTTTAGCTAATTATTAAGTAAATTTATCACGTGGGGCTTTCAGGGTTTGTTGGCAATTGATAACCAAGATGCTGAAAGTCTGGGATGGCGTCTCGATCGCCTTCCACTCAAATTAACTTATAATAAAGATCGTACATTCATTCTATAGCAGGATAGACAAAAATGATCGCGCTGATTCTAGAAACCCGGTTTCTTTAAGAAACCGGGTTTCTGGGTGGGGAATAAGGGTGCGATCGCTTGTCAAATAGGAAATTAAAACTCCCATTGATGGTTTGGATCGTCAAGGGCTTCTCTAACAGATGATAAATCAGCGAGGTCTTTGAATGGGCTAGACTTGGCTATTTCTGTGATGGAATTCAGGGCTAAAGTTAACTGGTTATTATTACCGTCTGCTATTGCCATATCTACTTTTTCAAACAGAAAGCAAAAGTTTTCGGCACGTTCATCAAAGGATCGATCGAGATACTTTATTAGAGCGTCACGTTGAGCGTTAACTTGAGCGATTGTTGCTTTTTCCCAGGCTTCAATTCCACGCCGCTTAGTTTGCTCTTGCTCAGCAACTATTTTGTACTCGGTGTAGGCTAACACAATATCACGCAAGCATTCAGCCGGATTGGTGAATACAGTAACACCTTGTACAACGCCTTGTGCAACCACTTCTACAGGAACTTTTTTGGCTGTCATATCTATTTACCTGGTAAAATGTGGTATTTCTCTAAGATAGTTACAGTGCCAAGGTTAAGCTTACCTTCGCTGTTTAAGACAGGGGTTTTCAAAATTTCTACAAGTCCCTTCATCAGAAGTCCTACTTCTTGAAACTTCTCGGCATCCCTTTTTGAATCAAAAGGTTGAGATTCCAGTTGGTTAAGACCTAAAATAGCACGAGTGTTAAGAGATCCAAAGACACCCCTCAATTCAGTAATCCGTCGTTTAACCTCTTGCGAATAATCTTTGGCAAGGTTAATCTCAGCGATCGCTTTGTTGACTTTGGCTTCATGTTCCCGCGCCTTTGTCATGGCTTTCTCACCTTCACGTTTAGCCATAAAGCCCCCAATGAGCAAAGCCGGAGCAATAGTTATACCGCCCAGTACAGCAGCACCAACAGCCATACCACCGCCACCCGCTGCGATCGCTCCACCGCCAAACCATGCTAAGGTTGCGTTCCAAGCTGCTGCTCCGCTAAGGGTTGAAATGGCTGTTCCAGTGCTTGCTGCTCCTATTGAGGTAGCAACACCTATGGCTCCACCATATCCCGCTGCTGCCGCCCCAGCCGCTTTAACGCCACCTTCAAAAAACTTTTCTGCTCCTATAGCCGCAGCTTTGTACTCATTGATTTGCTGAACTGAAAAGTCCATCCCCTCTAAAAGTCGCTTTTCGCTTTCAGAAGCCCGCCGCCCATTGCTTTCAAGGAAAGCAATAAAACGCCCAATTGTATTTCTTATAACACCAAGTTGGAATTGACCATACTCTTCTGCCCATTTGTTTGTAGCTTCTTCGTCTTTTTTCAATTGTGCAACAGCACGTTCATATCGCTCTTGAGCTTGTTTTGCAAGTTCATTAGCTTTTTGACCTGGGTAGAATGAAGGCATAAAATACTCTTAATGGTTTGTAGTTTTTAGCAATTTTAAGAACAGGCGATCGCATTATTTCTGTTACTGCATCCGCAAAAAGCAAATATCCTAGTGATTTCCACCAGAAATCATGCCTGAGCCTGTTTTACCTCATACTAAGCCATCTATACTTAACCAAAAACTAATAAGCACTAGGTATTATGCTAGAATTCGATTAGGAATTTTCTGAGTACTCCCGAAAATGGCATCTACTGAGCAGTTTACCCAAGCGGCAAATGAATGGGACTTAGAAACCCTCTACGCAGACCTCGCATCTGCCAAGGGAAAGCGTCTGACACCAGTGGAGAAGCTGCACCTGCGGGCATTGCTTTCTGGCTACAGTCCTACTGAATTAGCTGAAAAGCTGAATAAGAGCGTCAAGGGAGTTGGAGTAGATCTTTGTAACACTCTGTATCAGTATGTTAAAAACCTTGTAGGTAAAAGCGATGAAAAGATAGAAAACTGGAGAAATATCTACGAATGGCTTGAGGAAGCGGGATATAAAACTCAATTAGCTGCTGAATGCGAATCAAGTGATTGTTTAGCAGGAAAATTCTTAGTAAAAAAAGCTAATATAACTGTTGATAAAAATCAAATAATAGTTGACCTTCATGTCCGAATAGTAGCTGTATCACCTTTAGAAACTCCAACAACAACAGAAGAAATAGATACTAACGGTAAGGTTTGATGTATAAAAAATGCAATTAATGTAATTCCAAATAGAATAAAATTCACATATCCACATCGCGAATTTTAGTTAGTGCGAGGTGAATAATCTGGTCTTGATATTCGCCCTCAAAAGAACCTTCGGCAATCACAATTAACTCATCAATATTTTGACCTATACTTAAATTGGAATTGAGAATAAAAATACCTGGAACGTGATGATCTTGGGAGATATGATCCGCCAAGTGTACAGGCATGGATTTACGGTTATTTGTCACTAAAATAAAGTTATACTCTTCACACTACAGCATAATTTCTGGGTCTAATGTGCCTTTGGCAGGAGTCTGAATTTCCCCTACTGCCCGAATTGGTAAATCTGATTTCCGTCGCCGCAACTGAGTCGGATAAATCGGATCGACGTTTTCATCCATTAGATATTTGAGCATTATTTGCCTTTTTCATTGCTTCGCGTTCGTCTCTGAGTTTCTGTAATCGCGCAACTGCTGGGTGAGGGTTCAATGCTTGAACTTTGCGTTGCTGGTGTCCCCACTCTAGCCAGTCAACGATATACTTGCCAACTGCTTCTTTGTTTTGTAAGTAATAAAGAATTGTGGCATAGACTTGATCTAGAGTAAGAGAAGTGTATATTTGAGCGATTTGTTCGGGAGTGCGGGCCCGATAGATATATTCATATAAAATAGTTTCAATACCTATCCGCGAACCTTTTAGCCGAATATCATCAGGTGCAAGGAAGTTGAAATACTCTTCTAATTGCATAGTTTAATCCTCCTGGGGCATAATTGTGTTTACACTCAGCACTCAGCACTCAGCACTTTGCGATAATACTGAGGACTGAGTTAATTAAAACTCAGTCCTCAGCAATCATACGTCAATCATAACTTTGGCTAACAGCTATTTCCTAGCAGGTTGAGCGGGTGGCGCTTTTGGCTTTGTATTCTCCACACTAATGCCAAGTACCCACACAGTTACCAGCACAACGCCGAGTACTTGGAGAAGTACCAACTTTTCATTAATGATAAAGAAAGCCATGATTACTGTTAGAGCAGGGCCACTCGCTCCCACAACCGAAGCAAGGGCAGGGCCGATCATAGGCACGCCAAAGTTATTGAGTAGATAACCGAAGAGGGTAGTCACAGTCAAAACTAACGCTCCCACCCAGAGCCCTGGCCACATCGTCGGTTTAACTGTAAATCCGAGCCCCGGCACTGCCGAGCCTACTAGGAGAACTAAGCCGGAAAAGAACAAGATTGTGGTAAAGTTCACCACACTAAAAGGAATGGGATGAAGCTTACTAACTTTGATCAGAATTACGTAGACGGCAAAAGCTATTCCCGATGCTATTGCTGTTATTGCTCCGAGCGTATAATTGCCTTTAGCGCCAGTAGTCAAGCTAGGAATGGTCAAAAAGCCACCTATATAGATCGATATCGTTGCCAAGATGAGCAGAAAGGTGGGTTTATCCCGAAAAATTAGCCAAGCTAACAGAATGGTAACCGTGGGATAAATAAAGAAAATCGTTGTGGCAACACCTGTGGGAATGTTTCCCAGCGCAATGTAAATGAAAAATTGAGATAGGAACAGAAAGAAGCCACTTCCAACTACACTGAAAAGCCGACCGCGCTGATCTGGATTGCCAAGTTGTCTGATATCGCGGTATGTATTTGGATAACGCCACGGGGCTATGATAAAAGCCATCAGCGGTGCCACAATTATCATCCGCATCGCCAAAATCAATAGGGAGTTTCCAGGACTGGGAGTAATAAATCCTCCTAGTTTGATCATTCCCAAAATTGACTGCTCCTTCAAAATCACCCTGGTCACCACGTTTTGGAATGAGAGGGTGAGAGAAGAAAGCAAAATTAGCAACAACCCAGTTTTAAAGTTTGTTTGCTGGGGGGTTGGTGGAACGCTGGGGACTGGCGAAATTTGTTGAGAGGGTTCCCGGTCATTCGGTTGTTCTGGAAGATACTGTCCCGGCCTGCTTGGCAAACTGCGTGTAGAAGGCTGAATATTTTGTTGCAGTTGAACCTTGATGCGACTGACTAACGCCTCTAAAATCGCTTCTCCTTGCTGTTCGAGAGTTTGCATCCGGCCCAGCTGCTGGGATAGGGCGCTTTGATAGCTGCTGATATCCTGTTGGAGGGTTTTTAAGGTTGTACTGAGTGTGGCATCGAGGGATAAGAGTAAGCTGTTGGCGTTATCGTAGCTAGGAGGCTGGTCAGCGCCAGCACCTGACGGGTCGAATTGCTGCCGCAATTGCTCTTGCAGGTGGGTAGCCAGTACCTGGGCTAGTTGCTGTGCCCATTGTTGCTGTTGCTCTATCTGTTCTTGAGATTGCACTTGGCGATATTGCGATCGCAGCTCTTCGATCTCGCCAGACAGGCGGGATTTCTGGGATTGTAGCTGCGTGACCTCTTGATTCAACTGCGCGAGCAGATTTTGCTGTAGACTTTGCAGTCCCTCGGTCAAGAGGTTCAGCGTATCTTGTGCTGTTTGTGGATTATTTCCACCCTGAGTTTCCATGTCGTTCTCCGGTTGCCCCATTAGCGTCTAACCTCTAGTCAGTTGGCTATAAAAAACGTGGATCGCTAGTTGCTTTGTTATTGGTATTCCTAAGTATTTTGTCAAATGCAGCCGCAAATTGTAATCAAATAGTCTCAAAAATTGTATTTTAAAATATTATGAATTTTTACGAACTTTAGGTTAAGTTTTCTGAATAATGGTTTTGTAAGCTGCTCTGTTCCGGCTTACAGGCAAAACAGGAAGCTAGATTTTCTGATAGTTATGGATTCAGAATTTTCTGATTAAGTTGTTTGGACTTCGAGGTCGATCGAGATTGCTTTCACCTCAAGAACACTTTAATTAGAAGGGATTTTCCCAGTACAGGCTGGCGCTTTAGAGGTAGAGTACATCCCAATGGCGGGAATTGCAAGGTGGATTTGCCCCTCTGGGTCAATATAACTGAAGGAGAACCAAACGAGCAACAAGAAAGATGATAGCGCCTAGAGTGGCGGTAATGGGAATGGTGATGACCCATGCCCCGGCAATGCTTTGTAGTGTGCTAAAACGTATAGACCGCCAACTTTGCACTAAACCGATGCCAATAACGCCGCCGACGAGGGCGTGAGATGTGGAGATGGGCAAACCCAGTCTGGAAGCGACTAAGACGGTGGTGGCGGTTGCCAGTTCGGCGCAAAAACCGCCGCTGGGTTGGAGGGGTATGATGTTTTCTCCGACTGTGGCGATGACGTTTTTGCCCAAAACGGCTAATCCGGCGACAATTCCCAAACCACCAACTACTAGAATCCAGAGGGGTACGCTGAAGTCTGCTAAGGGAACCGAACCTGTGCGGCGGATGTAGGCGATCGCAGCTAAAGGAGCGATCGCATTTCCGACATCGTTGGAACCGTGAGCAAAGGCGACAAAGCAGGCGCTGAGAACTTGAAATCTTCCTAGTTGACGTTCGATCGGATTTTGGATTTTCGATTCTCCCCCACTCCCCCACTCCCCCGCTCCCCTGCTCTCTAACTGTCGCCAACTAACCAAGGAGAGGCTAACGGCTGCTAGAGCACCAATTGCCAGGGGGATATCATGAGCGGGGAGAGTCAGTCCCCAGCGGTTTGTGAGAAACACCTGCAATGGTTGAGTTAGGCTCGGTAGGACAATGACGCCAAACACACTCAACAAAGCTGCACTCAACCAGGGTATCCATTCGCGCAGTTGTTGTAGGGGATTGGGCCGATCGAGAATGAAACGCTTGACAATTGTGTAAAAAGATGATGCTACGATACCGCTGATAACGGGGGTCAATACCCAAGCGATCGTAATTGTGCCAATTGATGACCAGTCTACAGAATCGATCCCAGCAGCGACCCAACTGAAACCTGCGATCGCACCTACTACAGCATGAGAAGAGGAAACTGGCAAGCCCAAACTGGTAGCAATTTGCAACCATAAACCGCAGGATATCAGTACAGATACCATTCCGATTAGTAAAGTCTGTGGCGTTGAAGCGAATATAGCTGGGTTGACAATTTCCGTTGCTAGAGTTTCGGAAACGGCACCGCCAAATAGTACAGCACCCGTGAATTCTAAGATCCCGGCAATTATGATTGCTTGCCGCAGGGTGACTGCTTTGGAGCCTACGGAGGTTCCCATCGAGTTAGCGACATCGTTTGCGCCTAAGTTCCAGGCGAGGTAGAAGGCGAGTAGGGCGACCAAAATTATCATGTCGTCTGTATTGATGGTGACATGGTTAGTTTATCTGGTGAGGGATGTGGGGGTGTTCTAGCTGAGGAGGGAATCAGATTTTGAACCACAGATTAACGTTTGGTGAGTATCCTAAAAGCGATCGCATTCTCTCTGTGCCACTAAAATGAAGTTCGATATGCCTCCGGCACGCTTCCCAAACGCACCTTCTCAAACCTCATCTGGATCGATATTCAAGTCCCGCAATTTTGCTGCTAATCTTTCAGCGCGTTGTTCCGCTTCCATCGCTCTAACTATAGCAGCGTTAGCTTCCTCACTGGGAACTGGAATCAATTCTCCTTCTAGAGTGAACCAACGTAACCACAAACGGTTAATTCCCTCATACTCACCTTGCCATAAAGCTAAACTCAATCCCAGTTCTTCAATGAGCAAACGTCCATCAGTTAGGGATGCTCTTTCGTATTGACTACCCACTAGGTGAAATGCCTGAATTTCATTCGTATAGCGACTGAAAACAATATAGTAAGGAACGCGCAGAATTCGCTCGTAAACTTGCCACTTTGTGGGTGGATTCCCTCTTTGTCGTACTGTCCTACCTAAATCTTCATCTTCCGTACCTGGGGATAATAATTCAACTACTACAAAGGGACTAACTTCCTCTTGCCAGATGACATAGCTTAAACGCAAGTCGTAACCGTCGTAAAGTCGAGAAACTCCGACTACAGCAAACCAATCTGGGCGTTTGTACCAATTGAGATGACGGTTATCGTAATAAAGATTGATGTCAGCACCGATGAACACCTCCGCTGGGCTATAGTTAGAAGGTTTGAAGGTGGATCGCAATAGCGATGGTTGATGTAGGTGATATTCGTCAGGCAAACCGGGTTCCTCTGGATCTTCGCTAGGAAGATCGTACATTGTTGGCAAGGTTTGTCGAGGCGAAAGGGGGGGATCTGTTTGGGAAATGTGGTGAGGAAAGCTTGTCACGATCGATCTCCAGAACGGATTAATTATTAGCATAATCGATAAAGCCCGCCTACGCGGGCTTTGTTTGTATAGCCGCGACTTTAGTCGTCAGTCAGCTACTAATTTTTCGGAATCAACCTACCAGTGGGTGAAGTTGCTACAGGTTCTTCAGCAGCAATTTCTGCCACCGCAGCAGGAATTTCTTCGAGTGACTTAGTTTTAGCTTTATTGAAATCGGTGATGAGTTTTTCCATCATTTCTCCCCGCCGATCGTACAATCGTTTCAGTTGCCGAGGTTCGCACTGGTCGATCGTGTATGCAGTTATGATGGGTACAGCGATCGTACTATCTGTGTAACAAACGATCGTGCTGGGTAACTCTTCTGGATCGATTTTGCCCCAACTTACCGCTTCGCTAGGCGTTGCACCAGATAAACCACCCGTATCGGGACGTGCATCGGTAACTTGCACAAAGTAATCGTGTCCCCGTTCTTCTAATCCCAATACTTCGTGCAGTTGTGGTTGTGTTTGCAATAGGAAGTTTTTCGGACTACCGCCGCCAATAATTACTGCTGCACTTTTGCCTTCTGCACCAGATATACCAGATTCACGGGCACAGTATGCGATCGCAGCTGTCTCGTTGACATCCAACGCTGGATCTAATACTAACTGAGAACCTTCCAATGCGATCGCTGCTACGTTCATCCCGATCGAACTATCCCCAGGCGAAGAAGTATAGATGGGAACACCACACTCGTAAGCTGTGGCTAGCAGGGACGAATGCTTAATTCCCAGTTGCTTTTCCACTTCCCAGACATACTTACCCAGCAGATAGTGAAACTCTGCCGTACCCATTCGCTTCTGGAACTCTTCTGCTTGCAGAATCTTGCGGATAAACGCATCGGTTTCCAGCAGCACATCATACCCAAAGGTAATATCGTAGATGCGAATAGTACCTTCCTCACGCAGCTTCACATCATCGACAAACGGACTGTTGGAATAGAGATCGAAACCCAAACCGAAGTGCATATCGTGGTAAAGATTTGCACCCGTACTGATCATCCAGTCAATAAAGCCGTTGCGGATTAGCGGCGCGAAAGCAGCAACCCCCATCCCAGCAGGTGTCATCGCACCGGAAAGGCTGACTCCCACCGTCACGCCTTCCTGGAATACCTCGCGACTCAGGAGGTGGCAGATTTCCCGCAGCCGAGCAGAGTTATATGCGGTAAAATAATTATCGACCAAATCTACCACGCCAATTTCCTTCGGCATTGGGGCAGGTGCGATTTTACGACCGGACTTTTTTGACATTTTTGCACTCCTAAAAAATGAGCAGTAAACGTGCCGAATCTTATGTTACCTAATACTGCTCGGTAATCGCTTAATTTTCAACCATGTAGGTTTTACATTTGTAGGGGCAATTCATGAATTGCCCCTACAAATGTAGATATTTTTAACCACAGATGACCACAGATAAACACAGATGAACACAGATATTTTGAGGATTATGGTAATGCTTACCACCCAATTAGTGGAATTTTGCGATAGACTCTAAGCGTTACCTTTAACTAATTTCTTTCATGACTCGCAGGTAACAATCGTATGCGCTTTTGCTAAAGCAAACCAAGATTACCTGTTCAACAGAAGTGTTTCTTTCCAGAAAACTACTGATTTCGGTAACAGCGATTTTGGCGGCTCGTTCTAGCGGGAACGCATACACGCCTGTGCTGATAGCAGGAAAAGCGATCGCGCGAATGTTGTGTTGCTCTGCTAGCTCCAGACATCGACGATAACAACCAGCTAACAACTCATCTTCGCCATAACTGCCACCCTCCCAGACTGGGCCAACCGTATGGATTACCCATTTAGCTGGGAGTTTGTAGCCCTTAGTAATTTTAGCATCACCTGTCTCGCAACCATTCAGTTTTTTACATTCTTCCCAAAGACCCTCACCAGCCGCACGGTGAATAGCTCCGCATACTCCACTACCAGGCATCAGAGCTTCATTTGCAGCGTTGACGATCGCATCCACTTGTTGTTTGGTAATATCTCCTTCGATAACCGCTACTTTGTTAAGTACCATTTGAGGTTTTCCCACTTCTGGATTGTAATTGTCATTGGTCATTTGTCAAAAGTTAGTTGTTATTTGTTCTTTCTTCAAACCCAATGAACGATGACTAATGACTTATCGCATTATTAAACTCAAGCCAAACAGACTGATAAAAACTGCTGAAGGTATAACCGCCTGCCCGAAAAACTTTGCCGTGGTCAAACCAAACCAATAATAGAGTAGCACTGAAAAACAGGCGGTGCAATAACTCTAGACAGACTAATTGCCAGTTCGATCGCTGTTGACGAATTTTCGTCAACTGTTCGGATTGAAAACAAACGTGCTGAGTTTCATCCCGGAGAATTTGCTGGCAAAGGTGATTTAAGATGGGCGATCGCGTTGCATCTCCCAGTGCCTTATAATAAACTAAAGCCATCAATTCCGCTGTTAACAGGACTACAATCGCTAATTCCAGGTTTGCCAATTTTCGGAGCTTGCGGAATATTGTATCTGTCCAATGACGCCGTGCTAAAGGAATTTCCTGCTGTTTCATAAACCGCGCCAAATCTGCGGCGTGTCGTTGCTCCTCAGCAATAAAAAGCTTTAAAGCTTCCACATAAACAGTATCTCCAGATACAGCAGCATAGACACGAGCTGCCTTCAATAAATTTGTACCTTCGGAACTTTCGCCCAATTGAAAACTGCGGATAGAATTGGAGATAGTTGTTTTTTCTGTGTCGCTGAGGCGGTAGGAAGATTCCCAGGGAATGGGTAGGAGGTTTTCCCGGTTGAAACGAAAGTGTTCTAACCATTCTACGGAGGTTTTAGTGTCCTCCCGCCAGCGTGTCCCTGGGATATCTCCGCGTTTGGTACTATCAAGCGATCGATCGCTACCTGAGTTCTGTCCTTTGCGCCCAAATGTCTTAGGGGTCATCATGGGGTTGATCGTCTCCTGTTTTGGCAGTTGTGTATTACTACGTACTGCAAATCAGGCTTTCCAGATCCATTTGTAGATAGGCATCTGTGTTCATCTGTGGTTAAAAATCTCTTTAACTCACATCATTTCTGTTAAAATGATTACCTCTCGACGCAAGCAATTTTTAGTTATAGCAACCGCTCTCGTCGGTTACGACGTTCTTAATTCCACCAAACCGTTCGGCTGAGACGTTCGGCTCGCGCTCAGTCGAGCCGCGCTCACGGCGAAGCCCTTGATTCTAGACCCTTTTTCCCTCTTCCCTCTTCCCTCTAGCCCCTAACCCCTGTTTTCTTTTGACTTTTGAATGAGTGACTTTTGACTTTTCTAGCCCCTAGCCCCTAGCTATATGCCCAAGAAACCTGACTTGTGCAACATCGGTAACGATCGATCGATTCAGCGACAGCCTGAAGAAAAATGCCACAGTTTTCAGGAAATTTTGCGGCGGCTACACGCTGAAGGTATTTACATTCATTCTGAGCAATTAGCCGAATTTTTACTAGCGCATGGACTACCTGTAGACTTGCACTATGTGCCAGATCGTTTAAAGGAAAAAGCTACTTATGTGAATAAAAATTACCAGGGTGATATGGTTCTTGTGGGTGAAGAGCAAGATGAGCAGTCTTGGGATTTTAGGGATCTGTGGTGAGATAATCTATTTTATTTAGACAAAATTGATGAAAATTACTAGCAATCTAAATGCAGCGGAAACGCCAAACGCTAGCAACCTAACTGAGGAGGCGTCATCCTCGCTGACATCGGAACAGTATAAGCGAAAAATGCAGCGGCGCAAGGAAGTGCAGTCAGAACGTCTAGCGGAACGAACAAAAGAGAAAGGCTTAATAATTGTTCACACTGGGAACGGTAAGGGGAAAACTACTGCTGCTTTGGGTATGGTGTTGCGATCGCTAGGTCACGGCTATCGGGTGGCGATCGTACAATTTATCAAAGGAGCCTGGGAACCTGCCGAAAAAGCTGCCTTCGGTCGCTGGGACGACCTGCTAGAATTTCATGCTATGGGAGAAGGCTTCACCTGGGAAACTCAAGACAAAGAGCGAGATATCCAGAAAGCGCAGCTCGCTTGGGATAAGGCATTAACTTTTATCCGCAACCATGAGTATAAACTGGTGCTTCTTGACGAAATTAATGTCGCCTTGAAGTTGGGATACTTGAGTGTCGAGGAAGTTGTAGCAGGACTGGAGCAAAAGCCAGATCGGACTCATGTTATTCTTACCGGCAGAGGCGCACCAGCAGGTCTAATCGAAAGAGCGGACTTGGTAACTGAAATGACACTCATCAAGCATCCATTTCGCGAACAAGCCGTTAAGGCTCAAGCGGGAATCGAGTATTAATTTTAGATTTGAGATTTTAGATTCAATCCAAAATCCAAAATCTCAAATCTATCAATAGTTAGCCTTACACATACTCAAAATGCGTTGGTCGTTCTCGCTAACTCTGGGAATCTGGTGATAGTTTTGCAGTTTTACGGATAAGGGAAAGGTAACTGCATCGAATCTATTGCCGCTAGGAGGGGAAGTACTACCTACGGCTACGGGCTGAAACTCTTGCTTTGGATCGGGGCTAGATTCTGCTATTTCGCTGTCAGGGTTGGCTAAAGTCACGTTCAGCTGCCGCGCCCGGAGGGTGCCTTGAAAGCAACTAAACTCCGATCGAGGCATATATAAGGCACCGATCGCGCGATCGCCCCGCACCTCAAACACAATATATTCTTGACCGATCTGTTCTGGCTGTGCGGACTGACCGTATAGGTAAATACCATCAGAGATCTGTTTGACCGATCCTGTTGTTCTGGTGTTGGAACTGGCTACTTCTGGTAGAGATGCTGACTTAGCCTCAATCACTCGATTTTGATGGGATGTGGCGGCATCCCCCGAAACGCTAGTCTGTATTGCGTTAGCGTTCCCACTGGAGATCCCCACCATCAGCATCAACCCAGCTAGCGGGATTTGCAAATAATTAGGCCGTTTATTGCAGTGGAAAAAGGAATGAACTATAGTGTTTAACATTGCTGATTTCCCCTGATGTATTTAAATTGAAACTGAAATATTATTTAATTCCAACTTAGCCCAAACTCTGGCGTTCTGAGTTCCCTCAACTGGCAGACTTTCTCTATTCCCAGAGATGGCTTTGTGGATTTGGGTTACCAAAATTTTTTCTGGCTGATTGAGGGTTGACAATTGACCCCCATATTTCCCCCGATCTACCTTTACAGGCTTAGTTTTTATACGCAAATTCTTCACACTTCTCACAGTCACACTCTCACCTCTTGACTGTTAAGTGGATTCACTTACGAAAGTAAAGATTTCCAATTCAGTTACAAATCTTTACAAAAAAGTCAGTGGTCAGTGGTCAGTGGTCAGTGGTCAGTTGTCATTGGTCAGTTGTCAGTTGTCAGTGGTCAGTGGTCAGTTGTCAGTTGTCAGTTGTCAGTTGTCAGTTGTCAGTTGTCATTGGTCAGTTGTCATTGGTCAGTTGTCATTGGTCATTGGTCATTCTCCCCCACTCTCCCACTCCCCCACTCCCCCACTCTTCCCCTTTTGACTTTTGAATGAGTGACTTTTGACTTTTCTAGCCCCTAGCCCTTTGATAAAAAAATTCGGAACGGGTAGCAAAGAATTGCCGCCCGTCCCGCGAGGTATTATTTAATTGAGGCTCAACTGGCGAGGTATTCCCGGACATTGGCTCGGTGACGGCGCAGTTGATCCAGAGCTTGACGTTCTAATTGGCGCACGCGCTCACGGCTGAGATTGAGCTGTTCACCCACTTTGGCGAGGGAAAGTGCGTTACCGTCCTGTAGACCAAAACGGAGGGTGAGAACTTGGCGCTGCTGAGGTGTAAGTTGCTCCAAGAGGTCATCGAGGTCTTGACGCAGTGACTCTTGGGTGATGTAATGCTCTGGAGACGGGCCATCATCTTCCAGCAGATCGGAGAGTTCTGTGTCCTGATTATCCCCGACTCGTACATCCAGAGAAACTGGCTGGCGAGCGATCGTCAGGTACTCGCGGATCTGGGCTGGTTCTAGTTCCAGGGACTCGGCAATTTCAGCTGGCGTAGCGCTGCGACCGAGTTGCTGGGCGAGTTCCCGTTGCACTTTCTTAATTTTGTTGAGCTTTTCGGTGATGTGGATGGGTAGCCGAATCGCACGACCTTGCTGAGCGATCGCACGGGTGATCGCTTGACGAATCCACCAGTAGGCGTAGGTGGAAAACTTGTAACCCCGCATTGGGTCAAATTTCTCCACACCGCGCTCTAAACCCAGGGTGCCTTCTTGGATCAAGTCTAAGAATTCCAGATTGCGCTTCTGGTACTTCTTAGCGATCGCCACTACTAGGCGCAGGTTGGCCTCGATCATCTTCTGCTTAGCTCGCTGTCCCCGGCGCAGCGCTTCGGAGAGAGCTTCTTCGCTCATGCTGACGCCAAGGGCAAACTCTGTTTGAGTCGGTTCGCGCTTCAGACTGGTTGCCAAGGCATCCTTCGCTTCCAGCAGGGTCATCATTTGCTGCACCTGCTTCCCAAAAACGATTTCTTGCTCGCGGGTGAGCAGGGGCACTCGTCCAATCTCACGCAGATAGGTACGAACCATATCCGCTGTGAACTTGGCATTGGTATTATTGGTTTGGGTAGTAACAGTCGGCATGGCGCGTGGTAACTATGTAGACAAACAACGAACTGGTGACTGGAGCGAAAGGTCAGCGGAACCAGGAAACTTTCAATTCTAACAAAAGCTTAGCTGAACCATCTGGAAGAAATCCTCTTGCCATAGGTGTATAGCCTGCTTTTTAATCGCCAATCTTAACAACTTGAAGTCGGTATGAGTTTATTTATCTTCATTGTAGTACAGAAACGGTATGAAAAAACCGATTTCTTTGGCAAGATGGGGATGAGAGGGACGCTTTGGTGAGTGGCATTTCAATTAGCTATAATTGCTCTGGATGCAAGCGAAAAAAGCTATCAAAGATACCGTAGCCGAAAGATTCCACCCGTGAAGTAGCAAGGTTATACTGGGTAAGTGTAAGCGAGTGCGAACTGCTAGCCTGTGCATGAGTACCCTGCTTAATAGGGAAACTAACGCTTGGAAAGACGATCGCATTTTTTCTCCCTTAAGAGAGATAATGGCAGAGGATGAAATGTTTATTCGCTGGCATAGCTGGGCAACCTCAAAGAAGTGAACTACTTAAACCAAGAACCCGATCTGCTTTAGCATTGGCAATAATAAACGTTTAGACGGGGAGCGAGGGTCAAAGGTTCACTGCTATATTTAATATTCCCCAGATTTGCTCAAAAATTGCGCTGCGATTAGAAATCTTTTGTTTTTGATGGCACAAGGGATGATATAGCTAGGGACTAGGGTCTAGGGGCTAGGGACTAGGGAAGAGGGAAGAGGAAAAAGCTTGACGAAGTAAGGGATTATGGACTAAAGGTAACAGTTGGAGTTGCCTTAATCGCCCTAAAGTTGCTATATCTAGTCCTATTTATAAGTATGGGCTAATCATCCCCTGACTGAAAAGCCCCAAGCGTATGAAATAACCGAACTTTTTGGGCGTAGTTTTCCACACAGGTGCAAAAGTCAAAAGTCAAAAGTCAAAAGTCAAAAGAAAACAGGGACTAGGGACTAGGGGCTAGGGGAAGAAGGGTTTGGTGGAATTAAGAACGTCCTAACCGCCTTGGTGGTTGCTATACTTAGAGTAAGTGACAAAAGCAGCACTAAAAGCCTAGATCGGCTTTAGCGGCTTCAGCAGCTGCGAAAACTTCTCCATCAGACCTTTCTTCCCAGCAGGTATCGCCAATTTCTCGGTAGAAGGTTTCGTCGTAGGGACGGGTACGTATGACTACCGGCATGGGGACGGCGTGGCCCAAAATCAAAGCTTGTTGCTTAGAATCGAGCTTAGCCAGAACGGATCGGAGGCTACCACCACCGGAGACGCCAGTAAAAATGGCATCGATGTCCTTTTCGTCGTTGAGTAAGGCGGTGATGCGCGTGCCGATTTGGGACATAACTTCGTTATCGATTCCAGAGGGACGCTGATCCACGATCAAAAGCGTAACGAAGTACTTCCGCATTTCACGAGCTATTATACCAAAAATTGTACTTTGCACAATGCTCGGATCGAGAAATCTATGAGCTTCTTCGATCGTGATTACCAGCGGCTGGGGGCGATCGATCGGATTTTTGGTTTGCAAGAACAACTCTGCCTTGCGGACGTATTCTTTGTGAATGCGACGGGTGATGACGTTGGTCACCAGCATATAGGAGAGCATATCTGACTGGGAACCAAATTCCACCACGACGTGCTTACCTGCTTCCAGGGATTGCAAAATTTGACTGACGTAATTGCGGGGACAGGTCGATCGCATATATTTAAGGTTTTCCAGACGCAGGAGTTTGCGCTGCAAAGCCATAATCGAACCGATATGACCTTTCTTCTCCTCGCAAAACATCTTGATATCTTCGTTATTCATATTGAGCAACTGAAGAATCCAAGCGTTGCCAAACTCGCCGCGAAGGATGTTAGCGTTGTCTAGGCTGGCTTCGGAAAGACCTAATTCTTGTCCTACCAACTTAATATCTTCTACTTCAATTTGGTCGTAAGCCAGGTAAAGTTCTTGGGCGTCGCGCACACCCCGCCGCGTGGTGGATTGGGGGTCGAGGGTGTACATTTGCACTTGTCCTGGAAACAGCTGGCGCAAACCTTTGACAGTGTTGTAGTTTTTGCCTTCGGAAACAGCTTCCCAGCCATATTCCGAGTGCATATCAAAAATTAGGTTAACTGCTGCTTGCCTGCGGATGATACCAGATAACAGTACTCTGGTGAGAAAAGATTTGCCAGTTCCAGATTTGCCAAATACGCCGTTGCTGCGTTCCACAAATCTGTCTAAATCGATACAGACGGGAACGTCCATATCCAAGGGTTGACCGATCGCAAAGTTGCGTCGATGGGGGTCATCTTCCCAACCGAAGACAGTGCGAAAATCTCGTTCCGTGGCGTCATATACTTGGCTGAAATGGCTGGGAATAGTTTTGACTGGACGCAATTCTAATTCTTCGCTGCTTTGGGCCTGAAAGGATGCCAGTACTGCCTGACCCTCCGATGGTAGCTTAGGGGTTTTCCCGTTGGAAATATATAAGCCGGGTGGTTCTGGTGTCGGAGTAAACATCAACATCGGAGCGAGTTCGATCGTCCCGTAAGTACCGCTTCCCGCCAGGACTTCGCGCAGGAAATCGTCCTCAGCTGCTGGTGGATTGGCGATAATCCGAGGGCTGGATGTGCCTAATTCTACATCGGTTAACAGGCAGAAAAAACGCGATCGCACCCCCTGCACCACCAAAAACTTGCCCACGCGCATATCTTCTACCGAAATATCCGGGTGCAGTCGTACTTGCAACCCTTCGCTGAGGGAACCTTCAATTACTGAACCTAATGGTTTACTTAAATCCATGTGGAGTTCATCGGGGAATTGCTAATGCTTAAAAGCCTATCCGAAAAATCAGATTTTATGTGCATACCTGATGATAAAAATATTAGCAATTAGCTCTTAGATATTAACGCAAGTTCCTAATTATATCATGTCCGGTGGCATCGGTTGCCTAAAAAAATCCCCTCTTATCTGTGTTCATCTGTGTTCATCTGTCTACCCTACGGGAAGGCGAAGCGCCTACATCTGTGGTAAAAATTGAACCACCGATGACAACAAAAAATTTGACGATATCACTCTTACACTAACAATGCTACCGGACATGATATTACTTGCATTCGCTCTTGTTTGGAATGGGTAATGGGTACGTAGTTGCGCTAAAGCGCTTTAGCGCAACTACGTACCTAAGCTGCTACGCAATTTGCGCTATTAGCGAGACTAATCTATTTCGATCGAAGTGGGAGCTTTGGGATTGGTGGTTGTGGTTGGTGTAGGTTGTTTGCGATATTGGGCGTAGAGACGATCGCGCCAGTTAAAAAACGTCTCGTATGCGGCGCTATCAGCCAATCCTGGGACTCCTTTACCTTTTAAGTTTTCTGGAATTTCCAGATAGGGGCCTTCGGGGAATTTGATGTACATACTCAAACCAGCGACGGCAAAATCTGCCAACGTAGGGTAATCTGCCACCAAATAGGGCCGATCCAGCAGTATAAGGCTGAGGGCTTCCAGGTCTTGTTTGAGGTCTTCTTGTGCTGATTTTACAACATCCGGGCCGAAGCCTATGCCCGAACCCAGCAGATTGAGAAAGTCACCTGGCACTGCCCCCACCAGCAGTTTAACAAAATCGGGCGTTGTTGAGGGCAAAACGGAAGTGCGGAAGGTCTGACTTTGGCTAAGACCTCCAAACAACGCTTTACGAGCTTTAAGCCCGATCGACTCATCGGCCCACTCTTCTATTAATAAGCACAGTCCTCGCTGTTCGGGATTTACGGGAATAATGGGCCGTTCTGGGTATTTGCGATCGAGGTATTTTGCGATCGCCGTCGAATCTGCCACAATCTCCTGACCGTCTTTCAGCACTGGCACCTGTCGCTGACCGGACATTTTGTAAAGTTCTAATTGTCCAATTCCTGGCGTCACCTCTATTTTACGGTACGCCAGCCCTTTATAATCCAAGATCAGCCGCACTTTCTCAGCGTAGTGGGACATTTCAAACTGGTATAACTCCAGCATTTTTTCTCCTTGCTGCTTGTTTGGATAACGTTTCTGGCTCATTCTTAAAGAGTTTAGTCTACTTTAGTCATTTCTTATTTGTCAAAATTTATTTTATTTTAAATTAACCAATATCCACCCTGACTAATGACCAATAACTAAATTACATAAAAAGCCCCCTACTTTGTGTGGGGGGTTTTTGATACCGTGTTGAAGGGAACAGATATTTGACTATTATGCACTTTGACGAGTTAATAAACCCCACAGGAAAATCAGAACCATAGCGCCGATGACAGCGAAAGCAATACTCGGAATTGACAGCGCTCCGTAGGCGGCTCCGCCACTTGTCCCCAAAAACAAATTGCCCAACCAGCCACCAACCATCGCGCCCAAGATTCCCAAACCCATTGTGGCAAATATACCGCCACCTTGATTACCTGGATATATTGCTTTAGCAATTGCTCCAGCAATCAGACCTAAAATAACCCAAGCTAAAATTCCCATTTCGTTTTCTCCTTTGTTATTGACTATTTTTGCTTTGTTATCTATACGTTATCAAGCTAAATCAAACGGCAACCTCTATCAGAGGGAATATCCATAGGGCATAGCTTTTCTGGCGATCGCTTACCTTTTTATAGGAGAATAGCATCTCTACCTTTTTATAGTTTCAAAATATATTTAGATTGCTGAAATATTTAGTGCTTCAAGTCGGGTCTGTTTCTACAGAGTCATCTATTTGATTAAGTATCCCAGTCGCCAAGGCGATTAGGACAGTATGAAACGCTCAAAGCAAGATCGATCGGGACGGTGTTTGTACTAAAGCCGAAGCACGGCTTCCGTTGCACTTTGCTATAGAAAAACTTAGCAACCATTTCGAGGGGCTTTTCCGCGATCGCCTTTTCGGCTTTGAGTTGCACAAAGGACACCCCAGAAACCGGGTTTCTTTGTAGCCCACTCACCTAAAAATGACTGTAAGTCCAAGCCTTTGGCATCACCCCATCGACAGATAAAATATATCTTGACAATCTTTAATAAATTAGCCCTAAGTCAAGAGCTACCGATCGAGTTAAATTTGGACGTAATTTTTAACTTTTAATTAGTAATTCAACCCATTCTCTCCTTAAAATAGAGTACATTTTGAGGTCGTGATAGATGCCTTTGACAAATAAGTGTTCCCGCAGGATGCCTTCAAATTTCATACCAACTTTTTCCATTACTTTGGCGGAAGGGATATTTTCAATTTTGCATCGGGCTTCAATACGATTTAGATCCATAGTACTAAATCCAAAGGCGATGACTGCGCGAACCGCTTCGGTCATATATCCTTTTCCCCAATATTTCCTAGACAGTGCATAGCCAATCTCAGCGCGATCGTCGTCAACAATCCAATTAACGAATCCGCAAGTTCCAATTAGCTTATTGTCTTCTCGATCTACGATTCCCCACGGTGCAATCTGATGGTTGTTGTAGTCTTTGATGACGGAGATGAGGAAATTTTTGCTCTCTTCTATTGATTCATGTACTGACCAGGTGGTGTACTTACAAACCAATGGGTCTGAGGCGTAATCAAAAATATCTTTTTTATCATCTAACTGAAGTTTACGTAATAGGAGTCGATCGGTTTCTAAAATTGGTAGCTCGCTAAATATGTCTTCGATTTCCACGGCTATTTTCCTTTGTTAAGGCTGTGTTTAAATTTTACCAGTCCGCCGTGCTTGCGATCGCACTTTGGAGAAAACATACGCTTCCACTTGTGCTACGCCAAAAATGAGGTAATGTAAAAATATACCTCTTCACGTAAAAATTATCCAAACGCCGCTAATTTTGTGAATAGAAAGCATCTCCAAGACATAGCTCGCCTTAGACTGAAAGAAGCAAAAGTGCTGCTGGATAACGGACATTACGACGGAGCATACTATCTTTGCGGGTATGCAATAGAATGCGCCTTAAAAGCTTGCATTGCTAAAAAAACGAATAAGTATGACTTCCCAGACAAGAAGACTGTTCTGGACAGCTATACCCACGATTTTAAGAAGCTTGCTCAAGTGGCTGAAATTTCGTCATTTATAGCACAGGAAAGTAACAGCGATCCACTTTTTGCGGCTAATTGGGCAATTGTTGTACAATGGTCAGAAGAAAGTCGTTACCAAAGATGGACTGAAGCGGAAGCTCGGAGTATCTACAACGCAGTTGCTAAAAGAAATCATGGAGTTTTGCAATGGATAAAGCAATTTTGGTAGAAAAAGATATAGAAGAAGGACGAAAAGTGATAGAAGCTCTCAAAGAAAATGGCTTCCCAGTAAATTCGGCCTTCTGGCTTTACAAATCTGAACCAGATGAATGGCGGCTGACATTCGCATCACCATTATACGACGAGCAAGGGCCATTTAAAGCTTACAGCTTTGTTCAAAAAGTATTGTCAAAGTTTTCACCTCCATTGGGAATAGCTGTCGCGGAAACTACAGTCCTCAGCGATAAGGATGAATTGGTGGAAGGATTGCGGCGTATGGACAAACAAACTCCCGGCATATTACCGAATATGAGAATGAGGAGAAGCTCGATCAATAAGAGATACGTGGATGATATTTATATCTACTATGCTACGCCATAGGTAATGGTGCGATCGCTCCTCTATAATTGCACCTGTTGCATAACCAGTTCCCCGGTGCGAGATGATGCTTAGCCTTTGTGCGATCGTTAAAAATGAGGAAAAATCCCTATCTAGCTGCCTCAGCAGCGTCAAGGGTGTCGTAGATGAGATAGTAGTGGTGGATACCGGCTCGACTGACAGGACGCCTGAAATTGCCAGGGAGTTTGGCGCGAGGGTTTATCATTTTGAATGGTGTAATGATTTCGCAGCTGCTAGAAATGAGTCGCTGAAATACGTGCGGGGGGATTGGGTGCTGGTTTTGGATGCGGATGAGGTGCTGACGCCGGAAATTGTGCCGCTGCTGAAACAAGCTATTCTCCAGGCAGACAATCTGGTTGTAAACTTAGTACGGGAAGAGGTAGGCGCGACAGGATCGCCGTATTCTCTGGTTTCGCGGTTGTTTCGCAATCACCCGGCAGTTCGCTTTTCTCGCCCTTATCATGAGATGGTGGATGATAGCGTTGTGGAACTTTTGCAGCGCGAATCTCAGTGGCAGGTGGGTTATTTGTCGGATGTGGCGATTTTACACTACGGTTATCAACCAGAAGCGATCGCATCCAAACACAAATTCCAAAAAGCACAGGCTGCAATGGAAGGTTATCTGGCAAACCACCCAAATGACGTATATGTATGCAGTAAGCTCGGAGCATTATACATCCAATCGGGTGACATTGCACGCGGTGTCCAACTCCTGAAACGCAGTTTAGACTCAGGATCGGTCGATGATTTGGTGCTGTACGAACTTCACTACCACTTGGGGATTGCTTACGAGCATTTGCAACAGCTAAGCTTGGCTAAATACCATTATCAAGCTGCTACCCAGTTGCCTATTTTACCTAAGCTAAAGTTAGCTGCTTATAATAATTTGGGTAATGTGCTGAAGGATAATTCTAAACTTCAAGCAGCTAAAACGGTATATGAAACTGCTTTGCAGATTGAGCCAAGTTTTGCCGTGGGTTACTACAATTTGGGGATGACGTTGAAGGTGTTGGGGCGTTTGGAGGATGCGATCGCATCTTACCAAAAAGCAATTGATTTGAACCCCGATTATGCCGACGCTTACCAAAACTTGGGCGTTGCGCTGCTGAAAGTAGGCAGTGTCTCCGAAAGTTTGTCAGCGTTTAAAAGAGCGATCGCACTTCACGAACAGCGCAACTCATCAGAAGCACAACGACTCCGCCAAGGTTTAAGGGAAATGGGTTTCAATGTTTGATTTATACTGACTACAGATTCCGTATGATTTATCAATTAACTAATCATACTTACTATTCCTGTATCCAGATCGTAACGAGCGCCCACAATTTTTAGTTTGCCTTCCTTAATCATTTTAGACAGTACGAGCGAGTTTTCTTGCAATAATTCAACTTGAAGTTGAACATTGGCAGTGACTGCATTATCAATTAAGTCGCCCGGTTTGTTTCGTACTCTTTCCACCGCTGGCTTGATGTCTTCAACAAAGCTGCTAATTCTACCAGGAAGTAGTTCGTCTTTTACCGCCGCCGATACTGCGCCGCATCTTTTATGACCCATTACCACGATTAGCTGAGTTCCTAATATCAATGTAGCGTATTCAAGGCTGCCCATAACCTCGGAATTGACGACATTCCCAGCGACGCGAACTACAAACAAGTCCCCAAGCCCTTGGTCGAAGACAATTTCCCCAGGTACCCGCGAATCAGCACAGCCCAGCAAAGTTGCAAACGGATGTTGAGCTGCGGCGGTTTGGTGAAGGCGTGAGGTTGATTGGTCGGGAAATTGACGCTTTTGGTCTACAAACCGTTTATTACCATCCAGCAATCTTTTTAAAGCTTCATCAGATCTGACTGGGTTAGGGTTTTCTGAAGGTTGATCGGCTGTAGCTATTTGTGGCCCAACAGCTTGCTGTGCGCTCCAGAGTGCCCCAGTGGTAGCAGTCACTGCTAAACTAACCCCGCCAATGCCTGCCAGCTTCAAAAGATTCCGACGGCCAAGATATCCATTTATTCGAGTCATAAGTATGTTTTGATTTTGACGGCAATTGTAAAATTAAAGATAAAGCATTATAAGTATATATAAGTGTTGTATGTCAATAGTCTATAATATAAAGTGAGTGTGTAATTAATCACAGGTTTAAGTTTTTTAGATCGGTACAAAACTTACTTCTGAGGACTAAAGTCCTCAAGATGAACTCTGCGATCGCGATCGGGTAGGATTAAGATAACCAAAATAGGATATATTAAAATATTTGATGCGATCGGCATATCGCTCCCCTATCGTCAGAACTATCCAGATGCCATATATTGCAAGCATTTTCATTTACCCGATTAAGTCCCTGGATGCAGTAGCAGTGACTCAGGCAACCGTTCTAGCTAGTGGCGCTCTAGAGGGCGATCGCGAATTTGCTATAGTTGACGCACAAGGTCGATTTGTCAATGGCAAGCGCAACGCCAAAGTTCATTTATTGCGATCGACATGGGATGCAACAGCGAAAGCCGTCTCCCTCCAAATCCAAGGCACAGAAGAAAAACAAACATTTCATTTAGAAGAAGAACTTACCGAACTAGAAGCTTGGTTAAGCGAGTATTTCGGCTTGACCGTCCAACTGGCCAGGAACTCGCTCTTGGGTTTTCCAGACGATCCCATTGCGTCGGGGCCAACCGTCATCAGCACCGCCACCCTGGAAACAATCGCATCCTGGTTTCCTGGAATCAGCGTCGATGAGATGCGGCTACGTCTACGAGCTAACATCGAGATTGGCGGCGTCCCACCATTTTGGGAAGATCGACTATTTGCGAATGCCGAAGAGGTGGTTCGGTTTCAAGTCGGAGAAGTAATGCTTGAGGGGATTAATCCATGCCAACGCTGTGTTGTTCCCACACGGAACCCCCTCAGTGGAGAAACTTATCCCAACTTCCAAAAAGTGTTTTCCGAAAAGCGGCGAGAAACTTTGCCATCCTGGGTAAATTTATCGCGCTTCAATCATTTTTATCGGCTGAGTGTTAATACGAAAGTATCTCCATCTTCAGCGGGAAAAGTTTTACATATTCAAGATGAAGTGGGGTAAATTTCAGATTTATAGCGGCTTGCAGTTGGATGAAGTTGTCACTTGAAAAAGAAATTGGCCAGGTTTAGAAGAAGAAATGGTCATTACCCTTTTCATAATTGCTCTTAATTTCTATAAATTACCGACTTATTTTAATATTTTAGCACACTAAGTACGGAAAAACCGAGAATTACCGTTAACGATCGCTCTGTGCAGATGATAATCATTCTCATCTGCGTTCAGCTAGTGGTAGCTCAAAAATTAAGGCTGGTAAAGCTTTGGAGTTTTGCACCAGAATCTAGTCTAAACTCCAGTATATAGCAAAACATTGATTACTGTTCGGTAATACAGGTAAAATACGGCTGTTTCCAAAACTCTGCTCTGCAAAAAAAATGGCAAGAACTATAAGTAATCTGATTGGGAATCGTCTTTTTCTAGATGTTTCCAATATTGCTAAACATAATAATTGGATCGGAATTGCCCTTGGTTCATTGGGATTTTGGTTATTTCCCACAGTCTTAACCGGAATTCCTGCCTTTAGTGCCGAGCAAGTGGCTGTTTTTTACGGCCCTTTGGAGTTTTCCCTTTCTGTTGAGGCTTTGGAAGCGTTCGCCAAGGAAGGTAAAATTACCGAGGAACTTGCTCCCTATGCTGGAACTATTCCGCCAAAAGCTCAGGCGCAACTGCGTGAACTCTTACAACAACGCTTTGAAGCAAGTCCTACCCTGATCTCTCAGTTTACCGGCGCTGCGGTGGGAGGAACTGTGTTGGCGCGGATGGGGAAAATACTTCAAACTGAAACTGGCGAAAATGGCTCCACTGCTTTGCGTACCGCTTTAATTTCAGCTGCTGGCGATCCGCAAGGTTTGACTCTCCTAAATATACTACGCAAATTCCCCAACCGGGTTATCCGAGTTAACTTAAGCTTGGGACTGCAAATTACGGAACAGTTTGAAGAATTGACCAGAAATAAAGATGCGATCGTCAAACTAATTGAACAGCAAGCAGCAACTGAGGCTGCAAGTGCTAATAAAGTCAACTTTTCCCAACAGTCAGATTTACGGCAACCTGGATCTTTTAAATGGACGCAACAAACGATAACGCTGACTGACACTTTGCGCGATCGCCCTTTACCCTTCGATCTTTATCTACCTCAAACAGCAGATGGGGGAACTACTCAGCAGCCATCTCCCGTAATTGTAATCTCTCACGGTGCAGCTGGAAACCGCACAAGTTTTGCTTACTTAGCGCAACATTTAGCATCTTATGGTTTTGCAGTAGTTGTCCTCGAACACCCTGGCGATAACACTAAACTTTTCGAGCAATTCTTTAGTGGATTAAGCGCTTCGCCACAACCAATAGAATTGGTAAACCGACCTTTAGAAGTGAAATTAGTCTTAGACGAACTTCAGCGTCGCGAACAATCGGAACCGGCACTTCAAGGTAAATTAAATCTACAACAAGTGGGGGTAATCGGTCAATCTGTTGGTGGCTACACTGCTTTAGCTTTAGCAGGGGCAAAGATTAATTTTGCACAACTGCAAAAAGATTGTAACAGCGACCAATTATTGAATTTGTCCCTGTTAGTTCAGTGCGAAGCTGCTAGGTTACCTATATCCAATTATTCTTTACAAGATGAACGGATTAAAGCAGTTTTGGCTATTAATCCTTTCACTAGCTCTATTTTCGGACAAACTGGTCTTAGTTCGCTAAAAGTTCCCGTCATGCTAGTTGCAGGTAGCGACGATATTTTCACGCCAGCAGTACCGGAGCAAATCCAACCTTTTACTTGGTTAAGTACTCCAGAAAAGTATTTAGTTTTGATCGAAAAAGCAACTCATTTTACAACTATTGGAGGCAGTAGTTCGGAGAGGAGCGTACTGCCTATTCCTGCCGAGGTGCTAGGCCCAAATCCTTCTCTCGCTCGTCCTTATATCAATGCTTTGAGTACGGCTTTTTTTCAAAATTATCTGGCTAATAAATCAGAATATAGTTCTTATTTGAGTGCTGCTTACACTCAATCAATTAGTCAAGAACCGTTTAAACTGAGTCTTGTGCGATCGCTAACCGCAATTCAGATAAATCAGGCAATTGATAGCGTCACCCCAAAATCACCTTCCCAACCGCAACAAGCGCCTAATTCTCAACCTTGATTACTGAGAATATCGCCCTTTTCAGGTGAATGAGATACAGAGAAACCCGGTTTCTTGAAGAAACCGGGTTTCTGGGCTACAATACATAATTCTGTAGAGACACGGCACCATCACATAATATCGATCGTCCAAAAATTTTATTATGCCGTGTCCCTACAAAAATGTTAACCTTGGAACATCAGCATAATAATTCCAAAAGACTCAGTTATCGTAAAATTATTAAAGTTGGATAAATCTGCTATGTTAAAGTACAAACCGTTAGACTGTTTACCCCCTGCGGAAGCTCTACCCAACTCAGACGATACTCCTGTGGATAACGAACTGCAAGATTTAATTCCCCACCTGCTGAAATCGATATTAGCAATGGTGTGGGCAAACCGCTGGGATTGGTTCTTTGGTGTTGATATGGGTATTTATTATGACCCCAAAGAACCTGCCATAGTACCGGATGGGTTTCTTAGCTTTGGTGTTGAGCGGTTTTTTGATGAAGGACTGCGCTCTTCTTATGTACTTTGGGAAGAAAATTATATAGTGCCGATTTTAGTGCTAGAAGTCGTATCCCATAAACCAGGAGGGGAATATAAGCGGAAAAAAGGAATGTATGCCGAAATGGGAGTTTTGTACTATGCAATTTACAATCCCCTGCGTCGCCAAAAACCCCGTTTGGAAGTGCATCATTTAGTAAATGGTTCATATAACTTGCTGTCGGGAAATCCCATTTGGCTACCTGAAATTGGTTTGGGAATTGACAAAGAAAGGGGAACATTTCAGGGAATCACGCGAGAGTGGTTGTATTGGTACAACGAACAAGGACAAAGATTGCTGACACCGGAAGAACAACTAACCGAAGTACAACAGGTAGCTCAATTTGAGCTTCAACGCCGTCAAGAAGCGGAACGACGCGCCCAGAGGTTGGCAGAACAATTGCGAAATGCTGGAATAGAACCGGATTTCTAGGAAAGGCAAGTTGCTAGTTATTAATTTTCAGCCTGTAGGGTGCGTCAGAGGGCAGAATTTTGGTTCTTTTTCTGCTCGCTATCATAAAGCTATTAGTTTTGAGGAAATCCATCATGTTAAAGTACAAATCGTGGGAATACTTGCCCCCAGCCGAGGAGCTAGCCTACTCTGACGATACACCTGTCAATAACGAACTGCAAGATTTAATTCCCCACCTGCTAAAAACGATACTAGCTTTGGCGTGGGCAAACCGCTGGGATTGGTTCTTTGGAGTGGGTATGGGGATTTATTATGACCCGGAAGAATCTGCCATAGTGCCTGATGGTTTTCTCAGCTTAGGAGTAGAGCGGTTTATTGATGAAGGACTCCGCTCTTCGTATGTACTTTGGGAAGAAAATGATATAGTCCCTATTTTAGTGCTAGAAGTCGTATCTCAGGTATCAGGCGAGGAATATATCACGAAGAAGGAAACCTATGTGGAAATGGGAGTTTTGTACTATGTAATTTACAATCTCCTGAGTCGCAGAAGACCACCCCTGGAAGTATATTGTTTAGTGAATGGTTCATATCATTTGCAGTCGGGAAATCCTGTTTGGCTAACAGAAATAGGTTTGGGAATTGGCAAAGAACGGGGAACTTTTCAGGGAATCACGCGAGAGTGGTTGTATTGGTATGACGAACAAGGACAAAGATTGCTGACACCGGAAGAACGCGCTGTGGAAGCGGAACGACGCGCTCAAAGGTTGGCGGAACAATTGCGATCGCTTGGAATAGAACCGGATTTGTAATATTGGCGATCGCCTAACGCTTGCGAACAGCTTCCTGTAGCGTAGCGATCGCACTGTCTTCTCATCACCTAACAAATTGGCGAAAACACTGTTTAATCATCGATCCAAAGGGGTATACTTAAACCAGCACTTTGAACTAGAGCGATCGATAACTAACCCTAAATCAAGGATAGGTCGCTTAATTTGTTTGCGTTTGGCCCAAAGCGATTAAATCTCAAAATGAATCTGTCTGCTTCCAGTCCGCCAGTTAAAAATGAAGAAAATCGCAGCTACACTAATACTTGGTTACTCTATTATTGATATTATGCTCTAAAGGTTCGATTTTAATTCACAATGCCTATACCATCCCAAATTTTAGCTCTCATTGACCGACTAAATCAAGAACTAGAGCAAACTGAACGAGATGCTACAGAGGGACTGAACTTAGTCAGACAAAGATTGTCCCGCTTTCCTGATAACGTTGTGCTTACTCAGTTTTTTGCTGCTCTGAGTAATATCCTGCTTTTTGTAGAAATATATAGAGGGAGAATTCAGAGTATTGTCGATCGCATCTCGCCAGAAAATGTCGCTAGTGAAATAATTCAGGAGGCGGGAGAAGATTTAGGAATAATCCTGGGGCGGGTATTGGAAGTTAAAATAAATGCTAATAGGCTCAAAACTCGTTTGGAGAACTGACAATGACACAACCATCAATGAGCGAACAGGAACTAGCCGAACTGACAGAACTGCTTGAACTTGCGAAAATAACCGAACAAAAAGCTAAAGAATTGTGCGACCTGACATTGGAAATAGACCAAAAATATGAAAAACGTTTGGCCGAGTTAAGAGTTGCTGAAAAATTGAAATTGAAAGTTGCGGGAATTTCGTAAGATGAAGGAATGGTGTAATATCACACTCCTAACTAATTACTGAGGTCTAACGACTAAGTGAGAAGTCCTGGGAAATTGATGAGTGCGATCGCCTAACGCTTGCGAACAGCTTCCTGTAGCGTAGCGATCGCACTGTCTTCTCATCACCTAACAAATTGGTGAAAACACTGTTTAATTATTCATCCAAAGGGAGTAGACTTAAACCAATGGTTAAAGTCCTCACCTCTGCCAATTATGACTCAGCCGAATCTTCTGGAACTTGCCAAGCAGGGCGATGTGAATGCGATCGCAACCCTGATGAACCGCAAGCTACAACCCAAAGGCATCACTGCAAAAGCTTCCATGAAAAATGATTGTCTGCAAATCATGTTGGAAGCGGCGCAAGTGCCACCGCAAGAAACTTTGGTTTCCCTGCTGCGTAAGTCGATACCGAGTTTAGGGGCTGAGTCGATTAAGCGCGTAAAGGTTTACGGCAAACAGGTAGGGGAAGAATTTCCGGCTTGGAATGAGGAATTTGAGGTAGAAGCGCAGAAGTTGCCGAATGGGGAAGAGTTGGCTAAACAGGGTGATGTGAATGCGATCGCAACTTTGATTAATCAGTGGTTAAACTCCGAAAGCATTACTGCAAAAGTGAGTCATAAAGATAGTTGCTTACAGGTAATGCTGATATCAGCCCAAGTTCCAAAACAACAGACAGTTGTTCCGCCGATTCGTGAGGGATTGATAAGTTTAGGTATTCAATCTGTCAAAAAAGTCAAGATATACGGACGAGAAACGGGTGAGGATTTTCCTGATTGGCAACAATACTTTGAGTTAGAAGAACAGATAAATTTACCTTCGTTAACATCTGAAGCAGCAACAAAAGTTGAAAATTTGACTTCTATTATCAAAACAGAAGCAGATAGCCAATCATCTATAGAAAAGAGGTCTAACCAACCATCTTTTTGGGGTTCAATTACTAAGATGGCTACAAATGCTGGAGGTGCGATCGCAGGCGCTACCATGCAAGCAGGTAAAGCGGCGATGGGGAAAACGCCAGAAATTGGCGGTGCGATCGCAGGCGCTACCATGCAAGCAGGCAAAGCGGCGATGGGGAAAGCTTCAGAAGTTGGCGGTGCGATCGCAGGTACTGCCACCCAAGCAGGTAAAGCAGTTGTCAAAACAGCTACATATTATGTAGTTGCGCCCATCGTTGATACTACTGGCAAAACAATTGAAAGAGCCAAAAAGGTAAGCACTGATTGGCTAATCCGCTTCATAGACAAAGTTGATATAGTTAAAGCCGAAGCGGAAGTAAGACAGCTAGAGCAGCAGTACCCCGACGAAAAGCCAAGTCAGATTGCCCATCATCTGATGCTAAATAAAGCGCTGCTTGCAGCAGGATCTGGGCTAGCTAGCAACTTGCTGCCGGGAGCAGCGCTGGCAATGGCAGGAGTCGATTTGGCAGCTACTACTGCATTGTCAGCAGAATTGGTTTATCAGATTGCCGCTGCTTATGGACAGGATTTACAATCGAGCGATCGCAAGGGCGAAGTCCTCACAATTTTCGGTCTGTCTCTTGGTGGTAATTTAGCGATCGATGCAGGTTTGGGCTTGTTGCGAAAGGTGCCGATTGCAGGGGCAGTGATTAATGCCAGCGCTAGTGCAGCAATGATCTATGCACTGGGATATGGAGCTTGTCGTTTCTACGAAGCCAAAAACGAGCCATTGACTATGGAAGCTATACTTGAAACTTCTCTGGTAGAAAGTGAAAAGTATTTAGAGGGTGCGATCGAGCAACAAGTAGTCATGGATCAAATTTTGGTTCATGTTGTTTTGGCAGATAATCCAGACAAAACTTGGCCGGAGATTTTGCCAGAATTACAAACGTTGAATCTGAGTCCCGCTTCAATGGATGCGATCGCTGCCAATATCAAATCACGACCACCTTTAGAAACATTGCTGGAGCAAATCAATAGCGACTTTGCTGTACCGCTTCTGGCTCAATGCGAAAAACTTGCACAGCTAGATGGAGTTATTACTCTTGAAGAAGCGAAGGTAATTGAGACTATTACCAAAAACTTTGGTATCGAAATTAATTCCATCGTTAAATAAAAGTGGGAAATCTAGATTAATTATGGCACAATCTAATTTTTGGGAATCAATCACAGAAACAGCCGCCAATGCCGGAAAAGCTATTGGTAATGCGGCATCACAAGCTACTAAAGCCGCAGCAGAAACAGCCGCCAATGCTGGTACATCTGTT
The DNA here is from genome assembly GCF_023333585.1 of Argonema antarcticum A004/B2. GTDB lineage: Bacteria > Cyanobacteriota > Cyanobacteriia > Cyanobacteriales > Aerosakkonemataceae > Argonema > Argonema antarcticum. Next base: position 72,819 of record NZ_JAIQZN010000009.1, read on the forward strand.
AGCACCGCTGCATTTCAGGCAACTCTAGCAGCCACAGATATGCTAAAAAAAGGTGAAAACTCAAACCCACAGCAACCCTTAGATTTGGCCCAAGTACCGGAGAGCGATCGCATTTCTTTCTACGGTGCTTTATTTGCCATTGCGACAGCCGATGGTTCCCTCGACAAAGACGAAATCGATCTAATTTTTGGCATCATGGATTTAGATGGAATGTCTGAATCTGCCAAACGCCAAGTGCAATCATATATTATTGAGCCTCCATCATTACAACATTGCTTAAAAGCGTTGTCAAATGCAGACGAAAAACTGCGTTTTGGATTGATGTTAAACCTTATAGACACTGCATGGGCAAACGATGAACTCGACCCGAATGAAGAAAAAGCAATTAAGTTGGCACAGCAAGAATTAGGCGTCACGGATAAACAGGTAGAAGCCATTGAAAAATTTGTCCAAGAAATAAAGAAAATTCGCGATCGCGGTTTAGATGACAACCAAGCTGCTGACGCGATTAAAACTGCTGCTTCTGGGCTTTCTGCCGTTGGCGTTCCCATTGCTGCCGTTTATTTTTCTGGTTCCGTGATAGGATTGAGCGCAGCCGGAATTACATCAGGATTAGCAGCACTTGGTTTAGGTTTTGGGATGGTTCCCGGTATTGGCGTTGCCGTTCTTTTAGGTGCAGGTATTTTTTGGGGAGTATCCCAACTTTTGGATACGGGAGGTACACGCGCCAAAGAAGAAGAAATGCTCAAAAGAGAAAGGAAAGCACAACTTGTAATTCAAAATCTGCAAGGCGCACTCAATCAATTAATCGAAAGAATAGATAATTTACAAAAAGCTGCTGCTGATGCCGAAACTAATCGAGAAGCGATTCAGATTTTAACTGAAAAAATGCGATATCTCCAGCAATTACTTGCCAAACGGAAACCAGCACAAATTTAAGTATTAGGTACGTTATTGCGCTTTAGCGCTAAAGCGCAACAACATACTCAGAGGAGTTTAAAATGATTTGCGATCGCTTTGTTGCCGAGTTAAGATCTGTACTGCAAACACAGCATCATATCCTGCGCCAGCTTGATGTTGCAGTCACAGATATAGAAGTAAAACTAGCAGATGTTTCCCAGCAATCTCAAGATATTCAAGAACTTGAGAAAATGATAGCAGAATTAGAAGCATCTGTCGATTTTCTTGATGCAGATGACTTCAGTGATTTTGATGCAGATGAGATTTTACAATTGTACGATCGTCGTCGCAATGCTGTCAATCGAGAGTTAGTAAAAATTGGTTTCAAAGATTGGGATAGTTTTGTCAGACAGTGCCAAATTTACGCACTTCAGCAACAACTCGATCCGCTTGCACCTTACGAAGCTTTTTTAACAGATGCAGACTTGAATAAATTGCAAAATGAATCCTACGATGCACAGTACGCCTGGGATAAATGGGATTATATTTTTGTTGGCGCTAGTGGCGTTTTGGCAGCATTAACTGATTTCATGTTAGTCAGAATTCCCGCCACGATGACTAGCGGCGAATATAGCGGACAAATCGGCAGTCCTCTCACCGCATGGCTAAAGCAATACAATATTAAAAAAGCCGATGATTGGTTTGCACAATGGGCGAAATATCTAGAAAAAGTCTGCAAAGTTCCTTATGATAATCAGAAACTTATTGGGGGAATGTATCCCAAATCTCATCGCTTCCAATCATTAGGACACGATCCCGTTTTGGGATTTATTTTTGGTGTCCTTGACATCATGCGAGGAAGCGTTACTGGTTTTTCCTACGAAACGCTTACTGGGATGCACAATTTAGAGATTAAATTTGTGCCAAATAGCCAACCTGTCGGACTAATTGAAGCTATTTTAAAACATATCGGCCATTTAATTTCTGATGTTGCAACGCCGATGGGATTACCCGCGCCATTTATGACTTTAGTGCAAGGAATCAATGCTGGTAGCTTTGGCGAAAATAATCGAACTTTGGGAGAATTATCGCGATGGATGTATTTGAATGGCTACGATTTTCGGCATTTTCTAGTATCGGGAATTACACCAGCGGTAATAGAAATCGTGCTGAGAGCTTATATAATGTTAAGGCACTATTCCGAACATGGGGAAACTAAATTTATTTTAAACGACCATCCCAAATATCGTTCTATGCTGCTGGTAGCGCATAGTATTGCTGCTTTGGGAAATGCAGGTAAAATTGCACTCATGCAAGGTAATCCGTTAGCTTTCAATTTAGCAGAATGGATGGCTTTGATTCGGTATCTTTTACCCAGCCTTAAGTATTGGGTGTTTGACGAACATCGCCTGCGCCTGGAACAGATAGAGCGAATTAACGAAGCTGGTTGGAATGAACTATTGCAAAATAGTGAAAAAATTGTGGAAATTATTGCTAAAACTGAATCTTCCTCGATCGATCTCGTACACTTGCCAGTTTTGTGTTAGGGTTAGACTATAGAAAAATGCGATCGCACCCCACCATCATCTCAAAAACCCATCATCTAAGTAACTGTGGATTACCCGTAATAATCGTCAAATCTTCACCCTGAAAATCAGCATCGTGCGTCACCAACTTCAGCCCTTTTGTCCTGCACAATTCAGCTAATATCTGGTCATTAAAATCCTTCTCTCCAGTCGCGTAATCGCTCATTATTGGGATCAAATCTGCTGACTCAAAACCGCTCTCAGTTCGCTCAGACTTCTCTAGTATTCTCCGAGAGTATTTGGCAATTTGTTCGGCAACAGGTTTGAAATCAGCACTATTCCTGAAAGCCTTAAAATTTTCTTGTTTTGTAGTTTCGGACAAATTGTTGTAAACAAATCGAGAGTAGGCATTAATAAATTCAGAAAGCACAAGCACGTCGAGCAATATTCGACCTTTCGCACTGCGAATCCGCCTAAATGCCCAAGTATATGCTCTCCGGTATTGAGGATATCGATCGCCATGCGGCCCATAAATGTAAAGCCAAACATTTGCATCAAACAACACAGCATCAGCATTGCCAAATATATATTGATCGATGCTGTAGACTTGGTTACTCATAGTAATCACCGAAAGCTTCCCGTGCAGCTGCCTCAAATCTCTGCGGGTCTTTTAAATACTGCTTTGTCCAATAAATTGCGTCATCAATCATGTCCGCATCATCAGTATCTATATCAATTACGCTGAGTGATGTTTGAATTTGCTCTTCGGGAAACGTGGCGTACAAATGACCGATCGCATCGCTTAAGAAAGCAGGAGTGATATCCTCACCATTTTTAAACGAAAGAATCACATTTTTACCTTCTTTAAAAGCTGTTGCAATCAGTTCATAAACTTTCTGTCCGTCATCTGAGGCTATACACAAATTGTCTCCGATAACTTCCGTTACCACAATTTTGACGGTATTCTCGGTTTGGGGATGGGAGTAAATTAAGGAATTCATATTAAACTAGGGTGAATTGATTTTTAAGATAATTTTAGCAGAAAATTAGCGATCGCACTCACTGAGCCTACACAATAAGGAGAATTTTTATATTTTAGACCGCGTAGGCAGTCTTTGTTTGTGTAGCCGCGACCGCTTTCGTCGGTTAAGCCATAAATCTGGGGAGGGGGCTAGGGGCTAGGGGCGAAGCATTCGGGTAGTAAATCTTCGGTTTTAACCAATAAATTATATGCCCGAATGCTAATGCCTCCGGCACGCACTTGCGTTCGCCCCTACTGCCCTAATCGCCTTGGCGGTTGCTATAGCCGCGACTTTAGTCTACTAAAAAATAGCCAGCATAGAAAACCCCCCTTTCATCCCTCCGTCAACGGAGGGAAAGAGGGGGGGTATAGCCGCAGATTTCCATCAGACGGCATTATTAAAATAGCTAATTAAGCAGCAACCAAACCGTTATGCCTCAGCAAAGCTACCACACTCGGTTCCCTTCCTCGGAAAGCTTTAAACACTTCCATCGGGTGCAAACTCCCACCAGAAGCTAACACCGTATCCCGGAAGCGCAAACCAGTATTAGTTAAAGCTTTCTCATCCTCCAAACCGGCTTCTTCAAAAGCAGCAAAAGCATCTGCACTCAATACTTCTGCCCACTTGTAGCTGTAATAACCAGCTGCATAACCGCCAGCAAAGATATGCCCAAACGCACATAAGAAAGCGTCTTCTGGCAAAGGTGGCAAAATAGTAGTGGTTTTGGCAAGACGGTTACGCACATCAGCGGGAGTTTCATCGCCACCAGGTTGATAGCGATGGTGCAATTCTATGTCAAGGCTGCTAAAGTGAATTTGCCGCAACGTTACACTGCCACTCATGTAATTGCGTGCAGCCAATAGCTTTTGATAATACTCTTCTGGCAGGGTTTCACCAGTTTCGTAATGCTTCGCCATACCGAACAGTGTTTCCTGGTGATAGCACCAGTTTTCCATAAACTGGCTGGGCAATTCGACGGCATCCCACTCTATATTATTGATGCCTGATGCTCCCGGATAATCCACTTTGGTCAGCATATGTTGCAAGCCGTGACCGAATTCGTGGAACAATGTTTCCACTTCGCCAAAAGTCATTAGGCTAGGCTTATCATCTATCGGAGGAGTTTGGTTGCATACCAAATATGCTACTGGTAAGCGAGTAGTGGATGTACCATTTTCGATGATTTTGGCGCGGACTATGCACTCATCCATCCAAGCACCGCCGCGTTTTTCGGCTGGACGACTGAAAGGATCTAAATAGAAGTAAGCTATTGGTGTACCAGTTTCATCAGCAATTTGAAAATAACGCACATCTTCATGCCACACTGGCGCAGTACCATCGGCTGCGGTGATAGTGACGCCAAACAACCTTTTTGCTAATGAGAACAACCCATCTAAAACTTGGGGTAAGGGAAAGTAAGGGCGCAATTCTTCTGCATTGAAGGCAAATTTTTCTTCCCGTTGGCGTTCTGACCAAAAACTAACATCCCAGTGCTTCAAATCGCTACTTTCTTTAACACCTTTAGCAGCAGCAAAGGCTTTCAATTCTTCCAAATCTTTGGCAGCAGCATCGTAACTAACGCGGCGCAGTTCTTCTAGCAAAGCTTCTACTGCTTCAACAGAAGGAGCCATTTTGCGGGCTAAGCTTAATTCAGCGTAACTGTTAAAGCCGAGCAGCGCTGCTTTTTCCTTACGTAATTGTAAGATGCGATCGATCGACGGTTTGTTATCCAATTCCCCACTAGAAGCGCGGCTGATGAAAGCTTTATACAGCTTTTCGCGCAAATCTCGACGGGTGCTGTGCTGCATGAAAGGGCCATAACTGGGGAAATCTAAGGTGATCCGCCAAGGGCCATTCTCAGGGGTGGCGTTTTCTTCACCGGCTGCACGCGCCGATTGTGCTGCTAAACTCAGTAAGCTTGGGGGTAATCCGTCAACTTCCTCAAAGCTTGTCAGGGTAAGGCTAAAGGCTTTGGTGGCGTCGAGTACGTGGTTGGAAAATTTGGTGGAAAGTTCTGCCAGTTCCAGTTGAATGGCATTGAAACGCTCTTTCTGTTCGCCTGACAAACCGACGCCAGAAAGTTCTGCGTCTTTGATGGCAGTTTCCACAATGCGGTGTTGTGCTGATTCTAGAGTAGCCCAGCGATCGCTCTCACGCAATGCCTTAAAAGCGTCGTAGATAGGTTTGCTTTGGCTGAGCTTGTTGTAAAACTGCACCAGTTTTGGCTGCACAGTTTCGTGGGCTAGGCGCAGTTCGGGGCTATTCTTGACGCCCATCAAATGGCTCACCGCGCCCCAACTCCAGTTTAGGGGATCTTTCAGGCGATCTAGTGGCTCTACCAAACCGCTCCAAGTCGGCTCTAACTGAGCTGACAAGCTGGCAAGATCGGCGTCTAGTTTAGCCAGCAGCTGTTCAAAAGCAGGCACCACATACTCTGGCTTAATGGCTTCAAACGGGGGCAATCCTTTGCCAATTAGCAAAGGGTTCTCAGTAATAGTAGCGTTGTCACTCATTTGTAGTTTTTCGGCTCGTATTGAAACAAGTTACTTAAAGTATTAGCAAGTCTTGGCAAATTTTAACATATATGTTACGATTTGGCTCCAAACAACCTTTCAACTGCTGACAAGATTGATTATAGCCAATTTCTAAATTATAAAACGCATTTGCTTTTATAATTACTAGGACGCTGTGGAAATTCCATCGCCAGCAAAAAGCGATCTTGGCTGTAGCCCAGATCTGATTTTATCCGATCTGAGCGATATTTTTAAGTTGCCAAGGCGCTGCATTATAATACAATTTTATTTTTTTGCTGGCGTTGCGGTGTTCTGATTTTGCTGTCGAATTGGAATCTTAATCACGAACTCCGTCCCCTGTTTTTCTTCGGAATTACACTCCAATTTACCGCCGTGTCTTTCCACAATAATTTGATAACTAATTGACAAACCCAGTCCTGTACCTTTACCCACTTGTTTTGTTGTAAAGAATGGGTCAAATATTCTTTGCTTCACTTCAGATCTTATACCAGGTCCGTTGTCAGAAATCTTGATGACCGCGTAATCCCTATCTATTACTTCGGTGTGAATGCTAATCTTACTAACATTCTTTTGCATCTCTTGGGATGAACACTCTTTGTGGTAATCATCCATAGCATCGATCGCATTGCTGAGAATATTCATGAATACTTGGTTCATCGGGCCTGGATAACACTCCACTTGAGGAAGATCGCCGTATTTTTTGACAACTTCAATATTAGGCTCTCCCGCCTTAAATTTGAGGCGATTTTGCAAAATCAGCAGCGTGCTATCAATACCTTCGTGGATGTTAACAGGTTTCATCTCTGCTTCGTCAAGGCGCGAGAAGTTCCGTAGCGACAGGACAATCTGACAAATGCGCTCAACACCCAGTTTCATTGAAGACAGTATTTTGGGTAAATCCTCAACCAGAAAATCGAGTTCAATGGCGTCCATTTTCTCTTGAATCTGCGCTCCTGGGTTAGGATAGTGTTGGTGGAATAGTTGTAGCAATTCTAACAATTCTTGAGTGTATTGATTGACATAATTGAGATTCCCGCTGATAAAGTTTACCGGGTTATTAATTTCGTGAGCCACCCCTGCTACCAGTAATCCCAAACTGGACATTTTTTCACTATGGACGAGTTGAGTGTGGGTGCGTTGCAATTCGTTTAAAGTTTCTTCCAGCCTAGTTGCTTGCTCTCTAGATCGAGTTTCCGATCGCCGCAATGCTTCCTCCGCCTGCTTGCGTTCGGTAATGTTCTGAGTCATGACCATGCCAGCAAAAATTTCGTCGCGATCGTTTCTCAGCGGCAAAACGTGAGTATCGTAGATATAGTCGCCCCAAGGCAATTCGCAGACAGTTGTTGTTCCAGCTAATGCTCCCCGATATATTGGCTCTATTATTTCACAGAACTCAGGGGATAAACTCTCCCAAATTATCTTCCCTTCCAATAACTCTTTAGAAATTTCTCCTGCTCCTAAATCTGTACCTTCAACAAGGGTGTAGCGTAAGTCTCGATCGAACAGAAACACCGCCCCATTGGGTAAATTACGAGCCAGAGTGCGATATAATTCTTCGCTGTTTCGCAGTGCTTCTTCCACCTGTTTGCGTTCGGTGATGTCGGTTTGCACTCCGATGAAATGAGTCAATTTACCAGTGCTAGAGCGCACGGGAGAAATTGCCAAATCGTTCCAAAAAACGCTGCCATCTTTACGGTAATTCTTAATCACAACCCGACATTCGCTTTGAGTACTCAAAGCTTGACGAATTTTCTCCACCGCAGCTTCTTCCGTATCATCACCCTGCAAAAATCGACAGTTACGCCCAAGCACTTCATCCCGCGAATAGCCTGTCATCGTTTCAAAGGCAGGATTGCAATGCACAATCGGATTGTCCGGTTTGGTTGCATCAATAATCAGGATGCCGGAACCAGCCGCTTCCATAGCTCGACTGTACAGCCTCAGCATCTCTTCTGTCTTTCTGCGATCGGTAATGTCGCGCAGGGTAACCAGATAGGCTACTTCCCCTTCCCATTCTGTTTCCACCACCCGCATTTCTGCCACAAGTTTTTCTTGGTCTTTGCGGATAACTTCTACTTGTGTTTGGACTACATATATTCCTGCTGTATCTGTTTCTCCAACTCCAGGAATAATTTCAGTGTCCATCTCGCAAACTATCCCTTCAACTACAAGGCATCCGAAAAATTCTTTACCTAAAATTTCCGACTCGTCGCAATTGAAAAGAGATTGAGCGCATGGGTTTACAAAACAGACAATGCCTTTTTGGTTGACTATCACTATGCCATCCGCACTCTTAGCGATCGCATTATGAAAGCGGGCTTCGCTGGCTTGTAACTCTCGCTCTAGCCTCTCCAGTTCTATTTGCATATCGTGCCGACTCCTTTCCTTAGAGCAAGAATAATCAATCTGTCCCAAAGTAGAACCCTCTCTATCTTTATAAGTCCTATATACTCGCAAGTAACTTTCTATGGATTTTTTATATAAATAACCTTGCGATTGTTGACTTTTTGTTTTGCTTGCCATTTTTTTGTTTTGGTTGCTATGGTTTTCAGGAATCATTTTTTTATTCTCGGATATAAATATGCTTTATTAGCTTTAATAAAGAATGTCTTAACGATTGGGGCAAAAAAATTAGTCTATATTTATGTATTGTAAAAATTTAATAAAATCAACATTCTAGGGGATTTAGATAAATTTGGCTCAAAAAAGTTCCATCTCCCAAAACTAAGCCCTATTACTATCTTAACTAAGGAAATGTGAAAAACTGGTGAAATTAAGCTACACAAGGCAATCCAGCCAGCCTAGAGAGTGGCTTAGGCTTAAGCGCGGGGCAAGAAAAGCGTCTGGTGCAGCCAAATAAACCCGGTTTCTCACTCCACTGCCAACTTTTCAAACACCCTTTATGCTTCCTTAAAAAACAATATTTAAATTTTACGCAAAAAGTATCATATTATACCTACATCTGGTACACCTTTTGATATACCAGATGAGGAGCAGTTACTCTCAGAGCTTTCGACTAGCTCAGTTATCTCGATTACACACGAAACTGTTCTACTGCTGCTCTAAAATGGATCGGCAAAACAGTATCGATATTTTCATGGGGGCGAGCAATAACATGGTAAGAGAGCAATAGTTTCTCTTCTGTAGTGACTCGCCCTACGGACTCTACCCCAGCCGCAACAGAAGCTTGCACGTCCGAAACATTCCCTCGCACGATGACTGTGTAGCGAGCGCTACTAACCTTCTCTATATAGACCAGTGTCACGCTGGCGGCTTTAACCATCGCATCTGCCACCGCTAGAGCGGGAGGAAGACCCTTCACTTCAACCATACCGACCGCTACGCCCATCGTTAATCTCCTAATCTATCAAAGAGGTGACACTAATTGTAAAATCTTAGCAATGTTTACAATACATTCTTCCAAGCTTCCGATCTAGGAGGCATTTGTAAAGTATTGCAATTTTATCTAAAATCAATGCTCACACAATTTTTGATATAAAGTACGATCGATCTGTTTCGGTAGTTATAGCAACCGCCAGGGCGATTAAGCCAACTCCAACTGTTACATGAAGTCCATAATCCCTTACGGAGTAACCTCTTCCCTCTTCCCTAGCCCCTAGCCCCTAGCCCCTAGTCCCTAGCTATAACCTATTTTTGACTTAGTGTTTACCGAAGGGAACGCATCATGGCACTCGAGGACATTTTTAAAGGATTTTAAAGATAGTGGAGTATACCTATTCAGAAAGAAACTTTAGCAGAACTCGTCACGCGGAGAACAGACTCTTGGTGAAAATCCTGCTTATACTTAGCGATAATTTCTTCAATTAACTGATTTTTAACGTCGCTGTTTTGGTACAGCAAAATAACTAACTTAGTTTTCTCTTTATTCAATTGGCCTTTTTTATTGAGATACTGTCCGTAGGCATCCAGCACAGTTAGCCCTTCCGGAAAGTGAGGTGTGATTACCCGCTGCAAAAACATCTGCCATTCAGCCTCGGAAATCTTTGCCCCTCCTGGTTTTGATAAGCCAAAATACAACTCATCGCGAGTAAGGATATTGCCGCCAGAGTCGGCTGTTAGCGTTTTGGGAGATTGAACGCGAACATTTGGATGAGCGCTGGCAGGAATTAGCAAAAGTAGACCCACCAGCAAAAGACCGTTGAGACTTTTTGGCATTTGGGAATTGGTAAAGGCGCAAAACACCCCCCTCTCCACAGGCAAAGAGGGGGGTTGGGAGGTTAAACAATGAGGAAGGAATATCATTTTGATTAGTCTGGTTGCTTCAGTTCGTTGGTGTATGATTGTTTGACTTGACGGGACTCCAACCAGATGGGTACGAAAATCCAGGCAATTACAAGTAGTAAAGCTACTACGGCAAATTCAGCGACCCAAGCGACTAATTTCTCTAGGGGAACGACTTGCCCTGCAAAAAATGATAAAGTTACCATCACTAATGCCCATGCGGTTGCCCCAGCAAAGTTATAAAGCATAAACTTGAGGAAGGGCATTTCTGCAATTCCGGCTAATGGGCTGGCGAATATCCGCAGCAGGGCAATGAATCGAGCGATAAAGACAGTTTTTCCCGAATTTTCGCTGAATTGCTGCTTAAGTTCTAAGAGTTTCTCTTCACGCATACGGAAGATTTTTCCTATGCTCAATAGCAACGGCCAGCCGCCATATCGGCCTATCCAATAGCCGCAGTTACCGCCGAGAAATGCGCCTGCGATCGCACTACCCAATACAATCCAGTAGTTTAGCTGACCGCTGCCTGCCAAAAACCCCCCTGCTAGAGTAATCGTTTCACCCGGCAAGGGAAGTCCCAGATTTTCTAGCAAAATTCCCAGGAATACCGCCAAGTAGCCGTATTGATGGGCAATTTCCTGGATATTCTCTACGGATATAACTTCCAAAGACATTTACACCAGCCTTTACAAAGTTTAATACTTGTTCTAATCTTGACGTAATTATGGTAATGTTGTCAACGAAGCTAGTCAGTTGTCAGTGGTCAGTTGTCAGTGGTCAGTTGTCAGTTGTCAGTTGTAAATCTCTTCCCCTCTTCCCCCTATCCCCCTAGCCCCTAGCCCCTAGCCCCTAGCCCCTAGCCCCTAGCCCCTTCTTCCGCTGTCAGTTGTCATTAGTGAGATTCCCCGGATTCAAAGGTACGATCGCGAGGTCGAACAGGGGCCGATCGGTCAAGCAGTGCCAATGGCAGGCGAACAGATCGGGTGATTGGACGCCTAAACTGGCGATCGCAGGTGCGGCTGGAAATGGCCAAAGTCGGTCAAAGCAGATATCTTCGCCTTGAAAACTAAATTGCACCAAGTAGGTTGCTGGTGGTGCTGCGAGTAATTGCAGTAGTCTGTGAGCTAGTTTGTAGATTCTCTGTCGCTTAGCATCGCACAGATGTATCGGTTGAGAGTAACTCAAGCAAAGGGTAGAAGAACTAGAGCGTCTGAACTCATCAGTTGTTTGCTCGCGCAGACCGATCGCTTCACCATAGAGAGGCCCTTTCCCCGTCAGCACCACTGGTAGCCAAAAGTAACCATCTCCGATTGCGTATCCCAATTGCCTCAAGACCTGTTGCCGCAAACCCACCACATCGCGACAAGCTTGATAGATTTCCTGATGTGGAAATGAAAAAGTAGTTGGAAGATTCAGCGTCAAAGGACACAGGAGAATTTCAGTTTCATCCTGGCTTTCCACCAAATTGCCACCGTAGAGATAGCTTGAGTATAAATTATCCAGATCGCCAGAGCTAACTACTCGCGCTACAGCACTTCTGACCGGATAAGTTGCCATAGCTTCTTTCAGAGCCCCCACCATAGCAGAGGTAGTAGGAGATGAAACAACCGCTTTGTCGATCGCATTCACCTCCGCCTCAACTACGAGCCAGACTTCAAGCATTCCCGAAGCTAGGCAGACTAGCCCGACCGGAACCCAGCCTTGGGAAGCTAGGCAGATCGAGTTTGCCATCAGTGTTGCGGTTTTTCACAGCCAGACGATAGCTTACACTTTGCAGTTCTGCGTGCAGTTGTCGGTTTTCCCGTTGTAGCTGAGCCAGTTTTTCTTTTACTGGAACTAGGCGTTCGGCAAACTTCTGGCGATAAATTTGAGGTAGTTCCTGCACCACCTGTTCCAACATCCGACTGCGGTCTGTCAATTCTTGGACAGTTTGGCGCAGGTGATAGATTTCCCCATCGCGATCGGAAATCTGCTCTTGGTAAAAGGTTACCTGCTGCTCGACTCCTTGCAGTTCTTCCCGCAGGGCAAGCATTTGAGACTGATTGCGATCGGAAACCTCTGGAGTGGGAAGGAAAGTTGTATTTCCTTTTACCAGGCGGAACAGTTCTTGGGATAACTGTTGAACCAGTTGGTCTCGCAGCTGCAACTCTTCGTGCAGGTGAGATACCTCTGATTGTAGGGCGGCTTGTTGGGTATAGGTGTCAGTTTGGCTCACAAAAGCTCACAACTCCTCTGCGACGATCTTGCCGGTGGTGGTGGCAACACAGGCCAATTGTGTTGCCAAATATGGCTAATTCTACCATGCCCAGAGGGAAGTAGGCATTTGAGATTTTAGATTTTAGATTTCAGATTTCAAATAAAATCTTCCCCTCTTCCCCTCTTCCCCTAGCGCCTAGCCCCTAACCCTTCTTTACTTTTGACTTTTGACTTTTGACTTTTGACTTTTGTTGCCCCTAGCCCCTTCTTCCTATTAGGCTTCTACTTCAGCAGGCTCTGGTTTTACTGAGGCTTCTTCCTGCTTGAGAGTCAGGTAGCGAATCACCTCATCGCTCAGACGCATAGCCCGTTCAAAGGGAGCTACAAAGATGCCATTACCCTTGTAGTTCATCTGGATGTAGACGCCATCCCGCTGTCTTTTGATTTCGTAAGCCAGACGGTGCTTGCCACGATTCTGGATTTCAATTTCTTGGGCTCCTTGATCGCGCAGCAGAGTTTGATATTTCTCGATCGCCTGATTAACTTGCTCTTCTCCGAGATCGGGACGCAAGATAAACATTGTTTCGTAGATATTCATTTCAATGTTCTCCTTATGGACAATAAGGCTACTTTCAGCTCGTTTCGACATGGGGCATCGGCAAGAATGCAGTCAATGACCGATGACCTGTTGACCAATTTGGTAAACAGTCATGCAAATGAGGCTAAAGTAGCAAGGATTTTCTATTGTATCAGTAATGGGTATTTTATAGATGAATGGCACGCTTGTTAAGCAAAACTTGCTGCCCAGATCCCCGACTTCTTGAAGAAGTCGGTGAGCTAGATCCAGCTTCTAGCGTCAGCGTGGCGCTGGTGTATCGTTTCTGACGTTGGCATTTTCAGAAAGCTGTGAACCTGTAGAGGCTCTAGCTTGGGGTTCGCCGGAAGCTAGAGCCAAAGGTTCTCTGTCAAAGGGGTTGTGAAAGAAAGATCCGGTTTGAGGTGGTAGAGTCGGCTCAAACACAATTTCGGCAACGCTTTTCACCACACCGGTCATCGGAATGGCCAGAATGACCCCCAACAGTCCTCCCACTTTGGCACCTAACAGCAGAGAAACGAATATAATTACAGGCGACAAACCAGTGAGATTGCCCATAAGTCGGGGAGCTAACAAATTATCTTTCACTTGCTGAATTGCGATCGCCACCACCAACACTTGCAGCGCTTGCCACCAGTTAATAAACGCTACCACAATTACTACCGCCCCAATTCCTAAACTCGCCCCCACAAAAGGAATCACTTCCATAACGCCGATAAACACGGCAAATACTAGAAAAAAGGAAACCCGCAGCAACCAAAATGCCAGACTCAGAGTCACCGCCATAAACAAACCCAACAGCAATTGACCGGAAACAAACCGCTGGAGATTGCGTTGCAGGGATTCCGTCAACCCTGCTTGGATTGGGGCCGAGAAAATACTGGTCAGACTTCGCCAAACTCTCTCGCCATCAATGAGCATATAAAACGAGATCACGACAATTAGAATTAAGTCCAGAAACCAGTTAAACGTACCTAATACCAAGCCAAAGCCTTTGGCTGCGATCGCTTCTGCTTGAGTTTGTACTCGCGCCAACTGTTGCGAAGCTAAAGTCCGTACATCAAACGGCAAATTATGATCGAAACTCCAGATTTGAAAATTATCTAATTGCTGCTGAGCCGACTGCACCAGAGACGGTAAATTCGTCAGCAATTGTCGCCCTTGGTTAAACACTGGCGGCACCAGCGTCAGGGCAATAAATACCACCGCTATGGCTGCTACTAAATATACCAGACCTGCTGCCAAAGTGCGGGGCAAAAAGGGTTTCAGCACTTTGACAGGATAGTTGAGTAGAAATGCAATCAACCCCGCTGTCAGCAAAATACTGATCTGCTCGCCTATGTAGGCGATCGCGCACCAAGTAGCCCAACCTGCGCTTAGGATCAGCAGCCAAGTGATCAGGAACTGTTGGAAAGATGTAAATATACTTACAGGTTTCATAGACAAATATCACACTTGCCTGGTACAACCGTTTTGTAAGGTGTGACCCTTACCGATGGTAAATGCCTTGTGATTGGTAGGAACATTAATTCAGTGGTCGGAAAGTTTTTCTGTTTCATTGCGCGATCGCCAGTCTTGGTAAAATCAGAAGTTATGCGAAGAAAGCGTATGGGGCAATAATATGGCAGTTTATCAAATCAGGCTGGTAAATCCGGCTATTGGACTAGACCGCACGATCGCAGTTCCAGACTCGGAGTATATTCTAGATATTGCTGAGGCTGCTGGTATTAGGTTACCATCTGGGTGCAAGCAAGGAGATTGTTCCGCCTGTGTCGCCAAGCTGGTCAGCGGTGAGGTAGACATGAGCGAGCAAAAGTTTCTGCGCCAGCAAGAGATAGAAGCTGGCTACACTATTACCTGTGTGGCTTACCCTTTGTCTGATTGCACTCTCCTCACTCATCAAGAACAATTTTTATATCAATCGGCCCTTTATTTTTCGTCCCATCCAGAATCTTAGAGCAATTTTAATTATTTCGCTCATTAGTTAACCCCAAATCCCAAAT
Organism: Argonema antarcticum A004/B2; assembly: GCF_023333585.1. Classification (GTDB taxonomy): domain Bacteria; phylum Cyanobacteriota; class Cyanobacteriia; order Cyanobacteriales; family Aerosakkonemataceae; genus Argonema; species Argonema antarcticum. The sequence continues at coordinate 87,837 of NZ_JAIQZN010000009.1, forward strand.
CTAAAATCCCAAATCCCAAATCGATATGAGTCGGTTACTCTACGAAAAGTCGGTTGCCTACAAAGGACATCTTATCATCCCATTTGTTTTTGGGATAGTTGACGGTCAACACATTTACTCTTATCATTTACTATCTGAATTAGGAAATAAAGGTAAGTTTCAAAAGGCCAAAAATCCATCTGGCATTTATTCTAGTAGCATTAATACCATAATAGATGTCGCGAAAGAACATCTTGATGAGTATTCCGATGTTGTATATCCTCTAGATATTTTTAAGTCTAGATATACTTATCGCGACAATCTGATTATGATTTACGGAATGTCTACAAGATTTTTTTATGACCATTACCCGCCCGAAGAATTAAGAAATATTGCCGCCCCTAAATTATTCAAATCGGAAATAGATTGTATGAACTGGGTGAAACAGGGACTCGATCGGGCCGCCAACGGACAAGAAGTTCAGTAGGGTCAATGGTCAGTGGTCAGTGGTCAGTGGTCAGTTGTCAGTGGTCAGTTGTCAGTTGTCAGTGGTCAGTGGTCAGTTGTCAGTGGTCAGTGGTCAATGGTCAGTGGTCAGTGGTCAGTGGTCAGTGGTCAGTGGTCAGTGGTCAGTGGTCAAGAAAATTTCGCCTCTGCCCCTCTGCCCCTCTGCCCCTCTGCCCCTCTGCCCCTCTCCCTCACTCCCCCACTCCCCCACTCCCCCACTCCCTCACTCCCTTCTTGACTTTTGACTTTTGACTTTTCTAGTGTCCGGCCATACGTTGACCGATGGTAGCGAAATCGGCGTCTTTTATCTCACTTTCATAAACAAATTTACCTTCGCTGATGACAAGGATGCGATCACTCAATTTCAATATTTCATCCAAATCTTCACTCACTAGCAACACCGCCACGCCTCGATTTCGCGCTGACACAATCTGACCGTGAATAAACTCAACTGCCGCAAAATCCAGACCGAAACAGGGATTAGCAGCGATCAGCAATTTCACCGTATCCGATGAAAGTTCCCGTGCCAAAACGGTTCGCTGCACATTGCCGCCGGAAAGGTTACCAACTGGTGTGTCTGCGGAGGGTGTTTTGATGGAAAACTGAGTAATTAAAACCTGGGCTACTTGACGGATGATGTTTTGGAGGAGGAACACGCCGCTTTTGGCTTGCGGTGCGCGATCGAATGTGCGTAATGCCAGATTTTCTGCCACACTCATATAAGGTACGCAGGCATTTTTGAGCGGTTCCTCCGGCAGCGAGAAAATTTGATGTTTGTACATTTCCTTTCGCGTTGCCTTATAAACTTCCCCATTTACCAAAATTTCCCCAGCCGTGGCGGGACGCTGACCTGCTAATACTTCTACCAGTTCCCGCTGACCGTTACCAGAGACGCCAGCAATTCCCACAATCTCGCCAGCGTGTACGGTGAGGTTAACACCGCAAACTGCTTCCAGTCCATTATCCTTATTGGCGTGAAGGTCTTGGGCTTCCAGGACGGCGATGCGATCGCCTGGTGCAGTCTTCTCAACAGGTTTTGCTTCGCGCCTCTCACCCAGCATCATTTGCGCCATGTCGGCGACGGTGAGATTTTTTACCAAGCCGTTACCGGCAAACTTACCTTTACGCAGTACGGTGACTTCATCCACAAAAGCCATCACTTCGCGGAATTTGTGGCTGATCATCAATACGCTTAACTTTCCGGCGGTTACTTCTTGGCGCAATAATCCTAGAACTTCATCGGCTTCGAGGGGAGTAAGTACTGAGGTAGGCTCATCCAAAATTAGAATTCGACTTTTAAGATAAAGCTGTTTGAGAATTTCCAGTTTCTGCTTTTGTCCGGCTGCCAATTGTGCGACGGGAGTATGTAAATCTACCTGAAAAGGAGCCGATTTCATAAACAGGGTGAGGCGATCGTACTCTTCATCCCACTTAATTATATTGGCACTGTCGAAGCGGGACAGCACCAAATTTTCTGCTACGGTCATGGCAGGCACTGAGGTGAAGTGCTGATAAACCATGCCAATGCCGTATTTGTGAGCATCGCGGGGACTGCTAATGTCGCGAGATTGCTGGTCAATCAAAACTTCCCCGCTGTCAGCAGTATAAAAACCCATCACGCACTTGACAAGGGTACTTTTGCCCGCCCCATTCTCGCCCAGCAGCGCGTGGAATGTCCCCGGTTTCAGTGTCATTGAGACATTATCCAGCGCTGTCATCGTGCCAAAACGCTTGGTCATGTTCACCACCTCTAGTTCTGGTGGCTTGGTTATCTCTACCGTTTTGCTGTTTGTAGTTACAGTCATCTAAGACCTCACCTCGATCGGGGACACTTTTAGCCAAATATCTCATTATCCGTTAAATTAAAATGTTCGGCTAGAACGTTTTTAAGTGTCCCCATCAGATTCAGTAATCGCTCCGTTAAATTTGGTATCTTTTACTTTTATTAGAAACCAGGTTCTGTTAACCTATTCTGAACATGGCGTAGTTTTAGAAAGTCACAAGTTAACAATACTTAAAAACTTTTAACAACTCTTTATGGTCAGTTGTTTATTTCCTAGTGACTGACCGCTGTAGGCAAGGGTTTACCCCGCGCCTACGCGACTGCATCAGATGTGACTTTTGGATTGAGGGATGGTGAGGGAATAAAGATGAAGCATTACGCTGAAGAATGGATCTCGGAATGGTGCCAAGAAAATGGCTGGACTGATTTAGTTGTCGCGGGTTATGACACCTACTGGGCTTTTCCGCCCGGAGCAGTAATGCCGGAGCCAATACCTAGTAAAGCGCTCAGATTAATTAAAGCACAAAAAGGATTAAGTGCTGAGGAAAGATTGTGGGCGATCGCATCTGTGGTTGGGGCGATGGTAGCCGCAATTATAAGTTATGTCATGAAGTGTCCGATGCCAATGGTTGCGGCTTTTGGTTTTTGCGCCGTTACGGTAGGTCAACTTGAGGTAGAAGATTGAGGGATTTAAGATGGTAAATTTACGTACTTGCCGTTCAAAAAATCAGCGGATAGAATAGCGATATTTATCAGGTGGATAAGCTATGAAACCCAGCCTAATAATAGCTCTACTCATGGTAGTGGCTCTAGTCGGTGTGGCGATCTGGCATAATAATTCCAGGAATACCGATGGGATAGATCCAATTTTGCTCCAGGCTGTCAGAGGAGATAAAGCCTTAGCAAAACGACTGCTGGAACACGCGAAATTTAAGTATCCAGGAAAGTCTGACAGATGGTATCGAGAGAAAATTATTTACGATTTAGAACGTGATGGCGCAGGCGGTAGGGGTCGTGCCACAACCTATCGTATGAGTTCCAGAGAAACTTGGCAAAACATTTACCTGATTAGTGCTGTCATCGGGCTGGCCAACTCAATTGTATACTCGATCACTCGCTTGTTCAAAGGTTAATATTTTCCGACTCTAATCATTTTATATGCCAATTCGGAACACAGTGGAGCGTAAACACCTTCCAGTCACCAGTCCCTAAGAACGCGGATCGAGACTATCGCGCAAACCATCACCCAAAAGATTGAAAGCTAAAACAGTCAGGGTAATAAATAAACCGGGGAAAATTGTTGTCCAAGGTGAAGAAAGAGAATAGCCACTTTTAAAAGCATCAGATAGCATCGTTCCTAACTCTGGTGTAGGAGGTTGTGCGCCTAAACCCAAAAAACCCAATCCTGCCGCTTCCAGGGTAGCAGTACCTATAGAAAGAGTGGCTTGTACGACTAACGGCGATAGGGTGCTGGGCAAAATGTGGTTGAAAATAATGCGCGTTGGAGAAGCACCGAGAGCTTTCGTTGCTATTACAAATTCCTGTTCTCTCAGGGATAGTACCATGCTGCGCGTAAGTCTGATATAAATCGGGATTTGTACTACTCCCACGGCGATCATAACGCTTTGCAGACTGGGGCCACTAACGGTGACGATCGCGATCGCTAACAGTATAGAAGGAAAAGCTAACAAAATATCAGTTAACCACCCAATTACCGTTTCGATATAACCTCGGAAATAGCCAGCAATCAGTCCCAAAATTAATCCTACAATTAATCCCAATCCTACCGATATCAGTCCGACAGTCAGAGAGGTTCGCATTCCGTACCACACCAGAACTAAAATATCTCTCCCTAACCCGTCAGTGCCAAACCAATGTTCGGAATTCGGAGGTTTCAACCGCAACAGATAGTTTCTGTCGGTGGCGGGGTCGTAGGGATGGAGAATTGGCGCTAAAAGGGAAATTAGTAGGATAGCGATTGTTAGGATTAGGCCAATTTTCCCAGAAGTGGATTGTAAAAACCGTTTAAGTGGATTCATGGAAAGGAGGGAGAGGGACGAGGGAGAGGGACAGGGACGAGGGAAAGTTATTTGTTGCCCAGAGACTTCATCATTGCTGAGAGCATTTGACGAATTTCAATACACTGTTTGATGACTGGTTGCAAATCCGTGTCAGTCATTTTCATACGCTGAGCTAGTATTAACTGTGTAATCACTTCGTTTGCCGAACCACGAGCAATTCCTAAAAATTGAATGTATTCACCAGTTGTACGACGACCATAACCTTCTGCAATGTTCGATGCAACAGATATTGATGAACGCTCTAGCTGCTGGCACAGACTAAACCTATACTGGGTTGGAAATGTTAGTGCCACTCTGTATACTGCCTCTGCCATATCCATCGCTTTCTGCCACACTTGCAACTCTTCAAAACTACTCATAGGTAATCTACCCCTTAATTTCACCAAACTAAAAGCTTTTTTCTGACCTTTCGCCATTTCTATGCAAATGTTCGTAAAAAACATATTTTTTACCCCCTCCCTCTCCCTCTTCCCTCTCCCTCATTTGTATTGAATTCTCGGATCGAACAAAGCATAAGATATATCAACTAACAAATTAATTAGCACAAAAGTCACGGACACAAACACCACCCCGCCTTGCACAACAGGGTAATCTCGCGCTAGAATTCCCTCATATATCCAAGAACCAATTCCCGGCCAAGAAAAGATTGTTTCAGTGAGAATGGCTCCACCAAGAAGGTTACCGAATTGTAAACCTATAGTGGTACTAATTGGCAATAAAGCATTTTTCAGCGCGTGTTGGAATATAACTAAGTATCTGGGAACGCCTTTTGCTTTAGCAGTGCGTATATAATCTTGCAATAGCACTTCCAGCATGGCACTGCGCGTAATCCGAGCGATAATTGCTAGGGGGATAGTGCCTAATGTTAGTGCTGGTAAAATAAGGTGAACTAGCACATCTTTTAAGTTTGCTATATCAAATCTGAACAAAGAATCCAGCACATAAAAGTTTGTGATTGGTTTGAAATTGAAACCAGTTTCAACACTAATTCGCCCGCTGGGAGGTAGCAGTTGTAGGTTGACTGCAAATAAGTAAATTAGCAATAATCCTAACCAGTATACTGGTAGAGAAACACCAATCAAAGAGCCACTCATTAAGAGATTATCGAGCCAGCTATTTTTGCGAACTGCGGCGAAAATTCCGGCTGGTATTCCCAAAGTAATTGCTATTAACATCGCGGCGACGGATAACTCAAATGTAGCAGGCCAGCGATTTTTTATCTCATCGGCAATCGGAATACCGCTGATAATACTGGTGCCAAAGTCGAAGCGAATTAGCTTTTCTAGAAATGCGAGATATTGTAGGGGTAAAGGCCGATTTAAACCTAACTGCTGTCTGAGTGCTTCCACTTGTTCTGGTGTGGCTCTTTCTCCTGATAGTACTACGGCTGGATCGCCTGGTATTAGGTGCAACAATACGAATACTAAAAGGGTAATTCCTAATAAAACTGGTAGGAGGCTGAGTAGGCGTTTGGCGATGTATTTCCACATAAATTTTTGCGATCGAGTAGGGTGCGTTAGTAACGCATCATACCAAATCCTGGTTAAATACTCCCTTTATCTTCTTCGTCTTCTCTCTTCGCTCTCTGTGTCTGGAGCGATTATTTAAAAAGGGGCTAACAAACCCGGATTTGGTATCGGATCATGTCCTGTTACATGGGCATTTACTGTGAGCATCATTGGTTAAATTTAACCACAGATGAAGACAGATGAACGCAGATGAACGCAGATAAGATCGGATATGATTCATTACTGCAAGATCTGAGATTAATATACTGCTAAAATGCTCACTTTTTCTCAATTTGCTCAAATGACTCGCTACCTAAAGGACTGGGAATCCATCCTTGAATGTTTTTGCGTTTAGCTAAAAGCGGCTGTGAATGTACGATCGGCAAACGTACTGCTTCGTTATGCAATATTTCATCGACTTCAGCGTAAATTTTACCTCTAGCTGCTTTATCCCCAGTTGCTCTACCTCGATCTAAAAGTTGGGTAACTTTATCATTTTTCCAATTACCTATATCATCGGTGGCACCAGGGCTAAAGTGGGGATAATAGAAGCTGTCGGGGTCGCCGTAGTCGGGTGTCCAGCCTAACATGAAAGCTTGAAAGCCTGGGGGTTTTCGACGATCGCTCAAGTAAGCTGCCCAATCTTTGGTATTCAGTTTGACGCGAATGCCGATCGCACTCAAGTCGGCAGCAAAAGCTTCAGCAATTGGCTTGGGAGTAGGAAAATAAGGTCGCGAAACGGGCATATACCAAAGTTCTAAGTCAAAGCCATTGGAATAGCCTGCTTGAGCTAGTAATTGCTTGGCTTTTTGCGGGTTATACTTGTATTCCGTAATTTTACTTGATTGGGCCCAATTTAAAGATGGCGGCGTAAAATGGCTGTCGTGTTTGCCTAAATTGCCCCAGAAGGCTTGTACGATTTGGTCGTTGTTGATGGCAAGGGCGATCGCCTGCCGCACTTTCGCATCCCCAAGTGGCTTGTAGCTGGGATTCAGCGCCAAATAACCTACATTAAAGGAAGGACGAGGAATGGCGACTAAATTGGTATCGCTCTCCACTTCTTTGCGCTGATCTGGTGCTAAATCTACCGTAAAATCAATCTGACCGGCTCTGAGTTGTGCTAATCTAGCTGCTGGATCGGTGATAAAACGGATTACCAATTGGTTGATTTTGGGGTCGCCTTTTTTCCAGTAATTGGGGTTTTTTTCTAGGAGAATGCGATCGCCTGTACGCCATTCCTTAAAAATAAATGGCCCCGTTCCTACTGCCAACGAACCTGGAGTCCCGTAACTAGCGCCAGCTTTCTTAATAGCAGCAGGACTGGCAATCCCGAAGTAACCCGAACCAATGGCGACAGGAAAAGCAGCAAACGGCTGTTTGAGCTTAAACTGAATTGTAGAATTATCCACCACCACAACATCTTGCAACAGTGATTCCGATTTCCCTTTAAAACCGCCGAAAACTTGCTGCCAAATTTCATAAGATTTGCCAGCATTGCGGTAACCGTTGGGATGTTGGGGGTTCCACCAGCGTTCTACATTAAACTTAACCGCCTCGGCATTAAAATCGCTACCGTCGTGAAATTTAACACCAGGACGAAGTTTAAATGTCCAGACCTTACCATCCGCAGAAACAGACCAGGAAGTAGCTAGACTGGGTTGAAACTCGGTAGTACCGGGCTTAAATTCAATCAAGCGATTGTAGATTTGTTGCTGCACAATGATTGAATTGCCGTCGGTGATATTCCCCGGTTCCAGGTTTACGGGTTGTCCCCCCGAACCGTAGACTAGCACTCCTTGTTGGGTTGCTGGTGGAGTAGTGGGGTTTTCAGATTTGCCACAGTTCGAGAGTATGATGGCAAAGGAACAAACTGCCGCCAAAAGAGGGAAGCGCCATCTTTTATGGTTCATGAGGCATTTTTGAGTAAAGTTGCGATCGAACGATTAACATTTTCACCTATTAAACACTGTTTAAGGACAATTTAACAGTAAAAGTGCTAAGTAACTCCAGTTGCTAGTTATATCATCTCCGGTTACCTAAAAAATTCCTGTTCTTATTCTTATCTGTGTTCATCTGTGTTCATCTGTCTTCATCTGTGGTAAAAACCTAACCAACGATGAAAACAGACAATTTGACGATATCACTCATGTACTAACGATGTAACCGAACACGATATTACGTTCCATAGGTTCTTGTTCAGAATGGATAATGGCTACGTTGTTGTGCTTTAGCGCTAAAGCGCAACAACGTACCTGACTGTACAATTGCAACTGCGATTTAGCTACTGAACATTTACCCAAAAATCAGCTGTAACAACTTTTCCATTACGATTGAACTGGCCCCAGAGTTTATATTTTCCCGGTTGAGGGAATTTAGTCATAAAATGAACTTCTCCCCCAGAGTCATGTTTCATTGCATGAGCATGAATATAATCTGCTTTCGTCAAGTTCGAGGATTGTTTTACTATGACTAAATGCCCTCGTTCTCCCAAATAAGGCTGCAAGTTTGTAACTGGTTGATTGTTAGAAGTATTTTTGAGATTAAAGATCGCGTGTACTTCTTCACCAGCTTTGAGTTTGGGTTTGGAAAATGTGATATTCACCTTGGTATCTCCAAAAGTCTTAGCAGTATTCAGGTCAATTGCTGGGGCAGATGGAGTGGCTCCGGGGACTCCTTTTTTCAATACTGAGACTTGTTCGTTTTGGCCAGATGGTTTGTAATCGGCGAAAAAAGTATATTGGCCCGATCGCGGAAAATTAGCCGTTACTTCAAAACGTCCATTTTGTTTATAAGTGGGATGAAGGTGATCGAAAAACTGAAGATCGTCGCTGACAACAATCAGGTGCATGATTTTTTCCTGAAAGGTATCAAACTTGGTAATTGCCTTCCCCTTGGAGTCTTGAATATTAATACCAAGCACAACAGGCTGATTCGGTTGAATATTTTTGCGATCGCTGAATAACGCCTTCGCTTGCGCTGAATTATTCCCATGATCCATATTATTGTGCATCGAATGTCCGGCATGAGGATCGGATGCAACAACAGGTGTTTCGCCTTTATCCATTAAATGACCTTCATGCTGCTTTATGGCAACAGAGTCAGATGTTTCTCCAGATTTAACTGCTTCTCCAGATTTAACCGTTGACGAACAACCTTGTGCAAGCAGGAGGGTTGAAATTATACCAAATGTTGTGACTAAGTGTTTCATAAAGTTTCCCCAATCTCCAAAAATTACCGATTAAAGCTAAAGCGACCGTTCACCTTTGCACCATTAATATCAGAAAGTATAACAACTTTGTAGTCTCTAGGTGCTTTTTCAGGTAAGGCATTTAGTAGTTAGTAGGTACGTTGTTGCGCTTTAGCGCTCTTATTCCCCCTGGGATAAGAGCGCTAAAGCCCCCAACAACATACCTAGAAAGCAAGTAATTAGTAATTTGAGTTAGTACTAATTTTAGTTTAAACTAAAATTGCGATAAATAAATTACAATTGGTTTAGACTTTTGTGTTAGGCTTAAAAAAGTTGATGAAAAGCAGTAAGAAATAAATGGTAAAAGTAGCGATCGCACCAGCAAATCGCTATCTAATGACATGGAATTAATAATTTATGTCAACCATTATGACAAAGTGCTGTAGTCACTACGATTCACCTTTGCTGTATTATTACAGAAATTTACTTAAATTTAAAAAAATTGAGGAAAAGAAATAGTGGCATTGATTTTAATCGTAGAAGATGCAGCTTTGATCCGGAAGATGCTCCAGAAAATCCTAAAAGCAGAAGGACATACCATCCTGGAAGCGCCGAACGGACTACAAGGTCTACAGATGATTCGCACCCACAACCCAGAGTGTATAGTGTTAGACCTCTTAATGCCGGAAATGGGCGGGCGGCAAGTGCTTCTGGCGCTGCGGGAAGAAGGTTTGCAGATTCCGACAATTGTAGTGACGGCAGATGTTCAGCAAACCACTCGCGCTGAATGCTTAGAACTGGGAGCCTTAACAGTTCTCAACAAGATCCCCAAACCAGACGAACTGCGCCATTGGGTCAAAAAAGCGATCGGGGTTGTCACCCAGGAAGAGATATATGAACCTAACAGTTGACCAGGTAGATGTTTTGCAGGAGTTGGTGAATATTGGCGTGGGTAGAGCCGCTGGCGTCCTCAATGAAATGATCGGCTCCCCGATTTGCCTGCGTATCCCTTATATAAAGGTGCTTTCCCCACAAGAGTTGCAACCAGACCTCGAAATACGATTCAATGGAGATCTACTTTCCACAGTAGGCTTGAACTTCTCTGGCTCGTTTGCTGGCACTGCCGAGTTAATTTTCCCAACCGAAAGTGCATCTACCCTCGTGGAAGTTCTCACAGGTGAAACTGCGGGCACTCCTGACCTTGATTCTGTGAAAATAGGAACCTTGCTTGAAGTAGGCAATATTGTTCTCAACGGCATTATGGGTTCCCTGAGTAACGTCTTAGTACAACACTTGGAATACTCACTGCCCACTTATCTAGAAGGGAGGATTGACAAGTTGTTCAATTCAAAGCATCTTGATGCCAAGGCCAGCGTTTTCTTGGCACATACCCGTTTCATCATCGAGCAACTGCAAATTGCTGGAGATATTATTGTAATTTTTAAAGTGGGTTCCTTCGACGCTATGCTAAAGGCCATTGACCTAGCTTTTGAGGGTGATAATGAACGAGATCCAGGCAGCCCAGAAAGAGTTTGGCATTCTTGATCGGGTTCCCGAAGGAGTTTGCGTTCTCCGAGAAGATTCTAGCGTTCTTTTTTGGAACCGATGTCTGGAAGACTGGACGGGAATTTCTAGAAGCGAAATTCTATTAAAGGATATCGGCGTCTATTTTCCTCATCTGCATCAGCCTAAGTACGCCCATAGACTGAAGCAGATTTTTGAAGGAGGACCCCCAACTATTTTTTCTTCTCAGCTTCACAAGTCGATTATTCCCGCTCAGATGGCGGATGGACGGTGGCGCATCCAGCACACAACTGTCACGGCTGTACCTGCACCCGATTTTAGATTTAGCTCGTTGCTAAGCAGAGCCTGCGAATGCGATTTTCGATTGGGCAATGCAGCTTGTGAGTCAGATATTGTCGAATCCCACCAACAGCTTAATAATCCAAAATCGTTCTATGCCCTTTTCGTAATCGAGGATGTTACGGATCTGACTTATCGTATCCAAGATTACCGCGCCATGCGAGATCGGGCTTTGGAAGAGATTAAGGAACGCACAAAGGTAGAGGAGGCGCTCCGAGAAAGCCAGCATTTTATTCAAAAAATTGCCGATGCCACGCCTTGTCTTATATACATCTATGACTTAATAGAAGGGCGGAATATCTATATCAATCGCCAAGTGGATTTATTGCTGGGTTATACAGCTGAAGAGATTCAACAAATGGGGTCGCAGTTATTTCCTAACTTGATGTATCCAGAAGATTTATGGCAAGTCTCTGCACACCAGGAAAAGTTCACCACTGCACAAGATGGTGATATTTTTGAGAGGGAGTATCGGATCGAGCATCGATCGGGTGAATGGTGCTGGTTTCACAGCCGGGAAATCGTTTTCGCTAGAACGGCTGAGGGTTTGCCCAAACAAATTCTGGGAACAGCTCAAGATATCACAAAACGCAAGTGGACGGAAGAAGCAATGCGGCTGCAAACCGAACGGGAGCGGCTGATGGGGGTAATTACTCAGCACATTCGCCAGTCCCTGGATCTCAGTGAAGTTCTCAACACTGCGGTGACGCAAGTGCGACAGTTTCTAGGGACCGATCGCGCGATCATTTTCCGCTTCATACCCAATACGCACAAAGACAGCAATATCGTCAAGATAGGCAATGTGACCGTAGAATCTCTAGCCTCTAACTGCACATCTATACTGGGAGCGAACATCCCAGACTGTTGCCTCAGAGATGGTAATTTTTCTTATTATCAGCAGGGTAACATTCGAGCTATAGAAGATGTTTCAACTGCCGCCAATTTTCCCAATTGCCACATCGAATTATTAAGAAAGTGGGGCGTAAAAGCCAACTTGGAGGTTCCTATTCTGCAAGGAGAACAGTTGTGGGGACTGTTGATGGTTCAGCAGTGTGGGACAGTCAGGGCATGGCAGCCTTTGGAGATTGAGTTAATGAAACATCTGGCGAATCAGTTAGCGATCGCCATTCAACAAGCGGAACTTTATCAACAGTTGCAAGCCGCAAACGAACAGTTGCAGCGCCTAGCCAGTTCCGATGGTTTAACTCATATAGCTAATAGGCGCAAGTTTGATGAATATTTGCTACAGCAATTGCTGATTTTAGCTCGCGACAAACAACCGCTGTCTCTAATTTTGTGCGATATCGATTTTTTCAAATCCTATAACGATACCTACGGTCATCAAGCAGGGGATGAATGTTTGCGGCTGGTTGCTAAAGCTATCCAGCGGGCAGTGAAGCGCCCTGCCGATTTAGTTGCCCGTTATGGAGGAGAAGAATTTGCGGTGATTTTGCCCAACACCGATCTCAAAGGGGCATTGCGAGTGGCAAAGGAAATCCAAATCAGAGTCAAAGATTTGCAGATTCCTCATTTCGCTTCAGAAGTCAGCGATTGTATTACCCTCAGCGCTGGGGTAGCTTGTCTGATTCCGACTGCTGACATTTCCCCAAAGGAATTGATTGCTGGGGCCGATAGGGCACTTTATCAGGCTAAAAACTTGGGACGCGATCGCATTGTAATGTGCAGCGAATCGTCGTGCCTCAGTCAAGTTTAGAAGGGGCTAGGGGTTAGGGGCTAGGGGCTAGGGGAAGAGAGGAAGAAGGAGAATATTTTAGATCGCAAAATTCAGTTAGATGAGAAAATTCTGCTCTTTCGGAGTCAGCCCGCCAGCGATTCAAATCGCTGGCTAATAGCTTAAGTCCACTCAAGTGGACTGAATACTAATCTTCCAGTCCATTAAAATGGACTTTCGCTATTAGCTGGGGACTTGAGTCCCCAGCGGGTGAGCGGCTCATCACCGACTGATTCGCCAACAGCATCATCAATTCCCTTAGAGGTGAGAATGTTAGTGCAATATCCGAGATTCATCGCACAGAGGATCAAATTCTACATCATTCCTTGTTTTTTCAGCTTGAAAAGCGCATCTTCAGCAGCGCTTTTTTCAGCATCTTTCTTGCTGCGTCCCTTCCCTTCTCCATATTTTTCTTCACCTACAAACACTTTGGAAAGAAACTCTGGGGCGTGAGACTCTCCACCTGCTTGAACTGTCACATATTTAGGAAGTTGACTTGTGCCAATATTCGCCATTACCCATTGCTGAAATTGATTTTTAGCATCTACTTTGGAGCGAGACACTACTATATTTTCAGGCACGGAATTAAACAGCTTTTTCACAAAAGCGCGGACTGGCTCAATGTTATAATTGTTATCCAGATAGTACGCGCCAATAAAAGCTTCAAAGGTGCTACTGAGCAAATTTGGATTGGTGAAACCTCCCTCTCTAATTGTACCTTTACCGAGTCGCATCCTAAAGTCTAAACCCAGATCGGTCGCGAATCTTGCTAACTGCTTTTCATCTACCAGGGCCGATCGCCGACGGGTCATTAGGTCTTCTGACATTTCTGGGTAAATACGATAAAGATACTCCCCACTCAAAAAATTTAGCAACGCATCACCCAGAAACTCTAGACGTTCGTTATTTTCTTCCCCTTCTCCGGGGTTATCGTTGACATAAGAACGGTGTGTAAGCGCTTGGCGCAGTAGCTTTTCATTATTGAATGTGGGAATTTTTCCTTCCAATTGTATCTCTCCTTTTAGTGGGTAAATTAACTGGCTAGAATCGGTATAAGTATTATCGCTTTCAGAGGGGATCGTTGTTAAGTTGGTAGTCATGAAAAAACGCCAATAATGAAGGTCGTGGAGAAACCCGGTTTCTCAGAGAAACCGGGTTTCTGATAGCTGTAGCAAGCTTAAGCAAAAGGAATTTTAGGCAGCAGTTTTGTATTGCTAGATTAAAAACAATTGTTGTTCGTTAATTCGCACTTTCCCATCCTTTGCCGCCGCTTCAACAAACTTTGTAAACTTTGAAAATGTCTTTCCATCAGGTGTACGAATAGATTTTACTCCCTGATACTGGGAACAAACCTTACGCATCAGTTTGCCAATCAGGGAAAATCCTGTACGCTTGCCTTCGCTTATCGCAGTCTTGATAGCTTCGATAAGATAGTTTATAGCATGATTGTAACTGATATGAGATGGGATGGAACTGATCTGAGGTTGAACATTATCGATATTTAGCTCAGGTAATTGGTCTACAGAGTAGAATTCAGCCAGTTGAATTAGGTTCCTACTAGCATTAGCAGATTGAGCAAAAATTATTACTTCCTTGCCCTCTTTTTTTAACTGGCGAACTAAGTCAGCGTAGTCTCCATCTCCAGTCACAAGAATAACTATGTCTAATCCAGATCGATCGCGCTTACAGTCAGCTATCAACTTTTCATCAACACTATTTTTGGTTATTAGAGGTACATCAATACAGTCATAACCAAGTTCGTGTAAACGCTGTTCAATCGAAATATTTTCCTTTCGCCAAAAAGAGTATACTTTTTGGCAAACTATATAACCACGCAACTGGGCAAAAATCAACAAGTATCGACCTAGATACGGATTGATAGGAACGTTCTGAATATCACCATAAATGCCAACTTTCTGCTGGGTTGTTTGTGCGTCCGAGCCTATATTAATGTCTGACATCTTAATATCTCCAGTTTGGTATTTTTGGACTGGACAGCATCAAGAAATCGCACATCTAGCTGCAACAAAGCTTTGCACAAGGAACTTCTAAAAAAGAAGATATTCCCTATGACAAAACTGGCAACCTACACATTCATCTGGTCAAAGTCTCAGCTGTAAGGGTAATGATATCCGGCCAAGGGTCGGCTTAACCCATTGCATGATTACTGATGTCAAGTTGCGGAAAATTGATTGAGGAAACTTGAAGAGGGATGGTACTATCTGCGATCGCATCTCTATGGTCAAGCAAATAACAAAGCGCATAAGACACAGGTAGTTTTACCCATGACATACGCGCCATGTTAGATTCTTGACAATACGATGCAGCCGCAGATAATATCATCCCTCTTCAAGCTTCCTCAATCAATTTTCCGCAACTTGAGATCAATAATCATGCAATGGGTTAAGCCGACCCTGGGTCGGATATCATTACCCTTACAGCTGAGACCGCAACCAACATTAAATGCTTTTGCGGCTCTTTCAGCTGTCTTTTCAATTCTTAGCATAATACCACTTGGGTGTCAAGGGTATAGTCAAATTTATTTTTTCACTAGCTACCCCCAGAAACCCGGTTTCTCCAAGAAACCCGGTTTTTTTCCACCTTCGAGTTAATTTAAGCATTCAATTTTGGCGGAAATACTCTACTTAAATCCAAAGACAAATCAGGAAAACAAGGCAAAGCTATTACCTGATTTGGCAAAACAATTCGCCTATTTTTATATCCAAATTTCCCTTTATTATCCTGATAAGGTTCACTGCAAGCTTCCAGTTGATTATTGAATAAATTAAAGATCCAATAGTCAGAGATACCCGCCTCAGCATAGAGGGGTATTTTAACATTTTTGTCATAATCGATAGAAGAATCTGCTACTTCCATCACCATCAGCACATCACCTGGACTTGGGTGAGCGGATAAATAGTCGTCAGGACGGTTTTGCACGATCGCAAAATCCGGTTCGGGTTCGCTGTTGTTCGCTAGCACGATCGGAGATTGACAACGGAGGGTTGCTGCATCTCCTAAGAGTCTGACTAATTCCCGCAGCAATTTAGAAATACAAGTTTCGTGAGCCGTACCTTTTGCTGCCATTTGGATAATTTCTCCTTGAATTAACTCAATTCGATCGTCTTCATGGAAAAATCCAATTTCTGTGAGTTTGTGGTATTCATCCAGTGTAAAGCGCTTAGCTTGAGCAATAGTCATTTCTTTCTCCTTACAAACGCGCATCCTCACATCTTGCACATGACTCAATAAGGCTGAAGAAACCGGGTTTATCAACCAAAAATCTATGCTTTCAGGTTTAGCTAGTTGCTAGAAACAAAGGCGATAGCCCTGGTGCAAGATCTGAGCATCCCTATTAGTGCTAGTTTAACTATTTTGGCGGAAATACTCTACTTAAATCCAAAGACAAATCAGGAAAACAAGGTAACGCTATTACCTGATTAGGTAAAACAATCCGCCTATTCTGATAACCAAATTTCCCTTTACTATTCTGATAAGATTCGCTGTAAGCTTCCAGTTGATTATCGAATAAATTAAAGATCCAATAGTCAGAGATACCCGCCTCAGCATAGAGAGGTATTTTAACATTTTTGTCATAATCGATAGAAGAATCTGCTACTTCCATCACCAGCAACACATCACCTGGACTTGGGTGAGCCGATAAATAATTATCCTCTCGGTTTTGCACGATCGCAAAATCCGGTTCTGGTTCGCTGTTAGGCGGTAAGATAATCGGAGACTGAGATTGGAGAGTTGCTCTGTTTTCTACAAGTTTTGGCAGTTCCTTCCACAAGTTTCTCAGACAAGTTTCATGAGCCGTACCTTTTGCTGCCATTTCGATAATTTCTCCTTTAATTAACTCAATTCGATCGTCTTCATGGAAAAATCCAATTTCTGTGAGTTTGTGGTATTCTTCCAGCGTAAAGCGCTTAGCTTGAGCAATAGTCATTTCTTTCTCCTGACAAACACGCATCGCCATTATTCTTATTTTACCATTATAATTTAGGAATTTTGCTTTCTATGGGCAAAGTTGTGGGTTTGCTGGCGTTTGGGATTGCTTGTACTCCAGATTTAGACTAAAATTTCATCCAGTTGGATGAACCAAGAGAAGGAAGTGGGAAGCTTCTAAGACTATCCAATATAGGAGCGTGCGTAAATCACACATTAATGGCGATCGCAAAAAACTAGGCTATAAGCGATAATATACCTACCACTAACGGCGCTAACGCCTATTATTCCCTCGTTGATAGTGAAAAAAACGATGATTACTATGACTCTGACTCACCTATTTATTCCCCCGTTGCTGGCTATAACGACTTTCTGGACTTATATGCACACAAACGTAGAGCGACCGACAGGAGAAATTCTGGGTGCATTCACCGTTACGATCGTTGCCATTAGTATCGTTTGGTTTTTCGCCTCCGCTCCTTGGTTTTTAAATCTGGGTATTGCGATCGTACTTATGCTCAATAATAGGTATTAGCTGTTATTTCTGCCAATACCTATTACCTACATTTATTTAAAATAATTAACCAGACTTGATATCCAAAGGCAATAATTCCAGCTACGAACTAACTTTTTGATAGGTTTTCGTAGTCGGAACTGGCGAAACTAGATCCGGCGTTTCCAAATAGCTTTGCTGGATAACTTCTGGCTCAACTACCATGAGATGTCGCTCTAAAAGCTCCAAGTTACGGATATTGGACTTGTAATAGGCATCGAACAAGTCACCTACCAGAGGTACTGCACCTACTACAGCTTCTAGACCGATATTTAAGATCATTTTGTACATGACTTGCGGCGGCAAGCCGAAACGAGCAGCCAAAAAGATAATGTAAGCGGAAAAGGCTGTACTTACAAGATCTCCGGCACCTGGAATTAAACCGATAATGGGGTCTAATCCAAAGCGAAAGCCTATCACTGGGATGCGGAAAGCGCTATCCATCAGGCGGCTGAATTTACGGATGCGATCGAGAGTAGCAAGGCGTTCAGTGGTGTTCATGTATTACATAATGGCACAATAAGCCACTGTTAGTATTGTACCGAAAGAAAGATTTAATTCAGTATTCACAACTTCCTACGTGATAGAAAGAATGCAATTCCTAGAATAATGGGAATTAATTATAATAAACTACACAGAAAGCCAACAATAACCAATTAGCAGATGATTTATTAGCTAATATCTGTTGCTGTTAGCGGTTCGCCGACAGAAGATGACTTAGTGCCTTGGAAGGCTTCTAACATAATTGGAGGAATAGCTTTTGGGCGCATTGTTGCCAAGTTCACCCACACCCACAAAACTTCTGCTTTCACCACTAACTCTTCTTTTCCTAAAATACGAAGTTCGTAACGACGGATCGCACGGGAACCGCGAAGTTCTTGTAACCAAGTAGTAATTTCTATAATATCGCCTGCCACTGCTGGACGCAGATAATCTATTTCCAAACGGCGCATTACGAACACTCCGCCTAATTCATGGTAGCGTTCCACCGTAAAACCTATGTGTTCGGAATGTTCGATTCCCGCCTGTTCTAAATAATGCTGATAAACGGCGTTGTTAACGTGACCGAGGGCGTCCATTTCGTAATGCCGTACTTTTAATTGTGTGATGAATTTTTCCATGATTTTCCTTTAATGCTCTCTGATGTTGGGTTTCGCTGTCCCACGGGCAAAATCTATAATCTTCGCTACCCAGAAACCCGCTTTATTGAAGAAACCGGGTTTCTGGGGTGTACTTCATGCAACTGAAAACCGCTGTAGTCTAGATTGATTTTTAAATTATTATCCCACGTATCCCAATATTGACATAATCAATTATTATTGATTGTATAGCAACCGCCAAGGCGGTTACGACGTTCTTAATTTCTGAAGCGCTTGATTCTAGACCCTTCTGACCCTAGCCCCTAGTCCCTAGCTATAGTGTTGCAGTCAATCAATAATGAAAGAATTACTACTGGGAAAATACTTGACTTTTGAGGACTTTTGTACTTGTACCAATACTTATCAGAAGTACGCCGAACAAATCAATCCCTTTCCCGAAAACTTAGAAGAAACATTGCCTGCACTCCAAGATTTATACCGATTTATTTTAGAGCCGATCATTGAATTTTTTGGTCGCGATAAGTTTCGTCTTACTTATGGGTTTTGCTCGAAAGATTTGAAAAGATATCTGGAAAAGAAAGATCCGGTGACGGGACAAAAAAATGGTCGAGTTGCTCCCAATATCGATCAGCATATAGCGCATGAGGTGAATAAAAACGGTAAGTATTATTGCCAAAGATTAGGAGCGTCTTGCGATTTTTCGATCGAGGGGGAGATGAGCGATCGCATTGTCGATTGGATTTTATCACAAAAGCTACCTTTCGATTCTCTATATTATTACGGTGCGGATAGACCAATTCACATCAGTTATGGCCCACAACACAAAAGAGAG
Source organism: Argonema antarcticum A004/B2 (assembly GCF_023333585.1). Lineage (GTDB taxonomy): Bacteria > Cyanobacteriota > Cyanobacteriia > Cyanobacteriales > Aerosakkonemataceae > Argonema > Argonema antarcticum. The sequence continues at coordinate 106,910 of NZ_JAIQZN010000009.1, forward strand.
ATTTGGACGTTCAATTCATCGGGACAACCGACGCGAAAAGGGATTGCACATTGGGTGGAATTAGCCAACCAGTTAAAAATTAAAAAGTAAAATAGAAGTAACCTTTCAGGAGTTGAGAATGTCCTAACCGACTCATCGGTTGCTATAACTTAAGAAGGGGCGAGCGTTGAGGGAAGAGTAAGAATTGCTTTGTTGGGTTTCGTTGCTACAAAGAGATTAGCTGAAATTATATCATGTTTGTTTTGTCGATCGTGCAATATGGGGAAGTTTGGAAGAGATCGATCGCATCCCCACTCAAGTCCGCCAGCCCGCCTGCGATTCAAATCGCAGGCTAATAGCTAAAGTCCACTCAAGTGGACTGAATACTGAATATTAATCTGACAGTCCATTAAAATGGACTTGGGCTATTAGCCTGGGATTTGAATCGCAGGCGGGTGAGTACGTAGTGCAAGATCTGAGTTGAGCGCAAATTTAGAAAAGATCGCACTATTGCACACCACAACCGGGCATACTATTCCCAGAACTACTAACTGTTCCCCGATCGTTCGCCACCAGTTCCACTTCACCATTAGCATTCTTCTGCCATCCCGTCGCCTCGATAATAGGGGAATGGGGAATGGCGATCGCAAAGATCGAAATTCCTCCACTCCCCCCCTCTCCCACTCCCCCCCTCTCCCACTCTCCCACTCTCCCCCTCTCCCGCTCCCCGTTAAGAGTTCCTGTGTTATACCAACCGTTGAGAGCTTCGTAAGGGGTGACGGGTAAACCGCCGCGTCCGACGACGGCAAAGCGATTTCCCCCTGAAGCTGGACAACCTTGGGCAATGCTTCCGCTCAGTTCCTCGAAATTTGCCGACAATTCCACTAAACCAGAACTGGGGTCAACATCCGGTGTGTTGATTTCTACAGTCCCATTGAACTGAGGGCCAAGTTCAGAAGTAGCGGTGATATCGCTAGAAGGAGTCAGTTCATCCCGGAACTGAGTGCCAAAAATACCTTGTGCAGTGATACTCACCCTACCGCCAGAACCTTGTTGTGCGTTGGCAGTAATGTCGCTATTTTCCAGAGCTACTAAGGTATTGGTATTAATATTGATGTTACCGCCAGTAGTATTACCCGCATCTGTTGCGATGCGACTATTGCGGCGCAATTGGAGATCCCGTGCTTGGAGGTTAATATTTGCTCCTGTACCGGATGCAGTTCTGCCATCAATGCTACCTTGGTTATCGAGAACTAGAGCATCACCTACAACATTAATATTACCAGCCCGCCCCGTTCCCAACGCCTGGACATTGACCGTCGCTCCATCCCGGACAATTAATCGATTTGCATTCAGATTCACCGAACCCGCATTCGCCGTAGCGCTGGGATTGGAAAAGGTCAACACGCTGCCAACGGAAGCCTCAATTTTACTAATAAATCGACCGTTATTCCCACTGCCAATGACTTCTACACGACCCGCATCAATCGTGACGTTTCCGGCATCTCCCGCACCTAAAGATGCCGCAGTAATTATGCCTCCATCCCGCAGGATCAGCACGGGGGTGTAAATTTGGATATCGCCTGCTCGATTCGAGGTAGTGGTTTGAGTGGCGAGAAAACTAGGAATCTGACCCATATTCGCCAAAACCCCAGAGATACCAACCACTTCTATCGACTCAGCGGCCCTAATTGTTAAATTCCCCCCAGATCCCCCAGTCGTAGCAAATAAGCTTTCTCCTATAATGGCACCACTTGATAAAGTAATCCCGGCTCCCTCTGAGGCAATCAACCGCTTCGTGTCGATGGTGACATCTCCCGCCCTGCCATTCAAACCGATCGCGTTCGTACCGATAAAGGTTTGCACCGCAGTTCCAGTAGGACTGCGTAACACTTCTACTGATTCAGACGCTGTAATATTGATATTCCCCGCTGCTGCATTAGTGCGGGTAATGCTGGCGATTACACCACCATCCCGCACTATCAACCGTTCTCCCTCAAAGGTAATGTTTCCTCCTGTACCTGTACTCCCCTGCAATGTGCCGTTGTTGATACCAGAACCAGCCAGATCGAAAACTCTGGCACGGATGGTCAGATTTCCCCCATTGCCGGAACTTAACGTGGCGCTACCTACTCCCACCCCATTTTCTATCAGCACTCTAGGGGCATCAATCGTAATATTTCCGGCGTTTCCAGAACCAGCAGTGCTACTAACGAGAACAATTTGCGGGTCAAAAGGGTCGATAGTTCCCGATACCAGCAACTTAGCGAGAAACTGTTGATAACTCTCAAATCCAATCCCACTGAGTTCAACTGAGTCAGTAGCGCGGATATTCACAGCACCCCCCGTACCATTTCCCACTGTCAGGGTGGATATTAGCGCTCCACCCTCTGCCCGCAACTTTTGGGCATTAATGTCAATATCTCTACCATCAATATTTCCCAGGGTCAGTCCATAAATTCCTGAACTGCTGATGGTGACATTTCCACCCCTGATGTCAATTTTTCCACCTCCTAATCCGCTGGTATTTATAAATGCACCATTCATTTCAATATTGCCAAAAGTCGGAATATTGCTGTAGTTTAAATTCACACCAAAAGCCGTTGGTTCAAATTGCACTAAACCTGGACTTTTGACGCTACCCAGTAATATTTGTCCGGTATAAGCTGTGAGATTTCCTCCTAGCAGTTGGATATCACCACCAATTAAGGCTAAAGTTTGACCGGGAGCTACTGCTAAACCAAGTTTGTTAGAAACAGGAATTTCTATGGGTAAGGGTGGCAAGGTTGGTGTGGGGCCGATCGCTTGGGAAGTGTTGACAATTGCACCGGGATTCGCTCCAAATTGTAAACCTATGGGTACATTTATTGTTAGCAAAGATGGTGCTGTTGGATTTGTGGTACTGAATTCGCTGCCATCTATAAATCTAATACTATTAGCTGTTGAACCTATAAACGAACCGCCGATATTTAATTGGGCATTCTGGCCAAATATAATGCCGTTGGGATTAATTAAAAATAAGTTGGCTGTGCCGTTGGCTCTAATCAATCCATCTATATTTGAGATATTCTTACCAGTGACGCGACTGAAAATATTTTGAATATCTAATCCGTTATTGAAAAATGCTTCTGTACCTGTGGGAACGGAAAATTCTTGAAAACTGTGAAATAAATTGCTACCATTAGTTGTACCGCCTTCGATGCTGATACTATTGCCATTTGGAATCGCTACACTATTGCTCGGTAGTGTGGCATCTGGGATGATTTGTGCAATGGTGGGGTGATTGGTAGTTAGGCACAAAAAGGAAAGTGTGCTGGCAAAACAGAGGGAATAATTGAGTTGCTTCATTATGTTTGAAAGGGCGATCGCACCTAGCTTGAGTCTAAATTCTCGTTTTCTGGCATCTGCACCAATGGCTGATTATATCCTGTTTTGCCTTGTCAATCATCCAATCGGAGGAAATTTGGGTGCGATCGCATCCCCACTCAAGTCCGCCAGCCCGCCTGCGATTCAAATCGCTTTTCTGATAGCTAAAGTCCACAAAGCGTGGACTGAATACTGAATACTAATCTGACAGTCCATTTTAATGGACTTGGGCTATTAGCCTGGGATTTGAATCCCAGGCGGGTGAATACGTAGTGCAAGATCTGAGTTGAGCGCTCGCTTCTCGAAGAGCGAATCAGCACCAATGGCTGATTATATCCTGTTTTGCTTTGTCAATCATCCAATAGGAGGAAATTTGGGTGCGATCGCGATCGCTCAAACACCACAACTAGGATTAATATACCAAGGACTACCATCGGCTCCCTTCTCATTCGCCACCAATTCTACCTGCCCATTTTGATTAATCTTCCATCCCGTCGCTTCGATCGTTGGCGATCGCTGATTCGGAAAAGGGAAATTCTCTGCTTGTATGCCTTGTAACCCTGAGTCCCTCTGCTGTCCAACACTTCGCAAATCCACCCAAACAGCGCTGCCTGTAAGGGGTTGACTGGGGGGTGTCGGTAAGCCACCCCGTCCGGTAACTCTCAAACTATTTCCTTTAGCAGCAGCACAACTTCGGGCAACTAGATTGCTGAAATCGGTGAAATTGACTGACAATTCCACTAAGCCAGAAGCAGGATCGACATTGGGGGTGTTGATTTGGACAGTCCCGCTAAACTGCGGGCCAAGGTCAGAAGTAGCAGTGATATCACTCTGTGGAGTCAGACTTTCTCGGAATTGAGTGCCAAAAATACCTTGTGCGGTGATACTTACCCTGCCTCCACTACCTTGTATTGCATTAGCAGTAATATCGCTATTTTCCAGAGCTACTAAGGTATTGGTGTTGATATCAATGTTACCGCTAGTAGCATTACCCGCATTAGTCGAGATTCGACTATTGCCGCGCAATTGGATGTTTTGCGCCTGGAGGTTAATATTTCCCCCGCCGCCGATGTCAGTTGTGCCATTAATGCTGCCTTTGTTATCAAGGGCAATTGAATCAGCTACAACCGTGAGAGTACCAGCATTTGGCGTACCCTGGGCCCGGACGTTGATCGCTGCCCCATCTCGAACAATCAATCGACCTACATTTAGATTAATTGAACCCGCATTTCCCGTAGCATTGGGAATAGGAGTACCGAGGAAATTGCCAGCCGAAACGTCAATTTGACTAATCAATTGACCGTCAAGAGCAGTGCCACTCACTTCTACGCTAGAGGCATCAATCGTGAGATTGCCTGCATTTCCTGTACCAAAAGCAGACATGAAAATTATTCCCCCATCCCGCACTCTCAGCACGGGCGTGGCAATGTAAATATTGCCTCCCCCATTAGAGCTACTGGTTTCACTGGCGAGGAAACTAAAACTGTATCCTCCATTTGCCAAAAGTCCAGAGATACCTGCTAACTCTACCGACTCAGAAGCCCTAATTGTCAAATTGCCTCCGGGGCCCCCATTAGAAAAGCTACTGTTGCCAAGAGTCCCACCGCTCGATACAGCAATTCCGGCTCCTTGGGCAACAATTAACTGCTTGGTGTCGAGAGTGATATCCCCGGCTCTACCTTTCCCATTGGGATCTATAGATATGGCGCTGATCAAAGTTTGGATCGAACTTCCAGGGAGAGTCCTTAACACTTCTACTGATTCAGCCGCTGTAATGTCGATATTCCCCGCTGCTCCCTCACCGCTGGTGATACTGGTGAGAAGACCACCATCGCGCATGGTTAATTTCTGGACAGCAACGGTAATGTTTCCCGCTGTGCCACTACTGCCCAGTAATGAGCCACTGCTGAGCGTAGAACCAGCCTGATCGAAAACGTTGGCACGGATGTTGATATTTCCCCCATTTCCCGCACCAGAAGTGGGCGTACCTCCTACTACTCCATCGCGCATCAGCAAGCGTCCAGTATCGATCGCAATGTCTCCAGCAGTTCCAGTGCCAACAGTGCCAGTGAGCAGAACAAGTTGCGGATCAAAAGGGTCGATTGTTCCCGATCTCCGAAAATTAACTAATAATTTTTGATAACTGTCAAATCCAATCCCGCTTATTTCTACTGAGTCAGTACCACGGATGTTGATATCGCTTCCATTTCCATCTCCCAGTGTAGGGGTGGAAATTTGCGACCCTTTATCTACTCGCAAGTTTTGGGCATTGATGTCAATCCCTCTACCATCAATATTTCCCAGTGTCAGTCCCAAAATTCCTGAACTGCTAAGAATAACATTCCCACCTCTGACATCAATTTTTCCACCTCCTAATCCGCTGGTATTTATCAACGAACTGTTGATTTCAATATTGCCGAAGTTCTGAATATTGCCATAGTTTAAATTCAACCCCAGTGGCGTTGGTACGAAACTCACCAAACCGGGACTTGCGACACTACCTAAAAGAATTTGTCCGGTACTGGCGGTTAAATTGCCAGCATCAAGTTGGATGTCGCCACCGACTAAGGCTAAAGTTTGACCTGGTTGTACTGCTAATCCAACGTTATTGGCGTTGGGTATTGGTAGGGGAATTGTGGGGATGTTTGCTGGGAAAGTTGCGATCGATCTATTAATGATACTCCCTGGATTCGCTCCAAATTGTAAACCTATGGGTACATTTATTGTTAGCAAAGATGGCGCTGTTGGATTTGTGGTACTGAATTCGCTGCCATCTATAAATCTAATGCTATTAGCTGTTGAACCGATAAACGAACCGCCGATATTTAATTGCGCGTTCTGTCCGAATATAATGCCGTTGGGATTAATTAAAAATAAGTTAGCTGTGCCGTTTGCTCTAATCAATCCATCTATATTTGAGATATTTTTACCAGTGACGCGACTGAAAATATTTTGAATATCTAATCCGTTATTGAAAAATGCTTCTGTACCTGTGGGGACGGAAAATTCTTGAAAACTGTGAAATAAATTGCTACCATTATTTGTACCGCCTTCGATGCTGATACTATTGCCATTTGGAATCGCTACACTATTGCTCGGTAGTGTGGCATCTGGGACTATTTGTGCAATGGTGGGGTGATTGGTAGTTAGGCACAAAAAGGAAAGTGTGCTGGCAAGACAGAGGGAGTAATTTAGTTGTTTCATGTGTTGGGGGGTGCGATCGCACCTAGCTTGAACGCAAATTCTTGTTTTCTGGCATCTGCACCAATGGCTGATTATACCCTGTTTTGTTTGTAAATCATCCAAATGGAGGAAATTTGGGTGCGATCGCGATCGCTCAAACACCACAATTAGGTGTACTATACCAAGGACTACCATCGGCTCCCTTCTCATTCGCCACCAATTCTACCTGCCCATTTTGATTAATCTTCCATCCCGTCGCTTCGATCGTTGGCGATCGCTGATTCGGAAAAGGGAAATTCTCTGCTTGTATGCCTTGTAACCCTGAGTCCCTCTGCTGTCCAACACTTCGCAAATCCACCCAAACAGCGCTGCCTGTAAGGGGTTGACTGGGGGGTGTCGGTAAGCCACCCCGTCCGGTAACTCTCAAACTATTTCCTTTAGCAGCAGCACAACTTCGGGCAACTAGATTGCTGAAATCGGTGAAATTGACTGACAATTCCACTAAGCCAGAAGCAGGATCGACATTGGGGGTGTTGATTTGGACAGTCCCGCTAAACTGCGGGCCAAGGTCAGAAGTAGCAGTGATATCACTCTGTGGAGTCAGACTTTCTCGGAATTGAGTGCCAAAAATACCTTGTGCGGTGATACTTACCCTGCCGCCAGAACCTTTGACGGCATTAGCAGTAATATCGCTATTTTCTAGAGCCGCTAAAGTATCGGTATTGATATTAATATTACCGCCTGTAGAACTACCCGCATCTGTTCCAATCCGGCTGTTGTGGCGCAACTGGATCGAACGCGCTTGCAAGTCAATATTTGCGCCTGTACCGGATGCCGTTGTGCCATCAATACTGCTTTTGTTATCAAGGGCGATCGAGTCTGCGATCGCATTAATATTACCAGCACGTCCCGTACCCAATGCTTGCAGATTGACTGTTCCCCCATTCCGAAGAATCAATCTAGAGACATTCAAATTCAACGAACCTGCATTCGCCGTAGCGTTTGGATTGATTACGCGAGACGAAATACCGACGGAAACTTGTATTTGACTGTTAAACGCATCTCGACCCTCATTACCGATCACCTCTAAAAAATCCCCATCGATCGTAATGTTTCCCGCATCTCCTGCACCTAAAGATGCCGTAGAAATAATTCCGCCATTTCGTAGAGTCAGTACTGGTGTAAAAATCTGCATACTGCCTCCCCGACTGGGAGTGTTAGCATCGGCGGAAATAAAACTGGGATTCCGACTTCCATTCGCCAACACTTCAGAAATACCTTCTACTTCTACCGACTCAGTAGCCCTAATTGTTAAATTGCCTCCCGGTCCCCCAGTTGTATTCAACCGTTGGTCGCCAACAACCGATCCGCTAGATAAACTAATTCCAGCTCCTTCAGAGATAATCAACCGCTTTGTATCGATATTAATGTCCCCGGCTTTCCCATTTTGACCGACTGCGGTTGTGCCGATTAAGGTAGCCACAGGATTTCGAGAGGGGGTACGCAAGATTTCTACTGATTCAGAAGCTTTAATGTTGATATTCCCTGATGGTGCCTCACTGCGAGTGGAGCTAATCAGACCCGCTCCATCGCGTACTATTAACTGTTCTCCCTCAAAGGTGAAGCTTCCTCCTGTACCTTTACTCCCCGCAAGTGTGCCGGTGTTGAGTCCCGAACCGGCAAGATCTAAAACCCTGGCATGAATTCTAATATTTCCTGCATTTCCAATACCTAATGTAGCGCTACCCATAAGGGTTCCATTGTCGATCAGCAGGCGTCCGGTCTCGATCGTGATGTCTCCTGCCGAGCTACTGCCAGCAGTGCTGCTGATCAGAAGAATTTGCGGGCTAAAAGGGTTTATCGTCCCAGATACAGTATAGTTACTGACAAACTGTTGATACGTCTCAAATCCTATCCCGCTTAGTTCTACTGAGTCAGTAGCACGGATGTTGATATCACCTCCTACACCATTTCCTAATGCCAAGGTAGAAATTTGCGCTCCTGCTTCAGCCCTAAATTGTTGGGCACCGATATCAATGCCTCTGCCATCAATATTTCCCAAATTTAGTGCATAAATCTGCGAACCGCTGAGGGTGACATTTCCACCTCTTATATCTACTTTACCACCACCTAATCCGCTGGTGTTGATCGTCGCTCCATTGAATATTTTTATATTTCCAAACTTGGAAATATTATCATAGTTTAAATTCATCCCAAATGAGTTAGGCGCGAAACTCACTAAACTTGGACTGGCGACACTAACCAGAATAATTTGTCCGTTACTGGCTGTCAAATTGCCACCATTGAGTTGAATGTTGCCGCCAACTAAGGCTAAAGTTTGACCCGATCCTACAGCTAAACCAACATGGTTGGATATGGGAATTGATGCAGGGGTATTTACTTGTCCTGTAACTGTGGATAGATTGACGATACTCCCTGGATTCGACCCAAACTGCAATCCAATTGGTACGTTAATTGTCAACAATGATGGTGCAGTTGGATTGGTGGCGCTAAACTCGCTGCCATCTCCAAATCTAATGCTATTTGCAGTTGAACCTATAAACGAACCACCGATATTTAATTGAGCGTTCTGTCCAAAGATAATGCCGTTTGGATTAATTAAAAATAAGTTAGCTGTACCGTTGGCTCTAATTAATCCATCTATATTAGAGAGATTTTTCCCAGTAATGCGACTGAAGATATTTTGAATATCTAATGTGTTATTGAAAAATGCTTCTGTACCTGTGGGGACGGAAAATTCTTGAAAACTGTGAAATAAATTGCTACCAGATGTTGTGCCACCTTCAATATGGATGCTGTTGCCATTAGGGATAGCGATACTATTATTCGGTAGAGTGGCATCTGGAACTATCTGTGCAGTGGTGGTGTTGGGGTAAAAAAGCCACAAACACCAGAGGGTAGTTGCTAAATAGAGCTTGAGATTCAACTGGTTCATCTTTTTTGAAGTTTAACCTCACCAAAAGCACTGAAATTGAGCGCTAATGCGGTTTCCCGCATTAGCATCCTCAGCATCTATTGTACTCTTTTTGGTTTGTCAATCACCCAAAGGGGAATTTTGGACTCTAGGCCAATCTGTATAAGAGCCCTAAAGCGCAACAACATACCTAGAATGCAAGTAACTAGCAACTTGAGATACTAGAGTTTCAGGACGGCATAATGTCGTCGAGTCTCAGTTGTAAATTGGGAAACAGGTAAGAAGAGATAGGATCTCCCAAGCGATATTGTTGTTGCTGGTACGCACCATTCACTAACTGATAGATTGTGAAAGTAGGTTGCTTTGGATTGCCGATAAATTGCATACCACCCAAGCCACGAAAGTCCACAATCCAATATTCTAGGATATTCAAATAAGCGTATTCTTCCACTTTTCTTGCATAATCATCTTGCCAATTGTTGCTGACTACTTCAGCAACAAGCTTAATGGTACTACCGTTACAAATAACTGGTTCTTTTTGCCAAAGTGGTTCTTGATTAAGTTCTGCTTTATCTAAAACAATTACGTCAGGACGCAGCGCTGTGGCTTGAGCGGATAGTGGTTTTATCAAACAAGTTTTTGGCACCAACCAGTTGAAATTAGCACGAAAAATTTCGACATAGATTCTACCCGCAATACTCCCAGCAACAGCTTCGTGAGGGCCAGTAGGTTCCATGTCTCTGAGTTCTCCGTCAATTAGTTCATAGCGTGTATTATCCCCATATTGGGCGATAAACTCCTCAAAGTTAAGTAGTTTGGGTGGGGTGTAGGTCATATTTAAATAACGGGAAGTAGCTTACTCCAGAGCATCGGCAAATCCCCAAGTTTTCTGTCTTGACATATTTTATTGGGATCTTTTCTGATTAGATTATATATCATTAAATTAAAATTAGCAAATTTAAATTTGCGATCGCCATTCATTATTTCTTTTTCCTTGCTCTGATTGCCGATCGCACTAACTTTACCCGATAGGGATCGGCATCTTTTCGCCAGTATAAATGATCATTGCGGATTTCTGCACAATGTTCTTCTAAACAGCGTTGCCAACCTTTGAGAGTTTTGATGGCATTCCAATCGTCAAACAGTCCCCTGTTTTCTTCTTGTTGGCTGAGTTTTGCAAACTTATGATAACCTGGATAGTCAGGAGTAATAACCGTTTCTTTGCGATGCCAAACTGGGGGATCTTCAAAATCTTCATAATCCCGATAAGTAACGTGCAAATCTCTGAGATCGATGTGCATACTTGTATATAATACAGGATGAGGCTCCGTATCAAAATATGGATAAAATAAATAAGATATTTTTGGTTTGTTGGTGTGGAATTTGATTAAAGTTGCGCCATCCATACGACCGATCGTTCTGCTGGCGCAACCTTCATAAATTCTCAATCGGTAATCCAGTTGGGATAAAGCAGAAACGTGGATATATAAAGAGTTTGCTCGTTTGTGACCGATCGCACTTTCTTCGCAGCATTTGGCAATTATACTCAAGTCGCCTAAGCTAAATAAGATGAGATCGCTAATTTGGCAAGCTAAGTTATAATTACCAAAAAATGCTTTAATATCATGTTTAACCGCAGGTGCTAGGTCGCGGAACTTGGGCCGATCGCTAATTTTACCCAAAGCTAAGTAAAGCAGTAAATCGGAACGGCGTTTTTCCGTTATTTCATCCCATTCTTCTCGATCGGTAGCTTGTAAAATAACCTCAAAAGCGCGACTAATTTTGCCAAATTCAAATTTTATTTCCGCCTCCGATGCTAACTCTCCTGATACCGGAAGACGACCCCGTTCGGTGAAGAAAGCCATCAAAGGTGCTAGCAAATCTTTATAATCTTCAAAATGCTTGACTTCGGTGCAGACTCTAGGAGTAGAAAGACGCGATCGACAGCGAGAAGCACGGAAGTTTTGAGCTTGGTTTTCATCCCGAAAAACAAAGTAAATTCCCAAAGCGATCGGAATAGAATCAACACCAATAGTTTGGTCAATATAAATTTTCAGTTCTTCTTGTTCGTAATATTTTTGGAAAGTATTGTGACGAGTGATAACGCCATCACCATAAGCGATTTGACCTTGCTTTTCATCATCGATTAAAACTTGTGCGGAAACCAGTAAAACTTGACTGGTAAGTTCCCAAGCTGTTTGTAAAGCTTCTCTCCGTTCATCGATAAATTCAATCACATTAATTACATAGCCGATATTGACAATATCAGCTATATTGTGAGAATTATTTGGGAAGTAATAAGGGTCCCATCCACTGCTGGTGTAACCGCGTTCGGTAAGGCGAGTAACATCACCACCGTGACCGCAACCATAATCAAAAAAAGTTGTGTTATCATTGAATAAGTTTGCTTCCAAAGCGAGACGCACCGGACGCGAAAAATCGCTACGAACAATTGCGGCTCTGTGGCGTTCTATTTTAGGAATTGGTAATTGGGAATTAGGGTTACTTTCCTGTTCTTGCACTCCTTTGTTCATGTATCGAACGACACGATGACCTTGGATTTCAACACCTTCATTTTCTAAACATTGCAACCAACCTTTACGAGTTCCAATTACACTGGTGCGATCGAGAAGACCTAATTTTTCTTCTTGGCGGGTGAGTTGCTCAAATTCTACGTATTGGGGATAGTCGGGAGTGACAAAAGTTTCTTTGCGGTGGAGAATGGGAGGATTTTCAGCATTAGAATAATCCCGGTAGCTGATGACAGGCGAGACGCCTGTCCCACAAGAGTTTTGCAGGTCAATTTGAACGCTGGCGCGTAAGGTGGGATGGGGATTTGTGTCGAAATCGGGATAGAAAAGATAGGATATTTTTGGCTCAGTTGTGTGGAATTTGATTATATTTGCGCCATCCATTCCGGTGGCGATAATCTGGGAAAATCTCTCGTAGTGGAGGCGCAGGATGGGGTCGAGTTTTGCGATCGCCCAAATGTGTACGTAGAGAGCATTGGGTAATTTTTTACCTATTAAACTCTGTTGGCAGATGTTTTCTATAAATCCAGGTTCGTCTATGGGGGATATTTGCTGAGGATTGTTGTCACATTCAGCACTCAATACTTCTAATTCAGCTTTCGGTAAATCTGGGTTTGGATAACTGCAACTATTCATAGCCTCATCCCAAACTGAATCGCCACTCTTAGTTAATTAGATTAACTCTGAGTTAGTTAATTTGGCAAATATGTTAAAAAATGTGAATGGGTGCAGAAACCGGGTTTCTGGGAGGGAGTGCGATCGCCTTGGCAACGATGTAAAATATAAGCAGGCAAATTACGCAAAGTAACTATTATGACTATTTTGACTCCCAAATGCTTTACCATTGAGGAATATCACCGTTTGGCAAAACTCGGATTCCTCACGGAAGATGACCGGGTGGAATTAATTCGCGGAGAAATTATTCAAATGGCAGCTAAAGGCACAGCACATATAAACTGTTGCAGAAATTTACTCAAGCAACTACCAATACTGTTAGTAGGTATAGCCGAATTACAATGCCAAGACCCAATTGTGCTACCATCAAATAGCGAACCAGAACCAGACTTTGCTATTTTGCGAATCCGACATGATAATTATAGAGATGCTTTGCCTAATTCATCAGATGTACTATTTGTAATTGAGATTGCAGACTCTACCCTAAAAAAAGACAAAGAAGTTAAAACATCACTTTATGCTGAAGCGGGTATATCAGATTATTGGATATTCAATTTAGTTGATAATCATTTAGAAGCTTACAGCGAACCTTATCAAAATTTGCTAGGTAGATTTGGATACGCTTTGAAACGAATTATATTGCCGAATCAAACAGTTGCATTACCTGGGTTTCCCGATTTGTTACTTGATTTATCTAAGGTTTTTCTGTAAATTGGGGGTTAAAGAAGGGGTGCGATCGCTCCTGGCAATTATGCTAAAATGACTATTAATCATTTTGGATCAACTTGCGAAGATCGTCTAGAGGTGATTCTGGTTCAAAAGGTTCATCAGGACAAAACTCTACAACAAACTCAATTTTAATTCCTGCCTTATTGTCAAAACCTATATCAGCCTGAATTCTCAGTTTTCCTTCTTGCCAACTTTTAGCACCCATTCTTAGGATTTTACAATTTATTCCTTCACGGTCAGAGATCCAATTAATATTGCCAAATTTAATAAATAGATTGCTGTTTGGGTTATTTGTCGGAATCCTTAAGCAATATAAAATATCAATAACTCTGGTGCTTGATTGTTGGTTCATTCGATTGCCAAAGTTATCTCTAATATTCTGTTCCACCAACTCCCTAAATCTAGCCACCGTGTACGCATCTTGATTAAATAACAAAACATCCTCATCGCAGTCCAACGGTTTGAAGTTATCATTCATAATGTAAAGAGTAATATAAGTATAGTGGGCATTGTCCATCTTACCAATATACTAGCGATCGCTAACATCCAGAACAAATGCTCAATATCCCTCAACTCCTCGCACAAGAACTTTCCGTCAATACCACGCAAGTCAACAACGCACTCGAACTTTTCGCTGAGGGTGCTACCATTCCCTTTATCGCACGCTACCGCAAAGAGCGTACCGGCGGACTTGACGAAATCCAACTTCGGAACATTTCTGATAAATATACCTATCTGACCGAACTGGAAGAACGGAAGAAGACGATTTTGGATGCAATATCGTCCCAAGGCAAACTCACCGACGAACTCAAAGCCAAAATAGAATACTGCTTACAGAAAAATGAAATTGAAGATTTATATCTTCCCTACAGACCGAAACGGCGCACACGCGCAACCATTGCTAGAGAAAAAGGTTTAGAACCGCTGGCACAATTCATCAAATCCTTGAACGCTCGCAATGGGAAACCTGTATCTTTGGAAGAAGAAGCAGCAAAATATATCTCCGAAGAAAAAGCTGTCAAAACTGCCGAAGAGGCTCTCAAAGGTGCTGCCGATATTTTAGCAGAAGAAGTATCAGAAAAAGCAGAATTGCGTATTTATCTGCGCGAATATTTGATGGATGAAGGCGAATTCATCTCGCGGATTAAAGATGAGCATCCCGAAGGAAGCACCAAGTTTGAGATGTATCGGAATTACCAGATTCGGGTCAAAAATATTGCGCCGCATAATTTGCTCGCATTACTCCGAGGTGAAAATGAAGGAATACTGAATTTGGATGTCTGTTTCGATGAATCATTTGTGTTGTCTTATCTGGAGTCGCAGGAAATTAAGACGAAGGTGCCAGCAGTGCGACAGTTCTACCAAGAAATGCTCAAAGATGGGTTTAACCGTCTGATCAAAACTTCTCTAATTACAGAAGTGCGTACTGATAGAAACACTTACGCTGATATGGAATCAATCAAGACGTTTGAAACCAATCTGCGCGAGTTGTTACTGTCTTCTCCTGCGGGGATGAAGCCGACATTGGCGATCGATCCAGGATTTCGCAGTGGTTGCAAAGTTTCTGTGCTTTCCGAAACCGGGAAATTTTTGGAATACCACGCTATTTTCCCACATCAAGCCGCCGCACAGCGCACTCAGGCTGCTAACACGGTCAAAAAGCTGATTGAAAAGTACAATATCCAGCTGATCGCCATTGGGAACGGTACAGCTTCCCGCGAGACAGATGAGTTTGTCTCGGAAGTTTTGACGACGATCGATCGCCAACCGATTAAAGTGATGGTGAACGAGTCTGGTGCATCGATTTATTCGGCTTCTGATGTTGCGATCGCAGAATTTCCCGATCTCGATATTACCGTGCGCGGCGCTATCAGCATCGGTCGCCGTTTGCAAGATCCCTTAGCCGAACTGGTGAAGATAGATCCAAAGTCGATCGGCGTCGGACAATATCAGCACGATGTCGATCAAAAGTTGCTCAAGAAAAAGTTGGATGAAACAGTTGAAAGCTGCGTCAACTATGTCGGCGTGGACTTAAATATGGCATCCAAAGAACTGCTGACTTTCGTTTCTGGGATGACGCCAAGCGTTGCCAAAAATATCGTTACCTATCGCAACGAAAATGGCGCGTTCAAAAATCGTCGCGAACTGATGAAAGTGCCAAAATTAGGGCCAAAAGCATTTGAACAAGCTGCTGGTTTTTTGCGGATTCGCGGAGGCGATAACCCCTTGGATAACACCGCCGTCCATCCTGAAAGTTATGGGGTAGTAGAGGCGATCGCATCAGATCTCAATATACCCTTGACTCAAATAACACAAATTCCCGAAAAAATCAAGGCAATTGACCTAAAGAAATATGTCACAGATACCGTTGGTATACCAACACTCCGCGATATCATCTCAGAACTAGAAAAACCGGGAAGAGATCCGCGTGCTGAATTCAAATATGCTACCTTCAAAGAAGGAATCAAGGAAATAACAGACCTTAAAATTGGCATAGAGTTAGAAGGTATTGTCACCAATGTCGCTAACTTTGGTGCGTTTGTCGATATCGGCGTGCATCAAGATGGTTTGGTACATATTTCCCAATTAGCCGATCGATTCATTCAAGATCCAAAAGATATTGTCAAAGTGGGACAAGTTGTGAAAGTGCAGGTGCTAGAAATCAATGAAAAATTGAAACGAATCAGCTTATCGATGAAAGCAGTTAAACAAGGCTAATTTCGCAAATCAGTCGTAATTTTAATACGGGTGTTAACGATGAGAGAAGGGAGTCCGATTAATTTTTCAACCTACACAAACATAGTTGTGCTAACTGGGGCTGGAATTTCCGTAGCATCAGGACTCCCTACCTATCGTGGATCTGGCAGTCTGGAGGAAGATACTGGTGTGAAAAAATACACCTCCATCAAGGCACTTACAGAAGATCCAGCTCCCACAAGAAGTTCAGAAAAACTGACGGTCATTTTAGATGCGTAGCAGCGTACCTCTTAACAGCGGTTCCCGCTGTTAAGAGGTACGTTGTTGCGCTTTAGCGCTCTTTTAGCGCTAAAGCGCGAATGCAAGTAATATCATGTCCGATAACATCGTTTGCCTAAAAAATTCGCGTTCTCATATCTGCGTTCATCCTTCTTTATCTGCGGTTAAAAATTAACCTACGATGAAAACAGACAATTGGACGAGATCGCTCTTACACTTAAAGATGCAACCGGACATGATATATAGCAACCGCCAAGGCGGTTAGGACATTCTCAATTCCCGAAACCCTTGATTCTAAACACTTCTTCCCCTAGTC
This sequence comes from Argonema antarcticum A004/B2, assembly GCF_023333585.1. GTDB lineage: Bacteria > Cyanobacteriota > Cyanobacteriia > Cyanobacteriales > Aerosakkonemataceae > Argonema > Argonema antarcticum. The sequence continues at coordinate 123,600 of NZ_JAIQZN010000009.1, forward strand.
CCTAGCCCCTAGCCCCTAGTCCCTAGCTATAACTAGCAACTTGAGTTTTTAACTTTTCCGCCGTAGCTAAAGGCGGATGGTTCAGCCGTCTCTGCTGTAGGAGGGGAAGTAAGACCAAAGCTTGGGCGAAAGTCTAAACTGAGGCATTTCCCTATGATTACAGAAGCTCCCGCTATAATCGGTACTCCGATTTAGCGGTGGGTAGTTCACGGATACAAACCCCGATCGCTCAGCGCCTGTGCAACCCGACCCACACCCAAAGTATAAGCCGCTACTCGCAGAGGCACCTGCCGCATCTTCGACTGTTTGATCACCTCGTGGTAGGCGTGTACCATCAAGCCTTCCATTTCACGGTTAACCCGTTCTTCATCCCAAAATACGTAGGAAAGACCCTGCACCCACTCCAGATAGCTCACCACCACACCGCCAGCATTGGCTAAAATATCTGGCAGCACAGTCACACCTCGCGCCTCCAACGCCAAGTCAGCCGCCAGAGTTACCGGGCCATTAGCCGCCTCTGCGACAAACTTGGCTTGCACTTCATGCACGTTGTCTTCAGTTATCTGGTTTTCCAAAGCCGCCGGAATTAAGACATCGCACGGTAGCGCCAATAATTCCGCATTACTAACAGGTACGCTTCCCGGAAAACCGGCAATTCTTCTGTTATTTTCGGCAGCATAAACTTTCAAAGCCTGGATATCCAGACCTTCGGGATTAAATATCCCGCCTGACACATCCGAAACAGCCATAACCTTGGCCCCGGCTTCATCCAGCAATACAGCCGCTGCGCCTCCCACATTTCCAAACCCTTGGATTACGATCTTTGCACCCGCCAGGGTTTCACCCCGTTCGGCTAAAGCTTCCCGCACTATAATCATCACGCCGCGTCCGGTTGCCATTTCCCGTCCCCTGGAACCACCGATCGAAATTGGCTTACCAGTCACCACCCCCGGCACGGCGTGACCGACATTCATCGAATAGGTGTCCATCATCCAAGCCATTTCGCGAGCGGAAGTGCCTACGTCTGGCGCTGGAATGTCAACTGAAGGGCCGATATCTTTAATTAATTCGCTGGTGTAGCGGCGGGTAATTCGCTCTAATTCGCCGACGCTGTAACGTGCGGGATCGATCGCAATTCCACCCTTAGCACCGCCGTAGGGAATCCCTACCAAGGCGCATTTCCAGGTCATCAGCATTGCCAGCGCCGATATTTCTCGCAGCGTGACAGCCGGATGGTAACGGGTTCCACCTTTGTATGGCCCAAGAACGTCACAGTGCTGCACCCGATGTCCCGCCAGAACCTGCACTTGCCCGTTATCCAGTTTTACGGGAATCGAAACGGTCACAACTTTGCGCGGGTGGCTCATAACCTCCAGCAAACCTTGATCCATTCGTAACTCTTTCGCTGCTTGTTCTAGGTAACTACAAGCTTGATCGAATGGGCAGATGTGCCCAGGGGAAGCAGTTTCAAGCGACAGCAGTGCTTGGTTCATATACTTTTCTCTCGATCGCAGTATCTATGTAAACTAACTATCTATCCGTAGCCTAACCTTGGATTCTTGAAAAAATAGCAATTTTGTCAAATTCGTTACATTTTTATATTTAAATAAATGCTACAGAAACTAGGGACTAGGGACTAGGGACTAGGGACTAGGGACTAGGGGCTAGGGGCTAGGGAAGAGGGAAGAGGGAAGAGGGAAGAGGGAAGAGGGAAGAGGGAAGAGGGAAGAATCGTTCTTTTGACTTTTGACTTTTGACTTTTGACTTTTGACTTTTGACTTTTGACTTTTGACTTTTGACTTTTGACTTCCCCTAAACCCTTCTAAATGTCAAAATCTTACTACCAGCTTGCAACCGCGCCACCAACTCATTTGACAAAAATGATAAATTGTGGTAATGGGGTGCCTACCAAGACCTTTTCACTGGCTTTCCCAGAGGACATCTGTCATAGTTATGGCAAAACGCTACGTCCGAGTTCAAACTGCAAAGGGACAGATTTACTACGGTTTATTAGAATTAAACCGCAGCGTTACCCTGCTTGATGCGCCACCCTGGTTGCAAGGACAACCTACTGACTCAGAGTTAAAACCAGATACTTATCAAATTTTGGCTCCTTGCGCTCCCTCTAAAGTGGTGGCTGTGGGGAAGAATTATGCAGACCACGCAAATGAAATGGGAACAGATGTCCCCACAGAACCGCTGTTATTTCTCAAGCCATCTACGGCGGTAATCCCGATCGATGGTCCGATCTGGTATCCCGCTGAGTCGCAGCGGGTAGATTATGAAGGTGAGTTGGCTTTGGTGATTGGAGAGCGTTGCATTGATTGTACGCCGCAGCAAGCTCAAACAAAAATTTGGGGTTACACGATCGCTAATGATGTTACGGCACGAGATTTACAAAAGCGAGACAGTCAATGGACAAGGGCCAAGGGTTTCGATACGTTCTGTCCTCTGGGGCCGTGGATTGTCCGCGAATTGAGTCCGGGTGCTAGGTTGCAGACCTTTTTAAATGATGATCGAGAGCCAGTGCAATCTGCCCAGATCGATGAGATGGTGTTTGGGCCCGATCGCTTGGTGTCTTATATCAGTCAGGTGATGACGCTGCTACCTGGAGATGTTGTGTTGACTGGCACCCCATCTGGGGTTGGGCCAATACAGGTAGGCGATCGCATCCGCATTGAAATTGAGGGCATCGGTTATCTCGAAAATACCGTAGTAGCACGGCCCTTACCTGAAGTGTCTCACCCTTAAACGGCTTTCAGAAACCCAGTTTCTGCTGACAAGTTGCCGGTGGGATGAGAAACCGGGTTTCTGAAAGCCTCTGGCTCTTTCGGAGTTGTGATGCTTTTGTTCAAAAAAATAACATTTTTATTCCTCTGCTCCTCTGCACAAGCGCTCAAATAGCATAGTATAGCTAGGGACTAGGGGCTAGGGGCTAGGGGCTAGGGAAGAGGGAAGAGGTTACTCCGTAAGGGATTATGGACTTCATGTAACAGTTGGAGTTGGCTTAATCGCCCTGGCGGTTGCTATAAATACCGAAGAGCCGGTTTTTCACCACAAGTACGGGATTACCTTGTCTGTGCATAAGCAGCTTCGGAGATCGCAGGTATTTCTGCATAAACTCCCCTCAAAGCTTGAACTATAGAATATAAACAAGCTCCCACAACTCCTAGAAAGATAGTATCTATAATTATCTCTAAGACAATTGGCGCATCAATTTGAGGAATTACAGGCGATACTACCATAGAATACAAATTCGGTAGTCGCAAGAGTCCCAGGAGTTCCAGAATTGCCGAGCATAACGATGCGAAAATACTCAGCATGAGAGCTTGCATTGTATTGAAACGAAGAAAGTGTACAAGTTTTTCGTTTCTTACCACCAGAAGGTACAAAGCAAAAAATAATATGAAACCAAAATACGGTATAAAGCTAGCTAAATAGGCATAGATAGCCATAACGGGGTAAAGAGGAACATAAAGCATTGCTATGACAGGAAACTGAGCAAACAAGAAAATACCAAATACATACACCTCAATTAAGGGTAGAAGATAAGGCAGGCAAGATAAAAAACGGTCTAAAATTGAAGTACTGCCGCGCCAAGTCATAGATTCTTCTCCCGATCGGTAGTTAATGGTTATTTTTGGCTTCAGAGCGAAGAAAAGCAATTAATCATCTCAGATATTCAATACCTTCACAATTTCTTTGTAGGTTGGGTTGAGGTACGAAACCCAACCTACTCTCGCGAGTCCATTTTTGGGCTTGGCAAAGATATTGATATTGAAACCATATTAATTCTACAAGCCTTAGCCAGTTCTGGGATGGGATTCCAAGGAGGGACAAGGGAAGGGGGACTGTTTCTGCCAACCAACTACATAAGCTGCTACGCATTTAATTTGTATGTTTAGCGGGAGTGGGAGAGTGGGGGAGTGGG